>CASGCE010000016.1 GCA_949299935.1 uncultured bacterium | reverse complement strand
GGCAACCATATGCGGGTGTGAGCGTTGTATGGAATATTATGGATAGAACTCACTTCACTGCTAATGATGTATCACTTCCAAATCTTTCAATTGATCCGTTTGTTAAATACGGTGTGGGTGTTAGAAAATCCTGGGGTGAAAAGTTTACAGGCTTCTTCCAAACATACATCACAAACGGCGGAAGAAACGGTGTTGGCTTGCAATGTGGTTTCAGATGGGCTTTAGGTAAAGTTAAATCAAATCCTATAAAAGCTAGTGGTAGTATTCCTGAGTTACCAAAAGCTCAAGTAACATTAAATAATATAAAATAGTATAGTGGCAGAGAGGTTAGTTCCTACTTTGTATTTAACAAGGAGAAAAAAATGAAAAAACAAATTACAACATTAACAATTGCAGCAACAGCATTTATTATGGGGCTTGGTATCAATAATTTTGCAATGTCAGACGTTCCATCAAATTACAAGGTAGCTGTTGTAGACGTAAATGCAGTAGTTCAAAAATCTGCTCAAGTACAAGCATTAAAAAAGGAACAGCAAGAAAAAATGCAAGAACTGCAAAAATGGCTTGAAACTGTAAGAGCAGATGTCCAAAAACAATCTACTAAGGAAGGTAAAGAAAAATTGGTCAAAAAGTATGATGCTGAGTTTGCAAAAAAACAAGAAGCCATTAAGAAGAATTATGCAACAAAACTTCAAGCAATCGATAAAAGTATAAGTGCAACAATTGCGACGGAAGCAAAATCAAAAAATTATGATCTTGTGCTTTCTAAAGGTGTGGTGTTGTACGGCGGAGATGATATAACCGCAAGTATTTCAAAAATTGTGAAATAATTGCTATATCTTAATTTGAAAAGCCCTGAACAGGGCTTTTTTGTTGATTGAAAATAGTTTATACAATAAAAACGTGTATTTCTCCTCTATGCGGGGTGTATAATCTTTAATCTTTTTTATATAGCACAGCGGAGTTTTTAATTCCTTCAAACGAAAAAAGCCATACAAAAGATATTTTCTTCATATGGCTTATTGCTAACAGGTTCTATAAAATCTATTTACAAGGATTTTTCGCTTAATTTTTGATTAAATTTGCTTTACTAATTTTTCTGTTTTAGGATCAAGTACATAAATATTTTCAGTGGTTCTATTGTTTTCATTGAAGGTGGTGTATTTTATTCGTTCACCTGTTTTTACGTCAAATTCGCCTACACTATAAATTTTTTTTCCGTCGCTGTAGTATTTAATCTCACGTTTCAGCATACCTGTTTTTGCATCAAATTCGTCAATATGTGCTATTCTGTCAGAATTTGAAAAAACTGTATTTCTAATTTCATTACCGGTTTGCGGATCGTAATCTTTAACAGAGGAAACAGTTTTGCCGTCGTAGCTATACATAACTTTTTTTTGCAGCTTTCCGGTTTGGGTATTATAATATTCTTCACTCAACAATTTTTTCGTTTTAGTATCATAATTTTTAACATCTGATATAGTGTTGTTATCCAAACTATGGTATACTTTAGTGATGTTTTTGTCTTTTTCTTGAACAATTTTAGTTCCTTTAGCTGTCAACTCGCTGTCGATTTTGGCAAAATTTGCCTCTTTATTTAAAGAATCTTTAGCAATTTTAGTTGTATTTTTCCACCAATTATTTTTGTGTCCGAGAACACCCACAAGCACAACAGCTGCCAAAGCGGTTGCTCCAAGCATGTATTTTGCGGCATTTGATTTTTCTTTATTAACTTTTTGCCCCGTAAAATTTGCCTTTTGATTCTTAGCAGCTTGAATTTTTGCATTTGCGGAAATTCCGTTGGCTGTAATTTTTTCAATTGATGTCATAAATTAATTCCTTTCGATTTTATTATACGAGTATATATAAAACAAAAAAAAAATTTTTTGATACGTAATAATAAATATATTAACTTTTATAAAGCAGAAAAGTTGTACAAATAGTATTCAAAAGCGACAGCAAAAGGTGAGGATTATTCATCTGCAATTGTTGAAAAAAAACAACAAGTCAAGTGATAATTAATAAGGGAGGCTTGAGATTAGTATATGATGAAAAATAACGCTAAATTGCGGCAAAACAATGCAAGTTGGGATATACTATAAAAGCCCAACTTGCAAAATAAATATCAGCAAAAGATGCCTAAAATCTTCACGACAAATCGTAATCGTGACGGTTTTTTCTCAGTATAAGTCTTTGGAACATAAGTTTAAGTACGTCTTTTGATCTTATCCAATATGAAACCTTCAGAACTTTATTATAATCGTGATTCATAACTTGTATAAGTTCTAATTCGGGGAACTCATAGGCGTCAATAAGAGAATTTTCATTGTTATATCCTGTAAATTCCGAACAAGTTTTAATAAGCTTATCCCGCAAAGCAAGGTATAGGGAGGGATTGCGGGGGGGGTGACTATATCGTAGCTATTTGGATCTGACAAAAAGTCGTTTTCTTTAACAATATTACAAAGTTCTTTCAGACCCGTAAATCTGCCGTCGTTGTGAAGATTGTTATCGTTGGAATCCAAAAGTAACACAGGAGTTTCAAGCGCTAAACAGGGCATTGCGGCATGAAGTCTTGACGTAACGACACAATGTGCGCTTTGATAAACAGCAAGTAAGATTTTGGCAATTTTATAACGTTCTTCCTGATTGAAATAGGGTGAAAGATGTCTTTTAATATTGTATACAGGTCTTTGAGTTCTTTTTCTCAAAGTATCCTCAACTTCTTTTGAAACATCCACGGCGATGATATAATCTTTGCGTTTAATCATCGGATTTCTTTGAAGAGTCAAGGTCAAGCATCCGGAAAAGTAAGCCGGAATATTATTTTCATTTAACCATTTTTCGGTATCCAGATCTCTGCAACCTACAGGTCCGTGTTCAATGAGATATTTTCTGGCTTTGGGTCTTATAAATCTTTTACGAATTCTTCTACGGACATGCATGGATATTAAAAGCGGATCAATATCATTTGTGGGCGGAAAATTTTTGACTTGCCACATGTACCATCCGTTCATTATAACTTTTGGTTTATTTTTGCACTTAAACCTGTTAAGTTGTTCACGATGCACATAATAATCGATTTTGGGAAGAAACCTCATCGCAGCTATGCTTTGTATTTCATCACCAATATTCATGGAGGAGTATTTTAAAACTCCAAAGTGAGGACTTTCGCTATTCATTTAATTCTCCTTATATTACCACAATCTTCCAACTCTTGTTAGCGTATCATGAACATACCGGCATGTCAAAACATATCAACGTATATAAATTGACAACAGAAGGAAAATAAATTACTATAGAAATAGTTAATGAGAGTTGGAGTGGGATATGAAAATAAAATTAACGCGAAAAAAAGCAGCGATATTTCTATTGCTCGTTATTATAGTGCCGATAATATATAACAAAGTAAGCGGAAAAATAGCAGCAATAATTCAAATGAGAATGAACAGCATACCGAAGGAAGTAGTGGTGGACGCACCGCATACAGAAAAGGTGTTTGTCAATGCTGAGGCTACCGGCAGGGTAGAGGCGAAATACTCTGTAGATGTGGTAGCAAGAGTACCGGGATTTTTGATAAATAAATATTTCAAAGAAGGAGATTTTGTCAAAAAAGGTGAGGTTTTATTTCAGATTGATCCCAGAGAATATCAGCTTGAGGTTAATAATGCAAGAGCAAATGTTAACCAATACGGAGCTCTCTTGAAAAACGCACAACAAGAACTTAACAGGGCTAACGCTTTGATAAAAGAAGATTTGATAAGTAGATCGGATGTTGATCAGAGTTTAGCTACCAGAAATCAAAACAGGGCGCTTTTGGAAGCTGCAAAACAGCAGTATGAGCTTGCAAGAGTTAATTTAAGCTATACAAATATAAAATCACCCATAGACGGGCGTATAGGTAAGGTTAATATTACTGAAGGAAACTATGTTACTGCGACTTCCGGTTCACTTGTAAACATATCGAGCACAAATCCTGTTTATGTGGCGTTCAGCCTTAAGGGAGATGACTATGTAAATTTATTGCGTGCGAGCAATCAATTTAAGGATGTGCAGGTTAAAGTACAGTTTGATGGCGGGAGATGGTATGATAAAACAGGTACAATTGATTTTGTAGATAATAAAATTGACAAAGATTCCGGTTCAATAAGTTTGCGAGCTGTTTTTGAAAATGACAGAGGCTGGCTTGTCCCGGGCAGTTATATGAAGGTGAAATTGATAGCGCCGAAGACTTTAGAACATATGACCATCCCGCAATCTTGCACCAAAGGTGATCCGATGAGCGGTTATTACGTTTGGGTGGTGCAGGATAATAAGGCAGTAAGAAAAGATATTAAAGTTGCTGACAGTATAAACACCAACTGGATTGTGACTGACGGACTTGATTTGAACGATGTGGTTGTGGTATCAGGCATTCAAAACATTATGACTGAAGGGCAAAAACTAAAAATTATTGATAAAGAGGAATACGAAAAAACACTCAGTGCAGGTAATTAATGAAAAAGATTTTTGACAAAGACAAACTTTATTTCTTTATAAGGAATCCCAGATTTGCGTTGGTAATATCTGTTTGTATTGTGATATTGGGCGTGATTTCCATGGCAAATTTGAAACAGGAGAACTATCCGGATGTAACTCCTCCGCAAGTGAGAGTATCAGCCTCATATACCGGTGCAAACGCTGAGGTTATTGAATCCTCCATTGCGACCGTTTTGGAAAATAAATTGAACGGTGTTGAAGACCTTTCTTATATGACCTCAACCTCATACGACGGTTCCTATACTTTAACCTTATATTTCAAAGTTGGTTCCGATAAAAATATCAATTTAATGAACGTTCAAAACAGAATTCAACAGGTTCTGTCGCAGTTGCCGGAGGAGGTTCAAAGAACGGGAGTGACGGCTTTGAGCCGCACATCAGGCTCCGGGGCTATTATTTTGAATATGGTTCCCGAAAAAGGTAATTGGTCACAGCTTGATATGACAAATTACGGTTCTATTTATGTAAAAGATGAATTGAAACGTGTTGAGGGTGTAGCAGATATTGATGTATTCGGTTCAAGTGATTATGCGATGAGAATTTGGCTGGATCCACAGAAAATGGCAGGGCTGAATATTTCAACAACCGATATAAAAAATGCTATTTCTGCACAAAATACTCAAGTTACAGCCGGATCTTTGGGGGCATTGCCGACGGATGATGCTCAAGCTCTGCAGCTTACTTTGAAATCCAAAGGACGTCTTTCAGAGGTAAGGGAATTTGAAAACATAATATTGCGTTCAGATATGGATGGAAGCAGGGTCAGACTGAAAGACGTTGCACGAGTTGAATTGGGTGCAAATTCCTACTCTATGTTGGGTACTGTAAACGGCAAACCTGCCGCTTTGATTATGGTTTCGCAGCTTTCTGATGCAAATATTTTGAATTTATCCAAGGCAGTTAAGAAAAAGGTTGCAGAACTTAATTCTCGTTTGGATAACGGCTTAAAAATAATGGTCGTAAAGGATGATTCCGACTTTATTCATGAATCTATGAAGGAGGTCGAGTTTACAATACTTTTGACAGGTATAATCGTTGTAATTATCATCTTCATGTTTTTAGGTGATGTTATGGCAACCCTTGTGCCTTGTGTTACAATCCCGGTATCGCTTATAGGTACCTTTATTGCTTTGAAAGCCTTGAATATGAGTATAAACCTGCTCTCTTTGTTTGCTTTGGTTTTGGCAGTTGGAGTTGTAGTTGATGACGCAATTGTTGTTATAGAAAATGTAAAACGACATATTGAGGAAGGTAAATCCGCCGTGATTGCGACGCAACTGACAATGCAGGAGGTAGGTTCATCTCTTGTTGCTATGGCAATGGTTTTGATGGCTGTATTTGTGCCTATTATATTTATGGGTGGTATGACGGGTGTTATGTATAAGCAGTTTGCGGTTTGTATTGCGGTTTCTATTGCTATATCCGCCATATGTGCGTTGACTCTTTCACCTGCAATGTGTTCACATTTTTTAGGGCATCAAAATGAAAATGACGATATGAAGCAGCCGAAATCGTTATTGGGTGTTCGTATAAGGCACATTATTGCCAGAATTTCAAGAAAAACGGCTGTTATGGTTGAAGATTTTAATAAATTTTTTGTTAAAGTTGAAGATTTTTATATAGAATATGTTAATAAATTTGTCCGTGATAAAAAATTAACCGTAACATTATATTTAGGGCTTGTTGTATTGACACTTTTGTCCTTCAAGTTGATACCGACAGGTTTTATTCCGGATGAGGATCAGGGAGTTTTGATAGCAAGTATTACCTTGCCGGATGGAGCTTCTTTATCAAGAACTTCAGAGGTTTCCACCAAATTTATTGACCAGATTAGAGACATTGACGGTGTTGATGAGGACCGCTTGATACTGTTTAGCGGCAGCGGCTTGGCTAATAGCGCTACAAGTATTATATCATTGGATGATTATGCTGATAGAAAAGTCGGTCCTGTTGATTGGGTTAAACGAAAATTTCAAGGTCGTCCGACGGACCTTTCGCATGTTGCTATTTTGAATAAAATCAGAAGGATTGCATCTAATACAAAAGAGGCTTCTATTGTAGTATTTTCACCTCCTGCAATCAGTGGTATGAGTATGATGGGCGGGTTTGAATTCCAGATGCTTTCAAGGGGTGAATATACTCCTCAAGAGCTTGAAAACTGGGCGAATAAACTTATTGCGGCAGCTAACCAAGATTCTTCGCTTTCAAGTGTTTATACATCATTTCAGGCTAATGTTCCTCAATACACTTTGGAAATTGATTACGAAAAGGCTATGGCGCAGAGTGTTGATTTGCAAGAGCTTTACTCTACACTTGCTTCAATGCTGGGTACATATTACGTCAATGACTTTAATAAGTATGACAGAGTATTCAAGGTTCAACTTCAGGCTGAAAGTGATTTCAGAAATTCTGCCTCAGATCTGTCAGGAATATATGTAAAAAATACGAATGGTGTAATGGTACCGATATTGTCTATAGTTAAATTGAATCAGACAATAGGTACGGCATCAATCACCCGTTATAATTTGTATCAATCAATCCAAATTCAAGGTCAAGAGGCTTCCGGTAAGAGTACGGGCGAGGCTATGAATGCTATGGAGGCTGTCGCAAGAAAAGTATTGCCTTCTGATATTACATACGATTGGTCAGGTACATCGGCTCAGGAAAGAGAGGCCTCCGGACAAACTGTTGTTATTGTTGTGATGGCGTTGGTGTTTGTATATTTATTTTTGGTTGCTTTATACGAAAGTTATTCAATTCCGGTTGCGGTATTGTTAATATCACCAATAGCAGCACTGGGAGCATTGATATTCCAAATGATGATTAATCAGTCATTTGATATATATTCTCAGGTTGGTATGATTACTTTGATCGGACTTGCCGCAAAGCAATCAATATTAATTGTTGAATTTGCGAAAGAGGAGCACGAAAAACACGGCTTGAGCGTTAAAGATGCTGCTGTAAAGGCAGCGAAACTGCGGTTCCGTGCGATTATGATGACAGAAATAGCGTTTATTTTGGGAGTTTTGCCAATGTTGTTTGCAACAGGTGCCGGTGCTAATTCCAGAATTTCGGTGGGGTCTACCGTATTCGGTGGTATGGTTGCAGCTGCTACTATCGGTGCTGTTTTGACTCCCGCATTTTACGTCATTATTCAGGAGTTTGTCGATAAATTCCCTCATAAACAAATTACTGAAAAAGATTTGGAGTATGTAGAGAAATGAAAAAGATTTTCAGCACAATATTAATATGTATGTTTTTCTCATCAAACGTAATTGCATTGAGTGATGAGATTGTTCCGGAGCAAAATGCTGCCGTTGCACAAATTAATGCAGAGGCTGACGCTGTTGATGTGTCTGAACCTTCAAAAAATAACACTAAAAAACTGGTGTTTTGGAATAAAAAACAGCAAAAAAAGATTCAGATAGTGGAACCTGACAATAAAAAGGTTAACTACAAACACGAGCGTAAGAAAAATGCAGAAAATGCTAAATCAAAAAAACAATCCTCAAAAGAAGCGGAAGGAATGTATGAAACAAAATTTCCCGTTATAAACAGTCAAATTGAATACACCGAAATGAATGGGGAAGTTACGCTTGCAGATTGCATAAAGCTGGCAATAACACACAATCCGACGATTATGTCTGCCATAAGTAATGCTGAAATTTATAAGTCACGTGTAGGTCAGGCCTGGTCAAATTATTTTCCTACACTCGGTGCGGGTGTCAGTTATTCCAGAAATGATATGCTTATGACCATGAACAGGGGGGCTGCCTTTTCAAGTATGATGAACAGGCGTTATGATTTGTATTACACGCCTACGTTATCTGCTAATATGCTGTTGTTTGATTTTGGCAAAACTAAAGCTAACGCTGATTTGGCCAGTCGTAACTATGAGGCTTCGCGCTATGATGCCGAAACCAGCATTGAACAGGTAATTTATAACGTAAAAGTGGCTTATTATAATCTTGTTTTCGCTGAAATTCAAAGAAATGTATACGAAGATACTGTTCAAGATTACGAACTACAATTAAAACAAGCACGGGCTTATTATGAAATAGGTAAGAAGGCTAAAATTGACGTTACAACTGCTGAATATAACCTTGGAAATGCTAAAGTTAATTTAATTAAGGCTAAAAATACTCTGGAGCTTGCTGGTGTACAGCTTGCAAATGCTGTGGGTATTCCGGAATTGGAAGATGTTATTTTAAAAGATAAGTTGAATACAAAAGTTTATGATGTTGATTTTGAAAAACTTTTGAAAAATGCTGAAGAATCACGCCCTGCGTTGTTGGCATCTAAAAAATTAATGGATGCCGCTGAATTAAATGTCAGAAGTGCAAAGCGGGCTTTTACGCCTGATTTGACAGCATTTGGCTCCTATCAAAACGGTGGCGCTAAGATGGACATGGACTACGGTTATCAGCTTGGTGTTCAGTTAAATTATTCCAATTTGAATTTAATGTTACTTAAAAAGCAGGTTGATGAGGCAAAAGCTACTTATAAAAAATATGTCGCTGACTATGAACAACAAAGACAAAATGTTTACCTGGAGGTTAAAAGTGCATATATAAGTCTTTTAAATTCTCGTGACAGCCTTGAAGTCGCAAAACTCGCGCTTCAACAAGCTAAAGAACAGCAATATCAAGCTTTCCGTCGTTATCAGGTTGGTCTTGGTAATGCTATTGAATTTAAAGATGCCGAAAATACCTATCTTAACGCTCAATTGAGTTATTACTCCAATCTTCTGGATTACAATGTTAATGCTGCCGAACTTGAAAGAGTTATCGGTGCTCCCGTCAAAGAATCGGAAGTTGAGTTATAATATGTTGCTTTGACATTTTATTTTTTGTGTTAAAATATACTTGTTACTTTCCCGGATCGTCTAGTGGCAGGACTGAAGATTCTGGCTCTTCCAACGGTGGTTCGAATCCATCTCCGGGAAATTTTCAGTATTAAGTGAAGATTTGGCAATTATATACGAATTTCCGGAGAGTCTTCTCACCACACAAGTTTTTCGTGCTGCTCAAACTTGCGTGGTTCTACTTTTCAAGTACCTTCATCTGCAAGGCTCGTGCTGCTCGCCTGCATCTGAGCTGGTTCCATCTTCGGAAAATTTTAGTGTTATTAGTTTTTATGCATTTTGCAGGTTTATCAAGTAATAATTTGACGGATAAGCCAAGGCAAGCTCTTTGTTTACTTCAACGACTTCTTCGTTCATATGTTTGTTCGGGTAATTCTCGTTTATGACAGGAAGTTTATCTGCCTGTTCTTGTGTTTTAATTATTTCTCCTGCAGGAATATACCTGTTAGGTGCTACTTTTACTCCAATAACTTTTGCCGCAGGTTCAATTACCACGTTATCTCCGATTTCTGATTTATAAACAAAAGACTGCATGCCTGCAAAAACATTATTACCAATTTTAGCGGGGCCGTGAACCTGTGCTTGATGTGCGAGGCTGGTATTCTCGCCGATATACACGGAATATTCCCTGTTATTGTGGTTTACTCTACCGTGTTTAAGCCCGTGGATTACGACTCCGTCCTGAACATTTGTTCCGCGACCTATGTATATCGGTGTGCCTTCATCCCCTCTTATTGAGGCAAATGGGGCAACATTAACTTCCGGTGATATTATTACTTGTCCGATTATACTGGCTTGTGGGTGAATTGCGCTATTAGACATTATATTAGGCATCAACCTCTGTGGTGTAAAGCTTGTTACGGGATTTGGCATTATGTTTTTAGGGTATAATGTCACTGGTTGCATTTGACTTCTCCTTTCGTTTTTTGTCCGGTTGTTTTTATTTATTAATATCTATGAAAATTTTTTTTGCGCCTGAAATTTATTTTTTTGAAAAATCGTGTCTTTCAAGCAACACCATCAAAACGGATATATCAGCCGGTTTTACTCCGCCTATACGTGCTGCCTGCGCCAGTGTTTTAGGACGAACCTTAGTAAGTTTATCACGCGTTTCCGACGATATATGTTTTATATTTGTGTAGTCTATGTCGTTTGGAATTTTGTATTTTTCAAGTTTTGAGGCCTGTTCTACTTGAAATTTTTGCCGCTTAAGGTATCCGTCATATTTGATTAAGATTTCTGCCTGCTCGTACACTTCACGCGGCAAGTTTAAGGCGGCAGTTTCCTCATCCAATTCTTTCAGAATTTTGTAATCTATGTTTGGACGTTTTAGTAGTTCGGCTAACCTTATTCCGCGTTCTATATTTTCTTCGTATTTTGTCAAAATTTCATTTACTTTCAATGTTGCAGGCAGTTTTGTCGCAAATAGTCGTTCATATTCTTGTTTGATTGCTTCTTGCTTGGCTTGATAGATTTTATACTGGGTGTCATCTATTAATCCGATTTTATGTCCTATTTCCGTCAGTCTGGCATCTGCGTTGTCTTGTCTTAGTAAAAGTCTATATTCGGAACGCGAGGTCAGCATTCTGTATGGATCTTCGATGTCTTTGGTTACTAAATCGTCTATCAGGGTTCCGATGTAGGATGAACTCCTTGAAAGTTCAAGCATTTCTGAATTGTTTAGGTAATTTACTGCGTTAATCCCTGCAATAAGACCTTGTGCGGCTGCTTCTTCATATCCGCTTGTACCGTTTATCTGGCCGCCCATAAATAATCCTTTTACTTGCTTTGACATCAACGAATGTTGGGTTTGTAACGCCGGTACATAATCATATTCAACTGCGTATGCCGGTTTAATTATATGGGCTTTTTCTAATCCGGGAAGGGTTCTTAGCATTTGAATTTGAACATCAGCCGGCAAGCTGCTTGAAAATCCCTGAATATATACCTCATATGTCCCTAATCCTTCTGGTTCTATGAATATATGATGTGATGGGTTTTCAGAAAATCTTACGATTTTATCTTCAATTGAGGGGCAGTATCTTGGACCTACTCCGTGAATTAATCCTTGAAACATTGGTGATTTGTCTAAATTCGCCCGTATTATTTCGTGTGTTTTTTCATTTGTCCTTGTTAAATAGCAAGGATATTGTTTTCTTATCGGGCGGTTTGGTTTAAAAGAGTAAAAATTTAATTCACTGTCACCGGGCTGAATTGTCATTTTGGAATAATCAATTGTCCGCTTGTCTACTCTTGACGGTGTGCCTGTTTTTAGCTTTTTGATTTGTATTCCGAGTTCGTTTAGGCTTTGTGAAAGCCCTATTGCTGCTTTTTCGCCTAAGCGTCCGGCACTATATGAGCGCAAACCTACCCAGATTTTTCCCTCCAGGGATGTTCCTGTCGTCAGTATTATTGCTTTGGCTTTGTATTCTATTCCAAATTCATCTCTGGCACCTGTTATAGCTCCGTCTTTAGTTAATAATTCTGTTATGCAGCATTGCTTCAAGTATATGTTCTCACATGATTCAATTATATTACGCATGTATGCCATGTATTCTTTTTTATCCGACTGCGCTCTTAATGCCCTTACCGCAGGCCCTTTTGACGAATTCAGCATCTTCATCTGCAAATATGTGGCATCTGCAACTTCTCCCATAACTCCGCCCAGCGCATCAATTTCTCTTACTAATGTCGATTTCGCCGGGCCGCCTATTGCCGGGTTACAGGGCATTAGGGCTATGTTGTCTATGTTTATTGTGCATAAAAGTACTTCGCATCCCAGCCTGGCGGCAGCTATTGCTGCCTCGCATCCGGCATGCCCCGCTCCTACTACTAGTATGTCATACTCGTTATTTGCATATCCCATTCTCTTATTATATTACAAATAAAAATTATCAGATTGTCTAATATATTCGGAGGATATTTTGTTTAATTAATAAAGTTAATTTCCTTTTTGTCGTGGTCAGTTATATACACATTTATTGGAGCTCACAATGTCAGAACAAATTTTATTGCCGATTGGTGCCATTAATAGCGAAAATGCCGAAAAAGCTCAGTATTCCTTGGAAAAAGCCAGGCAGGCTCACGAAAGATATTTAATAAAACAACAAAACAATGACCTTCAAGAGGCTATTGAATATTATGTTGATGCGGTTAAGCTTGATCCGACTATCCCCGAAAGCTATTACAGATTGGCATGTCTTATGTGGGAACAGGGACAAATCAGTATTACTACCGCTATTGAACAATGTAAAACCGCTTGCTCGTTGGCTCCTTCTAACATGAACGCTCATATGTATACAGGTTTTTTTATGAAACTCGCTCTCGATTTCAACTCGGCTGAAAAAGAGTTCAAATCTGCTATTAAAATGAGTAAGTTTAACTCTGCCAGACCTCGGCTTATTCTTGCTCAGTCTATATTACAAAAAATTAACGTTAATGACGGTAATGTGGCGGATTATGTAGGGTTCTTTTATTATTTTCTCACTGGTACTATGATGCTAGCGTGGGATAAACCTACTCTTAAAATGTTCTATAAAAATATTGCGGATGATTTTTCTGTGTTTAAGTATAATACTATAGGTAAGTTTTTTGAAAAATTTAAAATGCTTCCCGCTGCAGAAAATCTCTATAAAAAAGCTGCTTTGAAAACTGAACACGATGAGATTTTTTATAACCGTATGGGTGATATCGCGCTTAAAAATAAAGAGTATGATATTGCTGTTGACAGCTATAAAAAGGCACTTGATACCAATCCACTTAATCGTGATGTTTGGGCAAAGTTGGCAACTGTTTTACAAACGTTTTTTCCGGATTTGATTAATGAGGCTATAGATTGTTACGAAAGACTCCTTGATTTTGATGACAATAAAGCCCCTATTTACTATGAATTGGGCCATTTGTATATGGCTAAGGATGACAAGATTAATTCAATTTCTGCTTTCAAACTCGCTTGTGATCTTGAGCCTGATAACCCGTTTTATAATAATTCTCTTGCTTTTGCTTATTCAAAAGCAGAGTTGTTTGAAGATGCCATTAATCACTATCAAAAGGCTATTGATTTGAATCCTGATAATGAGTGGACGTCAATTGTTTGTCAGGCACTCGGTGCTTTGTACGCTGAGGTTAACGGTAATGTTGAAGCTGCTGTCGCTACTTATCAGGCAGGCTTGATTTTGGATCCCAAAAATTATGATCTGTACCTGGCGCTCGGTGATATCTATATGGCTCAGTATGACTTGGATAAAGCTATTAAAGCTTATTGCGATGCTATTTCGCTAAATCCGGCTGATTTTAAAGGATATTCCAAAGTCGGTATCGCACTTTGGGAAAATGATTTCCTGGAAGAAGCTCTTGTCGCTTATCATAAAGCTGTCGAGTTGAACCCTGAAAATGAATTTGCACACAATAACCTTGGTATTTTATATCTGGACGGTCTGATGGATGCTGAAGAAGCTCTTGAATATTTCGAACAAGCTATTGAATTGAATCCAAGCTACACCCTTGCTTATTTTAATGCCGCCAGAGCGTCTGAAAAGATGGAATTTACAAACGATGCCGCACATTACTATCAAATGGCGATTGATTTGAATAAGATTACAAACGATCTTGATGAGAATGACATTAAAGAACGTTTGCATAAATTATTTGAATTGTAATCTGTAATTAATGTTTTAATTTTAAAAAAGACCTGCAGTTGCAGGTCTTTAGTTTTTTTAGGAGCCTTTGGAGCTTTTAGAGCTTTTGGGGCTTTTCAAATTGTAAAAAGTTCTTTCCAGTTTCTTTGTACTTCGGTCATTATCTGTTCGGTTGTTTTATCTTTTAGGCTCGGATCTACACGAGCTACTGCTTCACTGATGCTTTTTACATCTCCATCTAAGTGACCTTTTATTGCTCCGGTATCAATATTTAAGTTTAGTTTACCTTTTTTGGCTGAATATTCTTCAACTGCGTCCAGTGGGTCGGTAATTTTTCTGTTGCCGTTTGCAAATATATTAAATCTGATTTTTTCGCCACCTTTTAGCGGTACAATGTTTACTTTTGCTTGTAATATAGGTTTTGGTGCATTTGCATCAAGTCCAACTGCCATGTAGCCTATTTTAGTTTTTCCTGAATATGCTTTTACCAACCCAGTTACTGTGTTTTTTCCACCTTTTATTCCACCTTGTAGGCTTACTTTATTGTAACCTAATGTTTTTGCAGTTTTTAAAAATTCGTCAGCACCTGGTACTTGTTTTAATAATGTATTTGGCACCTGGCCTTGAACTTTAAAACCTTTTTTCATGACTATTTTAAGATAATTTTGCATTTTTGGTCCGAATAATTTTGCTACTGATGCTATTGACATAACTATCTCCTTTCATTTTTCCCTTAAATCTGCGTAAATTGTGCGTAAATTAAATCGATTTCCCTTACTCTTTTTTAAAAACTTTGACTTTTTGTGAATTGCTATTAATTATGTAATAAAATTGCATAAATTTTCAAAAACCAGCAATAATAAGGCGTTACAGCTTCATATTTCTTAACAAAAATAGAAATTATATTTCATTAATATTTAAAATTATGAAATATATTATCATTTTTCTTTTTTTATAAAAGCTGTATTATGTCAATATGGATATCAAAAAACAACTTGGTTATAAAATAAAGCGACTAAGGCAGCAAAGGGGAATAACTCAGGAGAAACTTGCTGAAATGGCTGATATATCTATTCGTTCATTAAGCGGGATAGAGCTTGGAGAAAATTTTATGTCTGCTCAAACTATGGAAAGATTGCTGAAGTGTTTGGGGGTTACGGTAGATGAATTATTCACTGCTGAGCATTTAAAGCCGACGGAGGATTTAATATCCGAAATTGATGCAATAATTGATTCTGTAAAAGATGATCGTGACAAGATTGAAAATATTTATAAGGTTGTAAAGGCTTTAATTTTAGTTTAAAAAAGGGTTAGTTGCTCTTGTTTTGCAAAGTGTTTTTTCAAAAATGACGGGCGATGATATTTAGAAAGACCGTATTTATCAATTGCGTAAAGGTGCTCTTTTGTGAGATAGCCCGCATTTTTTGCCCAGTTGTATTCAGGGAATTCTTCGTCAAGTTTTTCCATATATCTGTCGCGCGTAACCTTTGCAAGAATGCTTGCGGCGGCAATTGATGCGGATTTGCTGTCGCCCTTTATGATATATTTTTGAGGATAGTCGAAGTTTTTGATAAGTTTATTCCCGTCAATCAAGACCAAAAGATCTGATTTATCAGCGTTTAGTTTTGAAATTACCTCTTCGCATGCAAGTTTCATGGCTTTTAGCGAGGAATTGAGTATATTTATTCTTTCTATTTCATCAACTTCTATGCAAATTGTGGAATTTATTGTGTTTTTTAAAATTGTGTCGTAGAGGCTTTCACGTTTCTTTTTGGTAAGCTGTTTGCTGTCATTTAGTATGCTTAATTCTTCAATCAATTCCATGCTTTTTTCTGTAAAGCAAACAGCGCTTGCAAAAACTCCGCCAGCCGCAGGACCTCTCCCTGCTTCATCAGTCCCGATTACGAGTTTGCCTGTATTATGGTCAAAGTTGAATAATTCTTCTATTTTATTATTGTTCAAGTTGTTCATCAAATTCGTCCAGTATAAATTTGCCGATTTTCCCTTCTCTAAAATCTCTTAAAACATAAACGGAGGTTCTTTCAATATCAGGTTTGCCGCCTGAGATAATCCAGTTTCTTGATGTTGCAATATTGTCAAGCGATATATTTTCAACATTATAATATTCTTTGACTTTCTCGGGATATTTTATTTTCAGTAATTCCAAAAGCTCTACAGCAACAAGCTCATTTGAATATGCGTTTTCTGAAATCGAATTTACGAACGCAAGTTTTTTTGCAACTTCTTGGTTATCCTGCTTCATAGGTATAATGCCGGGGGTGTCTAACAAATCCAGCTGCGGGTTAATCCTTACCCACTGCTGCTGTCTTGTAACACCTGCTTTGGCACCTGTTTTTGTTTTGGAAGAACGTGTAAGTTTATTTATTATGCTTGATTTTCCGACATTAGGCATGCCAACAACCATAACCCTTGCGGGTCTGCGCAACAGACCCTTTTTCATCAGTGCTTGAATTCTTGGTTCTGAAAGCTCAACGGCTTTTTTTACTATATTTGACAAGTCTTTCGAATTCTTGGCGTCAGTTAGCATAACAGGTGCGCCTGATTCTTTCTCCAGTAGCTTTATCCAAGGGGCAAGTTCGCTTTTTTCCGTTAAATCAGACTTGTTTAGCAAAATTAAACGAGGCTTTTCACCTAAAAGCCTCGCAATATTATCGTAACTGCTTGAATACGGCAGTCTCGCATCAACTACTTCTATCACCGCATCCACAAGCGTAAGTTGTTCTTTTAACTTACGTTCGGCTTTTGCAATGTGTCCCGGATACCAGTGTATGTGAAGTTTATCTTTTTTCAATTTTTTCCTTGATACGAGTTGCTTTACCTGAACGTTCTCTTAAGTAATACAATTTAGAACGTCTAACGTCACCGCGTCTTAAGACATTGATTTTTTCAATTCTCGGTGAGTGCACCAAAAATACCCTCTCGACGCCTACGCCCTGGAATACCTTTCTTACGGTTATTGTCTTGTTTATACCCGAACCGTGTTCTTTTATTATGGTTCCTTCAAACGCCTGTGTTCTTTCTTTGTTTCCTTCTATAATTCTTACGAAAACTTTTACGGTATCGCCCGGGTTTAATTCCGGTAATTCCTTTCCTAAATATGGTTTTTCTAATTCTTCAATAATAGGGTTCATTTTTGCTTTCCTTTATATTTTACTAGTACTGATAAAATTCCTTAAATCGGTGTTTGATTAATTTTTTCCACATAAAAATCCACCGACGCACGTTCGTATTTCAAATAGTATATTAAAGAAAATTAAAATTCAAGTGGTAATTAAGTTTTGTTGCTAGGTTCCGTATGATTAAATATTTCGGGATGTGCCGAATTTGAAAGGGTTATCTCGAAATATTCATTTTTATCAACGTCGATACCCATAGTTTTCACATCGCAATATTTTTTAAGCTTACGCTTCAAAAGTTTTTTGTAATCGCCTGACATTATTTTAATTCCTCGATTATTTTGTTTACTTTTTCAACCAAGCTTTCATAATCAGAATTGTTATCGATTACGTAATCCCAGTCGGTTATGTTATCGAGGCCGGTTTCGGTTATGTCATTTTCTCCCACCAGGATGCCTCTTTCGGCTCGGGTTTGGCGTGTTGCTTCCACACGTATTGCTATTGCACCTGCACTTTTAAATACTTCATATTCGTGTTGAACTCTTACATCGGTAACAATTATGTTACCTGGTTGTTCCAGAATTTTTTTCAGCCAGTAATCCGGATCTTGACTTCTGCCCCAATTGCCTAAGTTTATTAAATCCTGTCTATATACAGATTTATTTTTTTCTATTTCTTCGTAGGTCAAACCGTGTTCTTTGCCGTAGGTTAATTTTATTATATCTCCCATGGCACAACGTTCGTAACCAGGCATTTTTTCCAGCATAATTTTTGCCGCGGTGTCTTTACCTGAATATTGTTTCCCTGAAAATATTATAATTTTTTCTGCCATAACTTTACTCCTTAATCAGCATTATAACATGATTTGTAAATTTTAAAGCAAATTGTTCGTGTTAATATTTTTAACAAAATAATTGCAATTTTACTAAGTCTGTCGTATTATTAACGAACGAGTGTAATTTTTACAATAAAGGTGCGGTAGTATGGCGTTAAATTTTCAGGAATTAGTATTCAACTTGCAGAAATATTGGTCGGACTACGGTTGTATTATACAGCAGCCCTATGATATAGAAAAGGGCGCATCCACCATGAATCCTGCCACATTTTTGCGAGCATTGGGTCCTGAACCATGGAATACAGCTATGATTGAGCCTTGCAGACGACCTACAGACGCCAGATACGGTGAAAATCCTAACCGTTTAGGGCATTATTATCAGTTTCAAGTCATATTGAAGCCGTCGCCGGATGATGCACAAGAGCTTTATTTGAAAAGTCTTGAGGCTATGGGAATAGATTTAAAAGAACACGACGTAAGATTTGTTGAAGATAACTGGGAATCTCCGACATTGGGTGCTGCAGGAGTCGGGTGGGAGGTTTGGCTTGACGGTATGGAAATCACGCAGTTTACGTATTTTCAGCAGGTTGGCGGTCTGGAAGTTAAGCCTGTTGCACTTGAATTGACATACGGGCTTGAACGTATAGCTATGTATTTGCAAAATAAAGAATCCGTGTATGATATTATGTGGAATGATACCTTAAAGTACGGTGATATTTATCTCCAAAACGAAATCGAGCAGTCCAAATATAATTTTGAAGTATCAGATGCGGAGTCTTTGTTTTTAATGTTTGATTTATATCAAAAAGAGGTTAATAATTGTGTTGAGGCAGAGCTTGTCCTGCCTGCATATGATTACGTTTTGAAATGCTCACATACATTCAATCTGCTTGATGCAAGAGGGGTAATAAGCAAAGATGAACGTATAAATTTTATCAACAGAGTAAGAACAATGGCATCAGCTGTTGCAAAATTGTATGTAGCGCAAAGAGAACGTATGGGCTTTCCACTTTGCAAGTAAAGGAAAATGAATGGCAGAAAAGTATAGTCGGGCGACATTAACACGCAATTTTTTGAGAACAATTACAAGGATAAAAAATCCTGATGAGATGCTTGCGGATGCAGGGGATGCCGGGTTAGACAAAACGCTTGGTGTATGGGATTTAATCATACTGGGGGTAGGTGCAATAATCGGCTCCGGAATATTTGCAGTAGTTGGTATTGCAGCAGCGGGAGGGGATTCTTCATTGGGTGCGGGTCCGGCGTTAATGATATCCATGATAATTGCTGCAATAGCGTGTATATTTTCGGCATTATGTTATTCTGAATTTGCGACAATGATACCGGTAGCCGGCGGGGCTTATACATATACATTTGCGACGTTGGGAGAATTTGCTGCGTGGATGGTGGGATGGGTGTTAATGCTCGAATATGCAATCGGTTTTATAGCGGTTGCTTGTGCTTGGAGTAACCATTTGATGCAATTTTTGAACGGATTTGAAAAATTTTTACCGTCTTGGCTTGCCAATCCACCGGTATGGCTTGTAAATGATCCGTTTAGTGCTTCAAGGCTTGTGGCGGTTGATCCTGATGCATATGTGCCGTACATTTTCGGGGTGCCGATATGTATTAATTTGCCTGCTATTTTGATAGTTTTATTGATTACTGCCATTCTTGTTAAGGGCACAAGAGATTCCGCCAAAATGGCTGGAATTATGGTTTTTGTGAAACTTGCTGTTATTGCGTTGTTCGTAATTGCCGGCGCTTTTTATGTAAAACCAGAAAATTGGACACCGTTCGCTCCTAACGGTATTGAGGGAATATTTGCGGGTGCATTTCTGATATTTTTTGCATATATCGGATTTGATGCACTTGCAACGGCTGCAGAAGAATGCAAAAATCCGCAAAAGGATTTGCCTGTGGGAATTATCGGTTCACTGTTGGTTACGACCGTGGTGTATGTCCTTGTGGCTTTGGTTTTAACCGGTATGCAGGATACTGCGGCACCTGTTCCGGCTGCATTTTTGAAGGCGCCTATGGCTTATTGTATGATGATTGCCAATCAAAATTGGGCTGCAGGGCTTATATCCATTGGTTCACTTGCAGGCTTGACTTCCGTATTACTTGTTTTGGAATTGGCTGCTACCAGAATTCTTTATGCTATGAGCAGAGATCATTTTATTTCAAAAAGATTTCAAAAACTTCATCCGAAATATAAAACTCCCGCTCTTCTTACTTGGACGGTGGGATTATTGGCTGTTATCGGAATATTGACATTGAATTTGGATGTGGCTGCTGAGTTGTGTAACTATGGTACGTTTACTTCATTCATAATTGTTTGTGTTGCGGTGTTGATTTTGAGAAAAACTGACCCCGAAAGACCCAGACCCTTTAAAGTCCCATTTTCGCCTGTTGTTCCGGTACTTGGAATTATTACCTGCGGCTGTTTAATGGTTTATAAATCACTCCAACCTTCCGGTTCAGCTTTGTTGTTCCCGGTCTGGCTCGGGATTGGGGCTATTATATATCTTCTGTACGGTTTCGTTAAAAATCGCTTACACGAAAATAAAATTCATAATGAAAAAGTTCACTTTAAAAGCAAGGATTACTTGAATAAATGACAATTAAGAATATTTTATCTAACATGTTGATTAAAAAAAGCCCCGATGAGCTTATCGCCGTCAGTAAAAAGTCTGAGCTGAAAAAAACTTTGAATGTTTTTGACCTTATTGTAATCGGTATAGGAGCCGTTGTTGGTACGGGAATTTTTACGATAATCGGCAGCGCCATTCAAGGCGGCCCGGAAGGCGTTGGTGCCGGCCCTGCTATTATTATTTCCATGGCTTTGGCTGCTGTTGCCTGCGTTTTTTCCGCGCTTTGCTACTCCGAAATCGCTGCTATGATACCTGTCGCCGGTAGTGCTTATACCTATACTTACGCTACTATGGGTGAATTTATGGCTTGGATGGTCGGCTGGATCTTAATGCTTGAATATGCTATCGGTAATATTACCGTCGCCAGCGCCTGGACCGGGTATTTCGCTCAGTTTTTGAAAGGGTTTAAACATATTCTGCCTGATTTCGTTAATAATTTCCCTATGTGGCTCAGAAATGATTACAGATTTATGTATGCTTTCTGTGACAAGTATGGGCTTGATCCGCATTCTCAAATGCCTTTTATTTTCGATAAAATCCCCGTTGCTATTAATTTGCCGGCTATTTTTATTGTTATTGTTTTGACTTTGCTGTTGATTAGAGGCGTTAAAGAATCTACTCGTGTCGCAAGTATTATGGTTGGTATTAACCTTTTTATGATTACTTCTTTTATCGTGGTCGGTGCTTTTTATGTTAAGCCTGAAAACTGGGTGCCTTTCGCACCTAACGGCTTTGAAGGTGTTTTTATGGGCGCTTTTATTATTTTCTTCGCCTATATCGGTTTTGATGCTATTTCTACTACCGCTGAAGAAACTGAAAACCCTCAAAGAGATTTGCCTATCGCAATTTTGGGTACACTTGTTTTGTGTACTGTCCTTTATGTCCTTGTCGCTTTGGTACTCACCGGAACGGTACCTTTAAATCAGATTGATACTCAGGCTCCTATTGCGCATGCTATGAGAATGATTGGTAAGGATTGGTTCGCCGGTTTGCTATCAATCGGGGCTTTGTGCGCTCTTACTTCTGTTCTTTTGATTTATCAGCTCGGTACTACCAGAATTTTGTATGCTATGAGCAGAGATAGATTTTTGCCTAAGTCTTTAAGGCTTATACACAGAAAATACAGAACTCCTCACGTTTTAACCTGGATTGCTGGTATTGTCGTTGTCGTGTGCGCTTTATTTATGGACTTAAGTATTTCCGCTGAATTGTGTAACTTCGGTACATTTACTTCTTTTATTATAATCTGTATTGCTGTGTTGATTTTAAGAAAAACTGAGCCCAATAGACCCAGACCGTTTAAAGTGCCGTTTTCTCCCTTGTTTCCGGTTTTGGGTATCGTTACTTGCGGGGGACTTATGCTTTATTCTATGAAATATTTGACTACGTCGTCTTTGTATTTTCCACTGTGGCTTGTTATCGGAATTTTGATTTATGTTACTTACGGTTATAAACAGAAAAGACTTGAAGAAAAAAACAGACTAAATCGTTTGGCTAAAATAGCTAAACCGGATAAGGTTGAAAAATAATCTTGTGTCTGTATTTACACTTGCATTTCTACCTTTAGCATATATAATTGTTTTTGTGGAGCATTTATGATTGAGCTGAATTATAAATATGCCGATTCATCCCTTATTGGTGATGATAACGGTTTGAATATTAAACAGGAATTTGAACTTTATAAGGACAAGATTGTAAATATTATTGCGGATTTGAATAAAAGAAAAGACAAGCCGGGTCAGTTTTTACGCTGGATGAATTTGGGTTATAGCGAAGAAACCGCCTGGTATGTTAAAGAATATGCCGCTTTGGTTAAGGATAGGTTTGAAAATGTTTTGGTATTGGGTATCGGCGGCTCTGCACTCGGAGGTTTGGCGGTTACGGAAGCGCTTTTAAAGCCTTATTGGAACTTCCTTTCCCTTGAACAGCGCAATGGCTTCCCCAGAATATTTTTCCTCGATAATATCGATCCCGATTCCATTGAAGGTCTTCTTGATGTTTTGGATTTATCTAAAACTTTGGTTAATGTTATTACAAAATCCGGCTCTACCGCTGAGACTATGTCTCAGTTTATGATTATAAAAAATAGGTTGGAAGCTCAGCTCAAAGATGATTACCGGAAAAATATCGTTGCTACTACCGATAAAAATGTCGGAGTTTTGAAGCAAATCGCTGAGCAGGAGGGGTATAAAACTTTTATTATCCCCGATGATGTGGGCGGAAGATTTTCGGTGTTTTCTGCGGTTGGATTATTGCCGTTTGCACTTGTTGGCATTGATATTGAGGAGATTATGAACGGTGTTAAGGATATGGATTTATGTCTTAAAAATACCGATATTAACGAAAATATTGCCGCGCAAAATGCCTTAATTCATTACTTGATGGATACAAAAAAAGGTAAAAATATTACCGTGATGATGCCTTATTCCAGCCGTTTGAGATATGTTGCGGATTGGTATGCTCAGCTTTGGGCTGAGTCTTTGGGTAAAGAAAAAAATCTGGACGGTGTCACCGCTAATATCGGACCTACACCCGTTAAGGCACTCGGTGCTACTGATCAACATTCGCTTATACAATTGTTTAACGAAGGACCTAATGACAAAATTATTAATTTTATCAGAGTAAAAGACTTCGATAATAACCTTCTGATTCCTAAAATTTTTGAATATACCGGCATAGGGTATCTGGGCGGTAAGTCAATTAATGATTTGTTGAATGCTGAGGCGGATTCTACAAGGGTTACTCTTATGGATTATAATAAACCTACGGTTACTATTTCTCTGCCTAAAATTAACGGATATTACCTTGGACAGCTTTTGTACATGCTTGAAGTCCAAACCGCTATTGCAGGTTCGCTTTATAATATTAATGCCTTTGATCAGCCGGGCGTTGAACAGGCTAAAAATTATACCTATGCTCTTATGGGACGTGTCGGATATGAAGATTCAGCTAATGTCTTGCATGGCAAAATGACTTTGATTTAAAAAAAGTTTTTGTTATATATTATTATTATGACGTATAAAGTTTTAAAGGTTTTTATATTATTATTGTTCGTACTTACTTTTTCTCTTATTCCGGTTAAAAGTCAAGGCTATAATGATAATGTGTTAAAAACAGGAATTTCATTGCAGGAAAGATTGCCGGACGGTTTTTTCGGAATATGGCGCGTTGAATCTTTTTTGGTTGAAACTAACAGTAATAAGGCTTTTAAAAAAGAAAATGTGGATATTTGGAACTTATCCAAATATGATGACGTCATTAAACTCAGTAACCCTTTTACGGGGGCATCAGCCTCTATAACTTTGAGTTATGTGGGTGATGACGCGATCAGATTTTCAAAACAAAGTAACTATGACGGAAAAATTTTAATTGATACGGTTGAAGTTAAGTTATCGGCAGATAGCTTTTCGGGAACAAACACTATTGTTCTCGAAACACTTTCTGATGTCGATAATTCCGTCATAAATTCGGCTAAGGCTGTTTACAGGCTTAAAGGTGAAAAAATTGCAGGTACAAGTATAAAGTGAGGATTAAATATGCAGGTTAGAGAATTTGATACGGTAATATTAGGCGGTGGACCGGCAGGATTTTCTGCAGGAATTTATGCCGCAAGAGGTGCTGTTTCTACCGCTATTGTCGATATAAACATGATGGGCGGTCAACCCTCAAACTATCTTGAACTTGAAAATTATCCCGGATTTTACACTATCGGTGGATTTGATTTGATGGAAAAGTTTGAACAACACGCGGATAAATTCGGTGTTGAGAAGTTTTCTATGCAGGAAATTCAACGTGTTGACTTGATTTCTAATCCGAAAGTTATCTATACACTTGATTATGAATTCAGAGCAAAATCTGTAATTATTGCAACCGGCGCTCAACCTATGAAGCTTGGTGTGCCCGGCGAAAAAGAATTCGTTGGCAGAGGTGTCAGCTACTGCGCCGTTTGTGACGGGGCTTTTTATAAAAATAAAATTGTCGCTGTCGTCGGCGGCGGTAATGCTGCTGTTGAAGAAGCTATGTATCTTACTAAATTCGCCGATAAGGTTTACTTAATTCATAGACGCGATGCTTTAAGAGCTGACAAAATCGTTCAGCAACGCGCATTTAAAAATGTTAAAATTGAATTTGTTTGGGATAGCGTGGTTAAAGAAATTAAAGGCGGTGATTTGGTTAATTCCGTGATTATTGAAAATGTTAAATCGGGTTTGACTTCGGAACTTATTGTGAACGGTGTTTTTCCATATATAGGCATGGTCCCGAATATTGAACTTTTTAACGGACAAATCGAACAGGATAAAGGCGGTTTTATTGTTACCGATGAAACAATGAAAACCTCTGTGGATGGTGTTTTTGCTGTGGGCGATGTTAGGCATACCCCTTTAAGACAGGTTATAACGGCTGCTGCTGATGGCGCTGTCGGTGCTGTTTATGCTGTTAAGTATCTTGAAACTCTTGCACCTGTCGTTGCGGAATAAACTTTGATTTTATGATTTTTCCTTTTGTTTGTGTTGCAATATATTTATTTTTTGCTAACATATTTTATATGACCTATAGTTTTGTGGAGGTTATATGAAAAAAGCGTTTACACTTTCTGAAGTTTTGATTACTTTGGGCATTATCGGTATAGTTGCAGCTTTGACAATTCCGACATTGATTGCAAATTATCAGAAAAAACAATTGGTTGCCGGTTTGCAAAAAGGATATTCGGTTTTGAACAATGTATTTAAAATGGCTATGGCACATGATTCAACGGATTATATGATTAATACTTCACTTTTTAGCGCCTTGCCTGATAATACCAGTAATCCTGATGATTATTCTGAATTTGTTGCAGAGCTTGGTAAATACCTGAAAATTCAAAAATACTGTAATCCCGGACAACAAGGTTGTTTTAATATTGAATATAAGCTGTTAGACGGCGATGATTCCGATGGTGAGTACGTAAAAAATGACAGGCTGAAAGTTTATATTTCTGATGGTTCGATTTATTATTTCAGTTTGTGTAAGTTTGGCTGCCGTGAAATCGGACAACGCCTATGGCTCGGTAATATTGGTATTGACGTTAATGGCGAACGCGCACCTAATCAAAACGGTAGAGATTATTTTGATATTATGTTGTTTGAAAATGGCGAATTTCTCTTCCCGGGTACCCAATATTGGGCATCATTTAATCCTGTTTTTGTTACCTGGAAAACTCGTGGGTGTGATATTTCAGTTTCCAGCAGTTATTCTGGCGACTATTGCGGTGCCAGAATTTTTGAGGAAGGTTGGAAAATGGATTATTAATCCGCTTTGTTGTTTATGACTCGATTTTAGATTTTTCTTTGCTTGTTATTTAAAAAAAAGTTGCCAAAAAATTTTCGGCAACATTAAATAAACACGAGGATATTAAGAGAGAGAGTATAAAAAAAACTTTTTTCTTTTTCTGTCCTTATAACCCCAAGAACTGAAATTTGTACTTTCAAATATCCAATTATTTAATTTTAAATTTCCCTTACATTTATATAAAAAATTTGGGCTTACGATAATTGCTTTTTCTAAATTATTTGTAAATATTTTTTAACAAATTATTAAAGTATATTTGCTCAGAGATTTATGAAAAAAAGTTTTTCTAAGTGTTAAATAAGGGTTTGACAACCGTTAAATAAGAGTTTGGCAACTGTTAAATATAAAGATAAAGATAAAGATAAATATAAGGTTAAAAATATAAATAAATATTAGGATAAAAATAAGAATAAAATAAGTTAAAAATTTATATAAAATAAAAAAATATATAATAAGCGCAAGAATTTAAAAAAAATTACTTGTCAAGGACCGGTTGAAATGGTATAATGCATTGAGAGGGATGGTTCATGGAAGATTTCAACGTTGTAGAGTTTTTAAAACAAGCAGTTTCAATCGGAGCTTCCGATATACATTTGCATGTAGGGGAGTATCCGTCAGTGAGGCGAGATGGAAAAATTATTAAAATAGACATGCCGGTATTGACGGATTCCGATATTTTCAAGGCGTGTTGCGAGCTTGCACCATTACATTTGAAGGATAGTATTGATTCTATTCTGGACGTTGATTTTGCTTACGAAATTAAGGGAGTTGCACGGTTCCGTGTTAATGTTTCAAGACAACTTGCCAGGTGTGCAATAGCAATAAGGACGATTCCATATTCAATTAAAAAACTTACAGATTTACATTTGCCGGAAACCATCAATCAATTTACAGAGCTTGATAACGGACTGGTTTTAGTCACGGGTCCCACGGGTTCGGGCAAATCTACAACGCTTGCGTCTATGCTGGAGCACATAAACAACAATTACCAAAAACATATTATAACCATAGAGGATCCGGTTGAGTTTATTTTCAACAATAAAAAATCGATTATTTCGCAACGTCAGCTGTTGGTTGATACTCCGTCATATTCTGATGGTATAAAATATGCGCTAAGACAGGATCCGGATGTTATATTTATCGGTGAAATAAGAGATAAAGATACAGTTGCAAATGCCTTGAAAGCGGCAGAAACAGGTCATCTTGTATTTGCAACCATTCACACGAATAACGCAATTCAAACCGTAAACAGAATTATAAACATGTTTACGCCTGCGGACAGACCTTTTGTAAGAAACCAGTTGGCGGAGATATTGCGTGGTACTGTTTCTCAAAAGCTGGTACCGCTGGCTAACGGTGTAGGGCGGCATCCTGCTTGTGAGATTCTTGTTGTAACCTCCACTATCAAGGATTTCATTGAAAAAAATGAATTGGAGCAAATATATGATTTGGTTAAAAAAGGTTCCTTCAACAACATGATTACTCTGAATATGTCATTGTACAGCATGCTACAAAGAGGGGAAATAACAGAGGATGCCGCTTTGGTTGCATCAAGTAACAAAAATGAACTAAAACAAATGATACGCGGAGTATTCCACGGAACGGGCGTGGACAAGTAATGAATAATTTTGTAACTGATGCAATTAACTTAAAATCTTATAACTTATCAGAGTCGGATAAGATTATTGTAATGTATTCAAAAGATAAAGGTCTAATTAAAGGTGTTGCAAAAGGTGTCAAAAAGCCTAAGAGTAAGCTTGGTGCCAGAATGGATTTGTTGGTTGCAAATAAATTAATGCTATATAAGGGCAAAACTTTTGACAGAATTTGCCAGGCAGATGTTTTGAATACTTTTAATAAAACACGCCGTGACATGGATAAAATATTTTATTCAATGTATATTTCAGAAGTTGTAAGCAATTTTGGTGTTGAAGATGATCCTTGCTCTAAAGAGGTTTATGAAATTTTGTATAAGGCTTTGGATAGAATTTCAGAGGCTGAAACAAAGGAAGAAATACTTATTGCCGTTATAAAATTTCAGTTGAAGATGATGCAGATTTCGGGATTTGGGATAGAATTTGAAACTTGTCTTGGCTGTGGCTGCCATATCGGTGAAAGTAACATGTATTTTTCTTCCCGAATGGGCGGAGTTGTTTGTGAAAAATGCAACGAGAATTTGCATTTAAAAACGATGATGCACCATAAAATAAGGGATTTTTTGAATGCAATGGTTCAGTTTGATTTTGACTATAAATCGGAATATGATGAAAAGGCTACCGAAAAGGTTTGTATGGTTTGTTTTGAGCTTTTAAAGGGTTATATTGCAGAGCATTCCTCAAGAAAATTCAAAACTACAGAGGTTTTACAGGAGGCCTAAACTTTTTGTTCAAATTATTAATTAAACATTAAAAAAAACTGACTTTTGTGAATTTACCCTTAAAATGTGTATAACGAATACAGCAAAAGGAGTTGATAATTAATGGTTGATATAAACAGATTTACGAACTATTCTCAAGAGCTTTTGTCAAGTGCAAACACGCTTGTAAATTCCAATAAAAATACCGAAATGCAGCCTGAACATATAATGCTTGCCATGATTAAAGATAACGGAATTATAAAGGATTATTTAAGCGAATTAAAATTGCTTACCCAATCTTTTATTGACAGGATTGTGGCGTCTGTTAAGGCATTTGCGACGGTTTCGGGGATCCAAAATTCTCAGCAGTTATTTTTGTCACAAGAAACTATCAGGTTACTTGACTTATCAGATGAGGTTGCAAATGAATTAAAAGATGAATTTATAAGTGCAGAGGATATTCTGCTTGCCATGACTAAATTGGATAATTCAAATATCCAAAAGCTTTTGAGTGATTTTAGAGTAAATTCAAGCACTGTTTTAAATGCGATGAAAAAAATAAGAGGTAACAAAAAAGTGGACAATAAAAACGCAGAAGAAAATATGAAAGCGCTGGAGAAATATTCAACAGATTTGACAGCACTTGCAAGAAAAGGGAAACTTGATCCTGTAATAGGCAGAGATGAAGAAGTCAGAAGAATTATTCAAGTATTAAACAGACGAACCAAAAATAACCCTGTATTGATAGGAGAACCGGGAGTCGGAAAAACAGCGATTGTAGAGGGGCTTGCACAACGTATCGTCAGAGGTGATGTTCCCGAAAGTTTGAAGGAAGTGAAATTAATCTCGCTTGATATGGGAGCATTAGTTGCGGGTGCAAAATTCAGGGGTGAATTTGAGGAGCGTCTGAAGGCAGTTTTGAAAGAAGTTGAAGATTCAAACGGTGAAATTGTAATGTTTATCGATGAACTTCATACGGTTGTAGGCGCAGGCGCCACAGAGGGTTCAATGGATGCAGGTAATTTATTGAAGCCGATGCTGGCACGCGGTGTTTTAAGAACAATAGGTGCTACAACAATCAATGAATACAGAAAATATATCGAAAAAGACCCGGCGCTTGAACGTCGTTTCCAACCTGTGTTGGTTGATGAACCAAGTGTTGAAGATACTATAAGTATCTTGAGAGGTTTGAAGGAAAAATACGAAGTCCATCATGGCGTAAGAATTCTCGATAGTGCGCTTATTGCTGCTGCAAGACTTTCTGATAGATACATCACGGATAGGTTCTTGCCCGATAAAGCTATCGATCTTATTGATGAGGCTGCATCATCTTTGCGTATTGAAATTGATTCCATGCCTGAAGAAATTGATTCTATGATGCGTCAAAAAATTCAATTTGAAATTGAACGCGAAGCGTTGAAGAAAGAAGAAAGCGATGAGGCAAAAGCTAAAGTAGATGATTTGACAAAGCAAATTGATGAACTGGAAGAAAAAATTAACAAGATGAAAGTTCAATGGGAACAAGAAAAATCGTCAATTATAGGTGAAGCTGCTATTAAAGATGAAATCGACAAGGTAAAAAAACAAATAGAAGAAGCTGAACGTAATACGGATTTGCAATTAGCGGCAGAGCTTAAATACGGCAGACTTTTGGAACTGGAAAAACAGCTCAAAGCGTGCGAAAACCGCGATAAAAAGGATAATCAATTATTAAAAGAACAAATTGATGAAGGCGATATTGCCCAAGTTGTAAGCAAATGGACCGGAATTCCCGTTACAAAACTTGTAGAAAGTGAAATGCAAAAACTTATCAATATGGAAGAAATTTTGCATAAACGCTTGATAGGTCAAGATGAAGCTGTAACAACGGTTGCGGATGCTATTCGTCGTGCAAGATCCGGTTTGAAAGATCCAAAACGTCCGATAGGAACATTTCTTTTCTTAGGGCCTACAGGTGTCGGTAAGACAGAGCTTGCAAAGGCTCTTGCTGAATTTATGTTCAACGATGAAGATGCCCTAATCCGTATTGATATGTCAGAATATATGGAAAAACATAACGTTGCAAGACTCGTCGGAGCACCTCCGGGATATGTGGGTTATGAAGAAGGCGGTCAGCTTACTGAGGCTGTCAGAAGAAAGCCGTATTCGGTTGTTCTGTTTGATGAGATTGAAAAAGCGCATCCGGATGTATTTAATATAATGCTTCAAATATTTGATGACGGCCGTCTGACAGATTCAAAAGGCAGAGTCGTCGATTTTAAAAATACCTTGATTATTATGACAAGTAATTTGGGCAGTGATATTATTCTCGAAAAAACACTCGATTCAATGCTAAATCAGACAGATTTTGACAAGACAAAAGAGGAGGTTTTGGCACTTTTGAGAAGTAATTTTAAACCTGAATTTTTAAACAGAATTGATGAAATAATCTTCTTTAAAGCACTGACGCTTCAACAGTTAAGTGCTATTGTTGATATACAAACGGATTATTTGAGAAAACTGCTGGCTGATCAAGAAATTGAGTTGGATATAACTGAAGAAGCAAAAGAATTTCTTGCAACAAGAGGATTTAATCCTGTGTATGGCGCAAGACCCTTGAAAAGAGTTATTAGACAACTTGTGGAAAATCCGCTTTCAAAATTGATTTTGGAGCAGAAATTTAAACGTGGTGACAGCTTAATAATTGATGTGGATGACGATGAAATCAAATTTGTCAAAGATGAGTAATGCCGCATATATCGATGTAAAACTTTTATAAAAGTATTTAAAAAACATTTTTTTAATGCTAATATACTATTGAACACACAAAAGCGGAGATTAAAGATAAATGTGCGGAATAGTAGGATATGTGGGCTTTAGGCCGGTAGTTGATATATTATTGGACGGTCTGGAGCAATTGGAATATAGAGGTTATGATTCATCAGGTATAGCGGTTAAATGCGCCGATAATATAAAGGTTTACAAGGCTATCGGCAAATTGAAAAATTTACGTGAAGAACTTAAATCTCACGTAAGCGAGTTTGAGAAATCCACAATGGGAATCGGCCATATACGCTGGGCAACCCACGGTGCGCCAACAGTTTTGAATGCTCACCCGCACACTTGTAATCATGGTGATTTGGTACTTGTGCATAACGGAATTATAGAAAATTACAAAGAGCTCAGAGCACAGCTTGAAAAAGAAGGATGTGTATTTAAATCCCAGACCGATACAGAAGTTGCCGCGCACTTTATTGCAAAAAAATATAATGAAACTCACGACTTAACCGAAGCTGTAAGAGTTGCAGCAAAAGAGATTGAAGGTGCTTATGCACTTTGTGTAATGCACAATGACTATAAAAATACAATTGTAGCAACAAAACGCAACGCCCCGCTATTGGTCGGAATAGGTGAGGGGGAATATTTTATCGCATCTGATGTGCCTGCTACAATAAAATATACCAAAAAGGCTATGTATTTGTCTGAAAATCAGGTGGTAACTTTAACACCTGATTCAATGCAATTGATTGACAAAGACGGTAATGAAGTTCCACAAAAAATCGAGCTTTTGCCTTGGGAGCCTGTAGCTTTGAGTAAAATGGGCTATAAACATTTTATGCTTAAGGAAATCCACGAACAGCCTGATGTTATAAGAAATACTTTGGTGGGTAAACTTCATACCGCATCAGAACCGGTTGTTTTAGATGAGGTTAAGCTTACAAAAGAAACTTTAAAGAATTTGAACAGAATTCAAATCATTGCCTGCGGGACGTCTTTACACGCAGCAATGGTCGGTAAGTATTTGATTGAGACCTTCTGCGGGATACCTGTTGATGTTGAGGCCTCAAGTGAATACATCTACAGGCGTACGGTTACTGATGAGCATACACTCATAATAGGTGTTTCTCAATCGGGCGAAACCGCAGATACTTTGACTGCTATTAAACAAGCAAAAGCCTGCGGGTCTTATATTTTAATTATAACAAACCGCCCGGATTCATCTATGGCAAGAGAAGCGGACAGTTTGCTGTCCGTTAATGCAGGGATTGAGGTTTCTGTTGCCGCTACAAAATCCTATATCGCACAGTTAATGGCATTTTATCTTTTATCTTTGTATATGGCTGAGATTAAAAACAGCATGGATTACAGTGTAATCCGCTCTATAAAAAATGAATTGATGCTCTTGCCGCAAAAGATTGAACAAATACTTGCTAATACAGATGAAATCCAAAAATGTGCAAGAAAATTTTCCGGTACTAAAGATTTTATATATGTCGCAAGAGGTATAAACCTTCCGACAGCATTGGAGGGCGCGCTTAAGTTAAAAGAAATAAGCTATATTAACGCAACCGGCTATGCAGCAGGTGAATTGAAGCACGGACCTATCGCTATGTTGGATGATACAATGCCTGTTTTGTCAATTCTTATGAAGGGTGTTGTTTACGAAAAACTTCTTTCCAATAGCGAGGAGGCTAAAGCACGTAATGCAAGAATGATTGCATTGACAAATTCTAATGACCCGAAGCTGGAGGAGTTGTTTGAATGTATCATAACAGTTCCGGAGGTTCAAGAATTCTTATCACCGATAATTGCTGTTATTCCTCTGCAATTGATAGCATATTATATTGCTGAATTTTTGGGAAAAGACGTTGATCAGCCCAGAAACTTGGCAAAATCTGTTACGGTTGAATAGGAATGAATGTTTTTAGGAGGAATTTTTTTTCGACATGCTTTAGCTTTTGACTTCGATATTGTCTTAAAAATACACTTTCTGATGTTTGTGTTAAAATAAAATAGAAATTGCCGATATAGCTCAGTTGGTAGAGCAACTCATTCGTAATGAGTAGGTCAAGGGTTCAAGTCCCTTTATCGGCTTTTTTTCAATAGTATGTGTTATTTTGGTGTGTATGGTAGTTTCAGACGTTATTAAAATCAAATATTTAAAAGATAATACTTTGATAGAAAAAGAGCTGCAAAGTATTGGCATAATTCCGTTAAGATGGGCTGTAGTTGAAGTTCAAGGGGATTATATGCTTGTAAGTGTTTCATATATTAAGTAAAAATTTATAATTATTTGATTTTAGATTTTCAGGGTTTATAATATAGCTTAATGGATAGGCCGGGTTGGAATTAAAAAACTTACCGGCGGTAAAAGAATTAAGGAGAAAATAAATGACACCAAGAAATTTTTTATTCACTTCCGAATCAGTAACGGAAGGCCACCCCGACAAAGTGTGTGATCAGATATCTGACGCGATTTTGGACGAATTTTTGACAAAATACCCTCAAGCACGTGTGGCTGCGGAAACAACCGTCACTACAGGCATGGCACTTGTTTGCGGTGAAATTACTGCGGATTGTTATGTTGATATTCCGTCAGTGGTAAGAGATACAATTAAGAATATCGGTTATGTTGGCAGAGAAGGCGGCGGCTTTGATTACAAAACCTGCGCTGTATTAACAAGTATTGATGAACAATCTTGCGATATTGCAGGCGGTGTCAACAAAGCACTGGAAAATCGTTCTTATAGTGCGGATACCTCAGCTATGGAAACTGAAAATATCGGCGCGGGTGATCAGGGAATTATGTTTGGCTACGCGTGTAACGAAACACCGGAATTGATGCCATTGCCGATAAGTTTGGCTCATAAACTTTCGCACAGACTTGCAGACGTAAGAAAGCAGGGTATGCTTGATTATTTACGTCCCGACGGCAAATCTCAGGTTACCGTTGAATATGTTGACGGCAAACCTTCAAGAATTCATACGGTTTTAATTTCTACCCAGCATGATCCGGAAATTGATGGTGAAACGGATAATTATTCTGTGCAGGAAATTATCAAACGTGATATTAAAAAATACGTAATTGATAAAGTGTTTGAAAATGAAACGATAAAGCTTGATGATAAAACAATAGTTCTTGTAAATCCGTCAGGCAGGTTTGTAGTTGGAGGCCCTCAAGGTGATGCAGGTCTGACAGGTCGTAAGATTATTGTCGACACATATGGCGGCTATTCAAGACACGGTGGTGGCGCTTTTTCAGGAAAGGATCCAACAAAAGTTGATCGTTCTGCTGCTTATGCCGCAAGATATGTTGCTAAAAACGTTGTCGCATCAGGTTTGGCTGAAAAATGCGAAATAGAATTGGCTTACGCTATAGGTGTTGCAGAACCTATTTCAATCATGGTTGATACTTTTGGTACCGGTAAAATCTCTGATGATGAAATTTCGGATTTGGTTTATAAAAATTTTGATTTAACACCGGCAGGTATTATTAAACAATTTGATTTACGCGGTTTGCCTGCTAAAAATGGCGGTAAATTCTACCAGCTTTTGGCAGCATACGGACATATGGGACGTTCTGATATATTCGTTCCTTGGGAACAAACTGACAAGGCGGATGATTTGAAATCACAAGCTTGTTCTTACTCTTGCTGTTCTAAGTAATTAGAATTCAGATATCAAAAAGCGGTAATCTCACTGGATTATCGCTTTTTTGTTTAAATTTAGTTTTTAAATCTAAAATCCTCTTGGTGTTTGGATTTTATCAGGTATGCGCTTATTATTGCTGTAATCGGAACACACGCAAGTATTGCAATGCTTCCTATTAATGCTGAGGTTATTTCTGTTGCAACTTGGTTGAGGTTGAAAAATTTGTTCAAGTCAATGTTGTTTGACAAAAGTACAAGCGGAAGTGAGCTCCCCAAATATACGAGTATAAGTGTATTGGACATCGTGCCAATTATGTCTTTACCAACGTTCATTCCGGATTGGAAAAGATTCTTTATTGTCAAATTTTTGTTCGTAAGGTAAATTTCGTTGATTGTGCTGGCAATGGAAACAGAGGTGTCCATAACTGCGCCTAATGCCGCAAGCATCATGGCAGAGGCAAGAATTCCAGTAAAATCCAAATCGGGTCTTGCGGTGTATAAAAACATTGGTTCTTCACCGGCAAAACCGGTTAGTGTGGCAAGTTTTATTGCCAGTATTGATAAACCACCCGCAAACCCAACGCTTGCTATTGAACCTATAATTGCCGATGTACTTTTGTAGTTTAGCCCTCCTACAAGGTATATCGTTATTACAGTGGATAAAATGCATACTAACAAGGTAGCCGTTATGGGATGTACATTGTTTAATATCATTGGGGTCAGCGCTAAAAATATTAACGCTATTGTCGTAATTATTGATACGAAACTTAAAAAACCCTTTTTTCGTCCTATTATAAGCAGCATTAGGAAAAATATTCCGGTAAATATGTATATTGCATTAACTCTTTCTATATCGGAAATGTAAACGTCTACGTTGTTAATGTCCTGTACAAATCCTTCGTTGGGCTCCATATGAAGTATTACTTTGTCACCTGTTGAAAGCATAATGTCGTAAGCCGGATTGCCCGTAAGCATGTTATCAAGGTTCAGCTTTTCACCTTTGAATTGTCCCGTTATAATTCTTACTGTGACCTCCTGCTTAATTTGATTTTGCTCTCCGCCTTGCAGATTGGTTATATCTGTGTATTTAATGTTTTCTATTATGCCCTTTGCCGCGGGTAGAACTTGATTTTCAACCGCAAACGACGGCGCGGTTATGCCTATAAATATAAAAAATATTGCCAATAATTTCATCATAATACCCCTGTACCTCAGTTTAACATGAAAATAATTATCAAAAAATACATAAATAATTACTTGTATGTGTTTGTGCTACAATGAACACAGGAGAGGACTATGATAAAAGATTATTTTTTGAATAAAATTGAAATTGCAGTGAAAAAGGCAGCAGAAGCAGGTAAACTGGGCCAGCTGAGAGAATACGGTCTAAATACACTGGTCGTTGAACGCCCCAAAAATGTCGAATTCGGTGATTATGCGGTCAATGTGTCCTGTTTGGCTAAAAATGCTAAAATGGCTCCGCCATTAATAGCACAATCTGTTCTTGAATTTGTTGACAAAGAAGATAATGAATATTCTGCAGTTGCCGGGTTTATAAACTTTAAGGCCGGTGAAAACCTCTTGTGTAATCTTATTGAAGAAATCATCAAAAAAAAATCCGATTACGGAAAACCTGAAAATGTAGAAAAAGAAAAAATAATCTTGGAATATGTTTCGGCAAATCCTACGGGCCCGTTTCATATAGGTCATGGTCGATGGGCTGCTATGGGTTCTGTCTTGGCAAATCTTTTGAAATTCTACGGCCACGAGGTGTATCAGGAATTTTATATTAATGATGCAGGTTCTCAAATCCAAAAACTCGGTAATTCGCTCGCCGTCAGAATCCGTCAGCAGCTTGGTGAAAATATCGATTTCCCTGCCGATGAAACTGAACGAAAAAATTTCTATCCGGGTGATTATTTGATAGCTGTGGCTAAAGAATACCTTAAAACTCATACCGGTTTGCCCGAGGATTCGGAACAATTATGCGACTTCGCCAAAAATTATGAGGAAAAAGTACAAAAAGAACTTTTGGAAAAATTTAGGGTGCATTTTGATAATTTCTTTTCGGAGCTTTCTTTGCATAAATCCGGTGAGGTCGAGGCTTGTGTCAATAAATTAAAAGCCAGTGGTAAAATTTACGAAAAAGACGGTGCTGTCTGGTTTAAATCATCTGAATATGGTGACGATCAAGATAGAGTTATCAAAAAGGCTGACGGCTCAAATACGTACCTTACTGCTGATATAGCCTACCATATCGGTAAGCTCCAACGCGGTTTTGACAGAATGATTGATATATGGGGTGCTGATCACCACGGTTATGTGGCACGTGTTAAAGCCTCCATTGAGGCTCTCGGCTTTAATCCCGATAAGTTGGAGGTGCTTTTGGGACAGCTCGTTAATCTCGTGGTCAACGGTGAAGAAGTCCGTATGGGAAAACGTAAAAATATGATTACTCTTGAAGATTTGATTAATGAGGTGGGCGTTGATGCTACTCGTTTTTGGATGACTATGAGAAATATCGATACTACACTCGATTTTGATATTGATTTGGCTAAGAAAAATTCTGATGAAAATCCGGTGTTTTATGTGCAGTATGCCCATGCAAGAGCTTGCTCCATTATCAGAAATGCCGTTAATGATAAAACGGATTCCCTTACCGGCAAAACTATTCCGGCAGCTGTGTCAGCTGGTGAATATTCCGATTTGATTAATAACTTTGATAAGTCTTTGCTTTATGGTAATATCGCTGACGGGAAAAAACTCGTTCTTAAACTTGAGGAATATAAGTCCTTGATTGAAAATTCCGCCAAAACCAGACAGGTCTATACCATCTGTCGTTATGTCCAAGAATTGGCTGGTGAATTCCACTCGTTCTATAATTCCGTTAGAGTTATTAATGACAGTAAAAAACTCACTCTGGCAAGATTGGCTCTTGTCTATTCGGTTAAAACCGTTTTAAATAATGCGCTGGCAATTTTGTCTGTTAGTGCACCTGAAAGAATGTAATTTTATATATTTCCGAACAAATCTTCATTTACCCTTCTCAGCATTATTTTAAAGCTTTCGATAAATGATTCGTTGCGGTTTAGTCGCTGTTTGTTCACCGGGCTTTTTAGCTGTATTTTCTTTATTTTGCCTTTTGAATTTTTGTGTACCTGTAGCGTTGTGTACTTTGTCTTGAATACTTCAAAGGTGTCGCCGTTTGACATTTGTTTGTTATTGTATGCCAGCATCACTTTCCCGTTTTCTGTTATTTGACGTGTCTTTATGTAAGGCTTTAAGTTCTGCTTGTTAAACCATACTATACTTTCTTTTACTTGTTTGCTGGAATTACCTATCGGTGAGTTGATTATGTAATCCTTGACTAATGTATTAACTTTCATATTGCCTCCGTATTGCTTTATAAAACTAAAAAAAATAAAATTTGCTAGCTAATATTGTTAAGAATTGTAATTATTTTTTCGTAATTTTCTTCTGTTACAAGTCTTGTCCTAATTTGTTTTGCGTGTTCAAATCCTGATAAATAGTATGGGTAAAATTTTCGCATAAACTTTATTCCCGTAATTTCTCCCCGCAATTTTATTTCTTCATCAAGATGGTATTTAAGGATTTTGATACGTTCATTGATAGTTAAAGGTTCAGGCATAGTGCGGTTGCTCAGATACTGCTCAATCTGCGGAATTAAAATCGGATTACCAAGCATACCCCTACCTATTGCTACTCCGTCTGCTCCCGATTGTTCCAGTGCTTCTATTGCCGTTTCTACGGATATGATATCGCCGTTTACATATACCGGTATATCAACATTCTCCTTTAATCTCTTTATAACCCGCCAGTTTGCTTTACCGGAATACATCTGTGTACGTGTCCTGCCGTGTATTGTTATAAATCCCGCACCCGCCTTTTGCATCTTTTCACCGAATTCTACGTAGTTTATATCATTATTGCTGTATCCTAAACGAAATTTTACACTCACCGGCTTGTCTGTTCCGTCTTTTACCGCCTTTACCAGATCCGCCGCTAACTCCGGAGTTTGCATTAGATAACAGCCATCTTGTCCCGCTATTACTTTCTTAACCGGACAGCCCATGTTTATATCTATCATGTCTGCAATGTCTGTTAGTGTTTCTGCCGCTAGCCTCATTAACTTGGGTTTATGTCCGCTTATCTGGTATGCTATGGGACTGTGATTATTGTTTCGCTTTAATATCTCCCTGCCGCTTCTGCCTCGAAGCGTTTGTGCTAAAAATTCCGTGCTTATCATCTCTGTCGTCAGCAAACAATCCTTTGAATATTTCCTTATTATTTCCCTTAATACATAGTCGGTTATTCCTGCCATGGGTGCCACGGAGACCCGCGTTTTTAATAGCTCGTTAATTTCCATGTTCTCTTATTTCTTCGCTTCTGGATTTCGCATATTGCTTGTACTCGTCATCTTCGGCTGTTGAATTCGCATAATTTGTATAGTATTTTAGTGCTTCTTTTGTGTCGCCTATTGTGTCATAATCAACTGCTATCATGTAATTCGCTATGACAAGCTCTTTATTTAGTGTATATGCTTTTTTGAAATCTTCAATCGCTTGTTGTCTTTGTTCTTTTATATCATAAATCATACCTCGGTAATAGTATGCATATGAATTGGTAACGTCCGTGTTCAAAACTTGATTCAGTATCTTCAGGCTTGCATCATATTTTTCATCTTCATATAGCGATATCGCTTGATTTAGCGCGTTCATGCTTAATTGCTCGTTTACATTCTGCATCAGATCCTGCGATTTTGTGTTGTTTTTGTTAATCGCAAGTGATTTGTTTAGATAATTTTTTGCATTATCCCATTCCTCTTTTTGCGCGTAGAGTACTGCTATATAATATGGTATGTCTGAATCGACAGGCTTAAGCTGTAAGGCCTTTTGATAATATGTGATTGCATTGTCGTAGTCCTCCATCGCTTGATAGCTTAAGGCTATACCCAGCATTGAATCCGCTGTCGGTGGATTGATTTTTGTATATTCGTTTATTGCATTTTCATAATCCTTTACGTCGTAGTATGAGGCGGCTTTTGCCAGTCGATTGTTTATTGCGTCTTTTGTAATCGAATTTATCGCATCTTTTATTTGCTCATTTGTCGGAAATGCCGCGGCGGCTGTTTTTAACGTATTCAGTGCTTCATTTGGCATGCCTGATTGATTTTGCGCTATTGCAAGATTTAGGTATATTTCCGGGTTTTTTGTATTTAATTTCAGCGCTTCCTTGTATATTGTTATCGCATCTGATAGTTTATTTTGTTTGTGCAAATCAAGTGCATAACTGTAAAATAAATTCGCGGGATTTGCTGCGGCTAGATTTTTCTTTACATATTCCGTAAATTGCGAAATCGTCATTGAGCCCTTAACCAAATTAAGCATTTGTGTTTGTGCGTCCATATTTGCCGGATCAAGTGCAAGCACTTTTTGATAGCTTGCTATGGCTGCTTTTGTATCACCTAATGCTGCGTATGCTTGCGCTTTATATAGATTAGCATTTATGTTGTCCGGATATAATATTAATACTGAATCGTATGCTTTTATTGCTGTTCGCGGATCTCCCTTTTGCTGGTATAATGTCCCCACGTTTATACGCGTGTTTATATTTGATGGATTAAGATATTCGGATTTTTGATAGTATAAAAGAGCGTCATCATATTTGCCCTGCTTCTGCATTATAGCACCTAAATTCGCCGTTATATCAGCATCGCTCGGAGCATTCTCCAGCTTTTTTTTATATATACGCTCAAGCGCATATAAAACTTCTTTGTTATCTGTCGTTTTGGAAAGTATGTAATTATATTCCGCTACCGCAGCATCTTCGTTTCCAAGACTGTCAAGCATCTTTGCATAACTTAGTCGAAGATCTATATCCGTTGGCGCAACGGCAATAGCTTTCCTGTAGTATTCCGCCGCCTTTTGGTTGTTTCCTAACAGCTTCATTATGTCGCCTATTTGCTCAAAACTTTCCTTTTGAAGCTCTCTGTTCGCCAGTGTTTGGTTGAATTCATACGCTGCCGCCGCAAAGTTCCCCTCTGCTCTTAGTTGTTTCGCTGTGTTAAATCTGTTCTCCGGTGAGGTGTTGTAGCCTGTAGCGTTTAGACACCTGTTTAGGATACCGGTTACCTGCGTAACCGTCTCCATTGAGGAACTGTTTCTGGTTGGGTAATATATCATATAAAATAGCGCGCTTCTGTAATCGTCTGCTGCTTTTTCGTAATTCTTTTCCTCTTTGCCGTAATACATACCCCGCGCTAAATAGGAATTTATAAGCCCTATTCGCGCTGAATTGTCCATGTAATTTATTCGCAGTGCATTCTTAAATTCCGTTATGGCACTTGAATATTGGTAATTCGATAGATATTGCTGGCCTAAATCAAAATGCTCCTTGAAGTCCGCTAATGCACAATTGGTTAGTAATAACGCTATTAGTGATAGTTTGAGAAAATTTGTCACCCGCATACTCATTCCCCTTTTTTACTATTCTAATACAAAATTCTCTCTGTGTATATAGCCTTGTAATTTAAAAAAAAGGATAAACTCTTCGTTTATCCTTTTTTTGGGGTTACAACTCTATTCAAAACTCGATATTGAAATAAAGTTTAGACATTCGTCAAACAATTTTTGTATCGGTAACGACATGTCAATCTCTTCCGTGCTCATCCCTAACAATTCAGCTTGTGCTTCAATCATAATACTTATACTCCTATATTGTTTGTTTGACATTTTATTTATCGGTTTTTGTGGCGCTTTTCTTTAATCTCTATTTGTTCCATGAATTCCGTAAACCCTTACACGGTAAGGATTTTAGCCTTGAAAAATTATATTTACATTTTGTTACATAAAACTTTTTTTTGAATATATGGCTTTTTTTCATATGTTGTGATATTATATTCTGGGTAATATCAATATAAGGAGACAGAAAAATAGTTAACTATAACAAGGATCAGGCAATTATGAATGAGCGTATTCGCTCTAAAGAAGTCAGGTTAATTGACGATAAAGGTGAAAATCACGGTGTGGTTTCGACTTCTAAAGCTTTACAAATGGCATATGACGCAGACTTGGATCTGGTCCTTATAAGTCCTAATCAGGAGCCCCCTGTCGCTAAAATTCTTAACTATGGTAAATTTAAGTATGAGCTCGAAAAACGTGCTAAAGAAGCTAAGAAAAAACAGCACGTGGTTGATGTCAAAGAGGTTAAAGTAAGATACAAAATTGATACTCACGATTATCAGGTTCGTATTAATAATATCAAAAAATTTATTGCACAAGGCAATAAAGTTAAAATTGTTATCATGCTCCGAGGACGAGAAATGCAGCATAGTGAGTTGGCGTTTGCTCTGGCTAACCGGTTCATTGATGATTTGAAGGATGCTCCTTTGCAGATTGAAAAAAAACCTATGCTCGAGGGCAGAAATGTTACTTTGTACCTTTGCCCGCTATAAAAGTTCTTGACGTCGTAAATTTAGCGGATACAATTATTCATGTGGCTCGTTTGGCCTTTGTGGGGCTCTATGTTTGTTGTTCCCCATGACAATTTAATATTTTGTTTGTGCCGCAATAGCTCAGTTGGTAGAGCAAGGGACTGAAAATCCCTGTGTCCTTGGTTCAATTCCGAGTTGCGGCACCATTTTTTTATTCAGATAATTATTGAAAAAAATGTAAATTTTTACAAAAAAATGAGCCTTAACTCGGAGTATGATTTGACAGACAATGTCGGAATTTGATTTTTTTGAACCAATAGGGCTGTGTTTCAAATATATCTTGATTTTTTTAGTCGGGATTTTGGGACAGGACAGTGTTGAAAATTTATTTAAATTTAGGCGGAACTTTTTGAATAAAAACTAAACAAAATTTAATAAAATTTAAATCTAATAAGTTGGAAGTTTTATTAAACAAACTCGGAATCTCAGATTTTGTATAAGTTAATTTTATTTTTTGTTTTGTATTTTCACGTCCATAATGGTTTGTGCGGATAGATTGTGATTTCCTTAATATAGTTAGATTACGACCATATAGCAATATGATTTATTTCCATATATATCTCAATTCTGTAATAATTAAATCTAAAATAAACAATTTTTCCGAATTAGTAAGTTCTAATAATTTTTTTATATTTTCTTCAAAATTTTTTGGTAAAATCTTACAATTATTTATTGCATATTGTATAAGTCTTTTTTCTCCCGGATGTAAACGTTCATTAATTGCAAAAATTATATCAAAATAACTGGCTAAAAAGGCAGATCCTCTACATGTTCGTTTGCTAAATAATCAATTACCGCTTTAGATGCTTGTTTGCTTGCATATTGAGTTGCAGTTCCCTTTTTATATATCTCTTTTACTTTATCATAGTTCTTTTTGTACGCTTCGCTGTATATATTTTTCAAGTCGGGCTTTTTCTGGATGGCTCTTTGTGTAAGTTCTCTGTTAAATGTTACGGTGTCAACTTTGGCTATTGCTCTGATTGTATCCATTGAATTGGTAATTTTTACTTTTTGTCTGTAATATTTAAGGTCAATTTCTGAAAGTTTGTCATACAGATTATTTTTAATTGTTACCTTTTTAGAAAGGTAACCTTTGAGTTTTTTAAGTGTCATATTTTCTGCAAGGGTTGGTGTTTCAGCTTCCGCTTCTTCTATTTCTGTTAGTATAATTTGCGGATTTTCTTTTAAAATCCTTTTTTCTATTGAAGGAAAAATTATATCTATAACCTTGTTAGTATTTTCTTCATCAGGACCGTTCTCTATAAGATACAATACAGCAAATCTTGAGTATTGCTCTCGTTTATGCTCAGGGGTAATTGTCCACAGTAAATCAGAATTTTCACACAGAGGTTTTATTTTTTTGTTAACATTCTCCAGTAATTTATCAGAATTTTTTGTAACTGCTGATATTCCGTCATTATGTTTGCGATTTATTTTACTTATTTCCCCCAAAAGCACTAAATATTCATCCAGAGTTTCGGTTGGAACATTTTTTCCGCCGAAAGAAATTACGTCTTTGGATAAATTATTTGTACTATAAAAATTTTTCTTGTTATTTTTTACAGCACTGTAGTTTGAATTCGTTTCGTTGGCAGAAATTGGATTTATAGCTGATATACGCATTAAATACCTCCTTTAATTGTTATTTTTTTGTATTAAAACCTGTAAAAAATAAATTTGCTACTTTGTTTATTATTCTGCTGTAAATTTTGGGTTATATATTAATCTTTGCTAGCAAAAAATATATTTACGGTTTTTAGCATGTTATATGAAAGTTTTACCTATATTAAATCAATATGCGATTTATAATACTCAAACTTTGAACAAAGATAAATCTAATAAATTTCCAAGTATGAATTGTCAGACATATATCTTTGAACATTGTCCTTTGTCTGCAAATATAAGTTTTTGCAAAAAACTTAACTATGAAGATTTCTTGGTGTCGTTGCATAAAGCATATAAAAATAAATCATTAAAAAATGTTGTACTATCGACAATTTCAGATTACAAAAATTTTATAGGCAGGGGGTTCCATGCAGATGTTTATGCCATTCCTAAAATTGATGATTACCTGATAAGAATTGAAAGAAAAACTTTTACTCCGCAAAGTTTTATTACAACACCAATAATTCCTGAAATACAAAACGAATTGGCACCAAATTTCGGGCAATATGTTGCTACAAACAGCAAGGGCTTTTTTATTAATAAAAAAGTTCACGGGTTATCACACTCGTTGCCCAATTGGTCTGAAAAAATTAAAGGAGTTGAGGACGGCACGGATTTTATAACATATGATGATGCAAAGTTTATTGCCGGTAAAATTAGTGTGCTTTCAGAATTCCCGCAAAGCAGCTTTGATTCCCTTGCTGCAAACGTAGATAAATTAAACAAGTACACCGATTGTGAGATTGATATAATGAATCCTAATAATTTGATTGTTGATAACAAACAAAAAACAATCGGTATAATAGATTTGTGGTATAGATATAGTGATAATGGTTCCAAAGAACCCTATAATGGTGTGGATAGTATGATTAATCTGATGCTTGATCCGTTCACTCACAGGCGTGCTTTTGATAAATTTAATAAAAGAGAAAGAGCAGCACTTTTGGATTCTTCCAAAAAAGTTATTCAAAAAGTATTTGTCGCATCAGAAAAATATGGTCTGAAACGCACCAATCTTAATGCCGAAATTGTATACAGTGACTTTGATAAACGTTACAATCTCAAATTTGCTCTTCCTGCTTACAAAGATATGCTGAATCTTTATCCTGATTTGTTATAAAAAATTACGCCAATTTTAAAACTTAGGTTCGGTAATATATTCTTTGTATTTGTTGAGGATTTTTGTATTTTTATTCGGGTAGAACCAAATAGTCAGTATAACCCAAGCTACTGAGCCTAAAAATACTTTTACGGCAAACAATTCATCAGCTAAAAATGCTGTTATACACGTTGCAATTACTGCTAAAATACCTATTATTCCGGTGGTTGCCCATTTTTTGTTTTGAAATATTAGTTCATCAATTTCTTTTGAAGGAATTGGTCTTGAAAAGAAATATCTGGTGCCTGTTAATTCGTATTCTACAATTACTCTCAAATAGGGGTGTTTTTCAAGGATTTTATTGTCAAGATTGTATGCTTTATTGAATTCTTCAACTGCTTTGTCGGCCAATTTGATGTTAGTTTGAAGTTTTTTAAGCATATCGCCGCCTCTTAAACTTGAATACTTAACTTCTTCTGAATTAATAAGAGCATAAATTTCATCGTGGTCTTTGATGCGTGTTGCCAGTCCAAATAGTGCCATAGATTTGATATAGTATGCGTCGGCATCATCATTAGTTTTGTCAAGACATGCGTTGCAGAATTCTATAATATCCATGTAGTCTTTTACAGATGGAAAACGAAATTTTTCTAAAACTAAATTGTATGTAGTATTGTCTATCATATTATTAGTTTAAATTTACGGATAAAAAATGTCCATACATTATATGTATTACTGTGTTGAAATATCTTATTCATTATTGACAATTATTAGCAAATTTTAGTAATGCTGCAGTATCCAAAAAAGGTACAGCAACGTGCAGAAGTTTCTTTGGTATAGTTGGACTTGGTGATTGCAGTATAAATGAGGCTGCCAAAGAGGGGAAAATTAAAAACGTAACTTACTATGATGTGCATACAAGAAATATTATAGGCTTTAAAACGGTTACTGTGAATGTTTACGGTAATTAAATAAGTTGATAAAAATAAATTCATAAAAGCTGCAATTATTTGATATTAGTTGCAGCTTTAATTGTTAAAATTGAATACCATGCTTTGTTTTATTATAATATTGTTGTAGATATTGATGAAGAAGAAAGCGTTAAAAGTATGTTAGAGGATTTATTAAAGTCAAAAAAATGTTTCAAACTTGTTTGCGGAGCCGGAAATGAGGATACTGAAGAAGTTGAAAGGTTGGTAACGATTTATTCACTTGCGGGCTGTTCTTTTTTTGATTTGTGTGCAAAGCCTGAGGTTGTGGATGCTGCAAAACGCGGTTTGGAACGTGCAGGAATAAAAGAAAACAGGTACCTCTGCGTAAGTGTTGGTATTGATGGGGATCCTCATATTACAAAAGCGGTTATTAATCAGGAAAAATGTGTCATGTGCGGTAAATGTAGGGTTGTGTGTCCAAATGATGCAATTATTGAATTAGATAAATACAAGGTTAAAAAAGAGCGCTGTATTGGCTGTTCAAAATGTGCTAATAATTGCCCGAAAAATGCAATTGATATGGTGAGTCAAATTCTTGATTACGATAAGGTTTTGCCTGAAATAATTGAAAAAGGAATTGACTGTATTGAATTCCATGCAATTTCCACTGATGAAATTGATGTAATGGAAAAATGGAAACAAATTAACAAACTTTTTGACGGAATGTTGTGTATTTCTCTCGATAGGTCGGAACTTGGTGATAAAAAGTTGAAAGAGAGAGTTTGGGCAATGCTTAAGTGCAGAAAGCCTTACACCACAATTATTCAAGCAGACGGTATTGCGATGAGCGGAAATAATGACGATTATGGCACGACACTTCAGGCAGTTGCAACGGCACAATTATTCCAAAACGCCAATATGCCCGTATATATTATGATGTCAGGCGGAACAAATAAAAAGTCTATGGAGTTGGCTTCATTGTGCGAGGTTCACCCCAATTGCTTGGCTGTCGGTTCTTTTGCCAGAAAAATCGTAAAAGATTACTTGTTGGCGGATGATTTGTTTGAAAATTCTCAAAAGATTGCTGAAGCAGTTGAAATTGCTAAATCGCTTGTTGATATAGTTGTAAAGGATTAAATACTATGATTAATTTGGTTTCGGTCGATTGGAAGCTGGAAAATATAGATACAGTCTTGTTTGATAAAGACGGTACATTTATAGATTTGCATTACTTTTGGGGTAAAATGTCCGAGATGCGTGTTGAAGAAATTATAAGAAGATACAAGCTGCCTTTGGATTTATTTGAAAAATTGTGTCTTAAACTCGGATATAACGTTTCAACAGGCAGGATGCTTTCTGATGGTATTACAGCGCTTTATTCGAGGCAGATTATCATTCAAATCTTTTGCAAGGATTTGAACTCCTTTGGGGTTGATTTATCCGAAAGCGATTTGGAAGCTATCTTTGACTGTGTCAGTGATATGTTTTACAAGGATATGGTTAAATATACAAAGCCGATTTATGCAGCAATCGATTTTATAAAAAATTTGCGCGAAAAAAATATTAAAACAGGTGTCGTAACGTCAGATTCCGTAGAATCAACCGTGCTTACGCTGAAACATTTCGGGTGGGAAAATCTTTTTGATGTCGTCATTGGTCGTGAATCGACTAAAGAAACCAAAGAAAGCGGGGTTCCGGTAAAGCTGGCCTTGCAAAAAATGCAGTCAAATCCTTTAAATACTATTATGGTCGGGGATGCGCCTACGGATTATTTTGCGGCTAAAAATGCAGGTGTGGACAGGACAATACTCGTTGCAACAGGACAGTTGGATAAAAAATCTTTAACGGCGACATCGCCTTATGCTCTTGATTCTTTGACTGATTTGATGTTTTCATAATTTAAAATCCCTCAGTAGTTATGTCATAGGATTTTTAAGATTAATGCTTGTTTAAAATAAGTATGTCTTTCGCGGTCAGTTTTATTAATGTGTCGACCTATGAAATTCTACCAAAAGTGATGATTATTTTAACAAGCCGAATAGTTTTTCAAAGACTGTTTTCTTTGTTTTAGTTGATAGTCGCTCATTTGTTGGTTTTTCAGAGTTAATATCATTTATAAGGTTAGCAATTTCAACTTTGTATTCTTCCTTTAATTTATTTTGTTTCTCTTTTCCTTCTAATTCTGTTATTAATTTAAAAAGCTTATCTTTTAAATCTGAAGTTTTTGTTTTCTTTACTTGCTTTGTTAAATTTTTAAGTGCCAAAGTGAAATCCGAGTCATATATTCCTTTTTTAGCTATAAATAATAGCTCCGGATACAAAATTACACTTTCAGTTCGTGGAATTTTTGTTTTTAATGCCAGGTTAACAGTATCATTCTCTATTGGAAGTATCCAGTTAGCATTAAGATACAAATCTACATCATACTTGTTAAAAAAATCATTGAAGGCAGTTGATTCTTTAAGAGTCCGCATAAGTTTTGTAATTTCTTTAGGGTAAGTATCCGGATTTATCTTCCTACAATACTTTATAGATTTCAGCATCCCGAAATTCGGTTGTTTTTGTGTGTAATTATTGTCGATTTTCATTTATTAACACCGCTCCTATGTTGTGTTGTATGAAAATATAAAAACTGCAAAAACTTTTTTTGCTATTTTCATTATAAATTTTACAATACTTCAAAATTGAAGGTTTAATATATATTTTTACTTATAATCTATAAAATATCTTAAAATAAATTCGCTTCTTTTTAATCCTAAATTTATAACGCGAATTTAAATCCCTAAATTTATCTGTCTAAAAATTCCTAATCTGGTTGGCCAATATTCTTGAGCTTGTTGTTTTTTGTTAGCGGCAACTTTTTTTATTTGTATAGCAAAATTTTTTTTTCGAGGTTTTAAACATTGCAAAAGGAGGTATCGTTAAATGGAAGTACAAAATAATGTTAATTTTACCGGTTTGTATTTAAAAACCGAAGATCCAATGGTGGTGAGTACAAAAAGTATTAATAAACTGTCTCAAATTTTAAAGGAAAGGGGCGGGTTTATTAATAGGTTAGAAAAAGAAGAAAATACTGATGTTTTTATAAATGAAACATTAGATAAGGTTTCACTAAGTCATGAAAAATATGGTGAAGATATACATAAATATATAAAACCAATATCACTTAGAGCATTTACTGCTAAAAATGAAGAAAAAATAATTAAAAAATTGCGAGAAGCTGTAAAAAAAATGGGGCAGGATTGGGATATTGCTGATTACTTAGCTCAATTGCATTCGTGATAAATTCTTGTAAAAAAAGTAGTCTTTATGTTTTAACTTAAAGGCTACTTTTTTATGCTTATTTAAAGTTGTTAAATTATCAATCATTCCTGCGCGAATTCATTTGTGTTAATCTTTTTGTTATATTATACCTTTGTCGCAAAACAACAATTAATTGTTTTGCTTGACACAGTGAGTTGCGGATTTTTTATATAACATAATTAATTAAATGAAAAAGTTTTGAATTTCAAAGCTTGTAGTCAATTTTTAATAATAATCGTAATATGAAAAATCATCATTTTGTTTTGCTTCTTCGATTATCTTTACAGGATCGAACAAAACCTTTTCCTTAATGACTTCAGTTTCAGGCTCGCCGCCATCTTTTACGTTAATATTCGTGACTGTTGTTGTTTCAATTAGCCGACCTTTTTCATCAGTGAATTGTTTTGTTTCTTCTTTATTTATAAATGCCAATTCACCGTTTTCATATGATTTTTCTATTGTTTTATCATTACAAATTCTTATTGTTTCATGAGCGAGGCTACCGTCTTGGTTGTAGATGTTTGATTCCCCTCCCAAAGTATCTGTCAGCACTTTTGCTTTCATTTTATTGTTTTCATAAACCGTCTTTACACTTTTAGTTCCACTTGACATTATCTTTTCGACTACTTCCTTATCATCATATATTCTTCGGTATATTGTACCTCTATATTCACCTGCTCTCGAAAATAAATACTCTGTCGAAGATACCAATTTACCGTTCTTTGTGCTTATTTCTTTTATCTTCTGACCAAATCTTCCGTAAGTTACTTCGTATACTTCATCGCCTCGTATTTCACGTTCAATAAATAATTTATTTTTTTTGTATTCGTATTCAATGACATAGTCAGAGCCTATTTTCTTGATTACTCGTCCTTTTTCATCACGTATTTTTTCTACCCAGCCGAAACTTACAGTATCTAAACTGTTTGAAAGATAATTTTTCCGTACGTTGGAATTTGGGTAATTTTTGTTTGTAAATACCCCTAAACTAACTCTGTTTACTTGCATACACATTCTCCTAAATTAATATCTTCAACATTATTTTACATCTTAAAAAACTCTAAATATTTTTTTTTGCGTTTTTCTTTACATTTTTTAACCATTTTAAATAAAATTTGTTGTATATTTAAAGATTGTCTAGTAATTCAAAGTTTTCATCATTAGTTTCTCTCAAAAAATTTGTCCAGCTGTTGTAGTATTCGCTTAATGCGTAGGTGTAGCCTAGTATAATTGATTTATATGCCTGTTTCATAACTATAAGTGATGTTATGTCATATTTACCGAGTTCATAGCTATCCATTGACATATTTATCATTTTTTCAGAGTTTTTCAGAATTTTTTTCTCGTAGTGATTAAGGTTTTCGCCTGCGGTTAAAAATCTTTCATAGGCAGAGTTAATATCTTTTAGTGCCTTATTGCAAACAGATTTGTATTTCAATTCAGCTTGTTCAACTTTATAAGCTGCATTTTTGATTTCGGGGGAATAGTTGTAAAAAAGCGGGATATTAACCAAACTGGCACCTGCGTAAGCACCGTTATTAAAGTTGCCGGTTTCAGAGTAGGCTCCGGGTCGGTATGCGTACCCGCCAGAAATTGATATATCCGGTATTCTTTGGCGGGAAATAAGGGTCAAATTCTTTTCGGCGATATCTATTTCTTGTTTAGCTATTTTTATATCGTAGCGGTTTTGCATTGCCTTTTTGATAATCACATCTGCCGAGGGAAAGTTCTCAGTTGGTGCCGGCGTTAGCATTTCGGCAAAGTTGTTTTCCTCGGAAAACAGCTTGTCTTCTGTGTCATAACTGATTTCATTCGGGTCATTAATTATTTTGTTAAAGTATGCCAAAGCTGTATTTACGTTCAATTTAGCGCTATTAACCTGAGTTATTAATTGATTAAGAGAAATTTCGGCTTGTAGTGCGTCAATTTCCGGAGCCTTGTTTTGAAGTGTACGTTGCCGTGCAATTTCAAGCAATTCTTCTTGTAACTCCTTTTGTTGTTCAAGAGTATCCAGAATTGATTTTTCTGCCACCAAATTAATGTAGGCTTCACGTACATCCATTTTCAGGTCAAATTTTGTATAATTTACGTTGTTTTCTGCAAGAGCGTAATTTGACAAGGCAAGATTCTTACGAGCACTGCGTTTTAGGAGTTCTATTTTTTCGCTTACACCCAGCTGTCGAGGCTCTGTCCGACCGGCTGCTCCGATGAAATAAAACGCATCAAATGACGGATTTTTCAGCCGGTTTGCTGTCTTTATATTATTTTTAGCGATGTCAATTTCAAGCCTTGTCGCTTGCAGATCGATATTATTTTTCAAGGCTGCTTCTATAGCTTCACTAAGGTATACCTTTTTCAAATGCTTCACATCCTCTATGCCTGTTGCAGCGACCGAGCATGACATAATTATCATTATTATTGCTGTTAACTTTTTCATACTAATATAATTATAGCACGGAATAAATTCGTTAAATTTTAACAGCTCCTGCCCATTTCGTAGGCTTGGTGTATAAGCCTTGTGTTGAGTACTTCCCCTTTATGCCATACGCCAAGTCCGTATAGTATACCTTTCTCCCTCGTACCCGGCAAACAGTCCAGTGTAAATCCCCTTATACTTTCCACTGCTTTTTGCATGTTCTCTTTTTGGGTATCTGCTGCTGCCAGTATGTAGTAAAATTCTTTGTTACGTATTTCAGTGTATTTCGGAACTGTTCTGTCGATAAGTGTTTTCAATTGAGCGTCCGGAGTATAAAAATATACTGGTGTGCCTAAAACTATTACATCAGCATTGATGATTTTTTCCAGAATTTCTTCCATATCATCTGTTTGGACACATTTGTGCGTGGTATTGCATACTTCACAGCCTTTGCAGTAATTTATATTTTTATCGGCTAAAAATATTTTTTCTGTTGTATGTCCTGCATCTTTAGCTCCTTTGGCAAATTCATCGCATAGCAAATCGGAATTGCCGCCTTTTCTCGGGCTTGCTGATATTAATAATACTTTTTTGCTCATCGTTTTTTCCTCCTGATTATCTTTAGTTTAGCTATTGTTATTTTTTTGGGCTAAAAATTTACCTTTTTGTTTTACAAAAGTTAATATTTATTTGTGAGTTTTTGTTTGTTGACACTTTTGAAAAAACGTGCTAAATTGAGTTAAGAAATATAATATACGGGGATTTTTATGAGAAGATTTGCATTCACTTTAGCAGAGTTATTAATTGCGCTCAGTATTGTAGGGGTGATAGCTGTATTAACCGTTCCGGGTGTTACCCGAAATTTTTTCGCTAAATCCAATATTGTTAAGTTGGAGGCAACGATAAAAATTTTGAATGATGCCGTGAAAAATATGATGATAGAGGAAAGAGTCACGGATACTGCGGATTCATCTTTGTTGCTTGATACGGGTGTGTTTTTCACTGAATATTTAAAAATTTCAAAGCAATGTGATGATGATCCGACAATTTGTTTTGCAGGTTCTTATAAGAATATTGAGGGTGATGATATTGAACCGTTTAAAAAAGATGTGAACAACGATGATGCGATGCTTCCCAGTGGTGCTGTAATTCAGTTCTGTACCAAAGATTCGTTATCCAGTTTTATAATTGATGTAAATGGTATTGAACCTCCAAATGTTATAGGCAGAGATGTTTTTTCTGTTGATGTATACAGCGACGGTACCGTTGCTACACGTAATCATGCGTTTGAAGATGATACTGATGTGGTAAGTGCCTGTAGAAACTCCGGTGACAATACTTTTGATTTCTATGGCTCAGTTTGTTTAAGCATATTGGAATCTAACGGTTGGGTTATGGATTACTAGGAGGTTTGATGAAAAAAGCTTTTGTTTTGGCGGAATTGTTGTTAGCTATAGCTATTATCGGTGTTATTGCCGTGTTGACTGTACCTAATGTTATTCGTAATGCATTTACTCGTGCCAATATAGCTACTTTGCAGCAGACTTATGCAAAATTCCCTGAGGTAATCCAATCTGCCATGCTTGAACAAAGAGTTCGTACGTTAAGTGATTTTAGTCTGCCGCTTTCTGCTGCTGACGAAACTCTCGCTCATGCTTTTGTAAAAAGGTACTTTGACTTTTCTAAAGACTGCGGTACATCTGTGGCGGATTGTTTCTCTAATAGATACAAGGATATATCCGGAACGGTTAAAACCGATTTGTTTGATAATTTCGATACTTTTTTCATCCTTGCTAACGGTGCTTCCATTGCTTTGTCTGATGATATTGAGGGTATTTTTGTTATTGACGTTAATAATGTTAGTCCGCCTAATGTACTTGGCAGAGATTTGTTTTATATTTCGATTAATGGTAGTGGTGATTTTAATACTGTTTCGGGTTTGTATAATTCGGATTATGATTTGTCGTCGCTTATTGCTGATTGCAGATCGTTTGACGGTGCTTTAATCAGTTGTATTGAATATTTGATTATGAATAATTGGAAAATGGACTATTAAAGGAGTGCTTTTATGAAAAAGGCTTTTACTTTGAATGAACTTTTAATTTCTTTGGCTATAATCGGTGTAATACTAATTATTACCGTTCCGATTGTGTTTTCACATTTTAGTAAAAAGTCACAAGTAGCTGCTTTACAAAGAACTTATACGGCGTTTACCAATGCGGTGAAGCTTATGATGATTGACGAAAGAGTCAGCTCAATTTCCAAAACTTCATTGTACTACGCGAGCAGTACCACTTCTTCCGTCGAAGATACTGCCGGTGCCTTTTTGCAAAATTATTTTAAAGTTTCAAAAGATTGTGGCACAGAACCGGATAAGTGCTTCGCTTCAAGTTACGTTAATCTTGAAAAAAAATCCGTGGCTTTACCCCCTGAAAATGATGCTTATTGTGTGTCTATTTCCACAGGCGCATCTATTTGCTTAACTCCTCCGGGGTTTGACGGCAAAGTCGGGAAGGTTTGGGTTGATGTTAACGGCCCGTTGAAGCCTAATATTGGCGGTAGAGATTTGTTTTTGTTTTACATCTATTCCGATGGATTTATTGGTGATAGAATTTCTACTGCCGGCACCTTCGAAGAATGTCGGGCTAACAAATACGGATCTGGGTGTTTTAACAGAGTTATCAATGCTGATTGGACCATGGATTATTAATGAATGTTGAATCTCACCCTTAATAAGAATTTTAATACTATTATGACCTCTTTTTTGAGTTACTTGCCCTCAAGATTGCTGGTTGTTTTGAATGCGCTTATTATTGTCCCGATTTTTGCTCATTTGATGTCGGAAAAAGAAATAGGTATTTTTCAACTGGCTATCGGTGTGTTGAATTTGGTCTGTACATGCTCTACGGATTGGATTGCTAAATCTGCATTAAGATTTTATGAAAAATATTGCTCCTGCAATAAGCTTGATGAGTTCTTTTCTAACATCATTTGGCTTACCTTGTTTGTTTATATACTGGTATTTTTATGCTTTTTATTTTTTGCTGACTTTATTACCGAAAAGTTTTTCATCTCTAAGTCTGTTCTTTTGTTAACCTTTTTTATTGTTATCCCGACTGGTATAAGACAATTTTTGTATCAGATTCTCAGGGTGCTGAACAGACCTTTTTTGTATTCATTCAGTATTATTATTTATCAAATGTCTTTGTTGTCTTTATATCTTGTTTTTACCGGTTTTATGCCTAATGTTTTTGCCGTTTTATCGGCTATGGCTATTGCTATGCTTATTATTGATATTTTTATGCTTAAGCAGGTCAATCTTCGTATTAATTCGTTGTGCGGGCTCCATTTTGATATGCTGGTGGAAAGTTTGAAATATGCGTTGCCTCAAATTGTTACTAATTTCAGTATTTGGATTATTTTTAATATTAATAAGTACGTGTTTCAGTATAACCAATATTTTTCGGATACTGCTGCGACCGGTGTGGCTTGGCTTTTAACGACAAGTATTTTAACACCTGTTTTGTCAACTTTTTCTTTTGCGGTTTTTCCGTTTATTGTGAAAAAATATGAAAACAGAAATAAGATAAGACCTTATATGACAACTTCTATTAGATTGTATTGTACAGTGTTTATTCCTGTTATCGGATTATTCTGCTATTACTCAAAAATAATTGCTGCTTTGGCATTTAAGGGTAAGTATGGCGAATCGTTTATTTTGTTGTCATTTTTTGCGGTGTGTTTGTTTCTGCACGAGTTAATTAAACTCTTTAACATTAAGTATCATCTTAAAAATAAAACTTATATTGAAATGGCTGTCGGCATGTTTGTCGGATTAATTTGTTTGAATTTGAATATTGCATTTATTAACAAATTTCATTTAGTCGGTGCCGGAGTTGCCATGCTCATTTCCATGCTGCTTTTATTTACTCTTAATCTTGCTGTACAATTCAAGAGCATGAATTACATCAATTATTTTGCCGTTATTAAGACGGTTATGTTTGCCATCTTGTTCACGGCTGTTTCATACTTATTCGTTGAACTTTTGTTTATGCCTTTAAGTTTTATTTATAATGATATTGTAAAACTCATTTTTTATATATTTATTTGTTACGTATTGAGTGCTGTTTTTGTCAGGAAACTACTTGTGTAAGATTAAGAATCTTCTTTTTATGTTAAAATTTTTCTTGTCTGCCAGAAGCTTTAACCGCATATGCTGCCAAGTTTGTTCTTGTATTTCACTGGGTTTATAGCGCACCCATACTGCGTAGCGTACTTTTGGACCTGATAGCTCCGATTTGTTTATAAATTTGTATTCCACATCGGCAAGCTTATTTTCCTTTGCCATTTGCTTAAGATCCTTTTCGGGGATTGTTGTTGTGAATTCATCTTTTGATATTCCCATAAGGTTTTTGTCCAGCCAGCACATGTTTACTCTATGAAATCCGGCTTTTCCCAATATTTCGTTAAAGGTGTCTATATATCCCATTATTCTTTCTTTATCTGTTGTGGATTCTTTTATAACCCTATCCAAAATATCAGCTGCAGGTTTTGCTGTTTTCATCAGATATTTATTATAATCTTTTAGTTCAAACCCTGAATTAATCAATTTTAAACGTTCTTCCAAATCATTTGTGTAATTTGCAATAACTGATAAATCTTCTTGATTGAATAAGTTCGAATTTTTCATTTCCAGAACAATATCCTGCATCACACGAACATGTTGGGTTATTTTATTGTAATGTTGGGCTTTAAGGTATAAATTAGGCAATGAAGTTATCTGCACAAGGTTACCGAAAGCGGTTTGCCAGTCATTAGCGAGTTGAATTTTCGGGTTATTTAAGTTAGTTTCAATAGTTTTTTCGATTTCCGCAGCGGTTGTTTCGTCCAGAAGCGGCAGGATAAGATCTTTACACTGCAACACTCGTTTAAACAATTTTACGGGGCGTTCCTGCAGTTCTTTCAGATTTGAAAATTCCTGCAGATGTCTTTTAAAATTAAATAAACGGTATTCAATGTAATCGTCATCGTCGGTTAAAAGTTTGGAGTGTTTAAGATATTTAGCTGAGCTGTTTCCGGTGAAAACTACCGGAACAAAAAACCTTCTGGTTAACTGAAGTCTTTGCCCTGTGAAAGATTCAGCAACAATTTCCGCATTTACTATGTCATCACCTTTTCTGATGTCAACGTAAAAATCTGTTAATACCGTAATTTCCCGCAGCATATCACGTGTATTTGGACTGTATTTTACAAGGTTTGTAAAAAGTAATACGGGGGAGTAGTCTTCTATAAGTATTTCATTTTGCCTTAAAACAAACGGGAATGTCATATTAATTTGTTTATCGTTTTCATCCAACAGCAGTTTGTCTGTATAAACTATATAGCCTTTGTGCCGGAATAATTTTGGGATGGAGTTAGTTATAGATTCAATGTTAGCTTCACGCTTATTAAAAAGTTCCGTAAGTGACGTTAAAACATCGTAATCCGTGTATAATTTATCCGGGTTAATTGTATTTACGTAATTGTAAAATTCCGTTTGGAAAATAGACATTTTCTCATCAATTTGTTTTGCAATTTCACGGCTGTTTTCACCGTTAAATTCGTATTCCCCAAGGTATATTCCTATTGAGTAGTCAAGATCGTTGGGTATTGAGTTGCATTTTAAAAATCCGGAACCGTACGCATTTTTGTATAAAATTTTAACATCTAACCGGCTTGATTTCATTGCCAAAGCGGTATGTGACACGGCGTTGTCAATTTCTTTAAGAGATTTGGAAATATACGGAAAAACAGCTGTATTTACATTTGGATTAACCCAAACAATTTGTAAAGCGAATCTGTCAAACAGCAAATATCCCAGCAACAACAATAAACTTAACAGTAGAATTTTTTTCATAATCCCTCTTTCGCTATAAATTGATTATAGCATAAGGTAGAAAAAACACTAAACCTCTATAAACAGTCTTTGCCCCACAATATTTTGTTTGCCGTTGTAGTATCCGGCGAAATAACCTCCTCTTACCGGGTTATTTTTAGCATAAGAATTTGCATTACTGTAATTAACAAACGGATTTTTGCCCTGCAAAGATGCATAAGTACTTCTCACCGATGTTGCTGCGGTTACATTTTGACCTGATAATACCTGTGTTAATAAATTTACAATACTAGCCATAAAACTCTCTTTGTTAAGTTATTAATGAAGCATAAACTTTTGTCACTATTATATCACACCAGAGTTAAAAAAATTTAAAATTCTTAACAAAATCCTACTTTTTATGTAGTATAATTTGAGTATGAAGAAGATATTGTTGGTCGGGAATTTATATGCTTTAGCCAAAAGGCTTTCAAAGTATGAAGTCAAGGTTTTTGTTGCACCCGGGAGCCGGTTAATGCAAGAATTTGCACAGAGTATAGATATCCGTGAGGATGATCCGTACGGGCTTTTAAAATTTGCTGTGGAAAACGAAATTGATTTAACGATAGCGATTACGGAGAGGGCAATTAAAAGTGATATAGCCGCAGTATTTCAAGCCAATGGGAAGGCAATATTTGCGCCAAGTGCGCAGAGTGCGGGTTATATTATTAACAAATCACAGAGTAAAAGATTTTTATACAAACTCAAGGCGCCGATACCGAGATTCGGGATTTTTGAAAAATTTCAAATCGCATCGGAATACCTGAAGGAGGCTAATTATCCGCTTGTTGTGAGGTGCGATAATTTTCCGTACGACAGGTTGTGCTGTGTAAATTACGAAACGGCGAAGAATTATGCACAAGAGCTGTTTATGAGAGGTGAGAAGAAAGTTCTCGTAGAGGAATACATATATGGCCATGAATTCACGGTATATGTGGTAACTGACGGTTACCATGCAATTCCGTTATCGGTAGTCAGTAATTTTAAGTTCACTGAAAGCGGTAATGGCGGATTTTTGACGAACGGTGTAGGGGCTTATGTTCCGGATTACCGTATTTCGCAAGAGATTATCGATAAGTTATTTCAAGAGGTTGTTTTAAATGTATTAAATTCGTTAGAAAAACGAGGCGCCCCGTATTTAGGGATTTTGGGTGTAGATGCTGTTTTGACGGGACCCGAAACTTATACTTGTCTGGATTTAAAGCCATTTTTACAAGAGTTTGATGCTCAAGCGGTTATTAATATGGTGGAGGAAAATTTAATTGAATTGTTTGAAGCCTGTGCAAACGGTTTTTTTGCGGATGAGTATGAGGATATTATAACAAATGACAGCTGTTCCGTTTCGTGTCTTATAAGGTCTGCTTCGGAGGGAATTGTTATTCCAAACCTTGATTGTGTCGATTCTGAAGTAAGCTTTATAAATGTATCCAGAAATAAATATTACGAGTATATAACCTCCAAGGGCAGTAATTTAGTTTTAACCTCGTGTGCCAAAACAATTACGAGAGCGAAAAAAATACTGGCGGAGGACATCAACCTGATAAAATTCAGTGCAATGAAATACCGCGGTGATATAATATAACTTAACAAGTTGAAAAATTTCTATTTATCGTTAAGATAAATGTATGAATTATTACGAGATATTAGGAGTGAGTCCGGACAGTGAACCGGCAGAAATAAAAGCGGCATACAGAAAACTTGCGCGAAAGTTTCATCCCGATGTTAATCCTGATGGAGTAAAGCGATTCAAGGAAATTTCAAGAGCGTATGACACTTTATCTGACATAAAAAAAAGAGAGCAATACGATATTCTAAACGGATTTTTTAAAACCGAAAAGACAAAAACTTCCTCTCGTAAGGCTGAAAGCGAATATAAACAAAACACAACATCTCAATCGGAAAATATTAAAGAAACAATTAAGAATACCAAAAATAAAAACCCGGATAACAAATTTTCCGATATTTTTGGTAATATGTTCGAATCCTCAAAACATACCGAAAAATCCAAATCTTCAGAGCCAGTTAACGGCAAAGACATAAACACTGATATAACGATAACGATGCCTGAAGCATTGAAGGGTACTACAAGATTGGTTAATGTACTTTATACGGTGCTTTGCCCCAGATGTAAAGGTAAAAAGTTTATTAACGGTGCCAAATGTAATGTTTGCAGCGGTTCAGGTGAATATTCGATCCATAAAAGAATAAGCGTAAAGATTCCTGCCGGGATAAAAAACGGTGCAAAACTAAGATTAAAAGGAGAAGGTGAGCAGGGACAATTTGGCGGGAAAAACGGTGATTTGTATTTGTTTATACAAATAAAAGGCAATACTAATATAAGTTATTCGGGAGCGGATATATTATATAAGGTACCGATTACTCCATATGAGGCGGTTTTGGGAGAGGAAATAATAATTCCGACATTAGAAGGCGCAGTTAAGCTTAAATTACCAAAAGGGACATCTTCAGGTCAAAAATTCAGAATAGCAAATCAAGGTTTAAAGAAAAACGGAAAAACGGGTGATTTAATAATAACTGTGTCTATTGAAATTCCAAAAAAATTGTCGGATGATGAGGTTAAGCTGTATGAAAAATTAAAAAAACTTTCAGCGGACAATATCAGAGAGAACACTTTATGAATAAGAACACTGTGAGAATAAAAGAAATATTTGAATCAATACAGGGAGAAGGACCATACATAGGTTATAAACAAATATTTGTGCGATTTTGTAATTGTAATCTTAAATGCAACTATTGTGATACGGAATTTTCTTCGGATGAGTATTATGAGGAATTTAATGCTGCAGAGCTTGCTGATTATATAAAGAAATTTGATATAAAATCAGTGCATTCAATATCTTTGACAGGAGGGGAGCCTCTTTTAGCCGTTGATTTTTTAAAAGAGTTTCTGCCGTTAGCGGGCAAATTAAGGATTTATCTAGAAACTAATGCAACACTTGCCGATAAATTAGCGGAAATCATAGAATTTGTGGATATAATTGCGGCGGACATAAAGCTTGAAAGTGCTTCAGGGGTAAAGGATTCTTACAAATTTCACGATAAATTTTTTGAGATAGCGAAGCAAAAAGAGTGTTTTGCCAAAATTGTTTTTAACACAGGAATTACGGAAGAAGAAATTACAGAGTGTTGTCGATTAGCGCGGAAGCATAATATCGAAATCATTTTACAGCCTGAGATGGATGCTGAGGGGCATACGGTGCCGTCAGATTTTGCTTTTGAAGTATTGAATAAGTTTTTAAAACAGTATTCGAAAACAAGACTTATTTTGCAGATGCATAAATTGATGAAAATACGTTAATTTGCAAAACCTCCGGATTTAGTATATAATCAAAAAAGAGGTAATTATGGCGATTAAGAAAGTATTAAAATACGGCACAAAGAGCTTAAGGGAGCCTTCAAAGGAAGTACATAAAGTTTCGAAGAAAATAACAGATCTTGTAAACGATCTTTTAGACACAATGTATTCACAAAACGGTGTCGGTTTAGCGGCACCGCAGATAGGGGTTAACTACAGGGTTTTTGTGATAGATGTTTCCACAGGGGATGAGCCGTTGAATCCGTTAGTTTTTATCAATCCAAAGATTATAAAAAAATCGGGTGCAATAGTGAGTAATGAAGGTTGTCTGAGCTTTCCGGAGGCATATACGAATGTCAGACGATACAAAAATGTTATGGTAAAAGCTCTGGACAGACGCGGACGAGTATTTACCTTGGAGGCTGCAGACGGTTGTTTATTAGCCAGAGCCATTCAGCACGAATTCGATCATCTTGAAGGTATACTTTTTATTGACCATTGTGTTAACCGTTTTGAAACTGACAGTGTATTACAAAAATATAATTTACCTCCGATTGAGCCTGACAAATTGCTTAAAGAACCTTATTTGGAGAATGAATTGGATGATTAGGATTGTTTTTTTCGGCACGCCTGAAATAGCTGTCAAATCGCTTGAATATCTTTGGAATTCGGACAAAATTGAAGTTCTTGCAGTAGTAACTCAGCCGGACAAACCTGCCGGCCGCGGTCATAAGTTGACGGAATCTCCTGTAAAGCGATTTGCACTGGCTCATAATTTACAGGTTTTTCAGCCGAAATCCATTCGCAAAGAACCGGATATTCAGGCAAAATTGAAGCAGCTTGAGCCGGATTTTTTTGTTACATTTGCATTTGGTCAAATTTTGTCCCAAGAGGTACTTGATATTCCGAGGTTCGAAACGATAAATTTACACGCCTCGCTGTTGCCAAAATACAGAGGTGCTAATCCCATTCAATGTGCGATTATAAACGGTGACAAAGAAACTGGGATTTGTACAATGATTACCGAATTAGGCTTGGATTGCGGGGATATTTGTCTTAGCGAAAAAATTCAGATCCCTGATAACATGAATTGTATGCAGCTTTTGGATAAAATTAGTGATTTGTCTCCTAAATTGCTGGAAAAAACTCTTTTAGATTTATATAACGGAGATCTAAAACCAATTCCCCAGTGTGAAGACGGGGTGTGTATGGCAAATAAATTAACCAAAGCTCAAACTCGGATTGATTGGGCAAAATCCGCCGGTGAAATTAATAACCTCATACGCGGAATATACAAGAATCCTTCGGCATATTTTTTATATGACGATAAAATAATAAAGGTTTTACAAGCGCGTGTGGTGGAGGATTGCGGAGCCTGCGGCGAGCTCATAAGGGTTACTAAAGAAGGCGTGCTGATGGGCTGTGGTAAAGATTGCTTGTTATTGTTGAGAGTGAAGCCTGAAGGCAAAGGCGAAATGTCGGCACGTGATTGGTATAATGGGTTAAGAAAATGATTTCAAAAGGAATTAGAGGTGCTATTACTGTAGATGAAAATTCTGAGGCCGCCATTAAGTCGGCAGTTGTTCAACTTCTGGGCGAAATTTTACGTCGTAATAATTTGTCTGAAGGAAATTTGTCACATATTATTTTTACCGTTACAAGTGATTTGGATGCCGCATTTCCCGCTAAATTTGCAAGAATCGATTTGGGGTTGAAAAAAACTGCAATGATGTGTTATAATGAAGCTGTTGTTAAATTTGCATTACCATTATGTTTACGAATTATGGTTGTTGCAAATTGCAGCGAGGATTTTGTTCCCGAATTTGTTTATTTAAAGGGTGCGGAAATGCTGAGAGAGAATTATTAGGGAGGAAGCGTATGAGATTGGCTGGAAGCTTAAACGGGGGGGGGCGACTCCTCTAAGTAGGAATAGCAAGGGTTTTGACCCAATCAATATTATGTGCTATAATTCAAATATGAAGAATTATAGTTTAGAAAAAGGCTTTACCTTGGCGGAGGTATTGATAACTATAGGAATAATCGGAGTAGTTGCGGCACTTACGATACCTACGTTAATAAAGAATTATCAGGAAAAGATTATGGTATCGAAGGTAAAGCAGGTGCATTCGCAATTGATGAATGCGATACAGTTGTATGTTGCCAAAAACAATTGTCAAAATATGTTATGCTTGTTCGATACAAAAAAGACATCAGATGAAGTAGCGGCGGAGTTAGCGACAGTAATAAGAAAAGCGCAGGTATGTACATCTGCTGATACTGCAAAAAAATATTGTAAATTCTATGAGTTTAAGGACAATAAGCCGACGTATAAAGTAGATGGTGTATATGCTTCAAGTGATGGTATGAGTAGAAGTGGTCGTATATATTTACCCAATGGTATGATTTTTAAGGTTGCGCAGCGGTCAGCTTGTCCAAGCACTTATGTGTCAATTATTAGAGATGAGAACGGTTATGAAATAAATCGTGTAGAAAGAGTTAGTAATACTTGTGCTTTTGTTTATGTTGATATTAACAATGTACAAGGTCCAAACCAATTCGGAGCGGATGTTTATAGGTATGACGTTAAACTTAGCGGTAAAATAGAGCCGTATCAGAAGGATTTGTTAAACAATGCGCTTTTGTACAACAAAATTGAGTATACTCCATATAATATCGGTGATCCGGTTGAGGAGTAGCCGTTTTTCATGTGTTAAATTGATTCGGAATTTTTATAATAAATGCATCGCTTTTTACGTTTTCTACAACACGCTTGCTTACTGAATCAAGCAGAAAGCTTTGCATTTTTGTTTTTACTTTTGAACCCATTACCACAAGATCAATGTCATTTTCTTGTGTGTAATTCAATATACTTTGAGCGGGTATTCCTTCTAAGATTTTGCTTTGTTTAACTTGTATATGATACTTTTCAAATAATGCTTTAAAAATTTCTATTGAACTGCTTGAATATATTTGCTGTTGTGTTCGTATTGCCATCATCCAATTAGCGTCGAGTGTGCCTTCCAAAAACAACAGATCAGGATTTTCTGACACGGTACAAATGTGAACATTTTTATCCGTAAGGTTAAGCATATTGATTGCTTTTTCGGCAGTTTTGAGTGAGATATCAGTACCGTCAGTTGTGAATAAGATATTTCGGGCATCATTTTTGTGCTTTGAAATGTATGCGGGAATTTTAGCAGACTCTAATATTTCTCTGGATACAGAGCCAAGCCAAATTTGTATGCCCTTTTTTCCATGAGAACCTGAAATAACCATGTCATAGTCTTTTTCCGCCAGTTGCTCCAGTATGCTTTCCACTACTGCGCCGCAATGTTTGATTTTCTCGCCCGCAACCAGACCCGATAATTTTATTTCCTTTTCTGCGGTTTCAAGTATACAATCTGCATTGTTTTTGCAGCTCGTTACGAAATTACTTTCTTCTACTAATATATTATCCGGCAAAAAGCTCCAGTCGATTACACATATTATGTCTACTGTCGTTTCTTCTTTATTTACCCAGCTGGCAAAGTTTTTTATTGCTTCATAGCTTATCCTTGAGCCGTCTGTACAAAATAATACTTTCATTTTTTTCTCCTTTTTAATTTTAAAAATAAGTTATGTTAAGGAAAATTACATCCTCTTGTCTGCTATAATTTTTTTTGATATTATGTTGTTGTAAATTTTCTATGGTTAAGGACTTTGTCATGCCTGCAACTCCAAAAGCTAATCTTAAAGATTATAAAGATTTAATTGAAATGATTGCGAAGGTTGAATATCAAAAGTTTTCAAGCTCTCGTTTGATTGAATTGGAAGAATTGATTAATATAGGTAATCATACTTTGTATGTCCTTTTTAAAAATAACAGTTCTGAAAATTATAACAGCACGTATCTTTCCACCGCAATTAAGTGGGCAATAAGAAATGAGGTAAGAAGACGTTATAAGTGGTATTCGTTGAAAAATAAAAAACAAACCGAAGAGGAATATGACAAAAATCTTAGAGAAGAAGTATATAAAGCTATACTGTCAATAGATGAAATGCAGGACGCAGAAGTACCTACACAAATAAAATCTGAGGATAAAAACCCCGAAGAAATGATTGAATTTGTTGAGTTGAAGCACGAAATTATGGAATCAATGAAGAAGCTATCTGAACGTGAACGTGAACTTATTCAGTATAAATTTTTTCAAGAGAAAAAATTACGCGAAATATCGGAGGAATTTAACATTTCACAGTCAAGGATTTCAAGAATTATTCAGTCGGGATTGGATAAAATAAAGAAAGATTTGGCAAGACAGGGGATTATTTGAGTGAAAACAATATTTGAAAAATCAAACGGAGTTGAGGGGATAAATTTAACTGACGAAAAAATGGATATGTCATTCCTCGACAGCTCCTTGATAAGGAATGACAAAATAGGTTTGCCGCAGCTCGGTGAACTGGAGGTTATGCGCCACTATAAAGAACTTTCTGACAGAAATTTTTGCATTGAAAAGGGATTTTATCCTTTGGGTTCCTGCACAATGAAGTATAACCCAAAGGTTAATGAATTTTTGTCGGTTTTGGAAAATTTTACAAACCTTCATCCGCTGTATGATGACACGGATTGTCAGGGTGCGCTCGAATTAATGTATAAGCTTCAAAATGCTCTTAAAGTATTGACAGGTATGGATGCTGTAACACTTCAACCTTCCGCGGGTGCGCACGGCGAGTTGACAGGCATGATGATTATAAAAAAATATTTTGAAGTCAAAAGTGAAATAAGAAGGAAGGTTATAATTCCGGATTCTGCCCACGGTACCAACCCTGCAAGTGCTAAAATGTGCGGATTTGATATCGTTGAAATAAAATCAAACGAAAAAGGTCAAGTGGATTTGAATGCTTTGAAATCGGTTCTTGATAAAGATGTTGCGGCAATTATGTTAACCAACCCCAATACATTGGGACTTTTTGAAGAAAATGTGCTTGAAATATCGCATCTTATGCATGAAAACGGTTCGCTTTTATACTATGACGGTGCAAACTTTAACGCAATTATGGGCTACACTAACCCGAAATTGATGGGTTTCGATGTAGTACACCTGAATTTGCATAAAACAATGGCAACTCCTCACGGTGGCGGAGGCCCCGGCGCCGGCCCTGTTTGTGTTACGAGTGCATTAAAAGAATTTCTTCCGGCACCTGTTGTGGATTTTGACGGGCAAATATATTTCAGAAATTACGATATTAAACATTCTATCGGCTCTGTTAAGGCTTTTTACGGGAATTTCAGTGTTCTCGTTAAAGCTTATGCCTATATCTTGATGATGGGTAAAAATCTTAAAGCGGCTTCCGAAAATGCTGTGTTAAACGCTAATTACCTGAAAGAAAAACTCAAAAAGTACTTCGAGTTGCCTTATGATGAGCCTTGTATGCACGAGTTTGTTCTTTCCGGCGAAAAATTAAAATGCGAAAACGGGGTATCCACATTGAATATTGCTAAGGCTCTTATGGATGAAAATACACATCCCCCAACTGTTTATTTTCCTCTGATAGTTCATGAAGCTCTGATGATTGAGCCTACTGAGTCTGAAACTAAAGATAAATTGGATGAGTTTGTTGATGTTATGGTTAAAATAGCAAAAGATGCCGCAATTAATCCGGAAAAGCTTATTAAGGCTCCACATACAACCCCGGTTAAACGCGTGGATGAAACACTTGCTGCCCGTCATCCCGATTTGAAATTTCAAGGATAATGTATATGAAGAAAAACAAAAAACTTAAAAAAGTAGCTTTTCCTCACATGGGATTAATATATGTAGCATGGTCGTGTGCGCTTAGGAAGGTGGGTGTTGAGCCTTATATCGAGCCTTATACAAGTAAAAAAACACTTTCTTTGGGAACTAAACACTCTCCTGAGGCAATATGTTTGCCTTATAAATTAATTCTGGGGAATTTTATAGAAGCGCTCGAGGGTGGTGCTGACTATGTTGCAATGATTACTTCCCCGGGCATATGCAGACTCGGCGAATATGGAAAATGTATTCAAAACGCACTGCACGATATCGGATATGACGCAAGATATATTGAATTACAGTTGTATGACGGTATTGAAGGTATGTATAGGTTTTTGCGTGAAATTACCGGCAAAAATGACCCTTTTTTGTTTTTAAACGCTATAATTTGTGCAATAAGAAAGGTGTTTTTGGTAGATGATTTGGAAACAAAACTGGCATACCTCAGAGCACGTGAAGTGTGTCCCGGCGATGCTGAAAAAGCTTTTAATAAAGCATTGAAAATTGTTGAAAGCGAAGATTCTTTTTGGGGACTGAAAAAAGCAAAAAATAAGGCCTTCGCTGAGTTGGATAAGGTTAAAATAGATAAGGATAAAGAGGTTTTAAATGTAGATATTACGGGCGAGATTTTCCTTGTTTGCGACCCTTTCTCCAATCAAAATATTGAAAAAGAATTGGGGAGTATGGGTGTTCAGGTAAGAAAAAGTTTGACGGTGAGCAGCTTCTTAAAGGATGCAATCATTCCGAAAATGTTTAGAAAAGGTGAAACGCATCTTCAGCGTGCAAATCGTCTTGCAAAGCCATATTTGATGCGTGATATTGGTGGCGATGCATTGGAATGTGTTTCGGATGTAGCTTATGCAAATGAAAGAGGTATTGATGGAATTATTCATATAAGTCCGTTTACCTGTATGCCGGAGATTATGTCGCAGAACATCTTTCCCGCTATGCGTGAAAATTGTGATATACCTATATTGCCTTTGATTATGGATGAGCAAACAGGTAAAGCGGGTTATTTGACCCGTTTGGAAGCGTTTGTCGATTTGATGAAGCGAAGAAAACGCAGAAAAAATATTGAGCAAAAAAAACAATTGAGCGGTACGGTAATATAAAATTTTAGTCGATTGAGGTAAAAAATGAGCATGCGAAAACTTTTTAGAGAAACATTCAGTATAACAAATGATAATATTATTATTTCGTTTCCCCTTATCTTATTTATGTGGATTTTAACTTTGTACATTTCATTTTCAAGCCAATCCGTAAACTCACTACCGCTTTTAATATTGTCATCTGTTACCGTATTGGTCATGATGAGTGCTTTTTTTGCGGGATGGTTCTACATGATAAAAAAGGCGGTCAAACTCTCTAAACAAGTTTTTGTGTTGGATACTGACAGAGCCAAAGCTACCTTTAACCTTATAAAAACTCTGCCCGCTGGGATTGGAAAGTATTTTCTTTCGTATTTGGGCATGATAATTATAGCAGCTTTTATTGTATTTATTACGGGTGTTTGCGTTTTTCAACTCGGAATTCATATTATTGGAAAACTTGATTTGAATCCTGAACAACTCAAAAATGTGCTTTCTTCAGCTGCGGATATGAAAGCTTTTTTGGATTCGTTGTCTTTTGAGCAGCTTGTTAAGCTTAATAACTGGAATTTATTATTTTTGGCAGCAACAACCGTAACTTCATTTTTATTTATGCTCTGGGTTCCGGAAATTGCTTTTTGTAACAGAAATCCTCTTACGGCATTAGTTTTTTCTGTTAGAAAATTATTCGCTAAGTTTGCTAAATCTTTGAAATTATTTATTTTCATAACGATTTTGAATTTTGTACTTTCATTTATAAATACATTTTCGATGTTTCAGCCGATTTTGTACTTTATAATGACGGTTGTGTATTTTTATTTTCTTGTGTATGTTGTTATGTTAATATTTTTATACTATGACAGAGAATTCGGAGAATAAAGTAATAGCGGTAGTAGGTCCGACAGCGAGCGGTAAAAGTTTGTTTGCGGTAGATTTAGCTGAAAAAATCGGCGGCGAGATTATTTCAGCTGACTCAAGGCTTGTTTATAAAGGTTTAGATATAGGTACGGCAAAACCTACGCTTGAAGAAAGAAAAGGTATACCTCATTATATGATTGATATTGTGGAGCCTTTTTGTGATTATTCGGCAGGACTTTATGCATATGAGGCCGAAAAACATATCAAATCTATATTGTCTCGTGGCAAAATCCCAATAGTGACAGGCGGAACAGGGTTATACATAAATATTTTGTTAATGAATTACAACCTCCCCCTTGTAAAACCTGATTATACATTGCGCGAGGAGTTGCGTAAAAAAAATGATTTGTACGAAATTCTTGTAGAGCTTGACAGAGAAACCGCAAAGTCAATTAACAAAAATGATAAAAATAAGCTTATCCGTGCGATAGAAATAGTCAAAGCAACTCAAAAACCAATAGTACGCAGTAAAATACCCCCCAAATATAAAGTGGAATGGATAGGGCTTAACTTTCCCCGAGAGATACTTTACGAAAGGATTAATACTCGTGTAGACAAGATGATGGAAAACGGGTTACTGGATGAAACAAAGTTGCTGCTTAAAAATTACGGGCGGATAAATAATCTTTTGTACACAATAGGTTACCAAGAAATGATACAGTATCTTGACGGGTTATTGACACTGGATGAGGCGGTTGATAAGCTTAAACAAAATACAAGGCGCTATGCAAAACGCCAGCTTACCTGGTTCAGAAAAAATTCTGAGATTAGGTGGAATATTTATCCCGAAAAGTTGAAAAAATGATTAAAATTTGATAGTATATTTGTAAAGAAGGGGTTGTGTTATGAATTCGAATAAATTAAAAAAAATGGGAATGTATACTGGCTTAACTTTCTTAACACTATATATCGTGTTTTTGTTGCTGCCTGTTATTCTTTCCCCAATATTAAATTCTTACTGTACGCAAATTCAAACAATGCTTGAGGAGGCAACAGGATATAAAGTCGAACTCGAGGGTTTGGCAATAGTTACAACTCCAAAGCTTACGGCGGGTATAAAGGTCAAACAAGCTGAATTTATGCTTCCGGACGGTGATGAATTTTTGGAGGCCGAAAACTTTAATGCAAGACTTGCACTTTTACCTTTGTTAATCGGTAAAATTCAGGCGGATACGGTTTCTGTCGAAAGTGTTAACGCTACTTTGAAGCTGCGTCAAGACGGTAAATTCTTAATTGAAGAATATTTGCCTCAGCCTGATCCTGACGCTGCCGAACAGTCTGTTCAACCTTTACCTTTTGGTTTCAGGCTCTCTAATAAACTCCCTAACCTGTTGGTTAAAAATTATTTCGTCAACTTTGTTGATATGGCAACAAAAGGTGAGTATTCCCTTTCCGGTCAGAACTTAAAAATTTCCGATTTTATTTTGGATAAAAAGGTTAAGTTTTCTACAAAAGGTTATTTGTCTTTGAACAATATCAAACAATTTAATTATGACGTCAAGTTGTACAATAGGCTTATGCCTGATTTGTCTTTGAATGATCTGGTTTTTAATCCTGAACCTTCCGTCGCTCAAAAATCTGATGAAACTTTTGTTTTTAATGTGCTTGATGTTTTTAAAGCACTCAGTAAAACTGGCCTTACAGCTGATTTGTTTGTGGATTTGAAAACTGCGGGGACATTTGACTCACCCGAAATTACGGGTAGTGCTAATATTTCCAATTTCTCAATGCTTGTTGACGGGAAAAAACTTGCTGAAAGCTCCGTAATATTTTTGGCTAAAGGCAAAAAGGCAAATCTTGATGTAAACTTATTCTCCGCCGATAACGAAAAAACTGTTTTGAATGCAAAGTTTTATTTAGGTAAAAATCCGTCTTCTGATTTGAAATTTACTTCAAATGCGCAATTTAACAACCTTTTTAAAATCTTAAACAGTGTTGCTCAAGCGTTTAATTATAATGATTTAAAAACCTTATCTGCTACCGGGGGCATTGATGCTGACTTTGCTGTTAAAGCCAGTAAAAAACACGTATCCTCCAGCGGATATTTTAAAATTCCTTCTGCCAATATTAACTATAGCCTTTATAATATCGCTCTCAAGAATATAAAAGCTGATGTGGATTTCACCAATATGGTCAATATAAAAGACGCCGGATTGGAAATTATGGGGCATCCGTTGAAGATTTACGGTACAATTCAAAACAATGCTGTTACTGATTTGCATATAAAAGCTGAAAATATTTTGCTTAAAGGTCTGTTAGCAGCGGCCGGTCAGGTTCAGTTATTAAAGGAAAATAAATTTAACTCCGGTACATTTTCTTTGGATGCGTCTTTGACAGGTAATTTGTCAAAAATTATCCCCTCATTAAAACTTGCTGTTAATAATCTTGATATCAAAAATATTCCGTCAAATACCAGAATAACTCTGCCATTGGCTAATTTTACGGTCGATACGGACGGAAAAAATTATACGGGTAGTTTGACTGCTGATGAATTAAAAGTTATTAATCCTGCTGCTGTGATATCTTTGCCTGAAACGGAATTGCTTATCGGTCAAAAAGATATTGATATTAAAAAAACTTACCTGTTATTTAACAATTCAAGAATTGATATAGACGGCAAAATTGCAAATTATGCTAACGATAAAATGAAAATTAATATCAATGCGGCGGGTAATATTCTCTCAAGCGATGTGAAAGCACTTTTCCCAAAAGAGTTCATGGTGAATGCTGCCGGTAAAATCCCTGTTAAAGTATCCATTTCCGGTAATGCAAACGTACAGGATATTGAGTTTAATATGAGCGCTGATCCTGAAAATTATGTCGCTATTTTAGAAGTTGACGCTCTCAAAGGTAAAAGAACTGTTATTAATTCTTCAATAAAAATTGCTGATGATACACTCAAATTAACCGATACTGGGGTTTATGCCGGTAATACACCCGTAATTAGCCTTGACGGTACAGTTAATAATCTCTCTAAATCTCAAAAACTTAACTTGCGTGCTTCAGTACCTAAGAAGGTTTCATTTGGTATTTTAGGATTTAAAAATTCATCTGTTAGCGCAAGAGGTGATATAGATATTACCGGTACTGCCGCAAATCCTTATTTGAAAGGATTGGTAAATGTTTCGGAAGTTTCAATACCTGATATGGCACTAACAATGTCTAATCTTGTGGCTAATTTGAATGGCCCCGTTTTAAAGGGTAATGCTACTGTCCAAAGCTTTAAATCAGGCGGTATTACGGCTCAAAATATTGCTACGACTTTTTTACTTAAAAATTACAGTATTTTTTACTTAAATAATCTTGCTGCAGATGCCTTTGACGGTAAAATTCAGGGAAATATTTCTTACGGTATTAACGATGGAAAGATAACGGTAAATTTATCGGGCACTGACATGAATGCTTTAAAAACAATAGAAGGTGCTGCCGGGATAAAAAATGCATTATCCGGGACATTGAGCTTTAATGCTGATATTGCTACCAAAGGGGCAACGGATGTTGATATGATGAAAAATCTTACAGGCTCTGCATCATTTAGCATTAACAACGGAAAGTTATTAAATGTCGGACGTTTCGATACCTTGTTATACGCTCAAAATATTCTGGGAAATGCCATTTTAAAGGCTGCGGTTACTTCGGTTACTTCATTGCCTATCATACAAAACACGGCAGAATTTAAGACTATTGCCGGTAAACTTACATTCAAGAACGGATGGGCAAATTTAAATCCGATAACTATGACAGGTCCTTCTATGGCATATTATATTACGGGTGATTACAACCTTTTGAACGGAACCGCTAATGTTATTGTTTTAGGACGTTTGGACGAAAAAGTAGTTTCGGTTTTGGGTCCTTTAGGAGATTTGTCTGTTGATAAATTGACTTCTTATATACCTAAATTCGGTGCTTTAACGGCAGTCTTAATCGATTCTATGACGACTAATCCTAAAAAAGAAAATACCGCCAATATTCCTGCACTGTCTTCAGGCAGCGAAAATTACAAGGACTTCAAAGTCGAATTTAATGGAGGTATTGACAGTGCATCTTCTGTTAAATCATTCAAATGGCTTTCAGAATGTGACACCTCTGCAATTGATCTCAAACAGAATTTTAGTGATACAGCCGATGCTATCAAAAATACTGTCGAAGGCACAAAACAACAGCTTTTGGATGCTAAAGAGGAGCTTAAAAATTTGTTTAAGTTCTAGAGTATACATGCTAATACCATCAAAATCAATGTTCCGATTTGCATTGCGGTAGCCATGTTCTGGGTGAATTTATTGTTGTCGTATCTGTTTGAACTTTTTTGTGCACGGTACGCACTGGCAATTCTTTCGGCACGTGTTTGGTTGTCATCTTGCGTAAAATTTGTTCCGAACATTGCATATTCCAGACGTGATAGTCTTTTCTCCATCGTATCATTTTTGAATGATTGGTTTAAAACAGCATTTTCAACGGTTGTTATATTTGCTTTTTTTACCGGCATCAGACTGTTTTTTTTCGGATGGGCGGCATTATAGGCATCATAGTCGAATTGATTCGGTGATTCGTATCTTTCTAAATGATAACTTCTGTCAAGTGTTATCGAATCGTCATCATCATAAAAATAATTTGAAGATTGCGCTATTGCGTTATCCATAAAACTGTTCGGTTTTAGCTCAGCTTTCAGCCTGTCCGTGCGTGATGCTAAATCATCGTTAAAGACCTGCCCAAAGGTTTTTTCCTCAAGCGCGGAAAGTCTTTCTTTTATGTTTTTATTAGGGTATTTATTATTAAAGACTAACATTTCAAGTTCATCAACTGCCGGATATTGTATATTTGCATCCGCTATCGGTTCTTTGTTCACCCAATCGTCACTTTCATCGTGAAAGGTGTCTTCTTTAGGTTCTATTTCTTGTCCGATTAAATCTGCTGATAAATCATTTTTTAATTTTACTATTCTTGTTTTTATGTCACCTGCTAATGTGGAGCCGTAAACGCTTTCTTCTATCCGGGATAATCTTGAAAAATCATCTTCATTCTCGTATTGAAAACCATACAGTACATTTTCTATTTTTGCGAGTGTCTGTGTGTAGTTTTCCGCATAAGCATAATTATTCATCATACAGATTATTACCGTAAGAATTATAAGTTTTTTCATAATCACTCCTTAATGTAAGGATAGATTTATTTATGGGCGAATTCTATCCTACATTACAGGAGTTTAAAAAAATTCAAAAACGGATATTTCCTCGTAACCCGAAAGTATTAAATTGCATTTTGAAACAATGCTTTTCGGTTAGTTCCGGTTAATTTAATATCTGCCGTTAGCAATTTTGTGTTTTTTTAATTCTGCAAGCTCGTCTTGATAAGGCGAAATGGCCGTAATTTTTTGGATTATTTCAGGCATTTTTTCGGTTACGTAATCAATTTCTTTTTCCGTAGTATATTTACTTAAAGAAAACCTTATGCTTCCGTGAATAGCGGTGAAAGGAACATTCATAGCGCGCAAAACATGGCTGGGCTCAAGTGAACCTGATGTACATGCACTACCTGAGCTTGCGCAAATTCCCAGATCACTCATATGTAAAAGTATAAGTTCACCTTCTACGTATTCAAATCCGATGTTGGTCGTATTCGGGACTCTGTTTGATACCCCAGTATTCAGTCTTGAATTATAAATATTTTTCAGTAAATTGCTTTCAAGTTTATCTCTTAGTCGTTTAACCTCGGTAGCCTCATATTTTAAACCGTCTTGTGCAAGCTCGGCAGCCTTTGCAAGACCTGCAATGTACGGCACATTTTCCGTACCGGCACGTTTACCACGTTCCTGATGCCCGCCTACTATTAACGGGGTTATCAGTGTTTTTGAGTTTACGTATAATGCGCCAATTCCCTTTGGTGCGTGAAATTTGTGACCTGAAATCCCTAAAAGATCTATTCCGTTTTCTTGCACGTCTATAGGAATTTTACCCGCTGCCTGCACTGCATCTACAAAAAATTTTGTTTCTTTATTTTTGGACTTTATTATTTCTGAAATCTTTTTAATAGGAAATATTACACCGGTTTCGTTATTCGCCCACATTACGGAAACCAAAGCTGTATCAGCTGTTATTTTAGCTTCCAATTCCTCTAAGTCTAAATCCCCGTCAGAATTTACTCCGATATAATCCACTTTGTACCCTTGTTTTTCAAGCGTTTGGTATAAATTCAAGACGCACGGATGTTCTACCTTTGTCGTGATAATATGTTTTTGCGATTTGTTATAAGTTAGGACGCCTTTTATAGCGGTATTAGCACTTTCAGAGCCGCAAGAGGTGAATATAATTTCTTTTTCATCCTTTGCATTTATAAAGTCCTTTATAACGCCTCTTGCCTCTTTTATTGCGTCGGAAGCTTTTTTACTGAAACCGTATATGCTTGATGGGTTTGCATATTCTTCTTGAAAATACGGCATCATTGCCTCAAGGACGTGTTCATCTATTTTTGTTGTTGCGTTGTTGTCTAAATATATCATGCTTCTATAACCTCTATGTCTTCGTCCATCGCTGTTTTGAGTGTTTGTTCCACAAATCTTTTTATCGTAAGTGTGGCATTTTTACAGGTGGAGCATTTGCCGTGAAGTTTCACGTAAACCTTGTTATCTTTTATGTCCACAAGATTAATGTCACCCCCGTCTTTCTGTAATTCCGGTGAAATTTGTGTTTCTATTATATTATTTATTTTTAGAATTTTTTGTGTAGGTGAAAGCTTTTGAGCATCTTGTTCTTTAGCCTGATAGGTATTAATAATATCCTGAATTATGCCTTTACACTTGCCGCAGGCTCCGCCGGCTTTTGTGTAGTTTGTTACCTCCTCTATTGTTTTAAGCCCGTTCTGCTTTATAGCGTCCCATATTTGATTTTCGGTTACTTCGAAGCATGTACATACAATTTTTTCCGGTTTCTTTAAATCCGATAAAGCTTCATTGTCGTTGTTCCACGTTTTAAGCGCATCTTCAAGTGCCTCGTATCCCATTACCGAACAATGCATTTTCTCCGGTGGCAGACCCCCTAATTGCTCAGCTATATCCTTATTGGTTATCTTCTTAACTTCTTCTATTGATTTCCCGATTATCATTTCGGTTAAGATGCTTGAGCTTGCTACCGCTGAACCGCAACCAAATGTCTGAAACTTTGCATCGGTTACTATGTTGTCTTTTATTTTTAAATATATTTTTAATTGATCACCGCAAGCCAGTGAACCTGCTTTCCCCACTGCATCCGCATCATCAATTTTGCCTACATTTTTCGGGTTCCTGTAGTGTTCTATTACTTTTTCCGAATAATCCCACATGTTATTTATACTCCGTTGTGTACTTCTCTTTTTAAATTTTAACTCAAAAAATTTTTATGCAAAATTTTATTAATATATTTTTAATTTTTTTATAAAATTGAGCACTTATTTAATTATACGGTTTAATTAAATTCATAATATATTGTTCTTTTTGGCTATTTTTTGATATAATTAGATTATGAATGATAAATACATACCGTTATATCGTAAATATCGTCCGCAAAAACTGGATGAACTTATAGGTCAGGAACATATAAAAAATGCTTTGACCAACGCAATTGAGCTGAATAAGATTTCTCACGCATATTTATTTACGGGTCCGCGCGGAACCGGCAAAACTTCTACAGCACGAATTTTTGCAAAATCGTTAAATTGTAAAAACGGCCCCACTATCAGCCCTTGTGGTGTGTGTGAAAGCTGTATGGATATTGCTAACTCCGTTCCTATTGATGTTATTGAAATTGATGCCGCAAGCAACCGTAAAGTTGAAGATACTCAAAATATTTTGGAAAAGATTCTTTATGCCCCTGTTTACGGCAGATATAAAATCTATATTATTGATGAAGTTCATATGCTCTCCAATACGGCATTTAATTCTTTATTGAAAACCCTTGAAGAACCTCCGGAAAATGTTATATTTATTCTTGCAACTACTGAGGTTCACAAAGTTCTTGATACTATAAAAAGCCGTTGTCAAAGGTTTGATTTTAGAAGAATTACAATTGATTCTATGGTTAAACATCTTCGTTATATAGCTGACAATGAAAAAATTAACATATCTGATGATGCCTTGGTTACTATAGCCAAAAATTCTGCCGGTGGAATGCGTGATAGTATCGCGCTGTTGGATCAGGTAAGCATTTTGAGCGGAAAGGATGCAATTTCGTCAGATGATATCAACAGGCTTTTGGGAAGAATTTCTTTTGATGTTTTGAACAAACTTGCTGATTATATTTTGACAAGTGATCCTCAAGGTGCTCTGGAAATGCTTGAAAATATCTATAATTCCGGTAACGAACCGGTTCAGATTTTTTCCAATCTGTTAGATTATTTAAAAAATCTTTTGATTGTAAAAAATTGCAACCGTGATATTGCCTATGAGCTTGTAGGTTTAAACGAAATACAGGTTAAAGCGCTTCAACTCCAGTGCGAAAAAGTTGAAACACTACAGATTATGTCATTGCTGGATAAGTGTGCAGAGTATATAAAGGAAATTAAGCTGACAAATAATCCTCGTTTATGGTTGGAGGTGGGTATAATTGATTTGGCCAATCTCACTGAAAATACGAAGCTTGAAGATATTCAAAGGCGTCTGCAGCAGCTTGAAGCTTCAAATGATAATGCAATTAGCGCACACATAGTGCCTAAACTATATAATAATATTGCAGAAAAACAAGAAATCCCAACAAAGCAGAATTCAGATAATGATACTGTTGTGAAGCCCGCTGCCGTAAATAATGATAAATTGCCAAAAGCTCCTGCAAATTCTCAAGATATACGGCAAGATTCTGCTGAATCCTCTCAACCCCATGCTCCGTCAGGTGAAAATGTTGTGGAGGAATTTGCTCCTATGCCAAAATCACAAAGTGTTGATAAATCAAATGATATATCGGAGCTTTGGGCAACTTTGTTAAGTAAGGTATCAAGCCTTCCGACTAAATCCCTGTTGAAACAGTGGGCAAACCCTGTTGAGCTTTCATCTGATAAGGTTGTGATAACTATAAGCAGCGGAAATTTATTGAAGCAGTTTACGGAAGGTAATAAGCGCAAAATACTTTCAGATGCCGTTATGGAAGTGTTTAATCATTCAAATTTACTTGTCAGACTTCCTCAGCCAAATGATAAAGTTTTGAGGGATTCTGCGGTGTTGGAAAAGCCTAAAGAGGTTTTGCCCGTTAAAAGTGTTGAAAAGCCAAAAACGGAGATTTACACTGAGGAGGAAATTATTGAGGCTAAAGAGGCTGCCGACTTAGAAAAAAACCACTCAGGTGAGGAGTTTTCCATGCATTCCGACACGGTAAATATGGTTAAGGATTTGTTTGACGGCAAGTTTTTAGACTAAGTACCAGCTGCCGTATCCGACTACATTTGATGTGTCATTATTCACGGCGGAGGAGTTTGTTAGGTTCGTTCGTATAAATTCAAGATTATTTACTTTTGCATATTCGATTGCGGCGCATACTCCCAGTGCACCGTCTGCCAGCTCGGTGTCTAAATCTTGTATTTGCTTGCGTTCTATCATTCTGGAGGTCTGGTTGTCAAGTTTTATATTTTCTCTTTCCGGTACATTTCGACTTAGATTTGTTACTATTACGTAGATACTGGGGTATGTTTTCATTATTTGAATTATATTGTTATAGTCATCGCAGCCGTATATTATAGGTGTTACTGTCGTGTCGGGGAATATGTACTTTATTATGGGTAACTGGGCTGTTAATGCGGTTTCATTTTGAAAGATTTTGTTGTTTGTTTCCAATTTTATGTTTTTTATTTTTAGCTCACCAAAAGGTGTTTCAAAAGCTTCTGCTTTGCAGCTTACATGACCGTAAATTCTGTTATATACCGCCGGTGCAATTATTGTTATATTTGTTGTCCCTTTTTTTATTGTATTATACGCTGAAAAAGAGGTTTTTGCTGTATATTCATAGCTTGCATGTGGTACTATTACTAATTTTGAGTTGATTGTACCTTCGGTTGTGTACATTTTAAAAAGAGTCAAAAGCGACTCTTTTGTGTCATAAAGCCCTTTATAATCAGGTTTTATTATCATAAATTTATTATAGCGTTTTAGGAAGTTTTATCTATTGGATAATAGATTAATAAAATATCCGGAGTATAAAATTCAACATTTTCTATCTTAAAATTTACGCACTCAGAGATTTTGTTGATTTTTCTGTAATCAAAACAGGATTTTGCACTGTTATCGCCGGTAATTTTAGGTGCAATAAAATGGTAAATTTTATCGGCGTATTTGAGGGCTTTTCCGTTGAGTTTACTTCCGCATTCTATCAGCACGCTCATTATTCCAAGTTCATAAAGTTTGTTGAAAACAAACTCTAAACTGATTTTTCCATCTTTTACCGGTGTTTTAACAAAATTAAGGTTATTATTGACGCCATCTTTAAGTTCATTAAATATAAAGATTTCACCCTGCTTGTATATATCGGAATTTAAGCTGGTTTTTAGTTTGCGGTCAAGAATAATTTTTCTGGAGTGAAACATTTGAGGATTATCTGCGACAATCGTGTTTGAACTTGTCATGATAGCATCGTAGCGGTTGCGAATTTCATATACGTGTTGTCGAGCTTTTGGTGACGTTATCCATTTTGACGAACCGTTTGAGGTTGCAATTTTTCCGTCAAGTGTAGCTGCAGTTTTTATTGCGATAAAAGTTTTTTGTTCAGTAACATTTTTTATAAAAACTTCATTAAGTTTTTTGCATTCATCTTCTAAAACTCCAACAGTCACGTCTATTCCTGCTTTTCTTAATTGTGCGATACCATTCACCAAAGGATTAGGATCACACATTCCTATTACAACGTGTTTTATTCCTTTTTCAATGATTAAGTCCGTGCAGGGTGGAGTTTTGCCATAATGAGAGCAGGGCTCAAGATTTACGTATAAAGTATCGCCGTCACCGGTATTGATTTTAAGAAGTGCGTCGCGTTCTGCGTGGTTGTCACCGTACTTCTTATGATAACCCGTTGCTATTATTTGGTCAAATTCATCTGTTATGACACATCCTACAAGCGGATTCGGTGAGGTTTTGCCTTCAGCTTGTTTTGCAAGTTCTATACATTTTTGCATATACTTTTGTTGCATATTTGTATTTTACTGTAAAGTATGTTAAATTTAAAGAAAATGTAAAGGAGTATTTATTATGGTTGATATTAAGTATATCGGACACAGTGCTTTTCAGATTACTAGCGGCGAAAACGCTGTTATTATTGACCCAATGGTTAAGCAAAATCCAAAATACGATTGGAAAAAAGAGCCTTTAAAAGACATTTTGCTGACGCATGCGCATGGTGACCATTTAGGTCAAGCAATAGAAATATCAAAGGATTTGGATATAGAAATTACAGCAGTTCCTGAGCTTGCTGCTTATTGCAAGGAACAGGGCGCAAAGGTTAAATCGGTATCGCTTGGCGGTTGGCTTCAGTATAGTTGGGGACGTGCAATATTTTTGCCTGCATTTCATTCAAGCTCGTTGCCTGATGGACGTTACGGCGGTTGTCCCGCAAGTATTTTCTTGGATGTTGATGGTGTAAGAATTTATCATGCCGGTGATACTTGTTTAAGTTCCGAAATGAAAATTGTTAAAGAGCTTTATGCACCTCAGATTGCAATGCTTCCTATCGGCGGAAATTATACCATGGATGTTGAACACGCAGTGATTGCTGCGAAATGGCTTGGTGTCAAGACTGTTATCCCGATGCATTACGGTACTTTCCCCGAAATTGAGGCTGATGTGGAGCGGTTTATCAAACTGGTTAATTTGAATAATACCTCGGTCGGTGTTTTAGATCCTGAAAAGATATAGTATTAAGTGAGGTATTATGAATATTTTGTTCGTTATTGACAGAGTTGAGCTTAAGTACTTTGAGTTCAATGATTTGGTTACCAATTTTTGGTTGATAAAAGAATTTTTATTACGCAAAAATGAAGTTTTTATCACAACTATTGATAAGTTATCTTTGAAATCGGGTATTGCATACGCTTGTGGTTATGTGACTTACGAAGCGGACGGGAATATATTTTATGATAAGAGCAAAGAGTATGCGTTCAAAATTGAAGATTTTCAGCTTGTAATGTTCAGACCGGATCCGCCTGTTGATTTGGATTACATAAATGCGACTTATATTTTTGATTTTGTTGACCGAAATAAGACTGTTATTTTGAATGATACAAAAGCTATTCGTGATTTTAACGAAAAATTGCATGCTGTACTGTTTAAAGATTTAATGCCGAAAAATATTGTTACTGCTTCTAAAGCTGAGATTATAGAGTTTTTACGCGAAAATAATGAGATTATATTAAAGCCCTTAAATAAATGTTTTGGTGCGGGGGTAATGTTTCTTAAAGCCGGCGACAAGAATACCTCCGTAATTATTAATTCCATGACAAATAACGGTACTAATATGGTAATGGTTCAAAAGTATCTCCCTCAAGCCCGAAATGGCGATAAAAGAGTACTTATATTCAAAGACACTGTTTTTGAATATTGCGTAAGAAAATTACCCGGTAATAATGATTTTAAATTTAATGAGCACAGGGATGAGAATATTAAAAAAGATATCCTCACCTCTGTCGAAAAAGAAAATTTTAAAGTACTTGCACGTGAGCTTAATAAGCGTGGTATATATATGGCAGGTTTGGATGTTGTGGAAAGTAAAATTTTAGAGATTAATGTTACCAGTCCTTGTTACTTCATAAGAGAAATAAATAACGCATTTGGTATTAATTTTGAAAAGATTATTGCTGATAATTTGTTAACATTTGTAAATGAGTTTATTTTAAATAGCAAGAATTAGTATGTTTGTACTTATATATAATGGAAAAGGAATTTACTATGTTAGCAGTTGCAAAATTAGGAAATATATTTATCGGAAGAAATGTTAAAGTTTCCGCTAAGTTCACCAAAGCCCAAAAAAGTGAAATATACAACTCACAATACTTTAAAACTATAATTAATTCAGCCAGGGCGAATAACATGAAAGTTTTAATCAATCCAATAAGAAAAGCCGGTTCAAAAAGTGGTGTAGGTATAGAATTTTTTCAAAAGATGTTATCTGGTTCAAAGCGTACCCTAAAGCACACAGGAACATTAAATTCAGTAAATACTCCAGTTGAGGAGGTATTAAAAAATGTTGCAAAGCTTTTGGATTTTAATTCATAGATTAGGCTCTTGAGAACACTTCCATATTAACATCATCAAAGGTATTAGTGTTAAAATAGGCGCAAGAGGCAACCATTGCGGCGTTGTCGGTGCAGTACTTCATAAGAGGTGCATTCACCTTATAGCCGTTGTTTTCCAGAGAGAAAATCTTTTTTCTGATTTCGGAATTTGCAGCAACGCCGCCGGCGATTACCACCTGCTTGTAGCCGCTTTTTTCGAGTGCTTTTTTGACTTTTTTATACAAAGTTGAGGAAACGCATTGTTGGAAACTGGCGCAGATATCGTTCACGGGTAAGGTGTCGCCATCAAAAGACTTTACTAATCTCAAGACGGCAGTTTTTAACCCGCTAAAGCTAAAGTTATATCCGTCAACTTTTGCCTCCGGAAGTTGGAATGCAAAAGGATTTCCCTCATTAGCCAGTTTGTCCAAAACAGGACCGCCGGGATAAGGTAGTCCGATTAGCCTTGCCACCTTGTCATAGGCTTCACCAACCGCATCGTCTATAGTTTCACCTATTATTGTCTGTTCAGAGTATGATTTTACGTCGATTATTTGTGTATGCCCTCCGCTTATTAACAGTGCTATGTATGGAGGTTTCAAATCAGTGTCAATGTAATTTGCGCATAAATGTGCATTCAAATGATTTACACCGATAAATACCTTGTCATAAACCAGGGCAAGTGTCTTTGCAGCATTTAATCCGACCAAAAGGCACCCTACAAGTCCGGGACCTACGGTTCCTGCGAAGGCGCTTATCTGTTCGGGATTCATATTTGCCTGTTTAAATGCTTCTTCTATAACCGCGTTTATTGCCTCTAAATGTTCTCTGGCTGCTATCTCCGGGATTACTCCGCCGTATTTTTCATGTGTTTTAATTTGTGAAGCAACAACGTTTGATATGACCTGACGTCCGTTTTTTACGATTGCGCAAGCAGTTTCATCACAACTCGACTCAATTGCCATAATATAATTGTCATACCCGCTTTGCGGTCCTATCAGAACCGGTGTTTTGGTAAATAATGTATTTTTTATCATTTTCATAGTAATATTGTAATACAAAAGAGGATTTAAATGCAATTTTTAGACAAAACTCGTATAAAGGTAGTTTCAGGTCGCGGCGGTAACGGAATGGTAGCGTGGCGCAGAGAAAAATATGTGGACAAAGGCGGTCCTGCTGGAGGTGATGGCGGTTCGGGCGGTGATGTCTATTTGATTGCTGACGAAAATATGTCTACATTGATGGATTTTAAATATAAATCAGTTTTCAAGGCTGAAAATGGTGAAAATGGCGGGATTAAGAACATGCACGGGCGTGGCGCTAAAGATTTGGTTATAAAAGTTCCGCTCGGTACCGTTGTCAAAGACTTAAAAACAGGAAACGCAATTGCTGATTTGACGGAGCACGAGCAAAAAGTTCTTGTAGCAAAGGGCGGCCGCGGCGGCAGAGGTAACGCAAGGTTTGCGACTGCGCAAAAACGAGCTCCGCAGTTTTGCGAACCGGGTGAACCGGGTATAGAACGTGAATTAGAATTAGTGCTTAAGCTTATTGCGGATGTAGGGCTGCTTGGTATGCCGAATGCGGGTAAGTCTACTTTAATCAGTAGAATTTCTTCCGCTAAACCTAAAATTGCCGATTATCCTTTTACAACTTTAGTTCCAAACTTGGGTGTAGTTAAAAAAACTTTGGGCGGCGGTTTTGTAGTGGCCGATATTCCGGGATTAATTGAGGGTGCTTCTGAAGGTGTTGGTTTAGGTCACGAATTTTTACAGCATATTGAAAGATGCAGATTTCTTGTTCATATTGTTGATATTACGGCGGATGATCCTTTGAAAAACTATGATATTATTAATTTGGAGCTTAAAAAACATTCCGACAGACTCGCAAATCTTTATCAAATCGTTGTATTTAACAAAATTGATGCTGCTGGCTCAGGTGCTATTAGTAATCTCAAAGCTATGATTGAGCGTTACAGATTATTATATGGTGAAGATAAGTTTAAAGAGGTCTTTTGGATATCAGCCGTAACGGGAGAAAACGTTAACAGGTTGGTTGATTTTATGTCCGTAAAGGTAGATGAGATTGAACACAATGTGTCAGATATTGTTGTGGAGGAGGATTCTGCCGCATACAACAATGATGACAGTGCATTTGAAGTTTATAAGGCTGCAAAAGATACTTATATTGTTCTTGGTGGCAAAATTAACAGGCTTGCTTCGGTTACAGATGCAAAAAACATTGAGCAAATTATAAGGTTTCAAAACATTTTAACCGGTATGGGTGTGTTTGAGGAGCTTAAAAAACTCGGGATTAACAATGGTGATACAATAATTATCGGTCATCTTGAGCTGGTATATTGGGATGAAAAAATGTATTCCTAAATTATATCGGATTATTAGCGGTCATATTTTAGGGTGTTTTTTCACTTGCTTTTTTGGTGGAAATTTGCTATTCTAAAAGTCGAGGGTTGCAGCATGAAGTGTTATAAATCAAAATGGATAATAACTTCTACGGGTGATATTCTGGAGGATATGGCACTCGTCGTTGATGAGGGAAAATTTGTTGAGATTATTCCTAATCAAAATGCTTGTGAATTTGATGAAAAATATGTTAAGGATTTGGGGAATTCGGTTGTAACCCCGGGTTTCATTGATATGTTTACCCAGTATCAATATACTAATCTTGGCATAACAAAGCCGCGCGGATTGAAAAATCGCTTAAAAAAGTTTTTTCAAACTATTGCAAAAAAATATACATTTGCAGGTGTTAAGCAAGATAATTACTGTTTGAAATGGGCGAATATTTTGTCTGAATATTTTGTTCTGGACAGGCACGAAAAAATTCAATCTTTTAAAGCAGGGCTTGAGCGTTCCGTTATAGCCGGTACAACGTGTATTGCGCAGGTGTCAAAGGAAGACAAATACTTTGAAATTATAAATAAAGCTCCGATTAAGAATTATATGTTTTTTGAGGTTTTTGCAGACAGCTCAAATAAAAGTAAGAAAAAATTTAAGGAGCTGCGTGAAAAAGTTGAGAATTATGTATTCCATAAGGGTGAAAATACCCACATTGGTATAATGCTGCATTCTATTCCCAGTGTGCATAAAAAATTGTGGGAATTATTTTCTAAATACTGTCGTAAGCACAACATGCTTTTGATGACACGCTTTGCAGAATCTCAGGATGAAATGGAATGGCTTGAGCACGGCTTTTCGGATATTGATTTGTTGCATAAGTTTATGGGACTGAGAAAAATTACTCCGTACAAACGTATTGAAAATCCCGTTCAGTATCTGGATGCCCTTAAAGTGTTAACCAAAAAAGTTATTGCTGCTAATGCTAATTATTTATCCGACGAGCAGCTTCAAGAACTTGCCAATACCGGTGTGAAATTTGTTTATCAGCCGAGATATAGTGATGAGATTTGCAATAAAAAACTTGATTTTTCAACTGTTTTAAAATATTTTGGCAGGAATTTCGGATTTTCGACACAGAGTTTCGTAAAGAATAATGACTTCAGCTTGCTGAAGCTTGCAGTAGAATGCAACGGTGAAAATCAGTTAGACTTAATTGAGCTTTTGAAATATTTGACTATTTATCCTGCTAAAATTTTGAGACTGGATCATATTACAGGCTCTGTTGAGATAGGCAAAGATGCTGATTTTAATGTATTTAAACTAGATGAGGGCGAAGATTACAGGGCAATTGTTAACAAGCCTATGCCATATTCAACGTATTCAAAGGGCAGAAAAATTGTCAAGCGTGGAGAGTTAAGGTTCAATTTATGACGATAATATGCGAGAAATTCACTGTTCATACAAAAGGGAATACCGACATTGTTGATATAACAAATGATGTCAAAAATCTTGTGTACAGGCATTCCCTGCAAAATGCGGTTGTATATGTTTATGTGGCGGGAAGTACAGTTTCTATAACTAATATTGAATATGAACCGGGATTGCTTGTGGATTTGCCGGAGGCATTAGATAAATTTGCACCGGTTGATAAGGATTATCACCACGATGAAACTTGGCATGACGGAAACGGTTATGCACATGTAAGAGCTTCTATCGTTGGTAATTCTACTATGGTACCTTTGCTGCAGGGTGCTTTACAATTGGGACAGTGGCAGCAAATTGTGTTGGTTGATTTTGATAATAAGGCGAGGACGAGAACGGTTCATGTTCAAATTTTGTACTAGTAATATTTTTAAGGCTATTATACTTTGCGTTAAGAACTTTTTCCCGAGTGCTAAGCATTTTTGTAAAGGTTTCACACTTGCGGAGGTTTTGATTACCTTGGGTATAATCGGCATTGTAGCTGCTATGACTATACCTACTTTAATAAAAGACTACAGACGTGCGGTTTCTATCGCAAAGTTGAAGAAAACTTATTCCACTTTGCAGCAGGCTATTCAACGGACAGTTGCGGATAATTTAGGGTATTCTTACGTGAATTTTTCTGATGGCAATACCCAAAGTATGATTGATTGGTATAACTATTATTTGAAACCTAATCTTCGTATACAGAAAGACTGTTTTGATGAAGCAGGTTGTTGGCATAAAGAGGGTGTTACAAAGATGCTTAACGGCAATATTGCATTGTGGGATGAGGGAACTAAAGGTATTGGGGGTAATATTATAGTTTTCAGAACATTTGATAATGTATATGTTAATATGGATGGTGCCGCAGCATCAGACATTGTTACTCATTTCGGAGTAAATATCAATGCACCCGGGCTGGTTATTCATGTTGACGTAAACGGTGATGAGGGACCTAATGTAATTGGCAGAGATATTTTTGTCTTTGTTTTTAATAACAGATTGCTGCTTCCTGCTGGTAACGATAAGACAAGCGAAGAGGTCGATGCGGATTGTTCTGAAAACGGCACCGGTTATTATTGTTTTTCATACATACTTCGCAATAACTGGAAGATTAAGGATGATATGATTTTGTAAGTTATTTTACAAAATATTTAATAAAAAAGTTAGTGAGTAAAGGAAATTTGTAAAGTGTTAAATCACTCATTTTAATTGCTTTTCCGTCGCTTGCACAAATGGTAAGTGAACGTGTTTTCGCACATTTCGCCAAAATTTGCCCAGCGTTACCCGTTTTGTCCAAAATTCTTGTTTTATACGGATTTACAATAAAATATTTATTGCCATAGGTTATATAGCAGGGCAAATAAGGGTATAATGCGCGTATTGTGTTTGTAATTTGTTCAGAGGTTTGGTTTTTAAAATCCAACATCTTTTCATTGCCTGAAATGTTAGGATAATAGCTTGCTTCAGACTCATTTTGTGTTGTGGGCATAATTATGCCTGCGTTGAGTCTTTTTAAAACTTCGCATATTAAAATTCTGGCTTGAAAGACGGTCTTTTCTTTTAATTCTTTAGCGGTATCACAGGGTAATATATCAACTTTTTGCTGTGCAAGTATCGGACCTTTATCATATTCCTCTGTCATTATGTGAACAGTTACACCGGATTGTTTTTCCCCGTGTAATATTGTCTGAATATAGGGATTAGGGCCTCTGTATTTGGGTAAAAGTGACGGGTGTACGTTTATTGTTGCTATTGTCGGTAAATCTATTATTTCTTTTTTCAGTTTTTCGTGCCACGTGCCTACAAGTATTATATCCGCATTTAGTTGTATAATTTGACGTTTAAATTCCTCCGAATTGGCTGATTTACACTTTATTTCTTTGATTTTTCGCTCTTTGATCATGGTTACTGCCGGTGAACTTTTAAAAAAATCGTAGAAAAATAGTTTAAAACTGCTTATTAAAGTCCTTTCATATCTGAATACTGCTGAAAGTTCAAACCCGGAGTCTTTTACTCCTTCAATCAGGTTTGCCATCATTTCTCCTTGTCCTAAAACAACTACTTTCATATTCCTCTCCCGAATCTATTGTTGTTTAATTTTGGTGGCGCGTTCAATTTCACGTTTAAGGTCTTTTTGTGCTAAATCACTGCGTTTGTCGTGTAGTTTTTTACCTTTTGCAAGTCCGATTTCTAATTTTGCAAGGCTGCCTTGAAAGAAAATTTCCAGCGGTATAATTGTGTAATTTTCTTTTTTAACTTTACTTTGAAGTTTAAGAATTTCTTTTTTATTTAAAAGGAGTTTTCTCGTTCTTTGGGGATCTTTATTGTATCGATTTCCATGCTCATATGGTGATATGTGGCATTTGTATAAAAATACTTCATTGTCTTCAATCTTGCAAAAGCTGTCTTTCAAATTTATTGCGTTATTGCGTATCGATTTTATTTCAGTACCAGTTAAAACTATTCCGGCTGTATATTTTTCAAAAATATTATAGTCGTGAAATGCTTTTCGGTTTGTTGTTACAACTTTTCTTTCCATAGAACAATTATATCATGTTTTTTGGGAGTATAAGAAACATTTTACGTAATGTGAATCGGAAATTTGAATTTTATCGGGTTCTGTTTCTTTGCATATACTCATGCAGTGAGGGCATCTGGTGTGAAACTTACAGCCTTTTGGAAGATTTGTCAAAGAAGGTAAGTCACCTTCAAGTATAATTTTTTCTTCGCCGGATTTATTAATTTGCGGAACGGAGCTTAATAAAGCTTTTGTGTAGGGATGTTGCGGCTTATTAAAAATTTCGTCAGTTTTGCCAAGTTCAACAATTTCTCCTAAATACATAATCGCAACTCGATCTGATAAATACTTTATAATGCTTAAATCGTGTGAAATAAACAGAAAAGTAAGCTGATATTCTTTTTTTAATTGTTGTAAAAGATTTATAATTTGAGCTTGAATGCTGACATCAAGCGCACTTACAGGTTCATCAGCAAGTATAAATTCAGGTTTTAGAACAAGTGCGCGTGCAATTGCAATTCTTTGTCTTTGTCCGCCAGAAAATTCGTGCGGGTAAAGCTTCAAACATTCTTTATCCAGTCCTACTTTATCAGCAGTATCAAATACTGTTTTTTTAATTTTATCAGGTGTTAAATTGGTATTAATTTTCAAGGGTTCAGCAAGCGTATCAAAAATTTTCATTTTCGGATTAAGGCTTGCGTAGGGGTTTTGAAAAATCATCTGCACTTTTTTACGAAAATTTTTTAACTCTTTTTTATTCAATTCAAGAACATTTTTGCCGTCAAAGATAATTTTTCCGTTGCAGGGTTGTTCTAAAAAAATGATGGTTTTGGCAAGTGTTGATTTACCGCAACCGGATTCTCCGGCAATTGCAAGCACCTCACCTTTATTTATTTCGAGTGAAAGATTATTTACGGCATGGATTGATTCATTTTCACCGAATATTCCGCGTTTTGTTGCGTAAATAACTGATAAATTTTCGATTTCAAGTAATGACATATGTGTATTTTACATCATTAATTACTATATTACAATTGGTTGGACGAGTATTATAGTTCACGTCTGCCTTCAATAGCTTTAGCAAGTGTAATTTCGTCAGCGTATTCCAGATCTGCTCCCACAGGCAAGCCAAAAGCAATGCGCGAAATCTTAATTTTAAATGGTTTAATTAATTTGGTCAAATAAAGACTTGTAGCTTCACCTTCGACAGACGGAGGAAGCGCAAGAATAATCTCCTGCACTTCATCGGCTGTCAACCGTTTTAACAATTCTTTTATCCTCAAATCATCAGCACCAATCCCGTCCATAGGTGATATCAGGCCTTGTAAGACATGATATAGCCCTTTGTACTCGTTTGTTTTTTCAATGGCAATTAAATCTTTTGTTTCCGATACTACGCAAATTATAGATTTATCCCGTGAAGTTGAAGTGCAAATTTCACAAGGGCTTTGTGATGAAATATTAAAACAAATTTCACAAGTTTTAGTATTCTGTTTGGCATCAAGCAAGGCCTGAGCGAATTTTTGTACCTCGGAAACGGGCATTCTTAAAAGATAAAACGCCATCCGCTGTGCAGACTTAGGCCCTACAGACGGAAATTTTTGAAAGTGTTCTATTAAAGCTGCGATTGATTTTGGGTATAGCATCAGAATAGTCCCGGAATATTAATACCGCCGGTAACGGATTTCATTTTACTTTCCATAAGCTCGGTGGCTTTCATGCTGGCTTGTAAAATGGCTGTTGTAACTATATCTTCTACCATTTCAACAACCTCAGAATCAACTGATTCAGGATTTTCAGGATCAAGTGCTTCGGGTTTCATTTTGATAGACTTAAATCTGCCTTGCCCGTCGCAGGTTACCACGACTGCTCCTGCGGCTGCTTCACCGGTTACTTCTGCTTTAGCCAGTTCATCTTGTGTTTCCTTTAACTTCTTTTGTAAGCTTTGTGCTTGTTTCATCATTTGCATTATATTCATTTATTTTCTCCTTGATATATAGCATTGCGTCAATTTTTATTATACAATAAAATTATGAAGAAGGAAACATATTTACAAGAGTCTTTGCGAAAAGGAAGAATTATGCGATGGACGTGTAAGATGCCGTTGAAGGTTTTTATAGCGCCCATGAAGTTTTATTCAAAGCAGGGTCAGGATTCAAGATACCGTACTATGGTTAAAAGGGCACTTGATGCATGGCAGAGTGCAACTTGCGGTAAAGTTTCTTTTATTGTTGTTAATTCGCTATTGGAATCGCAGATTAATGTTGATTGGAAGCGTGTGGAAAGAAAAGCCTTGGGACATTGTTATTTCGATTATGACAGCGCAAACAGATTATATAGTGCCGAGGTAAGTATAGGCTTAACGGACGGTTTAATCCACAGAGATTATATGGATGATGGCGAGGTGTATCATACAATATTGCATGAAATCGGCCATGCTATCGGACTCGGACATAGTCCGTTTCCTAAAGATATCATGTATACACCGCATCAGAAGGGAATATTATCAATTTCTGCCTGTGATGCGTTAACGTTGAATTGGTTGTATAGTTTGCCTATGGGGGCCACTGCTGATGATATTGCCGCTAAATATTCGGTAAGCGGAACTGATGTTGATGATATTATAGCAAAAGTAATTAATAAGCATGTTGGGCAAGGCGGTAATTCTTCAGCTGTTAAGGTTAAGCGCAGAGATTTGCTGGATGAACAGGAATCTATTGCAAATTTGCGAAAATATCATCTTGCTCTGCAAAACGTACGTATCCCTGAAGATATGCGAAAATTCTTCTCGCGACCTAAAGAGGATTAGTGTTTCAGGTGATTGTTGATTAGTTTTATTTTTGTTGTATAATGTGTTAGTGGGATATAAGGAAAATTTAATATTATGACAGTTCAAGATTGGTTTGAAAAACGCAAAGAGGCACAAATACAACGTCGTGCATTGGAGGCAAAGGCAGCTCAGGTGGTGGAAAATCCTGATTTGTGGACGAAGTGCGTTCACTGTGATGCCCAATTGCTTAAATCTGATATCGAGGAAAATATGATGGTTTGTCCGGTTTGTGATTACCATTTCAGAATTAATGCCAGAACACGTATAACGCAGCTTTTTGATGAAAATTCTTTTGAGGAATTATTTTCAAATATTAAACCGACGGATCCTTTGAATTTTGTTGATACGGAGCCTTATAAAGACAGATTACAAAGAGCCCGTGAAAAGACAGGCCTTGATGAGGCTGTAGTGACCGGTATAGGCACAATTTTGGGTAACAGAGCGGCTGTTGCAATTATGGATTTTGATTTTATGGGCGGCTCAATGGGGAGTGTTGTAGGTGAAAAAGTTACGCGTATTATTGAAAAAGCAATAGAATTACGTTTGCCGGTAATTACAATTACCTCCTCCGGAGGCGCAAGAATGCAGGAAAGTGCGTTAAGCCTCATGCAAATGGCAAAAACTTCTTGTGCGTGTGCTAAACTCGATGATGAAAAACTTTTATATATTAATTTGCTCACGGAGCCGACGTTTGGCGGTGTGACTGCAAGTTTTGGTACACTCGGTGATATTATTGTCGCTGAACAAGGCGCCAGAATTGGATTTGCCGGCCGCAGGGTTATAGAGCAAACTATAAGGCAAAAATTGCCATCTGATTTTCAAACTGCTGAATACCTACTAAAATACGGTCAGGTGGATGTGGTTTGTGCCCGCAAAGATTTGCGAAATACTTTGGCAAATATCTTGTCGATGCATAGTACTAATATTGGTTCGCAGAGGTAAAAATGACTACAATTTTGGATTTTGAAAAGCCTATAATGGAAATTCAGGAAAAGATAGAGGAACTAAAAAAAATAAGTTTGGAGTCCGGCATGGATTTAGATAAAGAAATTGAAACTTTTGAACAACAAGCGGATGATTATAGAAAAGAGTTGTACTCTAATTTATCTCCCTCTCAAAAAATGCAAATTGCAAGACATCCGGAAAGACCTAATTTTTTGGATTACGTACGGCTTATGTGTACAGATTTTGTCGAACTTCACGGTGATCGTGAAGGGTTGGATGACAGAGCTATTATTGGCGGATTGGCTAAGATTGACGGTCGACCGGTTATGATTATCGGTACGATGAAAGGTAAGTCCACTAAAGAAAATTTGGAATATAACTTTGGTATGCCTCAGCCCGAAGGTTACAGAAAGGCCTTAAGGTTATTTAAGCACGCTGATAAATTTAATATTCCTATTGTTACGATTATTGATACCCCCGGTGCTTATCCCGGAATTAGTGCGGAAGAAAAAGGTCAGGGCTCTGCTATCGCTGTTAACCTGCGTGAGATGGCTAAACTTGAAGTTCCGGTTATAGCTATCGTTTCAGGTGAGGGCTGCTCTGGCGGCGCTTTGGGACTTGCTGTCGCTAATAAAGTTTATTTGTTAGAACACGCTTATTATACGGTTATCTCCCCGGAGGGCTGCGCTTCTATCTTGTGGCGTGATGCTTCTAAAAATAATGAAGCAGCTGAAGCACTTAAAATCACCGCACCTGATTTAATGAAATATGACATTATTGACGGCGCAATTAAAGAACCTGTCGGTGGTGCTCATTCAAATTATGAATTTACTGCTGAAGAAATGAAAAGGACAATTCTGGATGCTCTTCGCATGTTGGATCTGCTCTCTGGTGCGGAATTAAAATCTCAGCGTTACGTAAAATTTAGAAAAATGGGTGCTTTCCTTGAGTGAGGTTCCTTTGATGGATTTTATTAAAAGCTCAAATGGCAAGGTTTATTACGAGTTATCGTTGAAAATTAATCCTGAAATGGCGGATGTAATTTCCGAGATTTGTTTTGATAATTTGCCTTGCGAGGGTGTTATTTTGGCTGAAGAAGTGTACAAAGATTTAGAAATGGTTTCAACAACTGAAGGAACCTTGAAGGTTTTTCTGACGGATAAGGCTGATGTTAAAGGTGTTTTATCAGAGCAAAAAAAATTGTTAAAATCCAGAGGGTTTTCCGATGAAGATATAGGCTCTTTTGAGTTTACGCTCGAAGTGAAAGAAAATCAGGATTGGTCACAAAAATGGAAAGAAAAGTGGGATGTGACGCACGTTTCTGAAAAAATTACGGTTGTCCCTGATTGGATTGATTATATCCCGAAATCAAAAGATGAGGTCATTATAAAATTAGAGCCTGGTTGTGCCTTTGGTACGGGGACTCATGCAACGACACAATTGTGTATGTTGGCTGTTGAAAAGCACCTCAAGCCTTGTGACGTGGTGGCTGATATCGGTATGGGGTCAGGAATTTTGGCAATTTGCGCTAAAAAATTCGGTGCGGGCTACGTTTATGGCTGTGATAATGATGAAACAGTTATTGATGTTGCAAAAGAAAATGCGCTTAAAAATGGTGTTGAGTGTAAATTTGAATTTAATACTGCAGATAATATCAGTGGAAAATTTGATTTCGTCTTGGCAAACATCTTGCATAACGTTTTGGCTGAAATTATGCCGAATTTGAAAAATATTTTAAAAAACAACGGTATACTAGTTTTAAGTGGTATATTGGATGAAAAAAAACAAATCGTCCTTGATGCGATTAAAAAATGTGGCTTAATATTGTTGGAAGAAAATCACAAGTATCAATGGACTTCTTTTGTTGTAAGGAGAGAAAAATGACAGGAGATACTGCAATTATAATTCCGGCACGCTACGGCTCAAGCCGGTTAAAAGGTAAACCTTTGATTGAAGTTAACGGAAAACCCATTATTCAATGGGTGTTTGAAAAGGCTGTTAAGGCTTCGTTGGCTGATCGCGTGATTATCGCTACCGATAATCAGGAGATTTTGACAACGTGCCTTTTGTTCGGCGCTGAGGCGGAATTGACTTCGGATACTCATAATTGTGGCAGCGATAGAATACAAGAGGTTATGGAGCGCCACCCCGAAATTCAATACGTTGTTAATCTTCAAGGTGATGAACCCCTCATTAAACCTGAAAGTATTGATGAGGTTATAAAAAATATCCGTGAGGACGATTCGGCTGATATTTCAACTTTGGTTAGAATCTTGCGCGATAAAAAAGATATTGAAAATCCTAACATCGTTAAATGCGTTGTCGATAATTATGGATATGCTTTGTACTTCTCCCGCTCTAAAATACCTTTTGAACGTAATGAGGGTCACGCTGTATTTTACGGCCACTTGGGTATTTATGGCTATAAGCGCGATGCCTTGAAAAAAATGACTAACTCCCCTCAATCTTCGCTTGAACTCTCTGAAAGTTTGGAACAGTTGCGGGCTTTGCAGTATGGTATAAAAATTAAAACCAGTGTGGTTGATTTTAATCCCGTAGGTATCGATACGGTCGAAGATTTGGAAAAATTTAGAAAAATAGTTGAGTCCCAATTATAAAAAATGTTTTTTTTTTATAAAAAATGCTTGCAATTTATGTTTACTTAGGTTAATATATCGTTATAAAAATACAAAAAAATATATAATTTGTAATATTTTTATTAAAGTGATTGGTGTAAGATTTTTAAATGTAAGGAAAAGACTATGACAGAAAATGCTGAAATGGCTAATGAAACAGAAGATCGTCAGCGAATTTTGCTGGCTGATGATGAGGCAAGTATCAGACGTATTTTAGAAACACGTTTAAAAATGGCAGGTTATGATGTTTATACTGCCCAAGACGGAGAAGAAACCGTAAATGCATTTAACAAGTATAATCCGGATTTGGTAGTCCTTGATGTTATGATGCCTAAAATGGACGGATATGGCGTCACTCGCGAAATTAGAAGAACCTCTGATGTACCGATTATTATTTTGACCGCGCTGGGTGATGTTTCAGAAAGAATTACCGGCTTGGAGCTGGGTGCGGATGACTATGTTATTAAACCGTTTAGCCCTAAAGAGTTGGAAGCTCGTGTTAAGGCTGTTTTAAGACGTACTAATAATCGTGAGGCTGCTGCACCTACCGGTAAAGTTACTAAAAATGTTATTACTACTGGTAATATAAAAATTGATACTGCCCGCCGCCAAGTTTTTAGAAAAAATGAAAGAATTAGACTTACTGGTATGGAGTTTAGCTTGTTGGAATTGTTAGTTAATAATTCCGGTCAGGCTTTTTCCAGAAATGAAATATTGCAACACGTATGGGCTTACCCGCCAGATCATAGAATTGATACTCGCGTGGTGGATGTTCACATTTCAAGATTACGTTCTAAATTGGAAACAGACCCGGCTAATCCGGAATTGATTCTGACAGCCAGAGGTATTGGTTATATGTTTCAGCGTATCAGCTGATTGTGAAAGTCCCGCTTTTGCGGGATTTTTTCTGAAATGTATTGATTTAGATAATTTTTATGTTAGTATAGTATGTGTGTTGGCGTCTGTCGTCAAGCGGTTAAGACCTCGGATTGTGGTTCCGATATACATGGGTTCGAATCCCATCAGACGCCCCATAATAAAAAGCTCCTATGGTGGAGTTTTTTTATGCGTATGATGGAGATGAGAACCCATCCGGAAGGTTCGAGCGCGAGGCGGCAGAGAGTGGAGTGTTTTTGCGAAACACGGAAGTGTAGAGCAAAACACGAATTCTCGTTTTACGCCGCCGAGCAAGACAATCCCATCAGACGCCCCATTTTTAACATTTTTCCAGTATTTAATCTTGTAGTTTACCGGAAATAATTCTATTTTAAGGGTTTCTCCGTTATAGCTTAAGGTTCGGACTTTTGTTTGAATGATTTTTATGTTGCAAATTCGTCTATTATGCTCACTACTTGTAATTGTTAGTTATATCATTTACTAATTCGATGCGCTTTTTTTCTTCAATGGAATCACCATTATAAAACTTCTCTAATGCTTTATCTATTTTCTCTTGAACTTTATTTGCATAGCCTCTGCTTGCTAAGCTGGCTATCCAGAATGTTTTATCCGAGCGCCTTCTGTCAAGTATTTTTGTTATTTACATTGCTTTGTCAAAATCTGTTGGTTGTTCATCCAATAGTTTGCTTTTTGATTTTGCTTCTTGTTCATTTTTATATGGTATTTCTAGTTCTGCTGTTTATTCTCATAATTCTTTTTGCTAAAAAAAATACAAATGTTTATACCTCGAAAAGGTTTTTGTCTATTTGACAAAAATCGGTTATTATTTGGGATACTCCCTCTATATTTTTGTAAAATTCAACGGGTTCTCTTGATGCTATTGCAATAATTTTTCCTATACCTGCATTTTTTGCTGATTCAATGCCTGAAAGTGCATCTTCTACCACAACGCATTCTGATGGGGCTAGTCCGATATTTTTTGCAGCAATTATGTATATATCAGGCGCCGGTTTCCCCGGTATTAGACCGTTTGAATATACTATTTTATCAATGTCAAACCATTTATCCAGTTTAAATTCTTTTATATAAAATTCAACATTGCACCATTCAGACATTGTTGCTATTGTCGTTGGGATGTTATTTGCTTTTATATAATCTAATAGTTTTTCTGCATTTGCTGCAAGTTTCATTTCTTCAGGGTGTTCCAGGCATTTTGTTCTATATTCTGCTTCTTTTTCTTGGGTATATTTCTCTACCAATTTTTTGTTTGGCTTTTTCCCTATTGCATACTCTATTATGTCTTTATTTGTCCTGCCAAACATGTATTGCAACATTTCGGCTTCCGTAAACGATATGCCGCGTAACTTTTTGGAATATTCCTTCCAGGCATCCAGATGTAGTTGTGAATCCCAAAATAATGTCCCGTTAAAATCAAATATTATGCCTTTCAAGCTATTGTCCCCGTTCTATTATTTGGTTGTAATTATCTAAATATTGTTTTGCTTGTTTATCTTTATTCAGTTTTTTCAGTGTATATGCTAAATTGTAATGAAAATCAGCTTCTTGATTATTTATATCAATTGCTTTATAAAATTCCCATTTCGCAGATTTAATTTTTCCGGCTTTTAAGTATGCGCACCCTAAATTGTAATACCCATATGCTAAGTCCGGATTATATTTTACCGCATTTTTGTATGCACGTATTGCCATATTGGGTTTATCTTGCAGCATGTATATGTTACCCAGATTGTAGTGTGCTTTATAACATTTTTCATCAACCGAGATTGCATGGTTGTACATGAAAATTGCGTCATCAACTTTGCCTTCATCTTGTAAAATATTCCCCATCAATAACCAATTCTGTGCACTTCTTTCACTCTCGGGAATGCTGAGTAAGATATTGAAGGCTTCTTTTATATTATTCCCCGCATACAATATGTTGATTTGGTCATTCAGGTCATTCGCTGAACATAACACTGAATTTAATATGCATATTGTAAGTATTACCAGTATTTTTTTCATAACAAAATTATATACTAAAAAACTTATCCTATCAATTTGACTTTTTAAAATCGTATTTCATAATGTAATTGATGTCTCTTTTACTGATATAATTCCCATAGCTTACTCCTTGCTATGGGAATTTCTTTAAAAAAAAAGGCTGATTAAGTCAGCCTTCTACACACTTATACACATATTTACGATTTAAAGGGTCAAATTATTTACTTCCGAATATAGCTGCCAGAGCTGCGCTTGCACCTATTATACCTGCATATAACCAGCCAAGCTTAGGAACTTTCGCGAGCCATCCGAGATGTTTAATTCCGAACAAGCCTACTCCTGCTACTGCTGCTCCGCCTGTTGCCAGACCACCTATTTCTTTGTATTTATCCCATCTGCTTTTGGGTTGACCTGTTATTGCGGCTATATTGTCCTCGGGTGTGGTTTTCCCGTATATTCCAAAGGTCAATGCTTTATACATTCCGTGTGTAAACGAATCGTGTCCGTATTTTCGGATATCGTCTGTTATTGTTGTATTATATAACTGTTGATAATTTGTTTTTGCTCTTGCAGTTATATTTTTTTCGTTTTCACCGGGATATTTTGCGGCTACTGCTTCTACATAGTTGATGTATGCATTTTTTATCTGTTCTTGCTCGTTATTTACAATTTTTTCATTTAATACTGCTGCTGCATTCCTTATTGCTTCATCTGCTGCGTTTATTCTTAAATCATTTCGACGCTGGTTTTCTACCATTCGCAAGTTATAATTGGAGGTGAAATTCAAATAGTCATTCATCGTATTGTAATAGTAGTCGTAGTTAAGTCCACCACCGAATGACGGCATAAATGGCATCATTCCGTTGAATACACTCCCGCAGCTGCCCATTATATCCATGTCATACAAGTTGCTTAAACCTGCATAATTCATGTAGTTATTGTATAATGGAAAACCACCTATTGCTCCGACATTCATGTAGTCAGACATTTTCCTAACCTCCATATTAACTTTAACCTACCTTACTTATATTAAAAATTTACGACTTCACAAATTGCTTCATTATCTATTTTTGCTTAATATTTGTTTACATTCTGCTTAAAAGTTAACAAATTTGCTTTATACAGCGCTTAATTGTATTATTTATAGTATGGTTAAGATAAAGTTGTACAAATTGCTTTCTTTTATAATACTGCTTGCCATGGCAGCAATTGTATTTTTCAATCAAGCGTGGTTTTCGAAGCAATATGACAAAATGTGCAGTATGTATTATATATACAAAGGTGATAAAGCATTTAAAAAGTTGAAACTGCAAAAGGCAATTGATTACTATAGCACTGCATTAAAGCTGTTTCCGGAGCATTATAGTGCGTGGTTTAATCTTGGGAACATATATGTTGTGTACGAGGATTATTATTCTGCGGTAGATGCTTACGAACAGGCATTTCATTACAATCCCAAAATGATGATTGCACGCATGAATTACGGCATAGTATCCGCCGAAAAACTTGGTGATTTTGACGGGGCTATTGAGCAATATAATGAAATTATAAAGACCAAGCGCCATTTAATATCAATTCCTTTTGTTTACAATAACAGAAGGAGTTATAAAGCAAATAAAGGTATTGCATATTATAACATGGGCGTTGCGTACAGGCAAAAGTCGCTTTATTCCGGTGATGATTGGAGATTACAGCGGCAATATCTGGAAAAAGCAAAAGAAGCTTATAAAAATGCTGTTAAGGTTTTAAAAAAGGATTATGATGCCCGATATAATCTGGCATTGGCATATCATTTACTGGGTGATTATAATAATGCGGGACTTACATACTGCAAGGCCATTCAAATAGCACCAATGAATTATGAGGCGCATTACAATCTTGCAATTTTATTACGACATTTGAAGTATTATACAGAGGCTCTTGACGAGCTTGAAAAGGCTACAATGTTAATCACAGACAGTCAGGGGAATTCCGCAAGACAAAGGTACGTTTTCGATGTTATGAATGAGGTTACAAGGACGATTCTGTATGACGAGGAAAAAGATCATATGGTAGACAAGCTGGATAATGAAAGAGTCGAAAATTTACATGTAACATATATAAATGGCAAACTGGTTGCTTCGGAGGCACTGGATAAAGCGATTTTAAAAAATTTAAGAGTTTGCGGTTCTCGCGAGATATTTTTAGACAGAGACTAGCCTTTTATAGCGCCCTCGTTTTCTCCGGAAATGAAGTATCTTTGCATGGATAAGAAGAAAATAATTATCGGGATAATAGAAATTATTGAACCTGCGGCAATATAACGCCAGTTAGAGCTGAACATTCCTTGAAGGTTGTTTACACCAACGGGCAGAGTATACATGCTTTCTTTTGTCAAAATTATACTTGGCCATAAAAATTCACCCCAAGAGCCTATAAACGTGAATATAGCGAGCACTGCCAATGAAGGTTTTACCATAGGCAGCAGCACTTTCCAAAATATCTGAAAAACGTTACATCCGTCAACAATTGCAGCCTCCTCCATTTCTCTGGGAATTGATAAAAATGCTTGCCGCATTAAAAATATCCCGAATGCGCTCACTGCAAAAGGAATTATAAGCCCGATGTAGCCGGCAAGGTTGTTAACACTGTCTATAAGGTGAAGTTTTATTGTGATAAGATATACAGGAAGCATTATTGCTTGAAAAGGTATCATTATTGTTGCCAATATAGCAAAAAATGTTATTTTTTTGCCTCGAAATTCCATTCTGGCAAGCGGATATGCTGCAAGTGACGACAAAATTAAATTCAAAAGTACCGTACCTGCAGCGACTATCATACTATTAATGAAATATCCCAAAAGGTTAACCTTGTGCCATACGCCGGTGTAGTTTTCAAAAGTAAAATCTTGAGGTATCATTATCGGCGGATATGCAAATATGTTTTCTCCCGAGCCTTTAAGTGATGTGGATATCAGCCATACAAAAGGAAATATTGACATTATACTAACGATTATCAATATAGTATGTGTTATTAATTTAGCAAAGTTTTTTTTCATAGCTGATACTTTTTCCTTTCAAAACATAATATATTGATTAATGAAAATGCCATTACAATTATCAAAAGCACAACGGCAAGGGCTGATGCGTAACCTAAATCAAGATTTTCAAAAGCTCTTTCGTAAATATAATAAACAATAGTTTTGCTGGAATCTAAAGGTCCCCCCTTTGTCATAACATAAATTTCCGCAAATACCTTCATTGCCGAAATTGAGCTTATAGTTACTACAAGTGCAATTGTAGGCATAATATGCGGGATAGTAACCGTTAAATGTTTTTTTATAAAGCTTGCACCATCTATATCACAAGCTTCGTAAAGCTCCTTTGGTACGCTCATTAAGGCGGCAAGGTATATCATCATATAATAACCGATGCCCTTCCATATCGTGACGATTATCACCGAATATAGCGACCATTTGGGGTTTGTAAGCCAACCTATCGCATTAAAACCTAATGCTGTAACAATATAGTTTAAAATCCCCTGCTCTGCATATAACCATTTAAATGCTATTGCTGCTACCACAATTGAAACTATTACCGGCAAATATATCAGGATTTTATACAATGTTATACCGCGTATCTTTTGGTTAATTAATATTGCTAAAAACAACGGAATTGTTGCAAGTATTGGAACTGCCACTATTAAATATATGAATGTATTAGCAAGTACTTTATAAAAAATGGGATTTTTAAATAAGTCTATATAGTTGTTTAATCCTGCAAAATCCGGTGAATATATGCTGTTTGTGTAATCTTGAAAACTCAATACAACAGTATGAAAAAAAGGAATAAAGAAGAATATGACAAGCACAAGCCCGGCAGGCAGCAAAAACATGTAAGGTGTGTATTTACCGTAATACTTAAACATATGAAGATTATAGCATATCAACGTGTAATAACACCACAATATTAAGTGTCAAATATTCACTATTTAGTTTTGTAAAGAAAAGGTTCAAATTGCGTTAAAGCTGTTATATAAGCGGGTTTTAGGGGAATAATAATATTACCAGAGAGTGTTATTCCCCACCCCACTCTATAAACAAAAAGGTATCCGGTTACTTTAATTATGAGGTATGGATACTATGTTGTTGTGTCTTGAAAATCGAAATATTAACATCTTTGGTACAGCTGTGAATTTTTTAATAATGGGAGTGTTTATAGCGACACAAACGTTATATGTGCCGATTATGGCAAACGATTTATTTGCGAATGTATCTGCGCCTGTATTAGATTTAGGTCAGATAAAAATAATGCGAGAGGTTTCAGATGAGCTTAAAATCAAGGCATTTGATGAAGAAATAAAAAGGAAATATCCCAACGCAATAATAGCGGATGTTGATACCGGAGTGAAGCACATCCAAACGACAAAATATTATGACGGCAAGGCTGTGCGGATAAATGTTGTAGAAATTGATACAAAGCTTGCAAAAGATTATATGTTAATGCCCGCACTTGCATCCGATAAACTTTCAAACAAAAAAACAATAACCAATATTGCACAAAATACAAAGTCAATAATTGCGCTTAACGGGACATATTTCAAGCCGCAGACCGGTGTACCGCTTGGCACATTAATGATTAATGAAAAGTTATACACTGGTCCTGTTTATGACAGAGCGGCATTTGGTATTTTTGAGGATGGTTATGATGTAGCAAGAATTCAATTAAACGCAAGTTTTAGTAACGGAAAAAACAGTATTAAAGTAGACAACATAAATCAACCAAGAATGCTTTCCACCTATACTTTAGCGTATACGACCGATTGGGGTGAATTTTCAGCACCAACCCCAAAATACGGTATGCAAATAGCAGTAGAAAACGGTATTATAGTTGATATTTCCACCGATACATTACGAATACCGGAAAACGGTTATGTAATTGCGGGTCCGGCATCAGTATTAGGAAATTTCCGAGTTAAAGACAAAGTTAATTTAAGTTTGAAAACAAACCCTGAATGGAAAAACGTCAAACACATAATAAGCGGCGGACCGTTTCTAGTAAAAAACGGAGAAGTTTTTGTAGATATAACTGAGCAAAAGCTTGTAGCAATCGGCGGAAAAAATCCCAGAAGTGCAATCGGATATACAGCCCAAAACAATCTTATACTTGTAGCAGTTGACGGACGAGAGGGCAGTTCAGTGGGAATGACATTAATACAGCTTGCCCAATTTATGCAATCCATCGGTTGTATAAATGCCATCAATCTTGACGGAGGAGGTTCAACGGTTATGTATGTCAACGGGAAAGTAGTAAACAAACCGCAAGTCAAAGGTGGCATTGCGCTTTCAAATGCGATTGTTCTTACTAAAAAAAGTTAATAATGTTATCTGACATTCTGGTCAATAATATCTGAAATCCAAGGGATTCTGCTATATTTACCCATAAACGAAGTGACTGTTAGATAAAGCACAATCGCATATATAATCAGCTGAATTATGGAATATATTCCGAATATGGGAGCATTAAACAGGAAAGTCAATTGCGCGACAAGTCGGTTTATAAAGGGTAAAAAGCTAAGAATATTCAACAAAAAGCCCAAGACATAGCACAGCAAAAAATAAGCAATTGAAATAAAAATTGATTGAAAAATATGATACTGCATGAAAGGTCTAAGATGAGATTTAGAAAAAAAAGCCACGATAAGCCAAATAAACCCTGCAAACCCCATAGTAATGTAACTCAAAGCTGCAACAATACGTTCAATCATAAAAGGTTTTGGATAATATTGGCTCATTATGCAGTTTCCAATTCTCCGTTGCGTTTTTTATCGATATATTCTTCGAGAACCTGGGTATAAACCAGTTTATATTCATCATTTTCGGGTTCAATATTGATAGAGGATCTATAAGAAGCGATAGCTTTTTCGATATCACCGTCGAGGTAATGGGCATTACCCAAGAGCATATAAACTTCCGGATCATTTGGAACGTTATGCAAAGCTTCTTTATACATATTCATTGCCAAATCAATGCGATTATAGTTTGTATACAAATTGCCCAAAAGCTCATAGGCATTTTTAGCTTTAGGATTCAGGTTAATAGCACGTTTATACATCTCTTCAGCCATATTATATTCTTTAAACTCAGAAAGAGCAATTGCATAACAGATGTAGGCTTTGTAGTTATCACCCTCCATACTCAGAGCTTTTTCGAAGTAGTTATAAGCCTGTTCACGCTGTTTCATAAGAGTTAAAGTATTACCTATGCATATTGCAACGATTTTGTTATCGGGATTAAGGCTGAAAACTTTTTTATAAAGAACAAGAGCTGTTTCGTAGTCATAAAGTTTAAAACAGACATTACCCATATCAATCAATGCGGTCAAATTTTCGGGATCGAGAGACAGCGCTTTCTCGTAATAAGCCTTTGACTCTACATAATCTTCGAAGTCTGCATATAAAAGAGCAATAGCGTTATAAATTTCCGGATTAGTTGAGTTCAAATCGATAGCGCGATTATAATAAAACAGTGCTTTAGGGAAGTTTTTCCACTCAGCGAACACGTTACCAATATTATAGTAAATCAGGAAATTTTTCGGATTAATCTCCAGTGCCTTATTGTAGTAAGAAAGAGATTTTCTAAAGTCTTTTTCGTAAAACCACATAGTCCCCATGCCGACGAGGGCCTGAATATCGTCAGGTTGGATAGCCAAAAGGCTTTCCAAAACGGACATAACCTTGGTGTAATCCTCCTGTTGCAAATACAACTGTGCAAGTTTATGGTAACCTTCGGGATTATGCGGATCCTTTGCCATTTCCATAATGGCTTCGTTAATCTGTTTATCTAATTCTGCTTTATCCATGCTTATATTTTATCCTAATTGAAGTATTTTGTAAAATTGTGTAGAAAAGTTAATATAAGAAATCAGTTAGATTTATATTCGCTAAACTCCTTCGAAGCGTCCATCCAAACGTTTTCAGGGATACTGAACGCGTGATTCCAAAATTTTTCGATAGCGTAAGTTTCGCGTTCATCCTTATGAAGTATATGGACAATCACATCACCGTAATCGAGTAAATTCCAGCGATTTTTCAAGTCATTTTCCGTTTTATCAGGTAATCTATCGAAGTATTTTTTAATCATTTCTTTAACACTAAGCATAAGTGATCTTACCTGAGTCGGCGAATCTGCAGATGCAATAACGAAGTAGTCGCCAAGAGAGGACACATTGCTTATATTTAAAATAGTAATATTAAAAGCCAATTTATCATCCAGCACGCGAGCAATGACACATGCCAGCATTTTTGAATCAATTAAAGTCATCTTTTGCCTCTTACTCAATAATATCAACCCGACGTTTGTGTCTGCCGCCTTCAAAACCGGTCTTAAGCCAGACATCGACGATATCCAGCGCTAAATGTTCTCCGATAACGCGTTCACCAAGGCAGAGTATATTTGCGTTATTATGTGCTCTTGACACTCTGGCAGAGTATGTATCACCGCACAACGCGGCACGTACACCCCTTATTTTATTTGCGGCAATAGACATACCAATACCGGTTCCGCAAACGAGTATTCCTCTGTCAGACTGTCCGGAAACTACTAATTCAGCTACATCTCTTGCAATTACAGGGTAGTCGCAGGCTTCAGGTGTGTATGTCCCTACATCTTTATATTCTATATTTCTTGATTCAAGGTATTCTATAATTTTTTGTTTGTATTTAAACCCGCCGTGATCGCTTCCTATCGCTATCTTTAAATGTTCCATAACTTCTCCTATTAAATAAACCTGTATAGTCATTATACAGGTTCATTAGTTATTTGTAAAGAACATTCGTAATTTATATATCAGTTTTCTATGTAATCATTACTTATAAGCCATGATTTATCAGGCATTTTTAGATTACTTAAATCTGCACCTTCAACGATATTGCCATTTTTATCAAAAGTCCCCAGATTATCTATTTTTATTCTGCTTATTAACTTTTGATCTGCTATTATTGGTGTGGGCAAATTGCAATCTTTGTGAAGAAAATTATTTGCTACTTCATATATATTTTAGGCTCCTCTGGCTCAGTTTCTGATGGGTATAAATCTTCAAGTAGTTTTCTTACAGCAGTCATGGTAGCAGCTACATGTTTATCACCATTCGCTGTTGTTAAAAGATATTTTGCAAAGTCATCTCCTTCTGTTTTAATCAGTTGTAGAGTTGCACCATGTCTTTCTTCTTCTTGCAAATCATTGAAATCTTGAACTTCCTCATTTGCTGTCTCACATTGCCCACTTTGATATGCCTTGGTTATATCTTCTGTTGTTACTTTTACAGCAGACGTATCAGTATCTACAACAGTTGGAATTTCTGGATCCACTTTTTGCGGAAGAGGAGGATCCTCTTCAACTTCTATAACCGGTTCAGTTTCAGCTTCTATTAATTTATCACGTACTTCTTCATAAGTGCCGGTGATTGCATCTTTGTTTTTATTATACGCTGTGAATGTTCCATCCGGATTTTGTATAATTTCATATTTATACGATTTTGCTATTTGTTTTAAATTTTCCATTGGGTTAGATGGTGATGCGGGAAGTTGTTGACTGTTTAAGTATGCGTATGGACTCATATAATTTTGCATTGAAGGTATTGCATTATACATGCTACCTCCAAACATTGGTGTTCCAAATCCATAACCGAATATCCCGCATTGCGGAAATAGTCCACCTTGTGAAAATAATCCGCCACCGAGTAATCCGCCTAGAAATCCGCCCCAAAATGAGCCGTTACCTGTATGATGACATTGCGGATTATTTCTAAATATGTAGTTGTTTTGGACTACTGTCCTTTGGGGACCTCCCATCCAAGGTCTGTAAATTCCGTGTACCATTGTCTATCCTCGCTATTTTGTTATTATATATATAAAGTATGCATTAAATATATTATTGCCTTTTTTTGTTATGTTTTTTACATTTGTTTACAATAAATTTTGTTGTTGCTGATTTTCCAGCTGTGCTTTTGCCTCTTGTGCAGCTTGTTCTGTAGCGTATGCATTGCCTACAATTTGACCATTTTTTGTTACATACCATTTATCTCCAACTTGTTCTATTTTTGCACTCCAGAATTCAGCATTTGATGCAAAATTGTAATTTTCTGCGTTCACGTTTGCTTTTTCATGTTCGCTCTTTAATTTTATGGTCTTGTTATTTATGGTTAAACTGTCAGGAAGTTTTATTGTATCACCAACTTTAAAATATATACCCTGTTTTGCTTGTTCCATTGCTGCGCCAGAATCGGTATTATCTGAATTTGCTGCAGCAAGTGCCAAAGCAACATTTCTCGGATTAATTCCTTCAGGAATATCATATTTTGCAGTTGCAATGTTGTACCAAGTATAACCTTTATCAATTTTTAATGTACTAACACCCGCTTCTTTTTTAATGCCATAAGTGTCTTTTGATGTGATAATTTCTGATCCGCCTTTACCTTCCGGGGGTGTAGTAACAGTTTTTTCCGGTTCGGGTTCACCATTTACTTTTAATAAGCTATTAAGAACAGTTGTATAGTCCCCTGTAATTGGCAGGGCACTTTTGTCGGGTTTGTAAGCTGTGTAATCATTTCCATTATTTATTAATTCATACCCGAAGTCTTTCGCTACTTTTTTAAGGTTTGCGAATTCTTGTGAATTTTGTTGATTAGCGGTCTGCTGCGTAATTGCAGTTTGTCTGCTAAATAGACCGGATGATGATAATCCGCTGAATATTGAACCAAGTGCGCTCAGTCCGAAAAATGCCCATCCGATTCCGCCCAGACCACCGGCATGTTTACAGTTTTGCTGTTGTACAACATACGTTCGATTAAAGACAACGGTTTGTTGCCTTTGTGGTTTGAATGTCATTGCATGTCTTATTGGCATTTTGTTCTCCTGAATTATGCTATATATATAAAATATATAAATTATATATAATTGCTATTTTTTAAGAAAGACTTAAAAAAACTTAACAATAAGGGTCAGTGTGTTTAAGTAATATATACCCAAAAAGCTTATATATCTAACCCCGAGAACAATTCTAAGGCGGTCGCGTTTTTGAGCTTCGGGAATTTGTCGATGTCATTTTTATTAAGAAAATTTATGGCTTCGTATCTTGCAAGCTCAAGAATTTTGGCATCACGAACAATGTCAGAAATTATTAAATCCGGCAAACCGCTTTGTCTAGTGCCGAGGAATTCTCCCGGTCCTCTAAGCTGTAAGTCTTTTTCAGCAATAACAAACCCGTCGTTTGTTTGAGTCATGATATTAAGCCTTTCGCGTGTGTCTTGTGATTGAGTTTTACTGACAAGAATACAGTAAGATTGTAAATTACTGCGACCTACTCTGCCTCGCAGTTGGTGAAGCTGTGAAAGCCCGAAACGTTCTGCATTTTCGATTACCATGATTGTGGCATTTGGCACGTCTACACCTACTTCTACAACCGTCGTGGAAACCAGTATGTCATATTTTTTATTTTTAAAATCAGCCATGACCTGTTCTTTTTCGTCATTTTTGAGTTTTCCGTGTAAAAGTCCTACTTTGAAATCCGGAAAAACCTCTTTTTGAAGTTTTTCCGCTTCAATAGTAGCTGCCTTTGCTGAAAGTGTTTCACTTTCATCTATTAACGGATAAACAATGTATGCCTGCCTGCCGGAATTTAATTCTCTGCGGACGAGTTCCCAAACGCCTTTGTGAGATCCGGTTAAAGATGTCTTAATCGGCAGTCTGCCTTTCGGAAGTTCATTTATTATTGTTAAATCCAAATCTCCATGAACAGTAAGTGCAAGTGTTCTGGGTATTGGGGTGGCTGTCATGGTTAACATTTGCGGGTTTTGTGATTTTTTCTTTAGTATATTTCGCTGTTTTACTCCGAACCTGTGCTGCTCGTCAACCACTATTGCTCCGAGGTTTGAAAATTCGATGTTGTCCTGAATAAGTGCGTGGGTGCCGACTGCTATGTTCATTTGACCGTTTCTTAGTGCAGTTTCAAATTTTGTTCTGATTTTTTTACCGTGGCTTCCCAAAAACAGTCCAACACTTATTCCTAATGGTGTTAGCCATTGAATCATGTTATTGTAATGCTGTTGAGCAAGGATTTCCGTTGGTGCCATAATCGCACCCTGATAGCCGTTTTCTACTGCTGCAAGCAGCATAATCGTTGCAACAACGGTTTTGCCGCTGCCAACATCTCCTTGTAACAGCCTTTGCATGGGGGATTTTGAGTGCAGGTCACTTAATATCTCGTTTACGGCGTCTTTTTGACCTTTTGTAAGCTCAAATGGCAAACTTTTGATAAATTTTTGCACCAGCCCGTCTTCTTTGATGTTTAATGCTATGGATTTGGTGTTTTTTGCGGTATTTTCGCGGAGTCTTAGTAATTTTAACTGTACTATAAACAGTTCTTCAAATATTAGTGTGAAGCGTGCTCTGTCAAGCATTTCATTGCTTTCAGGAAAATGTATCTGCTCTGTTGCTATTTTCTTGTCTAAAAGTCCCAGTCGCTTTCTTATGTTCTCTGGAATTGTGTTTTCAATATCCCCTTTATATGTTTGTATTGCATTGTATATCGCTCTGCGCAGCGTCTTTATGCTTAAACCCTCGCATATCGTATATATTGGCACTATTCTCGCAAGATTTAGGTTATCTCTGTTTCCGTCCAAAAAATCACCTGTCATTATTGAGTAGCTCGGTTTGTCTATCGTCAGTTTGTAATTGTATTTGTCTGTTTTTACCGTTCCTGATACCATTATTCCGGCATTCTTTGGAAATTGTGACTTTATTTTCTCAAGTATATATCGGTTGCTTTTGGCGTGAAAAAAGTTTAGCTCCATATTCCCGCTTTCGTCTGCTATGGTTATTTTTATTACTGATAAATTGTTCCGAGTGGTAAATGCACTTACCGATTTTATGTAGCCGAAAACTGTTGTTGTGGTGCCTTCTTTTAATGCGCTTATTAGTGTTCTTGTCGAATAGTCCACATGCTTTTTGGGAAAATATGTTATTAAATCTTGTGCCGTATATATCCCTAGTTTGTTTAATTTGTATGCTACTTTTGGCCCGACTCCTTTTACGTATGTTACTTCTGTTAAATTCGCAGGTTTGTATGGTTCGCTTGCTTTCGATTGTTCTCTTGGCGGCGTTTGTTCTGATTGTATTACTTTTATTAATCCTTGTATCGCTCGTCGTCTTTCAGGTACAGAAGCATACGGGTATTGTTCAAAGGTTTCTATCATTACCGCCCATTTCGGATTTTTTTTGGATGCCTTATAGTTCTCTTTTGATATCTCCTTTATATATTTTGAAAATGTTTGCTTACGACCGTGTACATCTATGTAGCGGTGTCTTATTTCAACATCTATTGCAAGTTTTATTTGTTCCAAATTCTCCAATTATGTAAGCCTCAATACTTCATATATATCCATTTTCTTTGATTTGCCGCGTATTGTTACTTCGCTTATCTTTATGACGTCTGCTATACTGCTTACGTATGAGTATGTTGTGCTGCTTATTAAAAGATTTGTTTTATATACCTTATTATAACTTTCAATTCTGCTCGCAAAATTTACCATGTCACCTATTACCGTGTATTCCAGTCGCTTCTCTGAACCTATATTTCCAACAAAGGCTTCTCCCGTGTTTATTCCTATTCCGATTTCTATCTTCGGTTTCCCTTCAAAAAGCCATTTGTCCCTTAATTCGTCAACCTTCTTCAACATTTCGTTTGCGCATAATACAGCATTTTTGGCATGATTTATATCCTGTATGGGTTCTCCGAATATTGCCATTACTGCGTCACCTATAAACTTGTTTATTACTCCGTTGTATTTTGTTATTATTGGCTCAATTTCCGTAAAATATTCGTTTAGTATCAGGGATACTTCCTCTGCAGTTAATCTTTCGCTTATACTGGTGAATCCTCTTATATCCGCAAATAATACCGTTACTACTGCTTTTTTCCCGCCAAGTTTTATGTCATCTATATTTTTTACCACATTCTGCATTATGTCTTGCGATAAGTATTTGCCCATTGCTTGTTTGATTTTTTCTTTGTTTTTTCCCTCCAGTATAAATCTGTATGAATATCCGAAAATCATCGTTATTAACTGTATTGCTAACGGTGTTATTACGTTGGGTGCTACCCCGTGCATAAAGCATATTGCCGTAAAACACATATAGCCTATTGCGATTAATATTAATATTCCCAATGATTTGAAAAAGGATAGTTTCGTGATTAATACAAATACTGTTATCGTAAGTATCACTAGCAGTATTAAATCTTGTATTATTGTAGTTTGTCTTACAAATTGATTGTTTATAATATTGTCCAGATTTGTTGCCTGAATATCAACACCGGGATGTTTTTGCAGTATAGGAGTAGGAAGTGCATCTTCAAGCGCTAAGGCAGAGGCTTTGGCATTGGCTCCGACAAAAACTATCTTGTCTTTAAATTCTTCAGGATTTATTATTGGCGGAATTCCACGCTCAATGTTTCTTAGTGATGTTATGATATCTATTGCAGAATATTTTTTGTGAGTATATTCACTGTCAGGTTGAGTTTTGTAGAAACGTATATAATTTTGAACTGCATCTTGCGTGTATGTAACCGGTATGCTAAGGTTTGTTTCGTCAGTTAATATTTTGTTTTTATAAAGTGAAATTGTGTCGGTGTTATGCAATAAAAGATACATTCTAAGTGCCAAAGAAGGATAGTTTTTACCGTTTACGTTTATAATTTGGTCACTTTGAGTAACATAACCGCTCGTAGTTTGTGTTGTATTTACCGAACCTGTATACTTTATTGAATCGAAATATTGCTCGGGAAACCTTGATATGCTTTTGTATTTTGTTTTGTCATAGTTGTAAGCGTTATCATCTATGTTTATTTTGAACTTTGCCTCAAACTTTTGTTCATATGCCTTGCCGTCGACATCAGACGGATAATTCTGTATAAGCGGACTGAATCCAACTACAAGATTATCAATATTTTTTATTGTGTTGAAAAGTTGTACATCCGAGTCGGGATTTTCTTTATCAAGACTTGATAAAATTGCGTCAAATGCTATGATTCGAGGCTTTGAATATTTTGATAAGTATTTGAAAATTTCGGCATATAAACTTCGTTGCCAGGGCCAGCGGTATTGCTCGATAGATTTATCATCTATTACTATTAAAACGATGTTATCCGAACCGGTTGTGCGGGCAGTGAACAACTTGTGCATAAAATTGTATGCGCTTGGTTCAAAAAATTGCCATGATGCTAAAATTACAAATAATGATAAAAATAAGTGAATTATCGCTGACTTAATAAAAAATATTTTTGATTTTAAATTTTTCATAGACCCACCCAATTTTATGATATAATAAATTTTGAAAAAGGGATAGTATATGAACAAAAATTTAATAACGTCTTTGGCTGAGCAAAAAATATTCCCGATAATCAGGAGTGACAATCCGGATACTGTTGTTAATACTGTCGAAGCACTATTAAAAGGCGGATTAAAGATTATGGAGATAAATGTTGTTAACCCGTCAATTTATGATGCGATAAGTTCTGTTTCAAAGCATGCTGATATTTGTGCAGGCGGTGTTATTACGTCGATGCAGGCTAATGCTGCTATTTTAGCAGGTGTTAAGTGCTTTTCCTCTCCCATTTTTCATATGAATCTTGTTAAACTTTCGAAAGATAAACATATACCGTATATCGCCGGTACTTCTACGGCGAATGAAGCTTATGTTGCTTGGAAAGCAAGAATACCTTTGGTAAAAATTTATCCGGTTACTGCCTTGGGCGGACTTTTGTACATTGAGGATTTAATACGCCCAATGCCATTTTTGAGTGTCATACCTCAAGGTAATGTTAAGTTATCTGAGGTGAAAAATTATATTAATTCCGGTGCCGTTGCTGTGGGGGTCGGCAGGGATCTTTACGACGGGTATTCTTATTCGGAAATTACCGAAAGAGTTCTGGAGACGGTTGCTAAACTTTAAGAGGTTTTATGGAAGAAAAATTTGATATTGTAGCTATAGGTGAAAGTTTGGTGGAATTGTCCACCGATGAAAAGTTGAAAGATGCTGAATGTCTTCATAAATATTTTGGTGGGGATGCCCTTGCTACTGCAGTCGCAGCTGTTCGACTCGGTTCTAAGGTAGGTTTTATTTCTAAGCTGGGTAACGATGCTTTCAAGGATTTTTTACTTGATGCTTGGAAGAATGAGGGGCTTGATATTTCTCAAATTACATTTTCCAATGAGAAGAATGGGCTTTATCTGATTGCTCGTCCGAGTTATTTAGAAAAAGAATTCGCTTTTTATCGTAAAAAAACTGCTACTGCCAAATTGTCACCTGATGATATTTCTGAAAACTACCTCGGAAATGCAAAAGTTGTCTATAGCACAGGTATTACTCAATCTCTTTCACTTTCGGCTAAGGATGCTGTCTTCAAATGCTTCCAGCTGGCAAAAAATATGCAAATCCTGTCAGCTTATGATCCGAATTTTGTTTCCGCTGTTTCTTCTGTTGATGAGGCAAGAGAATATTTTGACGAGGTTATTTACAACGTTGATATTTTGTTTATGAGTGCTAAGCACGATTTGCCAATTTTGGGTATTGAATCAATTGACGCAGCTATTAAATACTTGTGGGATAAAGGTGTCAGTATTATTATTGTTAAATCCGGTCTCGACAAAGGTTATTATACCGGTTATAACGGTAATATAACTTTTACGGAATTTTATACACACGATGTTTGCGATACTACATGCTCCGGTGATGTTTTTAACGGTGCATTTCTTCACGGCTTGACTCACGGGTGTTCACCTTTTGAGGCTACTAAACTCGCTTCTATTGCCGCAGGTATCCAGGCTAAAGGGATTGGTGCTATTAAGTCTATTCCTTACCATGATGATGTTTATTCAATTTTTAGAGGTGTTTAAATGACTAAAACGGTCGTAATTTCTGGATATTACGGGTTCGGTAATTTTGGCGACGAAGCTATTTTAGCTCTGTTACTTCAAAAACTCAGTCTTTTGGATTTTGAAGTGGTTGTACTTTCTGCTAACCCTAGACAGACGTCTATGGATTATTTGGTTAATTCAATTTTCTCATTTGATTTTCATCAAGTCGCCGGCCTTATAAAAAATTCCGATATCTTAATTTCCGGCGGTGGTAGTCTTTTGCAGGATGTTACGAGCCTTAAGTCGCTTTTCTATTACTTGTGGGTTATTTTTCTTGCTCTTTTTTACCAAAAAAAAATTATTATTTTTGCTCAAGGAATTGGACCTATTAAAAATTGTTTTGCACGGTTTTTAACGGCTAAAATATTGAAGCATTGTACTTATGTTTCTGTTCGTGATGCTAGAAGTCATGTGCTTTTGCATAATTTGGATGTTAATTCTGAACTCTTATGCGATCCTATCTTTTCCGTCGATATTAAACCTAATAAGAAAAAAGGTACTATTGGCGTGCAATTGAGGGACTTCGCAACCATGAATGATAATTTATTATTTAAGCTTGCAAGGTATATTGTTAAAGATTTTTTTGATAAAAAAATTGTTATTTATTCTCTGCAGAATTCCATTGATTTTGCGGTTTGCGAAAAATTTAAGAATATCCTGAATTCACTTAACTCGACTATTCCGGTTGAAATTGTTAATGATGCATCCATTGAACAAATTATTGAGAATATTTCAGGGCTCGAATATATGTTTGCTATGAGATATCATGCTTTAGTTGTTGGCTTGAAAGCTGGTGTCAAGTCTGTTGCAATAAATTATGATGCTAAAGTTCAAAAATTAGCTGAAGATGCGGGTTTGCCTATCATTTCCATGAATGCTTCAGAGGATTTTGATCGGGTAATATACGATATGAAACATTTGAATGAAGCTCATCTGGTCGAGTTTGCCAATTCGCATGTTTTCAATTGGTCCGGTATTGAAAAAGTTTTAAACGATTAGGATGCAATTGCCCCGATAAGTTTGCTCCAGGCCAGACTTGAACTGGCACTGAGTTATTAACCCAATTGGATTTTAAGTCCAACGCGTCTACCGATTCCGCCACTGGAGCTTATAATTTATTATTCGTTATGCTATTTATGTATAGCATATTACGCACAAATTTCGCTATTTATATTACTTAAAAAGTATTTAATTGTCAAATGGGAAATTTTATCAAATACGATTCCAATTCGTATATTCTGTCGGATATTAAGGTTATTATTGCTTGTAAATTCTTTTTTATACTATCTTCATCCGTTAGTTTAACTTTACCGAATAAGGCCGGATAACGCAAGTTGTTGTTGTATTGTCTGTTAAATTCTTTTATAGCCTCTGTTATGCTTGTGTCAATATAATCTTTCATATCGTACAATGCAACAAATAAATCTGATATTGCATGTTTAGCCTTTATTATTTTTTTATTTTCGATATATTTTGCAATTTTTTTCAGTTCCTTAATTAAAATATAGTAATTATCGAGCAAATGACCTTTTTTGTGTGGCAGAGATTTGGTAAAGTAATCCATTGTTTGTCTGTACCCGCTTTTTATTAATTCCTCTCGTTTCTGCCGCGGATAGTTAAAATCAACTACAATTACGTCGCCGGTATTAATTACAATGTAATCGTATTCATCTTTTCTTCCATAGCAGTCGACAATAAATGATGTCGCAATTGAGGTTATACAACTATAAATTGTATTTACATAATCGAGGGCATTTTTGTCGGAGCCTTCATAATCGCCCTCCAGCCTGAATTCCAAAATCCTTTTATTTTCTGATATGAGATTTTTTGATAATCTCCACATTGGAACGCTTTTTTGCAGGTCACCATCCACCAAGACTGTGTTATTATATTCCAAGGGCTTCATTAATCCTGGCATGCTGCACGAAATCCTAACCGCCTTTGCCACTTCAAAATCCGGTGTCTCGTGTTTTGAGAATTCTTTGCATTCAAAGTTTGATAAGTCAGTGGTAATAATGAACAGGTTCTTGCCTAAATCTCTAAATGTAACCGCCTTATTTTTGCCCTTTTCATATTTTTCTTTATAGTATTTTTTTTCGATTAAATCACGTATCCACTCCAGAAAGACTTCACCTTTGCTGAGCGCAAACTTGGGGCCTAATCCGAATTGAAAATCTCTGAATAAATCAAAATTTACATCCAGGAAGATTTCTTTCAACTCATCTGCGTTATACCCGACAGCTATAAGTGATGCAACAATAGAGCCAACGGACGAGCCGCCTACGTTGTTCGGGTATATATTCAGTTCTTCCAAGGCTTTTACGGCACCGGCATATGCTGCACCGCGTATTGCTCCTCCGCCAAATAAGCATGTATATTCCATATTCTGCATATCTTCATTTTATCACAAAAAAGCCGGTGATGACTACCGGCTTTTTTTATTGTTAATATTTAACTATGCTGCTTGAACACCTTCAATTTCTCGGATTAAGTATTGTGCAACCCATTCAAAATCCTTATTAACTTCTGCAGCCTTTTTTAGATACTTAACTGACGCATTACCGATTCTTATAAGCGTCATTGCAACAACTCCGCGCTTAATACCTCTTACTACCTGTAATTGATCTACCAACTGGGGTACCACTGATAAACCTATGTTTACAAGCTTATTTTCCAGCTCATTTTTTGTTGTGTTATCTGCTGTTTCCAACTTATTTAGTATTTCGTTAACGGTTTCCATTTCTTTCTCCATTTATTACCTTTGTTATCATTATAATTCAAAATTTGTCTTATTTAAGATTTCCTTACATAATCTTTATATCTTACATTATTTAAAAAAGAAGCGACTTTTTAAGTCGCTTATCATTATTCTATGAATATATTTTAAATGATCGTTCTATGTTTTTATCTATTACGGATTTGACCGATTCGTATTCTGTTTGCAACGAATTATGTTCGGTGTCGATATTTTTTAGCTCTATATCGTAGCGTTTATCCTTATTTTCGATATTATTCATTGCTTTGTTATATTCGGCCTCTGCTTTTGCAATTTCGGTATTGTCTGTAACTTCAGTTATATCACTGCAGTTTGTATATGCTGTGGATACCCAATTGTTTTCGGTATCTACTTGTTCTATGGTTACAAGTCCGCTTTCTAAGGCAAATTGTATCCACTCATTGCTTGAGGCAAGCCCATCCAGAATTACTGAATAGCCTTTTTCCATACGGTTATATAGATTTGTATACCATTGTGCTTTTGCATCGGCATTTTCGTTCGGATTATTTACGTCAACCCATCCGCTTTTGGGTTCACCATATACTTCGAATAACCTGTCTAATATATATATTTGTTTTATTATTTCAAAGTCTGATGAGGTTGTAATATTATTGTCCCGAGCCCAAGTAATTATTGTTCCGGGATCATATAATATGTCTATGTTGGCTGATACAGCTTCTTTTTGTTCATCAGTTAGATTTTCTCCGAATATCAATTCAATATATTTATCTAACGCTTCATTATATGCCGTTTGGGCTGCAGCTGCATTCGGATCATCATTAACATAGGCATCCCTATTTATATGATTTAGTATATTTTCTTTGAAGTCAAGTATAACTTCTGAAACCAAATATTGCGCCGTTTCAGGATCGGTTATCTCGGTACCTTTTTTTACACTTCTACCAGAATTGGAACTTGTGTAGTAATATGTGTAGATTTCTTCACTTGGTGCCTCTTCATCTGTGGAAGTTATTTTATATTGAAAATCAAAGGTTACGGAGTTTCCAATCTGAGATGGGTTGAAACATGGGCCATCTACAATTTCGAATTTCAAATCCTCATCCTCGTCCTCTTCCGTAATAACACTTACGTTGTAGTCGGATGATCCATCATCATGTTCATGTTGTGTGTCAAGTTTAATATTACCGTCAATTGTGTAAATTGTAGTATCATTTGGGTCTTGCACAATTTCAACATCTTCAAGTATTTCTAATGGTCCTTCGAAACTAGGTAAATATGAGAATGAATAAATTTTTGATTCCAATTGCTCTAACCACTCGCTGTCGGGAAGTTTTCCTTCATCTTCTAATCTTTGAATTAAAATTTTGATGTTTTCTATACCGCCGGCAAAATAGACTGCAGAGTGATCTTCAGGGTTTGCCTCTACGTAGTCTTCGTACATGGAATCCCAATTACCGCCAAAGATGTCATTTTTTGCAGCTTCTTTAACAGTAGCTAAGTAATTTTCATCTGCTAGTAATAATTCGTTGTAATAATCGCCGAAATTAATATATTGAGGTGATTGCAGCGCATTATTGTAGCTCATAATACCGCTAGCGTCATCACCGTAGTACATCGCCTCAAGTTCTTCCAATGTGTATGTTTCACCGATATCTTCAAAGTTAACTGCAGTACCGCCGATTACATCTTCTGTGAAGAAGGTTGATTTATATTCCAGCCCGTAGGCAGCCAGAAAATCATATAAGTCACCCCCGCCATTTTTAACGTTCCTGTATATTTCTGCGTCATTTTCAGATACAAGAAGTTTTCCGTTCGGATTTACCAGACCATACTGGTTATTGTAAGAGCTATAGCTTGTTAATGAATTAAAGCTCAATTTTTGATACTGACTTTCACCTGCGATATCGTAGTTTGACATCATCATGGTCGCTGAGTTTAAGGCATTTATGTAATCTTCACTGACTCGCGAACTTTCTGTAGCGAGACGCATCTTCGAATTGTTGATAATCTGAGACCTAAGCTCATTGTCAGCCATTCGAGAGGTGATTGATAATAATCTTGCTTGTGAAGCGGCCATTCCCATAGTTGGTGTTGCCCTTTCCTGATTGTATCCTTACTACGGTTATCGGCTTTTTTTATTAAATTCTTTAATATTTGTCGCTGATTTATTAACAAATTGTTACAAATCTAATAATGCTTCTTTAAGACGTCTTATTTTCTTTTTGTCAGTTCCTATTCCGCACAATAACAGTGTTGATTTTTGGTTTGTTTTTTCATCTTCAATGTTGTATTTTTTATACAAAATTTCAGATAACTCAGCACCCGTTAAATTGTGGACTTTAACCAAGATTTTAGTCGGATCGTCTCCGTAAAATTCACAATTTACACATTCATCTTTTAATATTTCCAATTCATCCAGCAACAGGTCGAGTTTTCTTTTACCCCACCAGCTGTTCAAATAATTTATATTTTCTTCGATAGATGCTAAAAGCGGATATGATGGTGAGGTGGTGTTTATCATTTTTAAAGCTTTTTCAGCATTTAAATTACACATACAATGCAAAAGTGCAGTAGGATTTAATCCGCCTGCCGTTTTGTGCAATGATTGTACCGTAAAATCTGCTATATTTGCCGCACTTTTGGGTAATCTGTCGGAAAATGGGTATAATGCTCCATGTGCCTCATCAACAATTAAATATACATTATATTTTTCGCAGATTAATTTTATTTTTGCCACATCAGAAACTATCCCTTCATAAGTTGGCGAAGTTATTATTAAAGCTTTAATGTCATATGCATTAAAGTAACTTTCAATCATATGTACAGGTGTTTGCAGAGGAATTCCCCATACGTCATCAATTTCTAAATCATAAAATACAGGTATTGCACCTGCAAGTCGGACCGCATTTAAATGACAAGGATGTGAATCATGCCATATCATTACTTTTTCTCCGGGATTAACACATGTTAAAACTGAGGCCAATATGCCGCTTGTGGAGCCGTTAGTTAAAAAAAATGTGGAATTAGTCCCGTATATTTTTTTAGCTCGCTCTTGCGCTTTTAAAAGACCTCTTATAGGATCCTGCGCCTCCGTTTCGGAAATATCTATTTTGTATAGTGATCTTAACGGTTTATATATGGCTAACCTTTGTGAGTGTGACGGGGTGGTAAAAAGTATTTTTTTTGTTCTTTTTTTTAAAAGTTTTACCAAACTCATGTCTTTTTATTGCTGACCTTCATTTATTATTTTATAATATTATTTATTTTTAATTTCTATATTACGTTTCGCACAATATTGAATCAAAGTCATTTTGTCACGGCTTGAAACGTATTCAAATCTTCCGGAAACGGTGTATCCGTCATCATTATTTTTTTCAATACGTATAGGTGAAAATTTGCATTCAATATTTTGTTCTTCAGAAAGCGGCAATGTAATTTTATAATTTTCATCAATATTAATATGTTCAAAAGTTTTGAATTTCATGCCACCTGCAGATATATCCAATGTTGTTATTTTTAATAATTTTTCATTACTAACCAGCTCAAGCTCCATGACAAATTTTATACGTGTATACTGACGTCTTTGTAAAAACTTATGTTTTGCAGGGCTGGCAATTTTTAATGTATTTCCGTTAATTTCTTTAGCATAGGAATCAAAGTATAGCGTCCCGTGCTTAGTTTGCGTGTAAAACTCGCAGTAATTACTTTTTAAAATTCCCTCCGGAGCATAATCCAATTCCAAAATGAAATAATCAGGGGCTACATCGGTTATCACACCCTTGTTAGCAAATTTAAAATCATGCGGAACCATTATTATTCTTTGATTTTTTGAAATTAATTCTCTCATTTTACAGACCCTTTCATAGAGATTCACTGCGCTCCGGCTCATACAGAGTGAAGCATTATATACTCAGCTTGACATATATTATTATACCTGATTTGTCAAATTTTGTCAGCTACTTTACAAAAAAAGCCTCTCAAATATGAGAGGCAAAGCTGAGCAATCAGAAGAGTTGAGGATTTACATAAATATAATACGATATTTATTTTTTAAAACATTGTCTGAAATATTAATAATTTAAAACAAAAAAACAGCCCAAACGAGCTGTTTTTGTCAGATAATAGATAAAAATTACTACTCTTTAAGGAAAGATTCATAATTTCTGGCCAGAAGATGAGTTCTGACCTGATTAATCAAGTCAAGTGCGACACCAACCATAATTATCAAGGAAGTTGCACCGATACCTTGCAAGGTTTTAATATTTGTAATATAACTTGCAAGTGAAGGAACAAGAGCAATAACACCAAGCCCCATTGCGCCGATAAATGTTGTTTTAGACAATATTTTATCGAGAGCTTCAGCTGTAGGCTTACCTGGTTTAATGCCGGGGATAGAAGATCCGTATTTTTTCAAGTTATCGGCAATATCCTTAGGCTGCATGTTGGGCATAATTGACGCATAGAAAAACGTCAATGCAACTATCAGCAAGAAATATAGAATATAATACGTGATGCCGTCGGGGCTTAACCAGTGATTAAGTGACATAACAATATTTTTCGCAGCTTCTGATTTAAAGTTTGCCTGACCAACTAAACTTAAAACTGTAGACGGGAAAAGTAATATAGCAATTGCGAAGATAATGGGCATTACACCTCCAGGATTAAGTTTGAAAGGTATAAATGAATTCATACCGCCGTAAACTTTATTACCTACCTGTCTTTTAGGGTTAACAATAACAACTTTTCTGACAGCTTCTTGCATGACTACAATGAATATCATTGCCGCAAAAAATATTGCCAACAGCACTGCCAAACCGAGCTGCAATGCAGTATTATTCATAACCATTTGAGATGTTCTTGATGCGTAAACCGGAATGCCGGACAATATACCAACGAAGATTATTAATGAACCGCCGTTGCCAATGCCTTTTTCGGTAATAAGCTCAGATATCCACATAACAAGTACCGAACCTGCAGTAAGGACAACCACAGAGCTTACGAAAAACATCACCGGATTCAAATTCGGTAATACAGCGCCGGGCAGGTGGTGCAAGTATAACATAAATATTAACGATTGGAATACTGCAAGTATTACAGTAAATATACGTGTGTATTGTGATAATTTTCTTCTGCCAGCCTCGCCTTCTTCTTTTTGTAATTTTTCTAACGAAGGAATTACAACAGAAACCAACTGAATTATGATAGATGCTGTTATGAAAGGCCCGATACCCAATGCAAAAATTGATACCGTACCTAAAGCGCCGCCTGAAAACAAATCAAGAAATCCAATAATGTTATTGCCTTGTGCTATATTGGAAAACACTTGATTATTGATCCCAAAAAGCGGCATTTGAACTCCGAGTCTGAAGGCAGCAATCATCATGAACGTATACAAAATCTTCTGTTTTAGACCTGATGCTTGCCACATTGACATCAAATCTTCAGTTGTAGGCATTTTAATACCTTGTGCCATTATACTAACTCAACCTTTCCGCCTGCGGCTTCTATTTTTTCTTTTGCTGATGGTGTAACATAACTTGCTTTTACTTTAACGGCTTTTTTAATCTCACCGTTTCCGAGAACACGTAATCCTTCACTTGAGGGGTGTATTCTCTTAGCTTCTTTCAAAGACTCCAGCGTAACTTCTTTAAGTCCGAGCTGTGCAATTCTGCCAACGTTTATTTCTGCATAATTGATTTTGTTAATTATCTGGAAGCCTTTTAATTTAGGCAGGCGCCTGTAAGCAGGCATTTGACCGCCTTCAAATCCTCTTTTTGAGCTGCTGCCTGAACGTTGACCTTCTCCGTTATGACCTCTGCAGGAAGTTTTACCTCTGCCTGATGATCTTCCGCGACCGACTCGTTTTGTCTTGTGGGTTGAACCTTCTGCCGGTTTTAAATCTTCTAATGTAATATTTTTCATTTTAATTTCCTCTTTTTTTGTCCGCTCGCTATTAACTATAGTTACACACGTAACTGTACGCGGTTATGTACTTATTTTACCACTTCCAATAAGTGGGATACCTTCTTAACCATTCCCATTATTGTTGGGGTTTCACTATGTTCTACAACTTGATCTTTTTTGCTTAAACCAAGTGATTCCACAACTTTGCGTTGTGTTTTTGATGCTCCGATTAAACTTCTTGAAAGTTTAATTTTTATTTTTTTACTTTTAGCCATAATTTATATCCTTTTACTTAATTTTATTATATCAATTAGTCAATTACATAACTGATTAATTTAGCAATTCCGCCATTGATAAACCACGTTTTTTTGCGACTTCACTAAACGGCGTAAGAGCTTTTAACGCATTAATCGTAGCGTAGGCAGCATTCAAAGGTGACTTTGAACCGAGCGATTTTGCCAAAATATTTTCAATACCTGCAAGCTCCAACACCGGTCTTACTGCACCTCCGGCTATTATACCGGTACCTTGTGATGCGGGTCTTAGCATTACCGAACCTGCGCCTGATTTACCAGTTATCGGGTGCGGAATTGTCGTTTTAAATATAGGTACGGTTATAAGATTTTTTCTGCCATCTGCAATTGCTTTTTGTATTGCTATTATTACTTCTGCTGCTTTTGCACATCCTATACCTACTTGTCCTTTTTTGTTTCCTACTATTACTATTGCTCGAAAACTTAATTTCTTACCGCCTTTTACGACTTTTGTTACACGGTTTATTTGGACAACCTGTTCTGTCCATTCACTTTGAGGCTTTTCTTCGATAGTTTCTATCCGTGGCTTTTTAGTACCGCGGGATCTCCTTTTTGAAGGTCTGCCTTCCTCCGGTTGAAGTTCTTCTGCCGGTTCCGGTGACTTTAGTTCTTCTTCGGTTGTTTCCTCGACAGTCGCTTTTTCGGCACTTTCTTCTGCGGTTACTTCAACGTCCATTTCGTCTTTCTTTTCTAAATCCATTGATTTTACCTTTCATTAACTTAATGTAAATCCTTTATCGGGTACGAATACATCAAAAACATGCTGTTTCTCAGCTATTGATAAAATATTCGTGAGTAACTTTTCTGACAAATTCAATCTATCACAAATAAAAATATTTTGCAAGCAGTTTTACTTATTGCACATTAAATGCCAAAAAAGTTCTTGTGGTTCTTCAAAATCCTGTACTTTCTTTGCCATGAATTTTTCAAATTTATTCATTATTTTTTTATCTTCGTTAATGATATATTTCAGACATTTTATATGAAAGGGCAGCTCCATATTTGAATTGTTAAATAATAATTTTTTGCTGAATTCTCGTTTTAATCCTTTTTCTAAACGGTTATAAATCTTATCTGTTGAAAATGAATATTTTCTTTCATAACTTTGTACGTCAGCTTTTGACGTGATAGCATATATACTGAAATTTTTAAAAATGTCTGTTGATATGTTGAAATTTTCTGCATTAAGCTTAAGCCATTCTTTTGAACCGCCTGCAAGCTCAGCTATAGTTTCCAAAGCATCATTTATAAATGGACTAAGCGGATTTCTGCCCGAAAAACATACCCAAGGCTCTTTTTTCATTGTCTGATACATTGGTAAAACAAATGAGGTAACCTCTTTTAAATTTGCACTATTATATGGCAGCTTGTAAATACCCGTAAAATTCACGTTGTTGTTAATTTGCATAAATTTTCCTTTTTTTATTACTTAAAACTCAAAAAAAAAAATTTTGCTAGCAGTTTATAAATTCCTCTAATTTGTCCAGCATACATTTTTGAATATGTTCACATTCATCTTTGGTTTTAGCCTCAAAACGCAGTGTAAATACGGGTTCTGTATTACTTTGTCTGATGAGTGCAAATCCGCCATCAAAAACTATTCGCATGCCGTCCAAGGTCACAATATCTTTAATTTCTGTTGTAAACATGTCTTTGTGCAGGTTGATATATTCTTTCAATTTATTCAACACGGGCTTTTTCAGTTCATTTGAGCATGGAAAGCGGACTTCATTTGAGGTATAAACCGAATCAAACGGCTTTAAAAGCTCTTGAATATTAAAACACGGGTTAGACTTTTTATTCTTTGCAATAATTTCGATAATACGGCATCCGGCATATATTGCGTCGTCAAATCCGTAATATCTGTCTTTAAAAAATGTATGTCCGCTCATTTCACCGGCAAGTATTGCACCTGTTTCTTTCATTTTTTCTTTTATATAACCGTGTCCGGTTTTGCACATTATGGCTTTTGCACCTGTCTTATTTATTGTGTCATAAAGCACCTGAGAGCATTTGACTTCTGAAACTATAATTGGTTTATCGTTGGAATTTGCGATTAAGTCCATCGCGTACAGCAAAAGAAGCTTGTCACCTGTTAGAGGTTGACCTGCCGAATTTATAACCCCTATTCGGTCGCTGTCTCCGTCATAGGCTATTCCTACATCAGCTCTATTTTTTACTACTGCCGATTCTATCTCTGTTAGTGTTTTAAGGTCACTCGGATTGGGGTGATGGTTTGGAAATCTCCCGTCCGGCTTTGAATACAATTCTATAACCTTACATCCGAGTTCGCGATACAATTTGGGACCGACTATTCCTCCGGTTCCGTTTGCGCTGTCTACAACTACGGTTATACCCTTACCGATTTTTCCAAAACGTTTTTTCATATCTAATATATATTCAGGTATTATGTTATAGGTTTTTACTTGTGATAAATTTGCAGCCGGTTGCTTGTTTTCCCAGTTATTAAATGTTAACTCTCGTACTTCCTTAATTTGTACTTCATTAAGTGTTTGATGACAATACGTCATTTTAAGTCCGTTATATTCCGGCGGATTGTGGCTCGCTGTGATTATCATTGCGGAAATGACTTGCGGCATTGTAACTTCCGAATAGTAACCTATTGGGGTAGGGGCAAGTCCAAGATTTATTACTTTTGCTCCTGTTGAGGTTAAACCCGCTATCAGTGCCTCCGAAAGACTTTGGGAGTGTATACGCGCATCTCTACATACCGTTATTGTCATTTCTTCAGCTTCTTTACCTGATTCTTTCTTTAACCATTTTATAAAACCCAGTCCTATATTGTAATATAACTCTTCTGTTATATCCTTTTCGTATATGCCTCTTATGTCATTTTTGCCGAAGGCGTGTTCATATTTTTGCATAAGTTATCTCCGCTATTATATAATTATATCATGAACTTGCGTCATGCTCTTTTTAACGAACAAGCTTTTGCCGGACTGATTTTTGTCCTGCCGGCTCTTGCGGGCACTTTTGTTTTTATTTTAATTCCAGTTTTTTGTTCGTTTGCGCTAAGTTTTTCTTCCTGGGATCTTATTAACCCTATTTGTTTTGTTGGTTTTGATAATTACAGACAAATTTTTACTGAGCCTTTATTTTATAAAATTTTTTTTAATACTTTTATATTTGCTTTTGCTACTTCAATTTTTGGTGTTATTATTCCTCTTATTCTTGCTGTCATTTTGAATGATAAAATCCGTGGTTCTGAATTTTTTAAAACCGCTTACTTCCTCCCTTTTATTACTCCTATGATTGTTATTGGTGTTGTTTGGCAATGGATTTTCGACCCCAATATCGGTTTCTTAAATAATTTTTTACATTTGCATATTAATTGGCTTTATGATTCCCGCTTTGCTTTGCCTGCTCTCATTATTGTCTCTGTTTGGAAGCTCATAGGTTATAACATGATTATTTTTCTCTCTGCTTTAAGCACTATTAACCAAAACTTATTTGATGCGGCTAAAATCGACGGTGCTGATTTTTTTCATACCTTCAAAAATGTTTTGGTTCCGCTTTTATCTCCTTCTATTTTCTTTGTTGTTATTATTACCGCAATAAGTTCTTTTCAAGTATTCGATCTGATTTATTTGATGACACAGGGCGGTCCTTTGGATTCTACCAATGTCATTGTCTATGCTATTTATAAAAATGCTTTTGAATACTTTAACATAGGCAAAGCTTCCGCCATTGCCTATGTTTTGTTCATCGTTATTCTTGTGCTTACACTTTTTCAGTGGTATTTACGCAAAAATCTGGTTTACATTGAAGAATAGTTCTTTATTTTTCAAATATTTTTTGGAAATTTTTACTTTTGGAATTGTTAAGTGATTTTACCATTTCCAAATCTATTTTGTTTAAGTCAAAATGAATAACACTGCCTGTTGTTAAATTTGTTATACAGCGGCGCTCTGCCACGTTAACAATTTTGGCTTTATTTCTTACCGGCATAAATCGGGTTGTTACTGATAATAAGGTACCTTCATGGTGTGTAGCAAGTTTTTCAAGTTCTTTACTTAATTTATTCTTTTGTGCCGCCCGATCCAGACCATTTTTAGTCATATTTGTTAGAATTTCTTCAAATATTTCACTTGAATACTTATTGTTAAAGAAGCTAGCTTGAAAACTTGGGGTGCTTGAAATTTTATTTATTTGCATTTTTATCTCCTTTTCTCACCCTTTATAAATATTGAAATTTTTTTTTTTGCTAGTTGAAATTTTATTTTAATATATTTTAATTAAAATATTCCTTAAATACCTTTACACTACAGTATTTACCACACATTGTGCAAGGTTCGCCGTTATTTATCTTTTCAAGTGTACATTTGTCAATTGCGGCTGCGCGTTGAGCTTCCCAGTCAAGATTTTTACGTGCTAACGACATTTCTAAATCTTTTTGATATGCTTGCCTATTACCTCTTGCCAAATCTGCTGCGTGGGCGGCTATTTTGCTGGCAATAATACCTTCTCTGACCTGTTTTGCATCCGGAAGTCCGATATGTTCTGCAGGTGTTACGTAGCACAAAAAGTCGGCTCCATGATATGCGGCAAGTGTTCCTCCGATTGCTGAGGTTATGTGATCGTATCCTGGGGCTATATCTGTTACCAATGGCCCTAGAACGTACAGCGGTGCGTGATTTGTTAATACTTTTGCTGTTTCTATCATCGCTGGTATTTTATTGAGCGGAACATGTCCGGGGCCTTCCACCATTGCTTGTACTCCATAATCACGTGCTCGGCTAACAAGTTCTCCTAAAATGATAGTTTCGGCAACTTGACCTCTATCTCCCGCATCAGCTATACATCCGGGTCTTAATCCGTCTCCTAATGATAGTGTACAATCATATTCCCTTGCTATTTCCAGTAATTCATCGTAATGTTCATATAATGGATTTTCTTTCCCTGTGGATTTTATCCATGATGCTAGCATCGCTCCACCCCGTGATACTATATCCATCACTCGACCTTGTTTTTCCAGTTGTTCTACTACAAATTTCGTTACTCCGCAGTGTACTGTTATAAAATCTACTCCGTCTTCACATTGTTTTTTTATATCCGAAAATAATTTATCTTTCGATAGCTTCGATATATCTTTAAATTCATCCAGTGCTTCTTTACCTGCCTGATATATGGGGACTGTCCCTATTGGTAACTTGGTTGCTTTTATTATTTGTTTTCTTGTTCCGTCTATATCTTTTCCGGTTGATAAATCCATTAGTACATCCGCATCCGTCGCTTCTATTATGCGTACTTTCTCAAGTTCTTGCTCTAGGTCGGAACGCTCCATTGACGTCCCTATATTGGCATTAATTTTTACGGTCATCCCCTCACCTATTGCTGTGGGGATTACGTTCTCACGCCTGGTGTTCTTTAATATTACCACCCTGCCTGTGGCTACCTGTTCGCATACATACTCCGCCGTTACTCCCTCTTTTAATGCTATGTATTTCATTTCTTCGGTTATGTTACCTTTTTTTGCCTCTATTATTTGTGTTGTCATACATTATCTCCTTACTGCTTTAAATTATATCATTAATATTGTTAAGATTTGTAAAAAAAATATTATATCTGAATTTTCACTGCGTTTTTTTACTTTATATATAGAGAGCAAAATAAGAGAGGAGCATTTTTATGGTTGCAATTACACAAGGTTTGATGAGAACTGCGCTAAGTTCGTTTGAAAGATTAACTTTTGATGAGTATGACAAAGACGGTGACGGTGTAATCAGTTATGCTGAATATAAAAATTATCTTGAAGCGACAAAGATAAACAAAGCTAATTCAAAAGATACCAAAAAATCGGATAAAGGTTTTGATTTGGAGCAATTCGACCCGCAAGGCACCATAAATTTCGAAAGTAATGGTGGTTTTGACGCTAAAAAATTGAATCTTATTGCTTAATATTAAAATATGTAAAATATTCAATTATTTTCTAAAGTTTATCAATACACATTCCGTACTTATATTTTGTTGTTAGATTATGTGGGGTGTGTATTTTTATGGAAGAAAAATTCAGCAAAGAAGATGTTATAAAAGAGTTATATACTCTGATTGATAATGTACGGGAATATAAATCAGATATAGATGCATATTGCGATTTTATGAAAGGTATGTTTTTGTCAACATCGGGCTTAAATTAGACGTTTGTGGAATGTATAAACAAATGTTTTTTAATAAATTAAGTCTATGAAAATAGTAATTCTAGGCGGAGTGGCAGCAGGTGCAAAAGCAGCAGCAAAATTAAGACGGTTAATGCCTGATGCTGAAATTGATCTTTACACGGATGACACTCATATTTCATATTCGGCGTGCGGACTTCCTTATTATATTCAAGGAAATTTCGCTGATTACAAAACACTTCTTGTGCGTTCTCCTCAAGAATTTGAAGCTCAGGGAGTACATATTCATTTGCTGTCCCGAGCAATAAAAATTTTACCTGAGTTAAATCAAGTACTTATTCAGGATTTAAAAGAAAATAGGGCATTTTTAGTCGAATATGATCAACTTGTTATAGCAACGGGTGCAAGGGCTGTTATACCGCCTATTAAAAATGTTAATCTGAAAAACGTGTTTACACTTAGGCATATAGAAGACGGTATAGCAATAAGGGAAAAAGCTTTAACTTCAAGGCATGCAACTATTATAGGCAGCGGTTACATCGGGTTGGAGCTTTTGGAAGCATTTGTGGAATTGGGCCTAAAAGTTACAATCGTTGAATTTGCTCCGTTTGTGTTACCTATTTTTGATACTGATATTTCAAGCCTTATACAGGAACAACTTGCCGGTATAAGTGATAACAGGTTTCAAATACTCACTTCCGAGCTTGTAACGGAATTATATAATAATGAGCGTGGAGAAGTTACCGGATTTAAGACCGGAAAAGGTAAGGAGTTTTTTACCGATATGGTTGTAATTTGCGCCGGAGTTAAGCCTAATATTGAGTTTGCCAGAGAGGCTGGCGTTGCAATTGGTGAAACCGGTGCCATAAAAGTTAACAAACATATGCGTACGAATTTTCAAAATATATACGCTTGTGGTGATTGTGCTGAAAAAATGTTAATGATTGACGGAGCAAAAGTTTGGATACCGCTAGGCTCTACTGCGAACAAAGAGGGAAGAGTTGCTGCTATTAATATAAGCGGTGGTGATCAGGATTTCGAAGGTGTATTGGGTTCGGCTGTCGTAAGATGCTTATCTCTAACAATGTCCATGACTGGATATACCGAAAAAAAAGCTTCACTTGCAGGATTCCAGCCGGTGTCTGCTACCGTAACTAAATTTGACCGTGTTGGATATATGCCTGATGTTAATAATATTACGCTTAAGCTTATTGCGGATAAAACTACAGGGTTATTACTTGGTGGCCAAGCCGTTGGCGCAGGTGATGCGGATAAAAGGATTAATACTTTAACAGCTGCTTTAATAGGAAGGCTTACGGTTGAGGAGTTTACAAAAAATGACCTGACTTATGCCCCGCCGTTTTCACCGACTATTGATCCTTTACTTAATGCAGCACAGATTTTACTTGCTAAAATTAAAAAAGATTAGATTTTATATATTTTGAAACTGCTTCCCCCATTGAAAAACAGCTCGCTTGGACTCTTAGCGCACCTTGCGCCATGTAATCTGCAGACAAACATCTTCCCGCTACAAATAAATTATCTATATCTGCTGACATTAAGCTTTCAATCGGTAATTGATAATCCCTTACCAAATCTAATGTTGAACTGTCTTTTTCTTCGGAATGTACATCTATTGGATAATTTGATATTACGGCGGGATTTTCGAATGTTTTTCCTGATTTTAAATCCGCTAATGTGTATACATACTTACCTTTTATTCTCCTGGAAACCCTTATACCAAGCATGTCCGCTATGTTGGATATGTATGCATTTTTAAATCCCGGTAAATATGTTTTACAAAATTCAGCCAGTCTGTATATACTCTTACGCCCTATTTGTAAGGCTTTTGACATATTTTCAACATCTAATGTCTTTGTGTAATCTATTATTCTTGGGCAATTAAAAGCTATGGTTGACGGCATTCCGGCTACTGTGAATATCTGAAAATAGTTCCTGTCATGGTCAGTCAGTATGCCCTTTTCTACCGCATCTTCAAATAATCCGGATAATGCCCATTTTTTGTCCTGGTCCCACGCGTATGCCGTTGATAAGTGTATAAATCCGTCTACATCTTCTACTGTCGTTACTGCCCTGTCTTTATCGTAGGCTTTTAACCACTTCGCAAAATTCGGGACGTCTACTCCGCCCATCATGAATCGTAAACTTACCGGCTGATTTTTTGTATTCGCTTCTAAAAAATTACACCCGCATAATTTTCCGATTTCACAATTTCCGGTTGCATCAATTATATACCTCGCTTCGATAGATACCGATAACTCTTTATTTGCTCTTTCTATCGTTTCGTTATATACTGATAACATTTCTTTTGATATAATAATAGCTTTTATACGCTTGTTATCAAGCAAGACATTACGAATATGAACGTCAAAAAACACTTCCACATTAGCTTTTGCCATAAGATTATCCAAAGCAAGCTTTGTAAGCTCGGGATTGAACCAGCCATGATTATCCTGATAAGTCGCTTGTCCTCCTATATTGCGCAATTCCTCGATTAAAGCGTAGTAGAAATCAGTATTTATCTGATGTTCACCGGATTTCATTGCAGGTACTACGAGTGCAGAAGTAATTGTTCCGCCAAGATGGATATTTTTTTCAATCAATAAAGTTTTCAATCCTAGTTTACCGGCAGTATAGGCAGCAGCACAGCCGGCAGTTCCCCCGCCTACAATAACTACGTCATACATCATTTGCCACCTCTGAAGGTTTTTATGAATTTTGAGCTTGAGATAAGGTCTGAATTTTCGACCTCTTTTTTATGCGCCCTTAATATTGCCTCGTTATTGAGGGTTAAATTCTTATCCCTATACATAATACCTGCTTTTGATTTTATAAGCCCTAAATCGTATTCTGAGAGCCCGAATTTTATAAGCTCTAATTTTTTAGCCGCGATTGTTCCCATGAATTTGTCATTTTCTTTATTATAAATTTTGCCGGTCCAAAATCCGGCAGAAATAAATGCGTTTCTAACAGCGGCAGAATTTGAATACGTTAAGATCATGCCATCATCTGCAAGATGTTTATTTAACTCTTTAAAAAAATCTACGGTCCAAAGACAAGGACACTTGGCGGGTGTGAATGCATCTAAAAAAATAAAATTGTAGATATCTTTATCATCTAAAATAACTTCACGAGCATCGCCGATTTGAGTGTCGAATGTAAAATCAACTAATTTCAGGTATTTAGAAGCCTTTTTATAACTCGTAGATAGATACCTATAATATATATTATGTAAGAAGCCGCTTAAACGCCCTAAAAAGGTTTTACTGTACCCCTCGTTTTTGTAAAATGCGTATAATCGCCTTAGACTTTTGTCTAAATATTTTTGATATTTGGGGGACTTGATTATTTTGTTGAAATCTTCATCTTCAAATATTTCTACGTGATTTTTTAGAATCTTTTTTAATAATATTATATTTATGTATTTGTTTATTTTATATTTGGGTTTTGTTTTTTTGTTTAGCAGCTTTGCAATTTTTTCGTGTGTAAAATTCAGTTTATTTCGATAAAGTTTTTTGCATTCTCCGTTTATAAATGGTGATATATATATTAAATTTTTATCTGTGTCTACTGCTTTTATATAAATTTTACAAAACTTGTTATCGGTACCTATCGTATCGATATTAGTATTTAAAGCCTTCAATTTTTTGTCAAAATTTTCAAAGAAATAATTTAAAAAATATTTCGAATTATAACCGATGCCGAAGCAAATATCCAGCACTTTAATATCGTTATGAGATTTAAAAAACTCATCAAAATTAGCCGGTTGAATAAATTTTTGATAAGCTTCGGTTAAAGCGCCGTAAGTAGAATGATAAACATCATCATCCGAAGGGCTATACAGACCTACAGAACCATCATTGGTAAAATAAGGATAAAACTCATACATATAGACATTATAGACGCTTTAAAAAATAGTTCAAGAATGTAAAAAATCTTATAATTAGCATTTTTTCATGTTTTTGATATACTGTAAAGAAAGAGGAAAATATGAAAATAAGTGTAAAAGTACCGGCAACAGCGGCAAATATAGGTCCAGGTTTTGATTGTCTGGGGATGGCGTTGCCAATATACAATACAATAACAATAGAAGAAACAGTGTTACCGGGTACCGGAATTGAAATTAATGTTATATCAGAGGATTCAACAGTAGACGAATTATCCATAGAGCACCTTGCCCTGGATGAAAACAGCCTTGTATACAAAGCAGTAGAGCTTTTATACAATTCTATAGGTCAAACTCCGAGTGAATTAAAAATAAACATACACACAAATATACCTATAGCAAGGGGTCTAGGAAGCAGTGCCTCCGTAATAGTGGGCGGATTAATCGCCGCGAACGAATTATTAGGTCGACCGGCAGATGAAGCAGCATTGTTATCAATAGCAACCGAGGTAGAAGGTCATCCTGACAATATCACTCCGGCAATTGTAGGCGGGTTGGTAATATCTTCACAGGAGGAGGACTGTACAGTTGTATACAGAAAATTAACTTGGCCTGAAGAGTGGTCAATTACTGCCTGTATACCCGATTATGAATTATCAACCGATATATCAAGATCAGTTTTACCTAAAGAAGTGCCCATGAAAGATGCCGTTTTTAATGCAAAACGCATGGCAATGTTCGTTGAGGCCGTAAATACTAAAGATGCCGATTTAATGCGACTTGCGCTTCAGGACAAGCTTCACCAACCGTACAGAATGAAGCTTGTTCCGGGATTAGAAAGGATTATGGATAATCTGAAGCACGAAGAAAATGTTCTGGGATGTGTTTTAAGTGGTGCAGGACCTTCCATACTCATTATTTCACAGAAAAACGACTTAGATAAAATACATTCGGTGGTAAAAGAAACCTGGGCAGATTTAAACGTTAAGGCTGTAATAAAGACATTGACCATTGAAGAAAATGGTGCCCAAGTTATAAGTAATGAAGATTAAACTTTCAGGGCATGAAATTGTTCATAAATAGGGATATAATCTGTTTATGCGTATAAGTATATCCTCTAATTGTGTAGGCTGCGGTGCTTGTTCCGCAATAAATCCAGAGATTTTTGAAATAAATCGCAACTTCGCGGTAGTCAATCCGGATTTTGTAAACGGCAACGAAGACAGCTGCATTGATGCCGCAATTGAGTGTCCCGTAAAGGCTATAAATATTTTGGATTTTTAATTAAAAAAGACCCAATGAAGAAACATTGAGCCTTTTTTTGATTAACTAATCTTTTATATTAACCTTGACCTGTATATTGCGGAACTAAGTTTTTAGCACCGGCTTTTTCCATTTCTTTGCAAGCTTCATAATCTTGTTGTGCCAATTGAATTTGTGTTTCTAAAGAATCTTTTTCAAGATGCAAATCTTCTTCCAAATCTTTGAGCGGTTGAAGTTGAAGCTCTTTGTAAGCTTCAAAATTATTCTCAACCATTGAATTTTGTTGCATCAACGCGCTTTGCATAGCCTGTTGTTGGTATTGTAATTGGGTTGTCAGCTGCTGCTGAATATTAGTAAACATTGTAGCTTCATTGCCTTCAAGTGCCGCATACATGTTACCACCGCTTTGTTGAATTTGTTTCAATTGCGCTACTCTATCTTGCCCCATACCACCTGCAACAAGTGCATCCCATATACTGTTTTGCATACTTGCGGACATACCGAACATCATATTAGACATCCAGCTTTGGTTTGCATATTTTATACGCTTCTCTTCTTGGTTAAGTGAACGTTCCATATTTTCAATATCACGAGTAGCGCGTCTCAATTGTGATTGAACACTCATCATACGGGCTTGGAGTTGTCGAACTCTCTTGCCGGCCATTAATTTTCCGTATGCGCCTAATAAGAAACCCATGTTTTGTCCTCGTGTTATTTCTCGTTAATTATATAAAGTATATATATCATGTATTATTGCTGAATTTGAGCTATTTTGTTACATTACTTAACATATAATTTATATAAAGTGTATATAATGATTATAGAAAAGTATATAACAACAAATATATTATAAACACGATTTATTGCATAAATAAAATTTTTTATATAAAATTATTGCAGGTGAGGTAATATGTTTAAGAAAAATTTTTGGACAACAAAAAATGTGATATTTTTAATTTTAGCGATAATACTGCTGCTATTTTTGCCGCAAATATCAGGAATATTACTGTTATTTTTTGCATCATACGTAATTGCGGCGGCACTTAATCCGTATGTAAACAAACTACAAAATAAGATGAGTCGAGGATTAGCTACAACAATAGTTCTGACGGGATGTACAGTCGCTGTAATTGCACTGTTTCTGCCTATATTTGTGATAGCCTTCAAGGAAATCCGTGTTTTCGTAACAATGCTTCCGGAAAAACTTGCTGCATTGTCTGACTTTATATTGGCACAAAAATTTAACGGACAAAGCATATCTGATTTGGTAGATTTAAGTTCAATTTTGGGTTCATCAACAAACCTTGCACAAAACATTTTCAATCAATCAGTTAATATAACAATGGGATTTACACAGGTTATTATCGTAGCATTTGCAATATTTATGATAGTATTTTACCTTCTGGTCGACAAAAGTTACTTAAGAACCAAATTTTTAGAATTTTTTCCGCCGAATCTAAAAGATGCAGCAAGTAATATACTTTCTTCAATAACCTTAAAAGTAGGAAGTTACGTAAGAGCGCAAATATTATCAATGATAACTGTAGGTATTATGGTAATGTTGTCGCTAATATTACTAAGAGTGGAATACGCTTTGTTATTGGGTTTAATTTCTGGAATTTTGGATATAATACCGATATTAGGACCTACAATTGCCGTTGCACTTATAATCTTAGTTGCCGCACAAGCCGGATGGATTAAAGTTATTCTTGCAATAGTTGCATTTCTAGTCGTACAACAAATTTCAAATTATATGATAAGACCGTTTTTATTTGGTAAGTTTATGGCATTGCATCCGTTGATGGTATTCTTCTCATTATTTGTAGCACAACAGTTTTTAGGCGTATGGGGAGTAATTTTAGCCCCCGCAATAGCTGCAACAATATGCGTATTAATTGATGAATTATATCTTATTCCTATAAACAGGAGCAAAGAAGATATTGAAGAATAATACAGTTTATTTGTATGACAAAGTTCCGCATAAAAAAACAGATTACAAAATCTGGATGGCTTTTCCAGGCCCAGAGTCATTTGCATTATCATCATTAGGATTTTTGTGGATGTACAAATCTATAGATGAATCACCCGATATAAATATTGAAGCGATATATCAAGACACAAAAAATACGCGTTTTTCAACTAAAAGCGTAAGTTTAATGGGATTTTCATTTTCGTTTGATATGGATATTTTTAGTATCCTTGGTATGCTTGAGCAAAGAAAAATTCCTCTAAAATCGAAAGACCGATCAAACAATTATCCGATAATATTTGCGGGAGGTCCCGTAGTAACGGCAAATCCGAAACCATATGATGCATTTTTTGATTTTTTTATCATAGGTGACGGAGAGGATTTAAACCTAATAGTTGCACAAATATGCAAGGAAAATAAAGATAAGCCCAAATCGGTAATTTTAAAGATATTATCAGAACAAGACGGTATATATGTGCCGGGATTATCCTCAAAAAAGGTAAATAAAATAACGAAAGCGCTTGATGAATGCATATATACGCCAATACTGAGCGACAAGTCATTTTTTAAAAATACATTTATAGTGGAAATAGAGCGAGGATGCTCGAATTGTTGTGCATTTTGCCTTGCATCATACCTCAATTTACCGGTAAGATATGTACCATATGAAAAAATTATAGCAACAATAGAACACGGTCTAAATTATACTAACAAAATAGCCTTATTAGGCGCACAAATAACTGCACATCCGCAGTTCAAGGATATTTGCACATACTTATATAATAAAATCCAAGCCGGAGAGAAAATAAGCGTGAGTATCTCGTCTATGCGTGCGGATGCATTTTGTGCTGAGGTAGTTAAAATGCTTGTGGCAGCGGGACAAAAAAACATAACTTTAGCGATAGAAGCAGGCAGTGAAAGATTGCGTAAAGTTATTAATAAGAATTTAAATACGAAACAAATATTTGATGCCGTAGATATAGCAGTTGAAAACGGTTTAAAAGGATTAAAATTATACGGTATGCTAGGCTTGCCGACAGAGAGCTACACGGACTTGAACGAGCTTTTAAGTCTGGTTAAAGAAATAAAGCAAAAATATAAAAATTTCGAAATATCATTCAGTTTTTCCAGCTTTGTTCCAAAGGCCAATACACCTTTTCAATGGTGCGGACGAGAAAATACAAAATCACTGGAAAAGAAAGTTCAATATCTAAAAAAAGAGTTTCATAAACTTGGTATAAAAGCGCAATTTTCGAGTATAAAATGGGACTATTATCAGGCAGTTTTGTCACGCGGGGATGAAAAACTGACGGATTTTATAATTGATGGCTACAGAAACGGTATTAGCCTGGGTTCATTTAAGTCGGCAGCGAACAATAACATTAATTCCGACTTCTATGCGACAGAAAACTACGAATTTGATATGCCGCTACCATGGGATTTTATAAATACAAGACCCGAAAAAAAATTTTTAATAAGCGAGAATAAAAGGTTATTGTCAAAAAATCGGAGTATAATCAGAATAAACAAGACTTGACCATTTTTCGTAATAACTTATCTGAGTAGCACTGCCTGTTCTGATGAATATTTTGGCGATTTTGGCAGCAGGCATGTCTAATGCTGCACAAATTGCTGCTTGAATAACCTCCGGATGAGTAACAATAATAACTCTGTTACCCTCATTGCTTGATACAACAACATCTATAATCCTTTTAACGCGTGAAATAAAATCATTTATACTTTCTGCCTCAAGGTTATCGTCATATTCAGGATTATTAAACCAGCTTTCCAAAAGATCAGGATATTTATTTTCAATTTGTTCGATTGTTAAGCCGTTGAGTTTACCGCACTTTCTCGGGTGTAAATCATCCAGAATGATTGGCTCTTGTTTGTACAACTTGGAAATAATCTTTGCGGTTTGCATAGTCCTGACAGCAGGTGAAGTGTATATTATATCATTTTTAACAGCTCTTCTTCTTAAATATTCCGTTATACGCTCAACCTCATCCAGCCCAAGTTCGCTAAGCTGCGGATAATTTTCGACTTCCGAAAGTCTGTTTTCTTCAGAATATATGGTCGCTCCGTGACATATAAAAGTAATTTTACATTTTCTGTTAAAATACATAAATGACCTCTTTATCTTTCTTAATTATAACATAGTTTTAAATAAATTTGTAGTACAATTGATGTAAATAGGAGGAATTTATGAAAGGACGAGCCTTCAAATTTGGTGACAATATTTCAACAGACCACATAGCCCCCGGAAGATTATATCATTTACGCTCCAATCTGCCTGAATTTGCAAAACACGTGCTTGAGGATGCGGATGAGACATTTGCGGCTAAAATGCGACCGGGAGATTTTGTTGTCGCAGGAGAGAACTTTGGATTAGGTTCGTCAAGGGAGCACGCACCGCTAATAATGAAAATTGCAGGAGTCGGCGCGGTTATAGCTAAATCCTTTGCCAGAATATTTTACAGAAACGCAATAAACATAGGTTTACTTGCTATAGAATGTGATACGGATTCAATAGATGCCGGAGATGAATTGGAACTAAATATTGAAAAAGGAATAATAAAAAATAAAACTAATGGGACTATAACCCAAATAGAACCGCTCCCCTCGGTAATGATAAAATTGCTTCAAGACGGCGGTCTGGTTGAACATATTAAGAAAAATGGAGATTTTAAATTTATTTAACCGCTAAGATTGACAATTATTTTTGGTTGTAGTTAGATATAAGTACACTCAGTCGAAATTTTCGTGCTGGATTTGACGACGCGGTGTGGCAGAATAATGTCTTAAATAATGTAAGAATTGTTTCAGACAAAGACCGGAATGAGTAAGGGTTTCAGGTTAAAAGTAAATATTCGGCCGATGTTAGTAAAATTAAAAGGAGAAAAAAATGCCTACAATTAACCAGCTTGTTCGCAGAGAACGTAAAAAGCTAATTGACAAAACAAAATCTCCGGCATTGATGGATTGTCCACAAAGACGCGGAGTATGCACAAGGGTTTATACTACAACCCCTAAAAAACCAAACTCAGCACTGAGAAAAGTTGCCAGAGTACGTTTAACTAACGGATTTGAAGTTACATCATATATTCCGGGGATTGGTCATAATTTGCAAGAACACAGTGTAGTTCTTATAAGAGGAGGCCGTGTTAAAGATCTTCCGGGTGTAAGATATCACATAGTAAGAGGTACATTGGATACTGCAGGAGTGGCAAACCGCGCACAAAGCAGGTCTAAATACGGTGCTAAAAAAGCAAAGGGAGGTAAGTAATGTCAAGACGTTCTAAACCGGCAAAAAGAGTACCGTTAGCGGATCCGGTATACAATAGTGTTGATATATCCAAATTTATCAACAGAATTATGAGACGCGGTAAAAAATCTCTTGCTGAGAAGATTTTTTATTCAACAATGACTAAAATTGAAGAAAGAACTAATGAAAAACCTATGGAGTTGTTCCAAAAAGCAGTTGCGAATGCTACTCCGCTATTGGAAGTAAAAGCAAGACGTATAGGAGGTTCTACGTATCAGGTACCAATTGAAGTAAAAACAGACAGAGGCTTTGCACTTGCATCATCTTGGCTTATTGAAGCGGCTAAAAAACGCCACGGTAAATCTTTCATTGATAAACTAACCAGTGAGCTTATTGATGCCTCAAATGGTCAAGGAGCTGCCTGCAAAAAACGTGAGGACACCCATAAAATGGCAGAGGCTAATAAAGCATTCGCTCACTATAGATACTAATTTTGGTCTTAAAATACACAAAAGTCCCGCACAAACGGGGCTTTTTGTTATATTAATATATCATTTATATCATTTTCAGCATTTGTTATTGATTTTATTGAATATAATCTCATAAATGAAGTCATAACAGCAGGATTAATAATAGTAGGAGGACAATTTGCAAGATAAATATTTTTAGCACCATGCTGCTTTAAACTTATCATAGCAGATATTGTATTAGAATCACATTTTGTCAGGAAAAAAGTAAGTTTCGAGGATTCAACAGAAATCTTGTCAAACAACATACCCAAAACGGTTAATTGCAAAGGGAAGTTGTTTGCAATATTTACATAAAGCAAATTATCGCAATCACAGTGATAAGAAAAGCTTAATACAAAACAATCTTTAGGCATAAATTTCAAGAAATTATTAAAATAAAAATTTTGCTCATTAGAGAAATTAGACATACCGAAGATAAAAATATGTCGCAGTTTACCGGACATCAAATCAGAAGCGACAGAATCAAGTTTATTATTCAACTCATTGTAGTCAAAGCCGACAAACACAGCATCTTTTTTTCTGCCTTTCGAGAAACCTTTTGCAATATATGCTGCGTCCAAAACCTGAGAAAAATCGTTATCTGAAACGCTAACCACACCTTTAGGCGCGATTCTGTCCGTAGTAAAAAGCCTTCCTCTTATAAGAAATTCAATATTTTGCGTAGCATGTTTACTTAACAATATTGCACCGGGGAAAGTTGCAAAATCCAAAACACAATTATCGCTAGAAGAACCGAAATGACCTTTAAGGTTTTTATATTTTCTGAAATGTTCAAATGAATGAGCGATTAATAAATCACCGTGTGTATAAATATCGATTTTTACATCTTTAGTGTACTCCAAAATATTATACAAATCATTAAGGCAAGATCCTGAAACCAAAATAGCCTTCCCCGGTTCAGTCGAAAAGGACACTTTGACGTTGGAAATTTCACCAAAAGTACTGCGCTGAACATTTTCTCTAAGTTTCCATAATCTTAAATCCGATTCTACAAGCTTTGTAATCAATATTTTAGCCTTATTAACCGGGAAAATGCTGAAATTGAACAACGATAAAGCAACTATTATATTATCAATAGAACTTTCATCCGCAATGTTATAATCAAAAAGCTTCTCTAAACTTAAAGATACACTTTTAATGGCAACAAATAAAAGCTCTGAGTAACACTTTTGTGCAGTTGACATTTTTTTATTTTTATCACTTATAAACCTGTGTCCCAAAGACAAGACGTCCGATAATCCCATATTTGGCAACAATTTTAAAGTGAGCTTAATATGTTTGCAAGAAATGTCTTTGGTTTTGCAAATTTGAGAATACTTTTTTCTAACCTTAATCAAATCGTTATAATTGCTTATAATAAGACTTAAAAGCTGTTCATCAGAATATCCGGTTGTAGAAATAAGATTTGAGACACCATCTGCGACGTGTAATTTATACTCATAACAATCTTCACCCAATTTTTCCAGCTTCAGAATATAATAGCTCAAAGTTCTGAAAATAATGAGCATAACCTCCTGAAATGAAGATATGGTAGGGAATATTGAGCACATACCACGTCCGATACATTCGTTATATTCAAATAAATTACTTTTACTATAAAACATAATGCACCTATTTATTCAAATTTTTTGCATAATCAATAATTCGGTCAGATTCGTACATTCTGATATTATTTGCTTCGTCGAATAAAAACGGGACTTGCTCAAGACCGCCTAATGTCATTAATTTTTTTAAATTTTGTTCATAATTAATATCAAATGCAGCGTAATCAATCTTATTATCATTAAAAAAATTCATTACCTTGATACAATAAGGACAAGTTTTTGAAACAAACAAATCAAGCATAGTATTTTCCCCCGCATAAACATTATAAATAAATCTGTAAATATTAAATCACCGTATTGTACAGTATTTGTGACAATCTTGCATGCACAAATTGTTTATAATAAACTCAAGATATGAAAAACATATTGGTAGTATTCGGAACACGTCCGGAAGTAATAAAACTGGCACCAGTAATTCTGGAGCTAAAAAAACACAATTATGACGTAACTCTATGTAACACCGAGCAGCAAAAAGAGCTTTCAAACCAAACTTTACAATATTTCGGTTTAAAAGCAGACATTAATTTGGACTGTATGCGTGAAAATCAATCTCTTATTTCAGTGCAAAGCAGGATACTACAGGCACTTGATAGTGTTTTTGAAAGTAAAACATTTGATGCAACGATTGTGCAAGGGGATACGATGACGGTATTGTGCGGAGCATTAGCCAGCTATTACAGAAAAATCCCGGTATTTCATATAGAAGCAGGTTTAAGGTCATATGACATATATGAGCCATTTCCTGAAGAAATCATGCGACAAATGACAACAAGAGTTGCCGAACTTAATTTTGCTCCAACTGAAAAAAACAAAGAAGCATTACTAAGTGAAAATATTTCAGAGGATAAAATTTATGTAACGGGTAATACCGTTATAGATGCCCTGTTTTGCCTATCAAATGATACTTTAAATGATGCTGCAGAATTTTTCAAACGCAATAATGTAATAATCAACAACAAACTGGTATTGATAACAGTACACAGACGAGAAAATCACGGAGCAAGGATTGACAAAATTTTAGATGCAATAGAGCATCTAGCAAAAGAATACGCTGACCACACATTTATTATCCCTGTGCACCCAAATCCGAATGTGCATAACAAAATTTATGAGAGATTGGAAAAATACACTCAGATTAAATTATTCCAGCCGCTAGATTACCCGAACCTTGTATATTTAATGAAAAATGCGAAACTAATTTTGACGGATTCCGGAGGCATACAAGAAGAAGCACCGTCGTTCGGCTGTCCGACACTTGTGATGCGATACGAAACAGAACGCCAGGAAGGAATTAACGCAGGTGTATCAGTGCTTGTAGGTGCTGATTACGAAAAAATTATTGACTACAGTGAAGAAATTCTTTCAAAATCAAAAGTCGAATCCAGACTAAAAGTACAAAATCCTTACGGGGACGGAAAATCAGCTTTAAGAATAGAAAAGATTATAAGAAATTATTTTTCGGTGTAAAAATAATTCTATCTTCTGGCAAGTTCTTTATAATTTCTTCTTGAACGAAGCATAACTGTGGTTGCGTATGAGCTGTTAATCTTACAGTTAATCTTTGGCAAAGTTTCAAGTTCTTTTTGGAAATTTCTGTACAGTTCAATCTCTCTGTCTTTAATATCTTTTTTAATAACAATGGAATTTTCATAATCGGTAATAGATTTAGCAGATTTGATAATCATACCGAGAATAATCAAAACCACCAATGACCAGAGAATTTTCTCAACAGGAAAACGTTCACTTAATATCACAGGTTCCCCAGTCAATGTTTGCGCCATGATAGTTGCTTTTGAGACCTCTTTTGCTTTAATGTATACCTTTAACTCATCGTCAGCAACATTTTCAACAATCAAATTGCTAACATCGGATGTACTTTTATAAATAGCATTAACAGCTGCTGATGTTGAAATACCTTTAACGTCCAAAATTATATTGTTACTATCTTTCACTGTTTTTTTAATGGTGGGCATACCATCAGCTTTCAAAATAATGTTGTAACCGTCATCTGTACCTTCTACAACAACTGTTCTCAAATAATTTTCCGAGGCATTTACAGCAAGCCCCATAAACAATATTGCAAATATTACTAATATTTTTTTCACAACTGTCCCCTAGTCTGTTTACCCACTTACATGCTAAAGCTTTGTCAGCGGTTTAACATCAATCGATAGGTTTATTTTTAGGTAAATCAACAGTTTTAGATTTAATATTAACTTATGTTACAAAAAATAACCATGCTGAAATTACGCAAAACACAAAAACTTTATATAAATGTAACACAAGTGAGGATTTAAGATGATTACCTTATCACAACCATCAAATTCAGAAAGAGCATATGTAGCAGAAGTACCGAAACCATCCGATGCAGTTGAAACAGCCGGTTCACTTGCAATGCTGTTCGAAAACGGCTTGATGACAATGGGACAGTATGACGAATTTGTTACGAATAACCCTTTTGTAATTGATTACAGCATGTACGCAACATTTGAAGGCAACGATACAATTGCAATGGGCGGTTTTTTAGGTGATTTTTCAAATGCAATCTCCTCGCTTGGGAGTTTTTCAGACGGCGGATTTGCGGACGGATTTTCCGGCGGATTTTCATCAGGCAGCTGCAGTTCTTGCGGCGGAGGGTTTTCTTCAGTTTGTTAAAGTTTTTTTTAAATACATCAAAGAGCGGTTACCAAGACCGTTCTTTTTTGTTTAAATGAGAGTATTATGAAAAAATATTATGTTTACATACTGCTTACCGAAAGAAACACCTACTATTGCGGATATACCGATGACCTGCAAAAACGATATAAAGCTCATTTAAATGGTTACGGCGCAAAATATACGCGCGCAAATAAACCCGTTAAATTAATATGGCAGAAAGAATTCAATTCCAAATCTGATGCACAAAAGGAAGAATATCGTATAAAACAGCTTTCCAGGCGTGAAAAAGAATTTATAATAAATAGAACATCACCTGACATGCCTGATTTGTAATTTTTCAAGCTCATTATCTAACTTTCGAATATATTTTAATTGTTTTTCAAGCTCTTTTTCTTCTTTTTTAATATCTTTCTGTAGCTGATTGACTTTTATTTCTCTAAATTCTGTTATAGCTTCGTTAAAAGTAGTTGTACCACCAAGGCTTTGCTGTTTATCAAAGTCTTTCATCCGTTCTTCAAAATGAGTATCCAGTATTTTAATTTTATTCTTGTACTCAAGCTTCATTTGCTTAAGATCAGCTTTTTCCTTATCCTTTAAGGCTTTAGCCTGCATTTTTTCAATTTTTTTAAGAGTTTTTTGCTCCTTTTCAAGAATGACAGGTTTAACAATACCATCTTGAACAAGCTTAAAACCGTTAACACTTAATTCTACGGTATCTAAATCAAATGACAAAAGCCTTGCCTGTTCGCCAAAGCAATCAACACTCCAAATACCCAAAAACACAGGTTTTTTACCAGTATAACCATATGCATATGCAGCAATCCTGTTCGGTTCGTTTTTTATAAACCCTATCGGATAGATATCCCATCTTAAATTATCAAGATTTATATCGTGATATTCTTTCCAATAATAAATAATCGCGTCACGAATTTCCACAAGATTATAAGAAATTTTGCTGTCAAAGTGGTAAACAATAGCGTTAGTTTTCCAGATTCCGTCATAAGAACTGCCGATTTTTTCTTTTACCAAAAGTTTAGTACCGTCTTCGGAAAAATCTACAGGAGTAAGTGTTCTGAAAGCAGACAGATTATCAATTGATTTTTCGGTAGAAACAATCGGATTAGGTCGTCTTTTTTTTATATTAGCCCGTAATAGCTTACTTAAACTTGTGCCGTCTTTTTCCAGGTCAATAACAAATAAATCAGCAGCAGTGGATGCACTGTTCGGATAATAATAAACGACCGGATAAACCATAATAGAAAAATCCGGAGAAGCAATACCTTGTCCGTTATATTGGCGTAACTTATAGAAATTTTTAGTAATATTGAGCTCAGGACTGCCCGGCGGATCATTATATCTGACAATCCTGTAAGTAGGCTGAGGCACATATTTCATATCGGAACCTGCCGATAGCTTTGGAATTTCGATTTTGTCTGAGGATTTATCCTTGTAGGATGAAAGCGCCTCATATTCATCTACTGTCATATAACCTGAAGGTTTGTAATTCAGTTTTTTACGTTCATATATTTCTTTTTCTTCTTGCTTTAAAACCTTATGGTTATATTGGGCTTCTTTGCTACGAATGTCATTTTTACTAAAAGAAAACGCATAAGCGCTCAATGAACCCAAAATTATAGCCGATATTAAAAGTAAAATAAATTGACGCAAATTAGACCAAACCTTCTTTCATAGCAGTTGCAACAGCTTTTGAACGACTTTCGACATATAACTTCTGTAAAATACTATGAACATGAGTTTTGGTTGTAGACAAAGTAATAACGAGTTTTTCAGAAATTTGCGGGTTACTCATTCCGTCGACAATCAAAGCAAGAACCTCCATTTCACGTTCAGTTAAGCCATATAAATTTTTACCCAATTTATAATTAATCACACCGCGCTTTTTATCCGAGTCAGAACCTTTTCTGATATTGGTAAGAACAATTTTAGCAATAGCCGGGTCAAGCCATCCTGCACCTTCGGAAACGGCAACAACCGCCGCAACTGTCTGATCAGAAGTTGCACCCTTAGTAATATAGCCGTCAGCACCTGCTTTGAAGGAATCAAATATATCCTGTTCTTCCTCGCGTGAAGTATACATCAAAACCTTAATTGCAGGATTCGCTGTTTTAATTTTTCTTGTTGACTCTATTCCGTCAAGCGTCGGTAATCCTATATCCATTATCACAACATCAGGCTTCAATTTCAAAGCTTTTTCCACACCATCTTCACCATCTGCAGACATATCAGCTATCTCAATATCAGGATTTTTTGATAATATTACGGATAATCCCATTCGTGCCATATCATGATCTTCTACAATCAATACTCTTATTTTACCCATTTACAACCTGTCTTTCGTTAACAACATTTTTAACTACAGCATTCGGCAACAGAAAACTGAATTCACTACCCTTAGACATTTTGCTTTCAAGCCAGATTTTGCCATCGTGAGCTTCCACAATTTGTCTTGATAAATATAAGCCCAGTCCGGTGCCTGTTGAACGTTTTTTACTTGTTCCTTGTGAAAACCTCGTAAACAAATGCGGTATATCCTCCTTCGGAATTCCGTTACCGTTATCTGATACTGAAAAAATAAAGTCGCCGGCCTGCGCTTTTGCAAATATAACTATTTTCCCGTTTTTATTGGTATAATTTACCGCATTGCCACACAGATTTATCATTACTCGTTTAATTTCACTCTTGTCCGCATATATATCAATATTATCCTCGATATCACAACTCAAGACAAATTCGATATTCTTATTCTCCGCAAGCGGCTTTAATTCATCATAGCATTGTTTGATTAATTCCTTTACCGAAAAACAAGTTTTACACAAGGTAAGTTTACCGCTTTCGAATTTATAAACTTCCAAAAGTGCATTTACTAAACCCAACAAGTCTTCATTACTTTGAAGCATTGTGGATAAAAGTATACTTTGCTTTTCATCCAAATTCCCCAAAGAGCCGTCCAGAAAAAATTTAAGTGTCTGTATTACCGCAAGAAGCGGTGTCCTAAGATCATGAGTAAGCGTCGCAATGAAGTCATCCCGTAACCGCTCTGTATCTTTTTGATAACTGACATCTCTTATTACACCAACATATTTTTGTTTTCCTTCGGACACTATTGAAGCAAAATTTATCTCCACCGGTATTCTTTTGTCACTTAGCGAATTTCTTATGTAACAATCCCTTATTAGTATTTCTGACTTATCCGGACCAAGTCCGAATATACCGGTTTTGCTCTTTGATACTTTATTGAAATCAACATTTTCCGAATATGCTATCTCCTGTAATCTCATGTGGCAAAGTGCGTGTGAGGATAAACCTGTCATGTTCTCACACGCAGGATTAACCTGTAAGATTGTTCCAAGGTTGTCTATAATGATAATTCCATCAGCACAGTAATTTATAATCCCGCTAAGTTTTGAATTGGCAGACAGCAACTCTTCCGTGCGTTCTTTTACCATATTTTCTAAATTTTGAGAATAATCTTCAAGCTTGGACTTGGCGCCTTCTAATTCTGATATTTTTTCTCGCAGATTTGCCAATAGGTGACTTCTTTCTATACCGTTTTTAATGTTTATTATTAAGTCATCATTATCCCAGGGTTTTTCAATATATTTATACAAACCTGTTTCATTTATGGCTTTTATAGCATTTTCTTTATCGGCGTATCCCGTCAAAAGTATCATACTAACTTCCGGGTGAAGCTTTTTTGCTGCTTTCAAAAACTCCAAACCATTCATTTCCGGCATTACAAAATCTGAAATAATTATGTCAGGAGTCTCAGTTTTTAAGTATTCGACTGCTTCACGAGGGTTATTAAAAAAAACAGCATCAGTTAAACCTTCAACCTTCAATAAAGTCTTGAAGGCTGAGGTAACCATTTTCTCATCATCAACTACTACAATCTTACCCATATTACTATTATAATAATTTATTATCGGGTTTAAGACAAATAGTTTACAAATTTGAAATATTTATCAATACTCATGTTTGTGATATTCGCGTTTTGCCAGCTCCTTGTTCATCAGATATAATGCTGCTTTATCATCTCCAAAAAGCTTTAACTTTGTTATAATATCACTTGCATTCTTTTCTTCTTCAACCTGTTCTCTCAAATACCAATTGATAAAATTCCTCGTCGCCAAATCACATTCGTCCATTGAAAGATTCGCAATTGATTCTATTAGTGATGTCACATATCTTTCATGTTCAAGAATTTTTTCAAAAGCCATTAACGGAGATTTATAATCTATATCGGGTACATTAATTGGCTTCAATTCAACAGTTGCATCGCGATCAATAATATAATCAAATATTATCATACCGTGATCAACTTCTTCTCGTGCTTGAACTTTTGTCCAATTTGCAAAACCGTATAATCCCTCATCATAAAAATACGCTGACATCGCAAGATACAAATATGCTGAATAAAATTCTTTATTTATCTGCTCGTTTAAAACATTTTTTACTTTATCACTTATCACTTTTACCCTCCCACAGCCCGTGTATATTGCAATACTCACGCGCCGTTACGTTCCCTGTTATATTTTCCGCTAAAATTTTTGCTTCCATTTCCGGCTGCAAATACCCTAGATAAACTTGACTTTTATCATCGGAAATTGTTTCAATAAACATAATATAGTGCTCCTTACTCATTGGATGAGGAACACTGCCCACACGAATTTCTAACTTGCCGTCCTCAGTTTTCCTGAAAACAGGAATATGCTTTTCTAAACCTTCTGCATCCTTGTCTTTTGCATTTAATAAAATCATTGGTTTGCCGCAGCATACCAGCTCACCTTCTCCCTCGAGTATTACCTGCACAAGGTTCCCGCATATCTCGCATCTGTACATTTCTAATCTTTTGGTCATTTTTTTTCTCCTGTAATTGAAGATATATTGTTTTATAATTGTTTTCATTCTCCGGATAAGCTAGCTTGAAATTACTATATTTAAAAAACTTAATAATCTGACAAAAAAAAATATTATACGGTTTAAAATAATGTCATGAAAATTGCTAAAATTGCTTCAAACGATATTAAGTTTGCAAAACAACAGTACGATAAACCCGCGGAAATACCAAATCCTTTTTGGTATACTGCAGGTGAATCCTATAGAACTAAGTCATTTTTTAAAAATAACAAGGCAGATTTAATAGGAGGTTTAGTAGCATTAGGACTGGCTTTTTTTTCATTTAAAAAGTTTTTCGGACGAAATGCTATACCAAAAAGTGTTGTAGAACTCGAAAATAAAAAATCCGGATTGGACAAACTCACATTCGGCAGCAGAACAAGCAAACTATTAAAGGATAAAATTTTATACCCGATGAAAGCAATATTGATGGGCGATAAGAGCTTTCTTGCAAAAGATTTAAAGACGGGGCTTATCATTGCAGATGCTGATGAAGTATTGGTAAAAACTTACCTTAAAGCATTTTTATCACATGCTAAAGAACTCGGAATTCATATAGAAGAACTCAAATATCCTAATAAGAAACTTCCGCTAAAGGATGTACACAAGGCAATAGACAATGCTATTACACATTACAATGCTACCGGTCAGTGCACAATAGTGAATATAGGTAATCTCGAAAAAATCAGTAACCTTAAAATAGGGAAAATGGAAAACAGCTCTAATCTAGAAAAAAGACTTGCAGGTATGCCAAAGGGTGTCTTATGGACAGCATGGACAACCGCAGGAGATCGATTACCCTATTTTTACAATAATATTCCTACACTCAGCGTAAAAATAGTTGATTAATAAAATTTTGTGATATAATGAACACAAGCCGTGCTCCACGGGGAATTGCAATCTCTTGACCCGAAGTTTATGCGGGGTGCAGAGCCTGTTGTGAGGGTTTATAAGGTGCTTTTGATATAAGTAGAATTGATGACGTTTAAACTTATTACGGCGCAAACTGCCGAACCGTGTCAGGATGGAAACATAGCAGCACTAAGACAATCTTTGCGGGTGTGGTAATTTTAAAAAGAGATAATACTTATAAAGACTGCATTTTACAAATTCGATAGACAGTGGCACGGCTTTTTACTTTAACTCTGTCTCTTTTATATATCTCGGACGTGATTTTACCTCTTTATATACCTGGCCGACATATTCGCCTATTATACCTAAACAGCATATTTGTATCCCGCCGAAAAAACACAAAAGTATTATATTTGTCGCCCAACCGTTTGAAGCATTATGGAAAAAGATTTTTTCAATTACTGTTTCCGTGCCTATAAGAAAACTTACAACAGCCATTACAAAACCCAATACGGATATTATCCTTAATGGAACAACACTAAATGAGGTTATACCATTTAGTGCAAGCCCCATTAACTTCAAAAAATTAAATTTAGATTCACCCGCAGCTCTGGGTTTTACATCAAAGTTTACATAGGCAGTTTTTAGACCCACATCGTTAAAAAAACCACGTAAAAATAAATGTTTTTCAGGATAAAGCTCCATAATATCTAGGGCTCTTTTACTGACTAACCGAAAATCCGAATGGTTCATGGGAATTTTAGCACCTAATACGTACATCAATTTGTAAAACAACACAGCAAAGTTTTTCTTTAAAAAACTATCTGTATCACGGCTATTGCGTATTCCTGAAACAATCTCCGCACCTTCTGAAAATTTTTCGATAAATTTTTCAATAGACCATTCATCCTGTTGTAAGTCTGCATCAATCGACACCGCACAATCACAGCCAATCTCTCTTACGCCCTCGTAACCCGCAATTAATGCCTTTTGATTCCCAAAATTTTTTATAAACTTCACACCTTTTACATTAGGATTTACACTGTGAAATTCCGTTACAATACCCCATGTATTATCCGCTGAACCATCATCGACAATATACAAGTAGCTTTTATCACTAATTTTATTTTTTTGAATTAATACCTGCAGTACTTCTAAAAGCCTATTTATGGTAGAGCCAATACATAATTCTTCATTATAACAAGGGATAACAACTGCAAGTATCGGATTAAACTTTCTCATGATTTTTATATTATAATATTCCTAAGACAAATGCAAGGAAATTTTTATGGGGAAAAAATTCATACTGAATGCTGATGATTTCGGCATGACAAAGGAATTTAACAAAGCAGTTTTAGACGGATATAACAACGGTTTTTTAACATCTGCAAGCCTGTGCGCAAATGGTAATGCGTTTCCTGCAGCGGTAAACGATATTATTCCCGAATGTCCCGGACTCGGATTAGGAATCCATTTAAACGCTTTTGAGGGTAAATCGATTTCTCAATGTAAGTTACTGACAAACAAAAACGGTGTTTTTAAAAGAAGTTACCTATATTTTATATTGAATTCGTACAATAAAAATGTTCAAAAAGAGCTTGAACAAGAATTTCGTGCGCAAATAGAACTTGTTAAAAAGTATACGGCAGTCGATCATATTGATTCGCACATACACCTCCACGCTATTCCCGAAATATTTAAACTCACTTGCAAACTTGCTCAAGAATATGAAATTCCCTTTGTTAGAACCCAAAATGAACAAATTTATTTTATCCCTTCAATAAAAAAACATTTGAGTCTTTCTTACTTTATTAATATAATAAAAATCATTCTGTTAAAAATTTTTACATACATCAACAAAAAAACTTTAAAAAAATATAACTTAAAGACAAATGATTATATTCTTGGAGTAGGATACACAAACATGATGGATTCGGCAACTATCGAATACGGTTTAAAGAAACTTGAAATTGATAGCATAGCAGAAGCATTAATTCATCCTTGCAGTTATGTCCAAAATATTAGGAATTCACATTCAACAGAATTTTCATTAACACTGGATAAAATGCTTGAGGACAAAATTCGCAGGTTAGGGTTTGAAATTACTAATTACAAGAATTTAAGCTTATGAACAAAAATCTCACAGCCGCAACAATTTTGATAACTTTTATTGCATTTACGATTTTTGTATATTGCAAAAAATCCTACACCCCGGTTTTAAATATAATCGATCCGGTAACCATACAAATTGATATAAATAATAACGGCGTAATAGACGATAATGAAACTGTATGCATAACAGATACCGAAGCTTTTAAACTGGATATAAAAGGACAATCACCTGAATTTTCAAAAGAATTGGGTTTAACAAAAAATGAAATAATATCACTTGGATATATGTCAGACAATTACGCTAAGGGAGTTTTAATATCAAAGCCGGTGAAACTCAAATTGAACGGAGAAAAAGCATCCCATTGCAGATTTGGTGACATCTACGTAAACGGAACCCGAAATTATGCAGACCTTCTTGTCAGCACAGGCTTTGGCGCCAAAAAAGGTGAATATAATAAAAAAAGTTTACAGGAAAATCTTGAAGCAGCAAAGAAACTTAATTTAGTCATATATAACATAAAAAGCGGTAAATATCATAAGCTTGATTGTGAATACGGTCTTATGAGCAGCGACTATTCGGTGGTGGAGAAAAAACGTCTGCCCAAAGATGCGTCACCCTGCAAATATTGTCACGTAATTAAAGAGAACAAAAAAAATCCGAATGATATACCAAAAAACTGCCCCAAGCCTCAAAAAATAGCTAATACAACATTCACGGAAGGGGAACTAAAAATTATTTTAACGGATTTTACCCAAAAATTGAAACCGGACAGAAACTGCGATACAAAAGCCTGCCTGGCATTATTGGAAGAAATAAACAAGTCAAAAGAGACCATAGACATTGCAGTATACGGAATGGACATGATACCCAAAATATATTCCGCGTTAGAAGCTGCCAAATTAAGAAACGTGCGGATAAGGATGGTATATGACAAAGCAATGCTTCCGGAAAAAAATTACTACAAAGAAACAGAAAACATCCTTAAGCTCACGGCTGAATCCAACAACGATTACGTGAAAGATAAACCAACCTACACAAACCGCCTAATGCACAACAAATTTTTTATATTTGATAACAAAACCGTTTATACAGGGTCAGCAAATATAAGTATTGCAGGTTTATCAGACTATAACGCAAATACTGTAATAATTACATACTCACCTGAGATAGCAAAGTTGTACAGTGCCGAATTTGAACAGATGCTTTCTGGTAAATTTCATGAACTCAAATCAAAACCCGAATTGGAAAATACATTTGCATTAAACGGGACAAAAATAGGCATATATTTTTCGCCTTACGATAAAGCCTCCGAAAAAATTATACCTATAATAGACAGTGCCCGCGAATACATATATATACCAACATTTTTGATAACACACGGCGGAATAACCGATGCACTAATAAGAGCAAAACGCAGAAATGTAGATATAAAAATAATACTAGATGCAAACAATGTGACTACAAGAAACACCAAACATACAATTCTAAGGCAAAACGGAATTATGCTTAAAACAGAAAATTATGCAGGTAAACTTCATTCAAAATCAATGATAATTGACGATAAATATATAATTGCCGGCTCAATGAATTTTTCAAACAGCGGAGAAAATAAAAATGATGAAAATCTTTTAATAATAGAAAATGAAAGGGTAGCAAAAGAATACAAAAACTATTTTATATATTTATGGTCAAAAATTCCGGACAAATACTTAACAACAAACGCAAAAGCGGAGGGAAAGGAATCAATAGGATCGTGTTATGACGGTGTAGATAATGATTTTGACGGATTAACAGACGGAGAAGACTCCGGCTGTAGATAATCAATAATCAGTTAAAATTTTAGCCTTAACATTTTTTTTGGTATTAACACTGTCAGAAAGTGTTTTAGCAAGCTCGGCAGCGGTATTAGCGGTATAGAATTTTCCGCTGGTGACAAGTGCAGCACACTGAAGCTGGTCCAAATCGTTCTCATCATTAATATTGAAGGCGATGACATCAATAATAATATCTTTTCTTACTTTGACAAGTTCCATAGCGTAAACACAGGGACTTTCATCACAATTTTCACCGCCATCAGTAAGAAGAATAATTCGTTTTTTCCCCGTAAAACCCAGAAAATCATTTTTTACGGCTTGTTTTAACGAAAAAGTTATAGGAGTCATTCCCTTGGGTTTTGTTTTGAACAACGAAGCAGATATTTCACCCGCATTCAAAGGCGAAATAGGTACCAAAAGACTGGAAGCTCTGCAAGCATCTATAGCAGTAAATCCCATCTTATGTCCGTAAACACGAAGCCCAACTGAAGTATTAGTATCTATATAAGGTAATATTTTAGACATGGTATCAAGCATCAAATCAACTTTTCGAGCACCGTCAAGATACTCGCTCATACTGTTTGAAAAGTCCAAAATAAACAATATTTTTTCACCCGGTTCAGAGCGGAGATTGTAATTATTCGGGCTGTATACACTATAATCACTCGCAAAAACCATTGCTCCGCTAAATAAAATTAAGGCTATTAACACTCTTAACATAAAAAAATTATCAACCGAACAGAAAAACTTTGCACTGAACAAATCATCTAATCCGATTGACCTTTATTTTTTCTTGCAATATCATAAAATATTATGAACAAAGATTTAATAAAAATTGCAGAACAAGCATTAAGTGAGCAATTCACAAAAATAGACGAAATAAGGGATTATAATCAAGAAAAAGTTTTAAATGCATTTATAAAGAATAAAGTAGCCCCCGAACATTTTTACACAGTAACAGGATACGGACATGATGACCTTGGCAGAGAAGTATTAGACAAAGTTTACGCAGACATTTTTAAGGGAGAAAAGGCAATAGTACGTGTTCATTTTGTATCCGGAACACATACGCTGGCATGTTGTCTTTATGGGAATTTAAGGCCCAAAGACAAACTGATATCAGTAGCTGGAACTCCTTATGACACCATGTTGGAGGTTATCGGTACAGCAGGCACTGACGAAACAAAAGCAGATTCATTAATAGCACACGGAATAGCATACGAAGAAATACCGTTAAAAGACGGAATGAACGTAGACTATCAAGGAATAGAGTCAAGGATTGATAACACTGTAACAATGGTACTAATACAGCGTTCTAAGGGATATTCGACCCGCAAGTCTTTGAGCATAAAAGAAATTGGAGAGATATGTAAAATAGTAAAAAATAAAAATCCAAACTGTATTTGCTTTGTAGATAATTGTTACGGCGAATTTGTAGAAAAAACGGAGCCGCTTGAAGCAGGTGCGGACATCATTGCCGGTTCATTAATAAAAAACCCCGGAGGCGGAATTGTAGAAGCCGGCGGATATATAGCAGGCAAAGAAAAATTTGTAAACAGTGCAGCAAATCGTTTAACAGCTCCGGGTATAGGCAGTCAAGGCGGTGCAATGCTTAATCAACATCGTCTTATATTTCAAGGGATATTTATGGCACCATCTGTTGTAGCAGATGCAGTTAAAGGTGCGGTTTTAGCATCAAAAATATTTGAAGATATAGGCTTTAATTCATACCCTAAATATAATGACGAACGTACTGATATTATTCAAAATATTATTTTCAATACACCGGAAGCTTTGGAGCATTTTTGCAGAACAATCCAATCATATTCTCCTGTAAACGGATACGTTACTCCGATTCCGGAATATGTTCCAGGCTACGAGGACAAAATTATAATGGCTGGTGGAACATTCATCGAAGGCTCAACAATAGAATTATCGGCAGACGGGCCTATGCGCCCGCCTTATGTTGCTTATATGCAGGGTGGGTTGAACTACGCTCACATTAAAATTGCACTGAAGAAAATTCTTGAAAAATATAATTAAATTTCTGATTGTAAAGTTTTTTAAAGTTCCGAATTGAGTGAAAAAACTTGTTGCATAAAAATAAACAACGAATAAATATTAAAAATTTTGACAAAGAAAATTTTGTGGTATGCTGTAATTAACCCTCAAAAGAGTGTTTAAAATATAAGGTTTAAGATAATAAGAAAGGTTAGGTTATGACATTACCAAACGTAGCATATTTTTCAATGGAAATCGCTATGGATCAGTCATTAAGCACATATTCAGGCGGTTTAGGATTTCTTGCAGGCTCACACATGTTAAGTGCAGGATATCTGCAATTACCGATGGTAGGTGTAACAATATTATGGTCATACGGATATTATGATCAACGAATAGATCACAAAGGTCAAGTAGAAGTTGCCTATATAAGAAAGTACTACGACTTTCTAAAAGATGTGGGTGTAACAACAGAAGTCGAAATTTTCGGAGAAAAAGTAAAAGTAAAGGCATATTTGGTAGAACCGGAACTATTCGGCACATGTCCGGTATATCTGCTAACAACAGATATAGACGGCAATAGCGATTGGGCAAAGAGTATATCATATAAACTATATGATGGTAATGAAAAAATAAGAATAGCCCAGGAAACAGTGCTTGGCATAGCCGGAATAAGGATATTACAGGCGGTAGGTTATAACTTTGATGTAATACACATGAACGAAGGCCACGCACTGCCTGCAGCGTTTGAATTATTAAGACAATACAACGGTAATTTGGAAGAAGTAAAAAAGAAGACAGTATTTACAACACACACACCGGTAGCCGCAGGTAATGAAGTACACTGGGTAGATACACTTTTAGAGGGAGGCTTTTTTGCCGGTTGTTCAAGAGAAACAGCCGTAAATTTAGGCGGGGATAACTTTTCATTAACAGTAGCCGCGCTCAGGATGAGCAGGATTGCAAATGCAGTTTCACAATTACACGGACTTGTAGCAAACAAAATGTGGGAATGGGTGGACGGCAGGTGTCCGATTCGCGCCATAACAAATGCTGTAAATCTCCATTACTGGCAAGATACACGCATAAAAGCAGCACAAACAGCGGAACAATTATTAGCTGTCAAACGTGAAATGAAATGTGAATTGTTTAAGTATGTAGCAAATGTAGCGGGTAAAAGGTTCGATCCTGACGTATTGACGATCACATGGGCAAGGAGGTTTGCAGATTACAAGCGAGCCTGGCTGATTTTGATGGATAGAGAAAGAATAAACAAGCTGCTCGATGAGAATAAGATACAAATAATTTTTGCAGGGAAGTTTCATCCTGATGATGTCATGGGTAAAGAAATGTTCAACAAACTTCTTAACCAGTCACATACATTAAAAAATGTTGTGGTACTGCCCGGATATGAATTGCAACTATCAGGAATGCTAAAACGTGGTTCTGATATATGGTTAAATACGCCGTTAAGGCCATTTGAAGCTTCAGGTACGTCTGGTATGTCTGCTAATGCCAACGGGGCGTTACATTTATCAATATATGACGGATGGACCGTTGAAGGAACCTTTAACGGTATTAACGGTTATACCGTTGAATACCCTGAACTTGATGACGAAATGCCTTGGGAAGAAAGACATTTGAAAGATCATGAATGTTTAATGAACATTATTGAAAACCAAATTATACCTACCTACTATGAAAATAAAACAGAATGGGCAAGGTTGATGCAACAAGCCATAAGAACATCTGAAGCGTATTTCAACTCTGATCGTATGGTAATAGAGTATTACAACAGGTTATACAAACCTATTGCACACGATGATTCCTGTGCAGGCACGGTCAAAAAAGAAATGAAAATCTCTGAAACACCAACGTTTGATGCTTGGACATTCTCTAACATCAAGTAAACCTTGACTTTTATAAATATATTATTAAAAAGAGATTACATGTGTAATCTCTTTTTCCTGTTATCAGTGTATTATGGCATTTATTGTAACGAAATATTACAAAAAACAAATAAAAAATTAAAGAAAATAATAAAACTGCCGTAAACATGAATACAAGGAAAAAAATGAAAGGGAACAAGTCATGGGTATGGCGGCATCTCAGGCCAGATTTTTAGGCCTCACGGCTAGAAAGACAAACGTAGAATATGAAGGACAACAGATTAACCAGCAAAGAACTACCTTGGCTAATCAATCTGCTAACTACTACAACCAATTGTTAGGTATGACTGTTCCGGTCCCACCTTCTACTTCTGATTACACCAGAACTGTTTATACCTTTGAAGATGGCAGTTTGTCTAATTCCATTACCTCTTTAGTCGCTCAACAAGACGGTACTTATTTAGTCAGTTACGTATCTTCTTGGGTTAATGACTTTACACCCGTTGCTTCCG
>CASGCE010000015.1 GCA_949299935.1 uncultured bacterium | reverse complement strand
GCTGATTAATATTGATAAAGAAACCAACTCTTTGAATATAACCTTTGAAAACATTAATTTAAACGGCAATATTAATCACACTGGAAAGCTGATTAATACAGACGGTATTAAATCAAATTCCGATATTACGGACAAAACCTCCTCAATGCAAGCAATGAGAGATACATATAATCCTCATACACATACAGGAAACCAGGGAAGTCCGACTTCTGCACCTAATAAAACAATGTAAGAAAGGAATAAAAATGAAAAAACTATAACAAAGCACAAATATCTTGATAAGCAGTGAGAACTCTTGAAATATACAAGTTGTTATTTTCTACTCTATACGCTATAACATAACGCTTTTTTACTATATAAAATCTATAATCTTTATAAGTGAAATCAGGTCTTTTTATGCCGGATTCAGGGAACTTTGTTAATCTGCGACAGGCTTTTAACAGCAAATTCAAATGCTTTTCAGCTGCTTTAACGTTATCTCTGGCAATAAAATCGGAAATCAAATCCATATCATTATATGCCTGTTCGGTAATAATAAGATTTAAATCATTCATACTTAGATAAAAGTTTTTTAAAAGCAGTTTCGCCATCCATCACTCTGCCTGCTTTTATATCATCCTCACCCTTTTGAAGTTCGGCATTAAATGCATCAATGCGTTCTTGAGGAACAGACTTTCTTAATTTTAGAAGATTCATTGCTTCCTGAACAATATCATTTACAGAGTTATATAACCCCGTAGCCATCTGTTCTTTTATAAATTTATCAAAATCACTGCTTAAAGATATATCCATGAATTTACCTCTAAAATTGATAACACTTTACATAAAAAATTATAACAAAAAATCCCCGAAAACTCAATAAATTACTAAAAATTATGACAAATCTGAATGAAATCACCTACGTTGACTGGCAATTAAAGCTCAACACAATCGGCGGAGTTGCTGAGGGGGCGGATGATATTAATCAGTGCATTGCAATTATACTTCTAACTAAAAAAGGTACTGTGCCTCACCGCCCGACCTTTGGCTCGGATATCTATAAATACATTGATTACCCTATAAACGAAGCGACTCCAAATATTGTACGTGAGGCTACAGATGCAATCACAATGTGGGAAACTCGCATAAAAATAAATTCTATTGAGGTCGAGATAGAAGAATCCACTTTAACTGTAAAAGTCGAATGGACATTAAAAGATTCAAACGCAAACGGAGTTACAGAGGTTAGTTATGACACAACTGCCTGAACCTAATTTTATCGAACGTGATCCCGATGTTATCACAAAAGAATGGATTGCCGTTTATGAAGAAAAAAGCGGCAAGGTACTTCAACCTGCACAAATTGAGCGTTTGATGATTGATGTCGGAGCTTACAGAGAAACCGTTTTGAGAATGAAAATTCAGGAAACCGCCAAACAAAACCTTTTAAGCTATGCACCGTTAGAAGTTTTGGAACATATAGGCGAACCTTTTGGAGTAACCAAACTTCTTGCAAATTATTCCCGTACGACCTTAAAATTTTTAGTTGATGAGGCATTGGATTTTGATTTTAAGATAGATGCAGGATGCGAAGTTGAGACTAAAGACGGCTTATTCATATTCCAAACAACTGAAGCGGTTACATTAAAAGCCGGAGAAACCTCAATTACAGCAGAGGCTATATGTGAAACTCCCGGAAGTGCATCTAATAATTACACGATTGGTTCAATAAATAACCTTATAACTCCATTAAGTTATATTTCAACCGTTGAAAACATAACTATTTCAAGCGGAGGAGTAGATGATGAAACTGCTGATAGTTTAAGAGAACGCATCCGACAATCTCCTGAACAGTTCTCAAATGCAGGAAGTAAAGGGGCATATCGTTTTCATACTTTATCTGCTCACCAATCAATAATAGATGTTGCAATAACTTCTCCGAGTCCAGGAATTGTGAATATTTACCCCTTAACAAAAGACGGAAACCCGACAGAAGAAATTTTAAAAATCGTTCAAACATACTTGAGTGATGATAAAATCCGACCTCTTACCGACTATGTAAAAGTAATTTCTGCTGAGAATGTTGATTTTTCAATAAAGGCAAACATTATTCTATATATTGATGCGGATGCAACCACTGTTAAAAATACCATTGATGCAAAAATGCAGGAATATAAGGTCTCTTTATCTGAAAAATTAGGAAAAAATGTTGTTCAGACGCAGATCATATCTATATTAAACACCATTTACGGGGTATTCAAAGTTGAACTTGAAACCCCGAAAGATATAGATATCAAGGAATATCAATGGGCAAATTTGATAAATTATGACATAACAATCGGAGGATATGCGGATGAGTGATTTAGCACCGGTTGATGATATTAATTTAAAGATCTTTGATGAAATTTGTGAAGAACGCTACGCAAAACTCAAACTGGATGTTTTAAATTTGACAAATATTGATACAGTTCCGTCAGATGTTCTTCCTCATTTAGCAGAACAGTATCATATAACCGGCGATGAAGGATGGATTTTTTGTAAAACGGAAGCGGAAAAGCGTGCATTATTGAAGAATGCAATTCAATTACATAAATATCGTGGTACTAAATACGCAATTATAAGTGCACTTGAAGTTTTAGATTTGAGTGCAGATATTACGGAGTGGTTTGAATATAACGGAGAACCATTTTTCTTTAAAGTTTTTGTAGATTTAGAAACAAGTTATGAGTCGGACTTGGAAACACGCATTGTAAATATAATCAATGCACATAAAAATGTTCGTTCATGGCTAGAAAAACTTACAATTTATCTCACACAAACAGCAGTTTTACCAATAGCAAGTTATATTTTGACAAGCGAGGAGGTTACAATATGACTTCTTCTGTTGAGGAAATGAAGTTTAATTCAATAATTACAGATATAGGTTTTGAGAAGATAAATGCGGCTTTGATAGCCGGAACGAAATTAGACTTAAAATACATTGCTGTAGGTGATGCTTGTGGTGAATATTATGAATTGCGTCAGGATCAGACAGAATTAGTTAATGAGATTTATCGTGCTGAAACTCAAGAAGTTGACGGAGTTTCTGCAACGGCTCTAATACCACATAATGTTGGCGGATTTTATATCAGGGAAGTCGGGGTTTTTGATAGTTTAAATAATTTAATTTTAATTGCAAGACAGCCATTGACTTATAAACCGCAGGAGGAACAGGGCGGAATTAAAGATATATGGATAAAGGTCAGATTAAAAGGAATAAATCCTGATGCCGTACAAATAAAAATTGATCCAAGCATCCAGTATGCTTCAGTGGAATTTGTAACAGATTTAATTAAAAGTCATCAACACCCTGATTTAATGCCTATTTGGTTATACGACACAAACGGCAATGGAGTTGTCGATTCTTGTGAATTTGTTGATGGCGGACTGTTTACTGACAAGGGAGATATTGAAATTCCACAGCCGCCTGTTCTTCCTGATTTGATAATGAACACAAGTATTTACGATAAAAATCAGAACGGCATTGTTGATGATGCTGAAAATATTGATGCAGGTGAATTTTAGAAACAAAAGGAGATTTATTTATGGGAACAATTCAGATTAAACGTGGACTTAAAGCAAATTTGCCGAGTGAAGCTCCGGCAGGTGCACTTTTATACACAACAGATGAAAAGAAATTTTATATAGGCAACGGTGAAGGAAAAGCTCTAACGGCTTTTGATAACGCTCAACAGCTTGCGGAGTATCTTGCAACAAAATCAGATGTAGGTCATACACATACTTCAGCCAACGTAACGGATTTTGCAACAGCAGTGGATAACAGAATTGCATTACAAAGAGGACAGAATAACGGACTTGCCTCATTGGATGGTAACGGAAAAATTCCCACAACACAAATCCCTTCTGTGTTTAAAGATGCATATGTTGTAGATGATATTGCAGCACGTGATGCCTTGGAAAAATTTTCAGGATTACACGCTTTAGTAATTGATGCAACGGCAGACGAAACTGTTGAAACGGGCGGGGCAGAATATGTTTGTGATGGTACACAGTGGATAAAAATATCCGAATTAAAGGATTTGGATATGGTAATTGACTGGGAAAATATTCAAGGCAGACCTTTTGTTCCGCAAAATTTTACAGATTTGGCAGATTGTCCGGGAGAGCTTACAGGCAATAAGGGTAAAATCCTTGTCGTAAATGAGACTGAAGACGGTTTGGAATTTACTGAGACATATCTGGGCGATGTTGATGGAGGAACATTTTAATGACAACGAATATTCGAATTCGGCGTGGTAATAAAGCCGATTTACCCGCCTCTGCCCCCTCCGGAATGCCGCTCTGGTGTGAAGATACAAAAGAATTATTTATGGGAACAGGGGATTCTGTTGTTAATCCTACAACAGTAAATACTGATTTTGTGAAAAATATTGTTTCACAAGTTTTAGGTCAGGGTGTGAGTTTACAGGGTAATGGATATCTTAAAGTTCCTGTTACAAGCGGTAAATCAGTTATTATTCAATGGGGATGTGCAACAGGTTTCGGTTTTGGAACTTCAAGAGATATTTATTTCCCTATTGCATTTCCTACAACCTGCGGAGCCCTTGCAATAGCCGCCGGATATTATCAGGGAGCAGGTAATAAAGGTTCAACCGCTCAAGTTTACAGAGTTGCGGCTAACAGATTTCATATTACCAGTAGATTTGAACAGGGAAGTGCAAATATAGACTGGATTGCCATTGGTTGGTAATGAAAGGAGTTTTATGAAATATTTCGGATTTAAAGAAAATATAGGCTACGGATTTTATGACGAAAATTTTGACGGAGCAGTTCAGCTTTCTGATGATGAATGGCAGAAACTTTTGTCAGAGCAATCCAATGGAAAAGATATTGTAATGTTTGGTGGTGTAGTTTTTGCCTCTGAACCAAATTTGTATTATTTAGACTCAAACGGGATTTATCAAAAATATTCAAGTGAAGAGTTACAGGAACTTGCAGAAATAAATCAGGTTGTGACAACAACAAATACTGCACTTAATTTTTTAAATGATACGGATTGGAAAGTAACACGACATAGGGATCAGCAGGCTCAGGGGATAGAAACATCATTGACGGAAGAAGAATATCAACAGTTGCTTGTTGACCGTCAAAATGCAAGAGATTCAGTAATAAGAGGAGAAAAATATGGCAACCTTGAATAAAATTTGCCTGCACTGGACAGCAGGCTCTAATTTCCCCTGTAAGGAAGATTTGGCAGCATACCATTATTGCGTGGATAAATACGGCAGAATTTATGCAGGGAAACATAAACCTGAAGATAACTTGAACTGCTACGACGGCAATTATGCAATGCACTGCGGAGGCGGAAATACCAGCTGTATTGGTTTATCTGTCTGCGGGATGGCAGGTTTTACATCCGATAAAAAGCAGACGAAATATCCGCTTACTCAAAAACAGATTGAATCATTGTGCTGCCTTGCAGGGTATTTATCTGTAAAATACGGAATTTTAATTACTGAAAAATCAGTGTTTACGCATTATGAGTTCGACCAAAGACGAGCCAAAAACAAACGTGAAGGCAAGATAGATATTACTTATCTGCATTATTTGCCGCATTTATCCTCCGATAGTGTAGGTAAATACCTCAGACAAAAAATATCCTGGTACAGAACCAAGATAAAAGCCAACAAATACAAGTTTATTAAGAAAGGAGACTACTATGAGTTTATTCTCGTGGCTTAAAGACTGGAAGGTCTTGAATGAACTGTGGGATGCCATTGAACCTTTTGTAATTAATCTTGCGGAAAAGAATGTTCCCAAGTATATTACAAAACTCTATGAAAATCTCGCCAAAGCAACACAGCCGACTCTTGACAGTTTGAAAAAACTGAAAGAAAAGATTAAAACTTCTCCGAATGCTCTGGACGATTATTGTTTTAATCAGGGTGTGAACGCTATTGAAACATTTGCAAATCATCTCTTAACCGTAGTTGCGGATTTGAGGAAATAAGCAGATGTGGTTTTCTGCAATGATTAAATCTTTATGTGACTGTATCTCGCAAATTGCGAGGTACGGTCAAGTAAAGATTGAAAATCAGGAGGCTTCCTCAATTATTCAGGACAAGGAGGATTTGGAAAAAGCCGGCAATTACGCAGAGCAGATTATTGAAATTGCTCAAAAATACAAATCTTCAATGTCTAAAAGGGATCAGCGGAAACTGAAATCGTTAATTAAAAAATTTAATAAGGTGAATTGAGGATTTTCGGTAGGGTGATGAGCGAAGCTCAAACCCGTAAGTTGCAAAAGTCCGATGAAGTGTAAAAATTTCGTAAGAAATTTTGAAACGAAATGAAGGACTTGCATACCCGAATAATCCGATACAAAAAATTGAAAGGTATAAAAATGTCATGGCGTGATTTATTAAACGTACAAAATGTTGAAAAAGGTTTCTTCGCCTCCTCCAATTCCTATGGCATACCCGATATTATTCCGGATGAGTTTGATGTAAAAGAACTCATCCCTTATCGGGTAGATTCCAACAGAAACGGAACGGCACACTTTTTCTTGGATGATTACAGGTTTGAAAGATGTTGGAAAAATGCCGATTCTCAAATAGAAGAATTGAAAAAATACGATGGAGTTTTGTCTCCGGATTTTTCAATGTACACAAATTACCCCGAAGCGTTTCAAATTTGGCAGGTTTACAGAAACCGTTGGTGTGCCGCTTACTGGCAAAGTAAAGGAATAAAAGTTATTCCTACAATCAGTTGGTCGGATAAATCTAGTTATAAATACGCATTCCTTGGGATTCCTAAAAATTCTGTTGTTGCAATCGGAACAGTCGGTGTCCTCAACGATAAAAATGCAGAAAAACTCTTTATGCAAGGGTTTAAAGAAATGTTAAAACAACTTGACCCAAAGCGTATTTTGATTTATGGAAACAGACTGACCGAACTTGAGGAATACAAAAATCTTCAATGGTTCGAACCGTACACAAACAAATGGAATAAAAAGAAAGGAAGGTAAAAATGGGCGGACGTGGTTCAGGCGGAAGTCGTGGCGGAGGAGGTGCAAATAAATCTATTGATGCCAAAACCGAAAATAAATTGAATTCATTGTTAAATCAATCATATAAATATGATGACGAGGCTTATGAATTTTCAAGAAGGGCAGCATCTGAAAGAGCCATTGCCAAAAAGTATAAACAACTCGGCAAAAAACAATTAGCAAAAGATTATACTCAATATGCTAAAGAGGCACAAGCAAGGGCGGATAAAGCAAAAATTCAGGCTAAACAATATTTAGATGAGGCATCAAAACTGGCAAGCAAAAAAATTCGAGATATCCCGAGAACATATCAATATAAGGGAGAAAAAGGAGTTCGGACTGTATATAAAAGCCCGCAGAATGCAAGAAGAGCTTATGAACAATCAAGACGAAGTTTAGTTAGTACTGCATATAAAGACCATCCAACCATTGTAGAATCTCCAAAAGGCGGATATAGTGTAATGCCCCATGGTATAGCAAAATTAAACAAATTAAAAGAAATAAGCCCATATAGTATTGATATGGGAAATTCGTAATTGTGTCTGAATGATACGGAATTGGGAGCAATGACTTCCAATTCTTTCTCTTCAGAGTGATGAATGTGGTTGTACTAAAAATAAAGGAGGTCATTATGACAGAAACAATCACACCAATTGAAGTTTTAAAAAGCAGACAAAACTTCTCAGATTACATTACAAAACATTCAAAGGAAGTAACAAATGATTTACTTCAAGGTTATCCAAGCAGGCCGCTACACATTATTTGTCCACAACTAACTCAAAATTCAGATGGACTAATGGAATCACTAGCCAAGTTAGTAGATAATCAAAAGGCATATATATTTTGGTTT
>CASGCE010000014.1 GCA_949299935.1 uncultured bacterium | reverse complement strand
TGTTCAAAAAGTTATCGAAAAGAATACGGAGTCTACCTTCAAAACCTTTGGTTAATATTTTACGACTCTGCAGCGATATCTCGAACTTTTCTGCTATCGCCGGTTTTACGTAAATTCTTTGATAATTTTATAACGTCCCCTCTTTGGGAACGGTTAACTTTCCCCTTTTTTCCTTTACGACCTTATTGGGTCGTTTTTTTTATTTTAAGGCTGTGTATAATCGGGCAAAAAAGCACGCTACATGCTGAATTGAATCGACACGAACCCATTGACGCGTTGCCTTAAATCTTATACCACCGATGGATTTTGCCGGATTTTTGTGAGAATATGAATTAATCTCGTTATTAAAAAGCAGAAACTGGCTTTTCGCAACAACTTTACATGCATCAAGAATTTTATCGGCCAATTCGGACCAACCTAAGAATTTGGCGAGATAAAAAGCCGCCACAAGCCCTTCTGAACGGGCGCCGTCAGGATAAAAATGATCTCCGTAATCATAGTAGTATCCGCCCTCATAATCAATGTATGGCGAATCATCTCTTTTGTACGATTTTTGAATCATTGTCATCGCATCATTAAAAACAAACCTTAGATAATTTTCTTTCTGAAAATATTCATTTTTAGCCCATTCCTCAATACTTTGCATCAACCATGCATCAGAAGGAAGTTTTGTAAATAAATCGGCATAAATTTTCGGACGTTCATCAATAATCCAATCCAGAGCCCTTTCGGATAATCTTTTAACCTCCGATACCAAATCTTCATCAGGAAAATGATTAGCAAAAAGCGCAAGACCTAAGAGTGCTTCTCCAGGGTAATAAAAAGAAAAGGTTTCTTTACGTTCTTTATCGGACATTTTTATTAATGGTTCACCATTATTGTAGCCGGGATGTATATAATAGCCCAAAAATTCACCGCTCGGACAAATTCTGCTTAAAAGATGTCGCGTATATGACTTGATATAATCATCATACTGCGTATCTCCCGTTGATATTCTGTACTGCATCAATGCAACAAGTAAAACTCCGGTACCACCTAATTTTGCCTTTTCATTATAAAAAACATAACAACCTTTTCCCCACTCGGTATCGTGTTCTTTTGTTACGGATATACTCCAATCTATCGCTCTTTTAGCAGCCTTTATGTATTTTTCATCCGAAGTTAACTGATAAAGCCTTACCAGAGATATTATACCACCACAGTGACGTAAATCATTATAATAAAGATTATCCTCAGAACGATTCGGATGCTCGTGGTCTTTTCTTGTATCATCACAGCAATCATAATAGTATAAAAATCTGCCGTCTTCGTACATATTTTTGATTAACCAGTCAACTGAGGTCTTTAATTGTTTGTATAGTTCTTCTTTATCAAATTCATTGTATAAAATGTTTCCACGATATAACGGTACGCATTTATCTTTATAAGAAACAAATGCTCTGCTCTTAAAAAGGTAGTATTCTGAATTTTTATCCTGCTCCAAAAGCTTCATACGTTCCGAAATTTTATCGGTAATTTTGCCGATTGGTGACCTTTTTGCAAGAGTTTGTAATACTTGCGGTAATCCCATGTGACTTAAAGTTACCGCATCAGTAGGCATATAATAGTATGACTTGCCCTCCATTTTTAATTCAAGTCCGTTAATCCCTATTTCAAATCGATCCTCATTAAAATAAAACTGATTTAAATTCTTAAGCTCGGTTCGTTTTCTGTCTGTCATATATTCTAGCATAATACGGCATTCATTTTCATCTTCAACATTGAATTCCGTGAAACGCTTATTTTGTCTTATCATCTGTATATCACGGTTAATAGTAGTTAAAAAGTTATCACGTCTGCTGCCGTATCTCAAAAATTTTCTGCCAGCTTGAAAAAGTGTAATATAAGTCAATGTTTCCAATGGATTATATTTAATAAAATTTGAAAGCTCTAATCCTTTTAAATTTACAGGTTTACCCGACACAAGTGAAGAACGAATTGCTGCCAAAAGCTTGCCAACCTCAGAAAAATCCTGACTGAAATACTGTCTTTCTCTATCGTTTAGTTCTTTATAATCTTTTACCGTGGTTTTCATTTGTAAATAATAATACCATTATTTGCAACATTTGACAAATGTTAAACGTAAAGATTTATTTAATATTTTGACATGTCGACAAAGTTATAGTTCAATAATAATGAGACTTGGTAGGAAATTTAAATATTTATGTACATAAAACAGCTCGAAATTGATAATTTTAAATCATTTGCCAATAAGTCAGAAATACCGATGTTAAAGGGTTTTACGACAATTTCAGGTCCGAATGGCTCCGGCAAAAGTAACATTATTGACAGTATATTGTTTGCACTAGGACTGGCTAATGCCGGTGAATTGCGTGCTGAAAATTTGTCGCACTTTATATCCACATATACGAAACGGAATGACGCAATGGTTAAAGTTACTTTTGCGGATACAGAAGGCGGTAAAGATTTAACCATTGCCAGACGTATTCGCAAAACCTCGCAAGGATATGCAAGTACATACTATTTAAACGATACTGTAACAACACTGTCAAATATACACGCTGTGCTCGAAAAATACAATGTGACCCCAAACAGTTATAATGTCATGATGCAAGGTGACGTTATGGGCATTACAAATTGTTCTGCAAAACAAAGGAGAAAAATTATTGATGAAATAGCAGGAATAGCAGATTTTGACCGAAGAATAGAACAAGCCACTAATGAGTTAACTACAGTTGAACAACGCGTAGAGCGTTCATCCGTTATATTGAATGAGGTAGATTCACGGTTGGATCAGTTGAAGGAAGAACGCGAAGTTGCCCTTAAATACCAAAAATTGCGAACGGAAAAAACTGCCTTGGAAGGACAGATTAATACAGTAAGGTTCTTTGATATAAGAAAAAATCTTGAACAGGCACACGAAAATATTCTTGAATTTACTAAAAAGAAAAAAGAAGAAGAAGTTAAAAGTAAAGACCTTGAAGAACAGTTACTGTTAATCAGACAAAAATATCAGGAAATTTCTGACAGGCTGAAAGAAGAAGGTGAACAACAACAGATAAATTTAAAAAAACAAGAAGAAGAACTAAAAGGCGAAATTGACAGAAAAAATAATGCCATAATATACGCCGATAAACAAATTCACGACGGTTTGCGCTCAATAGAAAACGCCAAAAACGGTATCGAGACTTTTAACAAAAAAATTGAAGATTTCAAACTTAAAATAGAACTTAAAAATGATGAAATAAAAATTATAGAAAAAAATATAGCTGATAAAAATGAAGAACTAAAAAAAATTCTAGAGGATATGACAGGTCTTAATGCAACCTCCGACCAGCATATAGAACGACGAAATACTCTAAGAAAACAATTGGAAAATCTTCAAGATGACGAAAATAAACTCATAAAAGAAAGACTTCCGCTCGAAAATGAATTAAAAAATCTTCAAAAGGAACTGTTGGATGCTAATTCAAAACTTAAAGAACTACATGAGATGAAACAAAATTTTTCGCAAAACTATTTGCTAAAAAAGGAGCTTGTCGAACAGCTTGAAAAGGAACTTCAAGAGTTTAAAACACTGCAACAAAATGCAATGCACGACTTAGATACAACCAAGAATGAAATTAACGATCTGAATTATAATATACAAATGGCTTACAGAAAAATATCGTCAATGGAAGCAAAGAAACAGGCGTTTGAAGATACGAATTTTGGTCGCGCAATAGAGACAATAATGGGAGCAAACCTCAAGGGTGTACATTCACCGCTGGTAAAACTTGGTAAGGTGGATAAAGAATATTCAACTGCAATGGAGGTAGCTTTTGGCGGAAGAATGGCTCACATCGTGGTGGATGATGAACACGTAGCATCAGTAGCAATCGAACTTCTTAAATCATCTGGAGCCGGCAGAGCAACTTTTATTCCCTTAAATAAGGTTCAAAAGGCACCACTCAAACTCCAATTGCCAAAAGATAAAGGTGTTATTGACTTCGCAATAAACCTTGTTGATTTTCAAGAAAAATACATAAATGCATTTTATTATGCAGTGGGAGATACCCTTGTCGTAGAAGATATGGAATGTGCAAAGAAACTTATCGGTAAATATCGAATGGTAACTTTACAAGGTGAACTTTTCGAAAAATCCGGTTCAATTACCGGAGGTACGGTTAAACGCCAGGGATTAAGCTTTAGCCAAAATGATGATGCCGAACTGGAAAACTTCAAAATAAGATTAAAGGAGATGGAATCTAAGTTAGCATCCTTGGAAAATAAAAAAATCGAGTTAGAGAAAAAACTTGATATGGTGAGGACAAATTATTCCGATTCGATGAGTGAGCTTAGCAAGTCAAAAATTGAACTTGACAATATGAATAAAAATTATGAGCAAAGTGAAACAATATTGAACGAAAAAGCGGAATTTATTAAAATAACAACACCAAAAGTGGAAGGTTTAAATAAAAAACTCGATAAAATCGAAGCAGAACACGTATTGCTGCTCGAAGAAACAGCTGCAATACAGTCTAAAATTGAAGAAGTCGAAAAACTTATAAATGATAAAGATTTGAAAGAATTAAAAGAAAAAACTGAAGGCGTTGAACACGAGATAAAAAGGCTTCAAACAAATCATATGAATGCGAACAATGATGTAAATGAACTTAACAGACAAATAACTTTCCACGAAAATTTGATAGAAACAAAAAACGACGAAATCAAATCTATAGAGAAAAATAACATAAAACTAGAAGCCGACAAAGAACAATACAAGTCAGATATTGAAAGCGTTAACCATAAAATAGAAGGACTCAAGGAACAAATAGATGAAATAGAAGAAAAACTTGGTAAACTGCTAAAAGAACGTGACGAAATTAACAATAATTTAATAGAACTGGAAAAACAAAAACATATAAAAACAAGTGATATAGAAAGGATAAGCGAACAAATCGAATCATTTAAAGCACGTCGCAGGGAGCTGGAGCCTCAAATGGAGCAAGCCCGAAAAGTATTAGAAAGTGCCGGAGTTGAAGTTAATAAACTTGAACCGGTAGAGATATCAATAGAAGAAATCACCTCTAAAATACAAAGGCTTGAACGAAACATGGAATCATTGGGCGACGTAAATATGCGTGCACTAGCAGCATATGAGGAAGTGCTTGCCCGTCAGGAAGAACTCAAATTGCAAATCGAAACACTAACAAAAGAAAGAAAAGAAATATTAGAAAGAATGCACGGCTATGAACAACTGAAAAAAGAAACATTTATAAAAACATACAATAACATAAATGAAAACTTTAAAGAAGTGTTTCATCAACTTTCAGAAGGAGAAGGTGAATTAAAGCTTGAGAATCCGGAAGATCCTTTATCAGGCGGACTCACGATAGAAGCTCAGCCAAGGGATAAAAAACTGCAAAGACTGGAGAGCATGTCCGGTGGAGAAAAATCATTAACGGCTTTAGCATTTGTATTTGCAATACAAAGGTATATGCCGGCTCCGTTTTATGCATTTGATGAAGTTGACGCGAGTCTGGATACAATGAATGTAGAGCGGATCGCCCACATGGTGCAGAAGCAATCAAAAGATACGCAATTTATAGTAGTTAGTCACAGAAAACCTATGATAGAATCAGCAAATAGGACGATTGGTGTAACACAAAAAGAAAAAGGTATAACACGTGTTACCGGGATTAAGTTAAGAGACGAAGAATAATGACAGAACAGGCATTAATAAATTATGACATAAATAGCACAACGGAATCAATACAGATAAATGAAGATGAAGGTATCGGTATACTGGTTTCAATGGCAAAAGCGGGGAAAATAGACCCTTGGAATGTTGATATAATAGATGTTACCGATAAATACCTGGCTCACATATGTGAGATGAAATCTCAAAACTTACGACTAACAGGCAGAACATTTCTTTTTGCAGCTGTATTATTAAAACTTAAATCCAACGTACTTGAAGGTAATGAAGATATTTTACAAATCGGAGAACCAGATTACGGAGAAAATATTGAATATGATGAAGATGGGTTTATAGTCGAATATCCGACAGATAATGATTTTATTCCGAGCAGTAATATAGTATCAATCGATGATGTACTGCAAAGAAGAACAAGCGTGCGACTAAACAGAAACCGTGTCGTTACTTTGCGTGATTTAATAAGACAGTTACAATTTTATGAAAAACTGGAGCAAAAACACTCACTTAATCAAGCACACGAGCGTGCCAAAAGAAGGGTGCAGTCATACTCAAGATTTACGCCTGATGACATAATTAACCTGGCACATGGAGAATATATAGAAGATTGCGTTTTAAAATTAAAAGAAAATTTATCACAAATTTTTGAACGTGAAGAAAAAATTGAATTAAAAGAACTAACCTTGCTGGGCATGGATAAAATAAGTGCCTATATAGCACTTTTATTTTTGACAGCAGAAACGGAATACGACTTAAAACAGGATGAATTTTATTCGGATTTATACGTAGTAAAAAGCACACCAAGCACAAAAACGGAAGGAGCAGGCAATGGAACAGCTGAAATCGAGAATTGAAGCTGTCTTGTTTACAACAGCAAAAGCGCTCACAGCAAAAGAAATTGGTGAAATATTAGGCTATGAAACAGAAACCGTCGAAGAAGCCCTTTTAGATTTGATAATGGATTACGCATCAAAAAACGGTGCCTTAGAAATAGATGATGAAAACGGATATATACTTCAAGTTAAAGAAGAACACATGGATATAGTAGAAAAATTATGTCCTGTGGAATTAAAGCCTGCAGTTTTAAGAACACTTTCAGTCATAGCCCTGAAAGAGCCCATACGACAGACAGCACTAAAAAATATGCGAGGCTCTAATGCATATGAACACGTTCAGGAATTGGTAGAAAAAGGTCTGGTTTCAAAAATAAAAGATAAAAATGGAAGAAGTTATAATCTAAAAACAACGCCCAAATTTGCAGAATATTTCAAATTAAAAGGTGATACAAAAGCACTTGCCAAAATGCTTGATATAGAAAAAAGGATAGAGGATGGGCCTGAAAGCTAAGTATCTGATTTTAAGCATCGTTGTAATCTTTGCCGCATATTACACAACAACAGCTTTAGCGCCCGAAATTTTATTTTTTAAAGGCAAAGCCCTCTACAACAATAAAAAGTACGAAGCAGGAATAAAATATATAGAAAAAGCTTTGATTTTTCAACCACAAAATCCCGATTACAGATATTATTACGTAAAGACACTTTCAGAATTAAAACCAACCTACAAAGTTCAAAGATTGATGTACAAAATTGCTAACGAAGCCGGAGATGACAGCGCTAATTTTCTTGCAAAAGAAAAAATTGCGGAATGGAAAAAAAATATATACGAGAATATCGGAAATAATTACATAGAACAGGTTCCGGCAGATGTAAATGTAATAAGATGGAATAAAAGTTCGTTTCCTTTAAAAGTTTATATTGATGAAGCAAATCTGACCGGTTTACCGGATTACTACCGATCTGCAATTGCAAGAGCATTGAATCAATGGGATAAATCAGTGGACTTTGTGAGCTTTACGAAAGTTAACCGTAAATCGGATGCTCAGATTTTAATATTTATTGATGCAATGCCGGATAACACATGCGAAAAAGGCTATTGCAAGTTTGTTGTAGGATATACAAGCCCGAAAATTTCAGGTCATAAATTAAAAAATATGACAATAACAATTTATGATAAGAACCCACTCGGTGAATATTTTTCGGATAAAGAGATATATAATACGGTTTTACACGAGCTGGGACATGCGCTTGGAATAATGGGACACAGCTATAGTACAACAGATTTAATGTATCTTCAGAACCAGGAAAATGATAAAATTTTCAATCCATATCGTGAGGATTTTCATTATTTATCGGGCAACGATGTAAATACCCTGGAGCTGTTATACCTGCTGGAACCAACAATAACGGATAAAACTTCCGAATCAAAGCAAGGATTAATCTATACCCCAATAATTTTAGGGGATAAAAAGGATATTGCCAAGAAAAAAATAGAAGAAGCAAAAGACTACATTAAAAATTCACCGAATTTGGCTGTAGGATACATTAATCTGGCAGGTGCTTATGCGGATGTAAAAGAATACCAAAAAGCAATAGCCGCACTAAATAAAGCCCTAAATAACGCAAATTCAGATCACGAAAGATTTATAATAAATTACAATTTTGCATACGTCTATATGAATATGCAAAAATATGACGTTGCCCTTGATTATGCAAAACAAGCACAAATACTACAACCCAATCAGGATATCAGTGAACTTATAGGAATAATTGAACATAACAAAAACGTAAGTGTAACAAATTATTAATAATTAAGCAAAAACAATTTTTAGGAGCCTTAAAGAGATTAAGGAGATAAATAATGCAAGTTAAAAATGAGGTTAATTTTACCGGAGTAGTGCCTGTACGGGTTATAAAGAACGGAAAAGAAATATTGGATAAAGAAATTGTGCGCAAAACGTGTCTGGAATTGGTAAAAGAACTATCAGGGCCGTTGGCCGATAATGAAAAATATCAATCATTTGCAGCGCAATTATCGGTACGTGACAGCGATTACAGTTATATAAATGCATATAAAGGATATACTCAGATACTTCCGGGAGGAAAATTAACCCCATCCAGTTTTTTTAAAATATTATTTGACCAGCAAAACAGAGGATATCTTGTAACCGGTAGAGCCTCAGAAATAATGTCCGAACTTGGGAAACTAATAGGAAAGGCGAAACGAGAGTGCAATTTCCTGGGAGTACCGGATTCACCCAGATTACTTGATGCACGAAAAAATTATTGGGATACGTATCAAGACATTGTTAACAACATGAATTTAAGAATAAAAGAAGCTTTTTCGCCAAGAACACTCAAAAAATATGGGAAGTATCAACAAATTGACGCAACCATAAGCACAAAACCGCAAAAACTAAAGGAAAAAACGGAAACAAAAGTAAATATAGAGAATTTAGACTTTAGTGATCGTATATAGTTTAACAAAAACTTCACAAAATCTTTAAAAGTAGACGTTTTTAAGTTATATTAAACGGGTTAAAACACAAAAACGGAGAGAACAATGTACAACGTAGCAATAATAGGTGCAGGCCCGGCAGGAATATTTGCGGCATTAGAAATAACAAAATTAAGACCTAACTGGAAAGTTATACTGATAGAAAAGGGTCAAAAAATAGAAGTGAGAAAATGTCCGCTAAGAGAAGGCTCACCAAAGTGTGTAAATTGCAAACGCTGCGGATTATTATGCGGCTGGGGTGGAGCAGGAGCTTTTTCTGACGGAAAACTTACCCTAACGCCGGATGTTGGCGGTAATCTGGTGGATTACATGTCCAGAAAACATGCAGAAGAACTCATCGGCTATGCCGATAAGCTATATTTAAAATTTGGTGCTACGGAAGAAGTGTTTGGAACTGACATGAAGATTTTTCACGAGCTGGAACATCAGGCAGTTCTTGCGGAATTAAAGCTCGTGCACTCGCCCGTAAGACACCTGGGCACTGAAAGAAGTCTTGATGTGTTAAAAGCAATGCAAGACTATTTGGATGAAAGAGTTACAATAAAAAATAATGTCACGGCAGAAAGTCTAATCGTGGAATGTGAACAGGTAAAAGGCATAAAATTAAGCAACGGAGAAACAATTAGTGCGAAATATACGATAATAGCACCCGGCAGAGAAGGTGCTGATTGGCTAACAAGAGAATTTGCCGAACATAAAATAGGTATGGTAAATAACGCTGTTGACGTCGGCGTTAGAGTGGAATTGCCGGCACCTGTTTTTGAGCCTTTAACTTCAAAACTCTATGAATCAAAACTTATTTATCACTCACCCACATTCGGTGATGAAGTAAGAACATTTTGTATGAATCCGAACGGAGAAGTTGTACAAGAGAACTACAACGGGATAGCAACGGTTAACGGCCATAGCTATGCGAATTATAAGACGCCTAATACAAATTTTGCGCTGCTTGTCAGTGAAAAATTTACTGAACCTTTTAAGGAGCCGATTCAATACGGTCAACATATAGCAAGTTTGGCAAATATGCTTGGCGGCGGCATTTTGGTACAAAGATTCGGTGATCTGCTTGATGGCAGACGTTCTACACCTGAAAGAATTAATGCAAGCATTATAACACCTACACTTTCTTGTGCCACTCCCGGTGATTTGAGTCTGGTGATCCCCTACAGACAACTCACAAGCATTAAAGAAATGCTTTTCGCTTTAGATAAAATTGCGCCGGGTACAGCTTCACGTTACACACTTTTGTACGGCATTGAGGTGAAATTTTATTCTGCCAGAGTTAAATTAACCGACGAACTTGAAACGGAAGGTGTAAAAAATCTGTTTGCAATAGGCGATGGTGCAGGGGTTACAAGAGGTTTAATCCAAGCCTCTGCATCAGGTGTTCATGTTGCAAGAACAATTTGCGCCAGAGGATAAATAGTGGTATAATCTTTGTATGGACAAACGGGTAAGTTTAACAACTCAAAACCGATTAATTATATTCGGATTAATTTTAAGCACCTTGCTGATAATGACAATAGCTGTTTTTTCTGTTATGAATATCCAGAAAAAACTTAATGAGGGCTATCAAAATTTCGGTCAGGTTATATCAAAAACCCTCGCTATCGAAAGCAACGAACTTACTAAAAATATATTGGACAGTGAAATTTATGATACTTTGAAAGCACATACCGACAGCATTTTAAAAAGCCATAACGACATTGTTTTCATAGAATTTACTGATAAAGACGGAAAGACAATATATTCCGGCACAAATGAAGCGCACAAAAGTTCGCAAAAACCCAATATAACAGTCAGCTCTCCGCTGACAGACATGGTAAGCAATTCCTCCATAGGTTCTGTAACCGTTGGGCTTTCCGGTGATATTATTAGCCAAATTTCTTCTACCACCCGTGCATCTTTGTTATTCGTATTTGCCGTTGCTTGGCTTGTTTTTGCCTTCGTTATTCTCATCAATACCTACCTTATTACCCGCGAACTCAGAATCCTTCACGACGGAGTACAGAAAATTTCTTCCGGCAATTTCGGGTATAAAATTGAAGGTGAAAATGTCAGTAATGAGGTCCAAGAGCTTTTTAATTCGTTTAATGATATGTCCGCAAGACTGCATTTGTATGAAGAACAGAATATTGAACAATTAACATTGGAACGCAATAAACTTGAAGCGGTCTTGATGAGTATAGCAAATGGTGTCGTCGTATGTGATAATAACGACACAGTCGTGCTTGTTAACAACCACGCTCAAAATCTTCTCGAAATTGAAGAAAATGTTATGCTCAATACCTCTATTCAGAATTATGTTGATACTGAAGGTAATTACTGTTTTAAAGATAAAATTGAAGAATTTAAATCAAGCGAAAATAAATTTGTAACATTTAATATTACAGTAGACAAACGGATAATAAGGTCAATTATCTCACCAATGTATACACGTGGCGGAGAATACGTAGGTTATATCATCGTATTGATAGATGTTACAAAAGAAACAGAAATGGATTTGATGAAATCACAATTTATTTCAAATGTTTCCCACGAGTTAAGAACACCTGTAACCGTTTTAAGAAGCTATATAGACACACTTTACACAATGGGTAATGAATTTGATTACGAAACACAAAAAGAATTTATCGGAACAATTAATAATGAAATTATTCGTTTGCAAAATATGGTGAACGATATTTTAGATTTTTCAAGACTTGATTCAGATGCAGAGATTGAAAAATCGTACAATAACATAGTTACCCTCGTAGAAAATTGCGTTAAACAAATCAGCATACTGGCACAAGAAAAAAATCTTACAATTGAAATTTTCAAAGATGGCGAAATTCCCGAAATTTTGTTTAATTATGACAGCATTGAAAGAGCTTTGCGCAATCTTTTATCAAATGCAATAAAATATTCACCACAAGGTAAAAAAATTAAAGTAAGTGTATACCGAGGTTCAGAAGCCAACATAGTCGTAACTGTTCAAGATGAAGGCTGCGGTATATCACCGGAGCACCAAAAGAAAATATTTGACAGATTTTACAGAATAGAAAATGATACGCATACTATAAAAGGCACCGGACTTGGGCTTCATTTAGTAAAAACAACCATAGAAAAACATCATAACGGCAAGGTGTTCTTAAATTCCAAAATCGGTGAAGGTTCAACTTTCGGATTCACACTACCTGTAAATGCTGTTGTAAATACATAAAAGACAGCAAACTTTACTAATCAAAAAGTCCGTTAATCTTATCCACAATATCTTGCGGATCTATTTCACCGGTAACTTTATTAATATCTTGAGAAATTTGATAGAGTTTTGCAGCCTCTATTTTGTCACCGGTAAGTGCAATACATCTTGCCAGATTAAAGTGTGCAAGCGCATAATTTGGATTACATTCAACTGATTTTTTAAACAATTCCATAGCCTTCTGCACTCTGCCCAAATCATCAAGATATATTACTCCGAGATTATTGTATGCAATATCATAATTTTCATCATATTCTATAGCCAGCTCATACTCTTTTATTGCTTCGTCTATATCACCCTTACCCCAGTATAAAAAACCTAAATTACAATGAATTCTTGCATTTTCAGGTTCAAGGTCAAGCGCATTTCTATAAACAGCCAGCGCATTATTATAGTCTTCTTTATCATAAAAAGCACTGCCAAGGTTAATATAAATATCAATATCCTCAGGAGTTAAAAGATAGGCACTTTGATAAGAACTGATAGCAGCATTTAAATCGGATTTATTTTCCTGAAATACATAACCTAAAGTCTGGTTAATAACACTTGTCCACTGCTTGTTAGGATTCAAAGTAACCGCAGCCTGAAAATGAGAAACAGCACCATCCGCATCACCCTTTATGTAAAGAATATTGGCAAGATTTGAATGAAATTCTGGGATATTTGGCATTATCTGAATAAGCTTTTCATAAATTTCAACAGCACTGTCATAATCACCAAGTTCCTCATAAGCTTGACAAAGATGACGGTATGCGGAAATGTTCAAACTATCAAGCCAAATTGCCATTTTATACTCGGTAATAGCATTATCAAACTGACCCACCGACCTGTATATATCACCTAATAGACAATACAAAGGCACAAAACCCGGAGCTTTTTCGATAGCCTGTACATATACATCAATGGCTTCCTGTAAACCCTTTGTCTGAATCATGTAAAATCCCTTAACCATCATCGGCATAAATTTCAGATATGAAAGAGATTTAACCACATTTTTCAATGCCTGTAAATCAAACGGCATAGTAATCCATGAAAGCATAAGCTCGAAATTCGCTTTTAAAGTTGTTTTAAAACATTTATATGACGATACTTTATATAACGAATATAAAAGAAAGTGTGCACAAGAATTTCTAAAAGGTTTATATTTAACAGCCTTTTTAGCGTTTAAGGCAGCCTCTAAAAATCTTGCTTTTTTAGTATACGTTTTAGCCAGAAGATAATAAGCATCTGCAAATTTAATATTTTTAGATATTGCCATATCAAGATAATTAATGGCTTTATCGAGATCACCTTTATAAAACTGCGCCTGAGCAATTTTAAAATAAATTTCAGCAGAATCAATGTAAGTTTCTAAGGCACGCTGGTATTCGGTTATAGCCTCATCGATATATTGACAAGAATTATAAATATCCAAATGCCAAGCCAAAAACAAATCACCCAGCCTAACATGCAGTTCAGCATTTGTGGGATCATTTTGCAAACCTATCTGACATAATTCAATAGCAGATATTACATTACCGGTTTTAAACTCTTTGTCAATCTTTTTTTCTAGCAACTTATCCATAGTGTATGCTAACATTGTAAATAACTTTCATTAAAAATGCAAGTAATTAATATTTCGTGTATAATATACACAAAAAGGGGACTACCATGGGAAAAATATACTTCATAGATGTAACAAACAGAGACGGAGTACAAACCTCACGATTGGGGCTTGCGAAGCTGCAAAAAACAATAATAAACATAATGCTTGACGATATGGGTATTACGCAATCGGAATTTGGTTTTCCAACAACAAAACACGAGATTAATTATTTAAACGGGAATCTGGAGTTAGTTGAGCGCGGGGCAATAAAAAAAACAAAGCTATCCGGCTGGATAAGAGCAATCGCAACGGATGTAGAGAATTCATTCAGTAACGTACCAAAACTGAAATACGTAAACCTGTCCCAGTCAACATCAGAACAGATGACCCAAGGCAAGTATCAGGGTAAAAAAACACTTGATGATATACTAAAAATGACGTGCGAAGCGGTAGAATGCGCAGTGACAAACGGGGCAGAAATCATAGGAGTAAACGCCGAAGATGCCTCAAGAAGCGACATCGACTTTTTAATACGCTATGCAAAAGAAGCAAAAAAATGTGGTGCACACAGATTCAGGTACTGCGATACACTAGGCTACGAAGATCCGAAAACAACATATGACAGGATATATGAAATAGCAAAAGAAACACAAATGCCAATTGAACTACATTTTCATAACGACTTAGGAATGGCGGTTGGATGTTCAGTTATGGGTGCAAAAGCAGCAATAGACGCAGGTGTAGACAGTTACATAAATACAGCGATTAACGGAATGGGTGAACGAGCCGGCAATGCTGATCTTGTTTCGTGTTTATTGGCGATTTTGAAATCAGCCGGATTTAAAGGCAAGTATAAAATTGATGAAAATATTGATTTGAGTAAAACATGGCATCTGGCAAAGTATACTGCATATGCTTTCGGGGTGCCAATACCCAAAAATCAACCTGCAGTGGGTGACAACGCTTTTGCACACGAATCAGGAATACATGCAGACGGCGCACTTAAAGACCGCAGGAATTATGAACTTTACGATTTTGAGGAATTGGGTCGAGGTGAACCTGAGATAATTGAAACCGGCCGAATGATTACAACAGGTGAATACGGTGGAATTAAAGGTTTCAGAAACGTATACAATAATCTTGAAATTGAATTTAAAGATGAACATGAAGCACGTAATATACTTGAGCTTGTCAGATACGCAAACGTGCACACACAACAGCCGCTTACGACTGATGAATTAAAATTTATATATTATTATCCGGACATTGCAGCACAAATAATGACAGTTTCGCCATACTATGAACCGATAGGTGCTATAAAAGAACGAATAGAAACACAAATTGCAGCTAATATAAGGATTTAACAAAATGGGACAAACTCTGGCAGAAAAAATAATATCCGAACACGTTGGCAAACCGGTGAAAGCAGGAGAACTGGTAATAGCCAAGGTTGATGTAGTAGCAGTTCAAGATGGTACCGGGCCGTTAACCGTAGAAGAATTCAAAAAACTGGGTAAAGAAAAACTGCACGATCCAGAAAGGACAATCCTTTTCATTGACCACGCATCGCCAAGTCCCAAAAAAGAACTTTCAAATATGCACACAACCTTGAGAAATTTTTCACGTGATTATGGCACAATCCTATCAGAGGTAGGTTCAGGAGTTTGTCACCAACGTTTAGTAGAAAGTTATGTTAACCCGTGTGAAATACTGATAGGGGCAGACTCTCATACCTGCACTTCAGGCGCACTAGGCGCTTTTGCAACAGGTATGGGCTCTACAGATATAGCTGTTGCTATGGCACTTGGGAAAACTTGGCTTAAGGTTCCTTCAACATTCAAAATTGTTGTTAATGGCAAATTTAATGAAGGAATTTGTTCAAAAGATCTTATGCTACATTTGATAGGAATGCTTGGCGCAGACGGAGCAACATATAAAGCGCTTGAATTTTGTGGCGAAACAATAGACAACATGGAAATGTCAGAACGTTTTACACTTGCCAACATGGCAGTGGAAGCGGGTGCAAAAGCAGCTCTTTTTGTCGCTGACGAAAAAACAAAACAATATTTAAAAAGCCGCGGCAGAGAAAATAAATTTCGAACAATTAAACCGGATTCGGATGCAATTTATGAAAAAATAATTGAAATTAATGCACAAGACATCAAACACACTGTGTCCTGCCCGCACACAGTTGATAATACGAAACACGTTGACGAACTCGATAAGATAAAAGTTGACCAGATATATATAGGAACATGCACCAACGGACGACTTGAAGATATGAGAACAGCCGCAAAAATTTTAAAAGGTAACAAGGTGAAAGACGGAACGAGACTGCTAATTTGTCCGGCATCAAAAGATATTTACCTTAAATCACTTTCTGAGGGATTAATTCAAATATTTATAGAAGCTGGGGCAGTAGTTTTACCACCGGGTTGCGGTCCTTGTGTAGGAATACATGCCGGAATACTTGCAGATGGTGAGGTTTGTCTTTCAACCCAAAACAGAAACTTTCAAGGCAGAATGGGTAATACAAAAGGTTATATATATCTTTCGTCACCATATGTCGCGGCATACAGTGCAATCCGCGGTTACATTGCCGAAAAATAGTATAATTTTAAATAAAAAAATATAACCGGTCTACTATATAGTAAAGAATGAGTAATTCTAAAACAATTTTCCTTACCATAAAAGTAAGGAGAATTTTATGCCGGGAAACAATTACAAAAAGATGTCACCAGAAGAATTGGTTGTGCTATCCCAAAAAGACGACCTAAAAGCACTGGAAGAATTAATAAGACGGGAGCAGAAAAATGTATTTGCAGCATTTTCATACCTAAGCAAAAAACGTGAAAATGTGGCAGATTTAACACAAGAAGCACTGTTAAAACTGGCAAGAAACATTCATACTCTAAAAAATCCGAAAAACTTCAAAAGTTGGCTTAACCAAATAATATCAAACTTGTTTTACGATGAACTAAGAAAAAAACAGCGCCGCCCTGACGTAATATCAATAGATGAAGATGAACATGACAATTCACTAAAAACTCAGTTACCGGACAAAAAATGTAAACCGCACGAAAAATGTCTTTCAACAGAATTAGAAGAAATGATTAAGCTGGCAATACAGGATTTACCCGAGCAATTTCGCATAGCGATAATTTTGAGAGAACTGCAAGGATTAAGCTATGAAGAAATAGCCGAAGTAACAAATTCAAGTGTAGGTACGGTAAAATCGAGAATAGCCAGAGCACGAGGCAAACTTCAAGATGGTCTTAAATCATATATATAAGGAGTACATAATGGAAAACGAATTAACATGCAACCAGGTCATAGCACTTATGAGCTTTTATGCAGAAGATAAACTGAATTCAAGGTTAAAGGCATACGTTGATGATCACCTGCGCAAATGCCCTAAATGTCGTGAAATTTATATGCAGTCCAAAAAAATTGTTAATCACATACTTTCACTAACGGATTACAACGACGACACGAACCAATATTATACAAAACAGTACGAAAATTTTAAAAATAATCTTTCAGCATACATAGATAACGAATTAAACGAGAATGAAAGCATACGTATTAAAAAAATTGCAATAACAAATCCACTGGCAAGAAAAGATCTTGAAGATATGTATACTTTTAAAAAACTTCTACATAATTCATTTGAGAAAACACGAACCGAATGGAAAAATGATTACTCAAAACTCATAATAAACAGATTGAATAAACTTCCGGAGAAGAAACACCTGGATCCATTTTACAAACTAATCGGAGCATTCACGGCATTAATAAGCATAATATTATTCGGATTTTTAGCAACACTATATTTTTAGTGAAGCAGAAGGTTTAGAAAATTTCATTGTAACTTGTTTTTGATAAGTATCCATAGAAATTCCTTTAGGATATTTAAGCCCGCCAATTTCAGGTTTATTAAATTCAGCAAGGACTTTACGTTGTCTGTTAGTCGCATATTTATTACGTAATATCGGGGTAATAATGTTACAGGATAAAATTGATCCCAAGGTCATAGCAATGACATCAACACCATTTTTGAAGCTGTTATACTCATCACTTATTTGGTCAAAATTAGTCATATTTTTTATATTGAACTTTGAAAAATCGAAGCCCGGCAGAACCTTCCAACCATTTTTAGTTTTAATATTAATCTCAGAATTAGTCAAAAATTCTCTGATTTTAGGAGTTGCCAGCCTGCCTGAAGAAACCAGCCGTGAGGCAAAATTTTTAATAACAGAAGTGACCAAGAAAAATGAAACAACATTAATAGCACCGTCACCAATTTCTTGAGGAATGAGGAACATTTTTTGTTCTTTGGGAATTTTGTCATTAACGGCGATAGCCACTACTTGAGCGGCAGATGATAAAAACCAACCCAAAACGCCTGTATAAATAAGCATTTTAGCAGGATTAGAGCCGTATTTTGTGAGAATAGTATTTTTAAAATTATTGAAAAGTTGGGCTATATTCATTTAGCATCCCCCTTTCCAGCGAACAAATTAGTTAGAGCTTTGGTAAGAGGTGCATCAATCAAAAAGTTGGTAAATACCATAATTCCCAGTGCCAAAATTGTTCCGAGCGTATTTTTATACTGCGCGAGCTCTTCTGCGGAAAACTTAATAGTAGGTGTCAACAATTTTCTTAAGTTTTTGAATTTCATATCAGGTTTAATTTCGGAGGGCAACTTGGTGAATGCATCAATAGATTTAATACATAGCTTACGAATAGTAAAACCAGTCAAAGTACCGGCAATAATCTTAGCTACAGTTCTGCAAATGGAATAACGGCGAGTTTTGGCATCAACATCTTTGTTGGAGGCATCAATAAAGGGTTGGGATAAAAGAGCTGATGCGCCTAAAATTAATCGATTTTCAGCAGAGGAGAGATTTTTACCAATCCAATCAATACATTTAACGGTTTTAGGATTAGAGATAGTAGGCAGCTTTTCTCTGCTGCCAACGGCATCCAAAGCAACACGGGTAATCTTACAACTGAATTTGTCATAAGCACTTAAAAAAGAAAAATTGCGTATTGAACTAATTGATGCCATAATCCTACCCAAGTAAGTAAAGAAAGTAAATATAGAGAATTGCCCAAATAACGTAATATATTAATAAATATTAAGCAAAGAATAACACGAAAATGATAACATCAATGTAAAAATTATAAAATAGTACCTTTAGGCACGACAGTAACACCACCCGGGGAAACCAAAAAACCTCTGTTAATATCCTCTTGCCAGTTATAGCCAATACGGGTATTAGGCGGGATTTTAACATTTTTATCGATAATAGCTTTCCGGATTTTAGAATACCGACCAACATCAACATTTTCCATTAAAATACTGTCACAAACCATTGAATAACTGTTTATTCTGACTTTAGGAGACAAAACACAGTGAGAAAGCATACCACCGGAGACAATACACCCTTCGGATACCATCGAATTAGTTGCCATACCTACACGATCACCATCCTGCCAAATAAATTTTGCAGGCGGATAATTGTAATTAAAGGTTCTGATAGGCCAATCTTTGGAATACAAATCGAATTCGGGAGAGGCCTCCAAAAGGTCCATATTAGCCTGCCAATACGCATCAATACTACCAACATCACGCCAATATCCCCGCTCCGCCTCCGAAAATCCTGCAAAAGTATTATCATAAAAATTATATATATAGATATTTTTGCCTTCATTCAACAGCATAGGAATAACATTTTTGCCGAAATCATGACTTGAATCTTCGATTTTATCATCCTTAATAAGTGCTTCAAGCAAAATATCTTTATTAAAAATATAATTTCCCATAGAAGCCAAGCACATATTAGGATTACCCGGAATAGTTTTAGGGGCGGATTTAGGCTTTTCAACGAAATTAATCAGGCGCCAATTTTCGTCCACCTCTATAATTCCGAACTCAGAAGCCTCTTCAACGGGAATAGGAATAGCAGAAATTGATAAATCCGCATTTTTAATTTTATGAAAATCAAGCATCTGAGTAACATCCATTTTATAGATATGATCACCGCCGAAAATACAAACATAAGTCGGATCCTCATCTACAATATGAAAAATATTCTGAAAAATTGCATCAGCAGTTCCGCGATACCAATCATTACCGGTTCTCATCTGAGCAGGTGCAAGATCTATATACTGATTAAGAAATGGGGACAACATCCATCCGCGTGTAATATGTTTATTTAAAGAATCCGATTTATATTGCGTTAGAACTTTTATCTTAAAAAATCCGGAATTAATAAAATTATTAATAACGAAATCAATAATTCTGTAACGACCGCCAAAAGGTACAGCAGGTTTTGCTCTATCCTTGGTCAAAGGATAAAGTCTTTTGCCTTCACCGCCTGCAAGTATCATAACCAAAGCATCATCAATTGACATATAAATCCCTCATTCAAAAATATATATACATATTATACACAAAATATTAAAAAATGTTTATATCATTTCTAAAAATTTTATGTCGCATAATAATTTTGTCAGCATAATCTTTAAGAACAGGAAAAGGGTTATCACTAACATTACACAAGGAAAGAACTCTGCCGCCATTAGAATATAAGCGATTATCAATTTGTTTGACACCTGCAAAATAAACTTTAACACTATCATCTACCGGAAGAATAATTTCATCACCAATAATCGGATTATAAGGATAACCTTCACTTGCAACGGTAAGACAAGCAGAATATCCTTTTTTATAAACGGGTTTTTCACCATTGAGAATAATCTCAAGAAAATCATTATCCAGAAAATTTAAAATAGCTTGGCATTCAGGGTCACCCAAACGTACATTATATTCCAAAACGTACCAATCATTTTTTGTCCAAATTAAACCCGAATAAACAAAACCGTTAAACTTTGCACCCTCGAGAATTAGCGCTTTTTCCAATAAATTCAAATATTTTTCCAATCTGTTCATTTGTAATTCAGACAAGTCAACCGGACAATAAGCCCCCATTCCACCTGTGTTGGGAGATTTAATATCAGCACTCAAGCGTTTAAAATCTCTTGCAGGGCAGAAATTTATGAGTTTTTGCCCGTTAAAATATGACATAACAGAAATTTCATCGCCCTTCAAATATTCTTCAATAAAATACGGTTTAGGAATAAACCTTGTAAATTCATCTTTTTCCGCCTGATTATAAACCACCTTGACTCCCTTACCTTTACAAAGCCCATCTGCTTTAACGACTTGAGGGAAAATATCGGATTCAACAGGCAAGAGTTTTGCACATTTAATACCGTGGTTAACCATAAACTTTTTTGCGGACAATTTAGAACTTTCAAGTACCGAAAATTTCTTATCAACGCCAATACATTTGATGCCTAAGGAAGAATAATAATCAACAAGTCCGTCACAAATCGGTTGTTCGGGACCGAAAATTATCAAATCAGGATTTTGACATATAGATTCAACAATTTGCTTACATAAAGCAGAATGTTTTATAGAATCTTTTATGGCTTGCTCTCTTGCCCCACAGCCATAAACAAGAACCTTCAATGACATCTGCCGCACCCCTCACAATTACTGATTGAAGTCATCATATCTGAAAAATCGAAAACTTCATCCTTTAACAGCTTATCAACAACAAGCGGGTACAGAATATGTTCAACCCTGTGAATTTCGGACTCAAATTCATCAAAATGCATAAGGTTACCAATCAAAACCGGATATTGAGCAATAATTTTACCGCCGTCGAGTTCGTCACTTACCCAGTGAACAGTAACACCACTTACTTTCACACCTGCAAAAAATGCACGTCTGATTGCATCTTTACCCTTAAATGCAGGCAACAAAGAAGGGTGAATATTAATAAACCTGCCCAATTCCAAAACCTCATCAGGAAGTATTCTCATATAACCTGCAAGCACAATCAAATCAAAGTTATTTACACCTAAATAACCTGCCGTTTCTTCAAAAGGTAAATAACGATGTTCAATTTTCATATCCTCAGCACGCTTAAGAATTTTTGCATTCAAGTTATCGGATAAACACGTAATTTTAACATCCTTATCCTTAAAGAAATTCGCAATAGCCTGAAAGTTAGTTCCTTCGCCTGAACCCATCACAGCAATATGTTTTGTCATTTTTCACAACCTTTCCAAAAATAAACGGCTCGAAGCTTTTACAAATATCAAATATACAGTCACAATTTTTTTCATCAGCTACAATACAAAAACCGACACCGCAATTAAAAATACAATAGATCTCATCACCACATAACTGATACAATTTTTCGTAAATATTCTGCTTAGGAATAGTCGAAAAATCCAAACTGTAAGAGAAACTATCCGGAAAAATTCTTTTGAGATTAGCAACAATACCTCCGCCTGTAATGTTTGCGGCAGACTTGATTAGATTATTATCCCAAAGCTTACGCACAGTGTTATAATAAATAAACGAAGGTGCCAAACATTTTTCAAATTCATACTCAGACAACTTACCCTCGCTAAACAATCTACGTATAAGAGAAAAACCGTTTGCATGAACACCATTAGACTTGAGAGCAATAATGAGATCGCCGTCAGCAAACTCAACACAACTCGTATCAGAATAAGCAATTCCGGTAGCAAAACCGCAAATATCAATGCAACCTTTCTTCAATAACGCAGGCATTTCAGATGTTTCACCACCAATAAGAGTGCAATCGCATTCTTTTAAAATCTTCTGTAATTCAGATATAATCTGACAAACCAAATGACTATCCAGTTTATTAACGGCAATATAATCACAAAAGGCAACAGCTTTTGCATTTTTGGTAACCAAGTCATTTAAATTAGCAGCAACAAGGTCGATAGCAATAGTTTTAAAATATTTTTTTTCGTACAAAGGAATAATCTTAGTACCAATACCGTCACAGCAATGAAAAATTTTCAACCCGCCATGGCAAAACTCACCGGAAAAATCATTAAAATTCTTACCCAAAAAACCGAGCGAATAACATAACTTTTCCGCTTCCAAAATATCCACCCCTGATTTTTTGTATAACATACTCATAATAAAATACTATTACAAAAAAATTCAAAGTAAAAAACGGGTAAAGATTTATTTAAAAAAATCAATACCCGTAGAAATTATCTTAACCGCACAAAGCCAGTAAAATACCCGCAGCAACACCGGAGCCGATAACACCGGCAACATTAGGTCCCATAGCGTGCATTAACAGGTAATTTTGATCATTAGCTTCAAGGCCGACTTTATTTGCCACACGAGCAGCCATGGGCACAGCCGAAACACCCGCAGAGCCTATAAGCGGATTAATGAGATTGAGCGGTTTTTTAAATACTTTATGCATAAAGTAAGAAAAAACATTCATAATCTTGGCAAATATCACGCCACCTGCTGTAGCAAATGCAAATGCAAGTACACCAAGAATTAAAATAAACAATGTCTGCAAAGTCAAAAATTGTTCACTTGACAACTTGGAGCCGACAGATAAACCAAGGAAAATAGTAACAATATTAATCAACGCATTTTGCATTGTATCAGATAGTCTATCAACAACACCGCATTCTTTACACAAATTTCCGAACGTCAAAGCACCGATTAACGGGCACGCATCCGGCAGAAATATTATACAAAGCCCCAAAACAACAATGGGAAATACAATTTTTTCACGTTTAGTAACATTTCTCAATTGTGACATCTGGATTTTACGTTCATGCTCAGAAGTCAAAAGTTTCATAATAGGAGGTTGAATAACGGGTACTAAAGCCATATAAGAATATGCCGCAACGGCAATAGCACCTAATAACTCCGGAGCGAGTTTAGAGGTAACATAAATTGAAGTAGGTCCGTCCGCCCCGCCAATAATACCAATTGCAGCAGATTGCGGCAATGTAAATCCAAATACACACAAAGCAAGTAATAAAGCGCCAAAAATACCAAACTGAGCGGCACCACCTAATAAGGCAGTTTTAGGATTGGCAATTAAAGGGCCAAAATCTGTCATTGCACCGACACCCATAAAAATTATCAGTGGAAAAATCCCTTTGTGAATTCCCGCTTCATATATAATTCCCAAAAAACCGTTTGCTCCTGCAATATCTGCAACAGGTATATTGGACAACAACCCGCCAAATGCAATAGGAACAAGCAATAACGGTTCAAATTGTTTCTTAATACCAAGCCACAACAAAAATAAACAAACCAAAATCATAATCAGCGAGCCGTATTGATGAAGAAATTGCTCAAAACTGTTTGTAATATTTGGATCAAACGGCTGAATAAAATTAGCAATACCGGTTGATGACCATAATTTTTCTAAACTTTCAATTATATTCATTTTATTATATCCTTATTAATTATGCTACAGTCACAAGAATCTGCCCTGTTTGAACGTGATTTCCAACCTCAATCTCAACGGTCTGGACAACACCGCCAACGGGAGATTTAATTTCAGTTTCCATTTTCATAGCTTCAACAACTGCAAGCACATCGCCTGCTTCAATATTATCGCCCTCCTCAACAAGAACTTTCAAAACAGTTCCCGGCAAAGCCGCTTTAACCGGTGTGCCTTCGCCACCTACCGACTGTTTTGCTTCAATTCCGGATTTAATTGAAAAATCATACAATTTCCCGTTAACCGTTGCTTTTTCACCTTCAAGTGCTACGGCATATTTTTTGCCGTTAATCATAACAGTATACGCGTTTGATGATACTTCTTGGTTATCTTCTTTCTTCTCGCATTTTCTGACACCAATCGTACCCTTACCCTCAAGGAATAGTATACCTTTTTCCTTGCAGGCTGCTGCAATAAATATATTTTCGTCAGTTTCCTGCAAACCCGCATCTTTAAGCATTTTACAAGCAGCTGCGATACCCTTGTTCGGGTCTTTATCGTTAATGTCCACAACACATTCATTAGTAGGCTTTAATTTTAACTGTTCTGAAGCAAGGGTAACCACTTCGCTATCCGGTACACAAGGAGTTTTACCGAAATAGCCGAGAACCATTTTACCGTATCCTTCAGCAATTTTCTTCCATTTACCGAACATTACATTGTTAAATGCCTGTTGAAAATAGAATTGAGAAACAGGTGTAACAGAAGTTCCGAAACCGCCTTTTTCAACAACCTCTTTCATAGCAGAAACAATCTCGGGATATTTATCCATTATTCCGTTATCACGGAGCATTTGAGTATTTGCAGTTAAAGCACCACCCGGCAAAGGTGATTGAATAATCATCGGATTAACTGCTAAAGCCTCTGGTGGCAGGAAGTAATCTTTCATACAATCTTTGAAAACCTCCTCGGTTTCAAGAATCTTTTCGATATGAACACCAAGATCATATTCTGTACCTTTCAAAGCATGCCACATGGAAACAATATCAGGCTGAGCAGTACCACCCGAAACGGGTTTCATAGATAAATCAATACCGTCAGCGCCACCATCCAATGCCGCTAAATATGCAGCTAAACCTGTTCCTGCGGTTTCGTGCGAATGGAACCTTATATGCATACCCTCACCAAGTATCTCTCGCGTGCGTTTAACCGTTTCATATACCTTTCTTGGTGAAGATGTACCTGATGCATCTTTAAATGCCAAAGAATCGAACGGAATTTCTGCATCCAAAATATTTCTCAAAACCTTTTCATAAAATGCAACATCATGTGCACCGGTACAACCTATCGGAAGCTCCATCATCGTAATTGTGATTTCATGTTTTAAACCGTTGTCTTTTATACACTGACCTGAATATATCAGATTATTAACATCATTTAAAGCGTCAAAATTGCGAACAGTAGTAACACCGTGTTTTTTAAACATTTTTGCATGAAGATTGATAATATCTCTCGGCTGAGAATCCAAACCAACAACATTCACCCCACGGGCAAGTGATTGTAAATTAATATCCGGTCCGACAGCCGCTCTAATTTTGTCCATAGTTTCAAAAGCATTCTCATTACAGTAGAAAATAGGCGACTGAAACCTTGCACCTCCGGCAACTTCAAAATGGCAAATACCTGCCTCTACTGCAGACTGTAATGCCGGTATAAAATCATCAACAAATACCCTCGCACCGTATACTGATTGAAATCCGTCTCTGAACGAGGTATCCATAACCTTAATAAGCTTTTTTGTCATATTTTTATATTCCTTTCGTTATAATATATCACCTATATTAAGGGTAAATTCTTTCCCGTTATTGTATAAAACTAATTCACCCGAATCATTCACAAACTTTGCAATTCCGTATTTTGTTTCATTTAAAACTTCAACTTGTATCTGTTTATTAAGAAAACATGCTCTGCTTAAATAGTCCGATTTAATAAATTCAAAACCCTTTTCTAAAAACTCGTCATAATTTTTAAAAAAAAGTTTTAAAAACATATCCAGAAAATTGTCCGGATTAACCTCACGATCAATCTCCAGATTAACAGAGGTGGCAGCATTACCTGGGATAGATACAAGCTCGCTTGAAGTTGAATTAAGATTAATTCCCACACCCAATACCAGACCTTTTAAAGCAGCACCCTGCATTATTGTTTCACACAAAATTCCCGCAATCTTTTTACCGTTAATTAGAACATCATTAGGCCATTTGATTTCGGGATGCAAACCGTATTCTTCAAACAACTGACACAAAATAACAGATAAATATTGAGTAAGATTTGTATAAACACTGCTAAAAGTCTCGGAGGGTTTTAATACAACAGATAAAAATAAATTATTTTCACCTAAGTCAACCCATCTTCTGTTTAATCTGCCTCTGCCTGAAATTTGCCTTAAAGCACGTATAACAGTCTTGTCTGAAAAATTTTTCAAATTTTTCTTGGCATAATTATTTGTAGAATCAACTTCCTCAAGTGTTATAAGCTCCATTTCTCCCTCTAGTACAAATATACTCAAGTCATATTCTATAATAAACAAAAAAAATTTGCTAATTTTTTTTCATTGAGTTAAAATAAGTTCACAAGGAGAGAAAATGAGCGAAACCGGACATTGGGTTTATAGCATTGCAATAGGCGGGCATGGATTTTCATTCAATCTGGATACTATATTTACAATGTGGTTTGCCATGTTAGTTGTGTTGGCGTTTGCATATATATCAACACGAAATCTTTCAATAATCCCCGGCAAACTACAAGCAGTATCAGAAAGCTTGATGCGTTTTTTCTGGGGTATATTGGACACCATGATAGCCAATGATAACAAAAAACACGTACCCCTCGTGGCGTCATTATTTTTGTTTATACTAATTGCTAACCTTATGGGGCAATTGCCTCTAAGAATTATACATTTAAAAAACGGAGAATTAGCTTCACCTACAAATGATTTGAATCTGACTGCGGCAATGGCAGTTATAGTTTTGATATACTACGTAGGTATGGGGCTAAAGAAAAAAGGACTCAAGTTTTTCCTGCACGAGTTCAGTTTCACGGGAATAATCATGTTCTTAGTAGAGCTGTTAGAAATGATTACAAGACCCTTAAGCCTCGCAATCCGACTTTTCGCAAACATTTTTGCAGGAGAAATTTTAGTAACCGTAGCACTGGGAGTGTTTGCATACCTGCTTCCGCTTCCGGTAATGTTATTTGAAATACTGGTTGCATTTATACAGGCAACAGTGTTTATGATGTTAACAATAGCATATGTTTCATCCGCAACTGGGGATGAACACTAAATTTAATAAGGAGATAAATAATGGAAGAATTAAAAACAATTTCTGATTTGGCACAATTAGGCGGTGGCGTTGCAATCGGTTTTGGAGCAATAGGTGCAGGTCTTGGTATAGGATTTGCCACGAAAGGTTTAATGGATGCAATTTCAAGACAACCTGAGGTTTCCGGTAAAGCATTCGGCTTCTTCCTTCTTGGTGCAGCATTATCAGAAGCCTGCGCATTATACGCATTTGTTATAGCTGCCAAGTTGGTCGGCTTGATGTAACCGAGGTTTGTATGGAATTTAATGCAACTTTTTTAGTATCAGCAATAAGTTTTCTTGTGTTCGTATTTCTTATGAACAAGGTATTTTATGCCCCATTGACTGACATTATTACCAAGCGTGAAAAAATTGTTGATGATACTTTAAATGAAGCAAAAAATTCACACGAACAAGCGTACGGAATACTAAAAGATCGTGAAAATAAGTTGAATAAAGCCCTTGAAGACAGTAAAAAAATTATTTTGTCCGGGACTGAAAATGCAAATTTAATTTCAAAAGAAATACTTCAAAAAGCCAAAAATGATTCGTCTGAAGAACTTAGTAATCAGAAAGCTGATCTTCAGGCACAAAATTTTGAATTAAAATCAAAACTTAAAAACACGGTTGATGAATTAACCGAAATTATCACTACAAAAATATTAGGATAAAAATGACTGAATTTTGGAATCTGATTGTAGAATCAAACACATTTAACTTTGCTATTTTGGTGATAATACTGGCAATAGTATTTACCAAAATAGATTTGGCAGGCATTATTGAAAAAATTAAAAATGATATATCAACTGCAATAGAAAATGCCCAACAAGAGAAGGAAACTGCCGCAAAAGAGTTACAATCCGCCCAAAAGACGGCTGCAAATACTGATAACGAAATTGCTGAACAACTGAAAAATGCCCAGGAAAATGCCAAAAACCTTACGCAAGGCATAATAAAAAATACTGAAACACAGGTGGAAAATATTAAAACAAATGTTATGCGGTCGATTATGGCCGAAGAAAAGAAATTATCCAACGAACTTACCCGACAAACATTGCAAAGTTCGATAGAACAAGCAAAACAAAATATCATACAAAAACTCAATGAAAATAGCAGTTTACACGAAAAATTCATTGAAGACAGTATTAACGAAATTGACGGGGTGGAATTATGAGAATATCGCAATCTGCTAAAACATACGCGGACGCATTAATAAAAATGAGTCAGGACGGTATAATGTCAAATGAAGATATTTTATCAGAGCTTAACACAATTTCAAAAATTATAAACAGCTCCGATGATTTAAAAAAAGTTCTGACTACACCCACTGTGTCCATAGGAAAAAAATTAGAAATAATCGACGATATCTTTATCAACCAAATTAACCTCAGAATACTGAATTTCCTAAAAATTATAGCCGAAAAAAATCGTTTTAACGAACTGGAAGAAATAATCGAGTCGTATAAACAAAAGTTAGATGAAATAAATAACATAAAAAATGTTACAATTATAGCAGCAGTTGATGTATCAGATAAATACAAGCAAAAAATTATTACTAAATTGCAAGAAAAACTCAATAAAAAAATCCGAGCGCAATGGCAAAAAGACGAGGCAATAATTGGAGGTTTACTAATCCGCATAGACGACAATGTAATCGATACAAGTATAAAGAATAAACTTGAAAACTTAAGTAAGAATATAATAAAGGGGAGCATATGACACTAATACAACCTGATGAAATCAGTTCAATAATCAAGAACAGAATTGAGAATTATGAAATACAAACAGAAGTAGCTAACACAGGAAGCGTTTTAGAAGTAGGAGACGGAATAGCCCGAGTGTATGGCTTGAGAAACGTTATGTCCAGTGAACTTGTAGTTTTTGATGACGGCAAGGACACACTGGGTATTACAATGAACCTAGATGAAGATAACGTAGGTGTAGTAATTTTAGGAGACTACACAAAAATCAAAGAAGGTATGACCGTAAAGACAACCGGTCGAATAGCATCCGTACCGGTTGGTGACAACCTAATCGGACGAATAATAGACCCGACAGGGAAATCACTTGATGGAAAAGGTGAAATTGAATACACAAAAACACGCCCTATAGAACGTGTAGCGCCGGGTATAGTTGCCCGCCGATCAGTACACCAGCCGTTACAAACCGGTTTAACCGCAATTGACGGGTTAACACCAATCGGCAGGGGACAGCGGGAACTAATTATCGGTGACAGGCAAACAGGTAAAACAGCAATCGCTATTGACACAATAATCAATCAAAAAGATACTGACGTAATATGTATATATGTTGCAATAGGTCAAAAAGCTTCAACGGTAGCACAACTTGCAAAAACCTTAGAAGAACATGGTGCAATGGATTACACAATAATAGTATCCGCAACAGCCGATGAATCGGCACCGTTACAGTATATTGCACCGTTTGCCGGGGTTGCCGTAGGTGAAGAATTTATGGAGCAAGGCAAGTCAGTTTTAATAGTGTATGATGATTTATCAAAACACGCACAGGCATACCGCGCAATGAGCTTGCTGTTAAAAAGACCGCCGGGACGTGAAGCATACCCGGGAGATGTATTTTACCTGCACTCAAGACTTCTTGAACGTGCGGTAAAGCTAAATGATGAACTTGGCGGTGGAAGTATTACAGCACTGCCGATTATTGAAACTCAGGCGGGCGATGTTTCAGCATACATTCCGACCAACGTAATTTCAATCACAGACGGCCAAATATTTTTGGAATCAGGATTGTTTAATGCAGGGGTAAGGCCGGCTATAAATGCAGGTATTTCAGTGTCACGTGTCGGTGGTGCAGCTCAAACAAAAGCAATTAAACAAGTAGCCGGTCAGTTAAGGCTTAACCTCGCACAATACAGAGAACTTGAGGCTTTCGCACAATTTGCATCCGATCTTGATCAAGCTACAAAAAATCAACTGCTTAGAGGCGAAAAGCTCACCGAAGTTCTCAAACAACCGCAATACAATCCCCTGAGTGTGGCTGAGCAGGTCAGCATATTGTTTGCCGCTAATGAGGGAATTCTTGATGATGTTAAAACAAGTGATATCGCAAAATTTAAAAAAGAATGGTTTATACACCTTAATAACAACTTAAAAACACTTGCAGACAACTTAAACGATGGCAGTGCACTTGGTGACGATGATCAAAAAGAATTAATACAAGCACTTCTAAACTTTAAAAAAACATTTTAACAGGAATCACAAATGGCAAATTTGAAAGACATAAAAAACAGAATACAAAGTGTCCAAAGCACAAAAAAAATTACGCGAGCAATGAAAATGGTAGCCGCAGCTAAGGTTAAACGTGCCGAAAATGCAGTAAAAGCATCCAGACCGTTTACCGCTGAACTTAACACAATGTTTTCAAAGCTTTTGAATTCATTGGGGGCTTTGGATAAATTCAGCGTAAATATTAATCAACCGATAAACAATTACCCGAAGCTTTTGAAATCCCGACCGGTAAATGAAGCCGGAATACTTGTTCTGACCTCTAATAAAGGGCTTGCCGGAGCATACAACGCAAACGTTATAAGAAAAACGATTAAACTTATTGAGGATTATGCCGAACAGGGCATAAAATGTAAATTATTTGTAGTAGGTCAAAAAGGAATCTCCGCATTAAGGAAAAAATGCAAAAATTTAAACTGCGAAATAGTGGGAGAATATCTGAGTATTGCAAATGAACCTACACCCGAAGGTGCAAATATTATTACAAATGATATAGCGGGATATTTTGTAGAAGAAAAAATCGACAGAATAGAAATTGTGACCACAAGATTTAAAAATATGATGAGCTATTATACAGAGGATTGGATTGTGTTACCCGTACAAAAACCTGCGCTTGAAAATGAACATCATATTGATCCTTTAATGGAATTTGAACCCAATAAAGAAAGTATTTTGCAGAAAATTGTACCTTTGTACATTACAAATATAATTTATCAAGCATTATTGGAGGCACAAGCATCAGAACTAGCCTCAAGAATGACTGCAATGTCTGCAGCAACTTCAAATGCCGAAAAAATGCTTACCGAACTGTCAATTCAATACAACAAAACAAGACAATTTGCTATTACACAGGAAATTATTGAGGTTGTATCAGGTGCAAATGCACAAAGTTGATTGTTCATTATAATTATTTGTCATTTAAAATTTTATTTGAAGTAAAATTCATACTGTTGCTCAAAAAAGCCATATTTTCGGGTCTGAACATAATATTCTCAGAAGCAATAGTACGTTTCATCGCGCGTTTTTGTTCACTTCTGTTAGTCATAAAAATATTAAGTTTCGGAATACCAATACCAAGAACAAGACCTGAGAAAACATAACCAGCAAGTTGAGCAACGTTCAAATATCTCAGGCTCTTTCTTGCTGCTTTGTCTGTTTTAGGTAAAAGTTTTAAAAGCTCTCCGAATGAAAGTGCTCTGCCGTCTTTGACAGTTGAAATTTCTGCTTTTTTCAAGGCATTGTATAGAATTTCATCTCTTGTTTTACCTACAAGATTCTTATCAAGTGCTTTGAGGGTTCCTCTGGCAACAAAATTGCCAAAAACAAGCCAGCTTAGATACCCAAGAGTATCCTTGACAGCAGCTTCACGAAGTTCATCCTTATCACGAGCTACTAAAAATCTTGATATAATGGTCAATCCGTATACAAGCTTAAACTGATTAAGTGTAGGAGTTAAGCCTTTATACTGAATATTAGGCAAGAAGTTTTTCGGATTAAATTTGGTAATCAAGCCGTAAACCATCGTACCAAATGAAGCAGCTACACCAGCTTTTAACAATTTAAAACCGAAGGTATTATCTTTTTCACGACCTTCAACACCGACAAAACCGTCACTGCCTGTTTTCTTTTTAGTAAGATAAATGTTTAACGGCTGTATACAGCAACCTATAGCTGATGCAATACCAAGCCCCAGAACTGATCTTCTCAGTCCGAAATTTTTCAAATATTTTACAAAATTTACATCCTCAAATTTTGCAGCTGCCTGGAAGGAATCAACAACTTTATCCTTAAATAAAGCTTTGGACAACGAAGTAATATTCTCAATAATATCGCTTAAATTTGTTTTAACCTCTTTATTGCCTGACTTAATCATCACATTTGCCTCAGACTCTAAATCGGAGAGAACAACATCTCTAAGCAGCATTCGATTTTGTTTTGCAGGTGAAACAATATCATCCGCCAAAATTTGTGCAAATCTGTTTTGTGCGGCATTTGAAAGAAATTTTTCGCCGTCAGCTGTTGAAATACTTGAAGCAACAAGTTTTGAGTAGTCAACAATATTATTACTGCTGCCGGATTTCAAAACATCATACCTGAACTTACTTAAGATATCAATGGCATCGGAACCTGCATAAATATTATTAGCTTTAATACCGTATTTTGAATTAATAACGGCAGACAGCAACAAACCGGCAAGCGGGCCATATACCAGACCAACGGCAGCATGGTTAATAGTACCGCTGGATTCTCTGCGCAAAGTCTCAGCGCCTGCTTGAGGATTACGAGTAAAATCAGTAATTGATCTCGGTGCCACCATGCAAGAAAAATCTACAGCCGTTGCACCCCAAGCCTGGTTTGTATCCAAAAATCTTAAAAACATTACACCCAGATCCGCAGCTCCTGTGAATTGAGGCTTTGATTTCCTTTGCATATTCAGTTGTTGATCAATTTGCCGTACTTTCATAATGTATTCCTATTGTAAACTAAAAAAAGATTTAAAATTAGGTGAGTTATTTTTTATCTGGGCTTTCAAAAAGCCGTTTGTTGAATTAATTGATTCTGCAATTTTTCTAAGTTCCGCCTCACGTTTTCTATTGGTTTGAGTACGAGTATATAAAGGTATGAATATACCCAAAGCTAATAACGAAAACGCTAAATTGCCTATCTGACACAATGAACGAAGATTTCTTGCTGTTTTACCCACAACTTCATCAGAAGATTTCAGACTTACATCTTTTATCCAATGACCGAATTTTTTCAATGCATTTGCATCTTTTGGAACTTCTTTTAACCTGTTAAGTAATTTAACATCAGGTTTTAGTTTCTCAATAAGCGTCGCAACACCTTTTGCAGCATAATCGCCTAAAAAATAAAGACTTGAGAAGGTTGCTATATCGCGGATTGTTGCTTCTTTAAGTTCATTTTTGTCTTCTGAAGCCATCATACGACTTGCAAAGGTGGCTGTAGAAATTAATCTTGCCTGATCCATTGTAGGGAATATACCTTTGAATTGTAACATTTGCTTGCTTGGCAATTTAAATCTCATGGACATTAGCATAACGCCTATCATAGAGCCTACTGAAATAAATTTTTGTTTTAAAAGCGCAGATTTTTCTTTTGGCGACATTTCATGTTGGAAGTCGCTTTTGGCAAAATCTTTATATATCGGAGCACCTTTAACACCTGAATGTCTTGCCGTTATCCACCTGTTTATAGGCTGCATCGATATAGCTAGCGGCAAGATTATACCCAGTCCTGCAAAACTTTTCAGATTAACAAGTTTTATTGATTTGTTGAAAAATTTGGCATAATCCGCTGAAGTTTTTACGCCATTTTTTCCTAATGCCTTAGAAACTTTCACAAAATCTTCCAGATAACCCTTAAGATTTTTACTTAATACTTTTCCGTCAAGCTCAAGATATTCACTCATATGAGTTTTATTTGCGATATCAATATAACCTTTATTCAAAAGCTTTTTCTCATTTTTAAGTAATGAAGATTTAGCTACCGACTTAATACCGGATTTCAAATCATATTCTTTAAATGCCTTCTTGGCATTACCGTCAACGCCCGTAAGATCGTTTATAAACGATGTCAACGCCCTCTCAAGCTTGACAGAACCTTCGCCCTCAGCACCTTGAAGATATTTCTGAACAATTCGCAAAGAGTCTTCATTTGCCCAGACCTTGGACATTCCGTTAACACCCTTGACTACACCCAGTTTTTGCAATAATGCAGCAACACCCATAACTACAAAACTCGGCAAAAGACAGTTTACAATTAAACCTGAAGATTCACGACGAAATGCCTCCATTCCGGCATATACGTTTGACTCTTTTGTTTCTAAAACAGTACGCGGTATTATGGCTGTAAATAAATCAAGAAAAGTTACATTCAGCATTGGATTTTTCTCGCAAAGCTGCATACCCAGCAAAATTGCATCACCTAATCCGTTGAATGCAGGCTGCTGATTTTTCGCATCCCAATTCGGGGTATTTATTCTGTTGTCTACACTACTTATCTTACTAATCATAAACCGTCTGAGTATTTTCTATTGCCATTATATCAACAGTATGATTAAATTAAAAGCTGTCACTTTTCAAAATTGCTATTTAGCGCCACAATGTTAAGTTAATGTAAAGATGATATTTTGAATATTTTTATAAAAATAAGATATTTTAAAACATTTTTTTTAAATTTTGACAATAATTTTAATAAAATAAACAAAAAAAAAAGAAAAAAGACCAATTTTAAATAAAAAAATTTTTGTAAATTTTTGTAAAAATATTGCATTAAAATTCAGAAAAGTAAAATTTTTTGACGAAATTTATAGCATCCTCTTTGGAAATAACCGAACCTTCTAGCTGAGCGTCACGAAGAGCCGCCATAATTTCACCTAAAACAGGTGAAGGTTTCAGATTAAGGATTTTCATCACTTGATTGCCGTCAAGAAGCTTAGGTAAAGGCATAAGCCTATCACGCGTATCCAAGTAAAACCGGCATAATTTTTTGAGCGAAAGAATATTATTTTCGACAATATCATCCGTAATTATCGGACCTCTTGCTGAAAGTCTGTCAGCCATGGCAAGCACAATATTATCAATGGAATTCAACCCCATTTTCCTTACAAAACGAAGCATAGCCTTATCGGTAACATCATAATTATTCATAACATGTGAAGGATAAATATGGTTTTTTATCATTAAAGTTACATAATCAATCTGTTTATTTGAAAAATGCATATCCTTCAATATTTTAAAGGCCATTTTTGAACCGACATCATCATGCTTTATAAATCTGTGACGTCCGCTGTTTGCTTCAATAGTCCAGGTAGAAAACTTACCAATATCATGCAAAAAACCCGCAAGTTTCAAATGTGCAAGCCTATTAAATCCACCAAAATCAATACGATTGAGATGCTCAACAACTTCAACAGGAGAATTGTGATAAATTTCATTAATTTGCCTGACAGTTTCAACCGAATGGCTAAACAAATCAAGATGATGATGCAGATTAGGAGGAACTTTTTTTAAATCTGATATCACAGGGAAAATTTTTGCAAGAATATCCGCTGCATCCATATCAGAAACAGCTTTGTGAGCATAATCACCACCAAAAAGTTTTATAATTTCATATACAACACGCTCTTTTGCGGACTTATGAATAAGTTGATTGTGCTTCTTAATTATTTCAATTAATTCAGATGGAACTTCAAACCCTAATGAAGCTTGAAATCTGAATACACGAAGCAAACGTAAAGGATCATCAAGAAAATTTTGCTCTGATATATAATTTATACGTTTATGCTTAATATCCTCAAGTCCGCCTGCATAATCAACTATTTCAAACGTTTTAAGATTAACCGCCACAGCATTAATCGTTAAGTCTCGACGCTGTAAATCAGCCTTCAAAGAATTTTCAACAGGATTAGTAACATCAAAATAATTAACTTTATCTTTAAGCACAACACGATAAATATTATTGACAATATCTAACGGCACTAAAGTGGCATCAAAAAGCTTTGCAAGTTTCAGCGAAAAATCTTGTGCATCTTCACCGCATACAATCAAATCCCTGTCGAAAGTTTCCTTTCCTATTGCAAAATCTCTTACTGCACCACCTACAATATAAACTTCCGAATCAAATTTATCGGATATAATATTCAAAATTTTATCGTTTTTAATTCTTTGCACCAAATTCATAAACAATATTCCCCAAAGCAACCGTAACAGCCGTCTCTGCCTTTAAAATTAACTTACCGAGCGTAAGCATTTCTACAGATTTATCAGCAAAAAGCTTAAATTCACGATCGGTAAATCCACCCTCTGGTCCAACTATAACAAGTATATTTTCACCATTCTCAATCGGTTTAATATCCTTTAATGTTTTAAAAGCAATTCTTTCACAAAATACAATGACTCTTTCAAACTTATCAATGAGATTTTCCAAAGAATCAGGTTCAAAACATACAGGTACCTGAGCTCTTTCACATTGTTTTGACGCCTGATACATAATTTTTTGCCACTTGCTTATTTTTTTTGCAATAACCTCACCTGACAAGGCGCAATTATCTGTTCTGACGGGGTAAATCCCTTTTACACCAAGCTCTGTAGCTTTTTCAATCAAGAAGGATTGTGCCTCGCTTCTTAAAGGGCATTGCGCAAGGTATAAACCAAAATTCAAATCTCTGGTGGATTTATAACTTTTTATAATCCTTACGGTAATTTCTTTTGAAGTAATCCTCTCAACTACTGTCTCATATTGAATTTTGTTTTCATCAATTAAAAGTAAATTTTCACCTGCTCGTATCCGTAAAGATTTTGCAATATGCTTATAATTTTCTTCATCGGATATAGATATACGGGAATTATTAACAGATTTAGATGAAATAAAAAAATGTGGCATAAGTAAATGATACAACAAAATTGTTAAATTTTATATTTTTAACTGGTAAATATTTTTGTGTTGTAGTATTATAACAGTAGTAGAAATTTAAATCGGGATATGAAAATGGACAACGAAAACATAATCGGTATACCCAGAGCAATGTCATTTTATAATAATTATCCATTTTATTACGGATTTTTCAGTGATTTAGGGATTAAAATTGTATTGTCAGACGTAACGACAAAACAAACAATGTCAAGCGGTTCTGCACTTGTGGTTACTGAAACCTGCCTCCCGATTAAGGTTTATATAGGTCACATACTTAATCTTTTAGATAAAGGTGTCGAAAAGATTTTTGTACCATCAATACAATCAATAGCACCTAAAATATATAATTGTTCAAAAATCCGCGGATTACCTGATTTAGTAAGAAATGTTGTCAAGCGTGATTTCACAATAGTGGAAGCTACACTTGATAAATCAGAAAAAGGACACGGCTTTTATACATTTTTGGCAGAAATGGCAAAGCCTTTTGGAATTACCGATGAAAAAATCATAAAAAAAGCTTCAAAAGCGGGTTGGAGATGCTATAACAATTTTCACATAATGTCAAAATCCGGCATGAGTTATAAAAAAGCGCTTAATTATGCACTGCAAGGGAAAGTCTTTATTGAAAATCAAACAAAAGAATACCCGATATCCGTTGCACTTGTTTCACACGGGTATAACATTTACGATGACAGAACATGTATGAAGATATTTGATAAACTGGAAGCCATGGATGTTAAGGTATATACTTCATTGCAGCTGTCAAATGAGCAGCTTGATGATGGTATTGCTTCACTCGGGAACGAGCAGTACTGGGCAAATGAATATGACATGACAGGCAGTGCAGGGCATTATCTTAAAGACTATAAGGTTGACGGCGTAATCACTTTGACAGCTTTCGGCTGCGGACCGGATTCTTTAATGGTTGAAAGAATTACCAGAAAAGCAAAAAGATTCAATAAACCTCTGCTTAACCTAACAATTGACGAACACACCGGTGAAGCCGGATTCATAACACGTCTTGAAGCTTTTGTCGATATGCTTTTTCGCAAAAAACGTGCCAGTATTATAAATAAAATTAAAATTGACGGACAAAAACCCGAATATATTCCGAACACTAATTTTATTGAAACACAATAAAATATAAACATTTTTTGTCATAAACATTAGCAGAAAAAGAGTCCTAAACGGACTCTTTTTCACTATACTTTTCTTTTTCTGGCTGCTTCAGATTTACGTTTTCTTTTAACGCTTGGCTTTTCATATCGTTCGCGTTTTTTCACTTCTGAAAGAATGCCGGCTTTTTGAATCTTTTTCTTAAAGCGTCTGAGTGCGCTTTCTATAGATTCATTTTCACCTACTTTAACTTCTGCCATTTATATTTTCACCACCTTATGGTCTTTGTGTACAACACAGACAGATTATAAACCGAAACTAAAAAAAAATCAAGCACTGCAAACATATACAAACAAACCGCTCAAATTAAATATTATTCCGCTAAATATAAAGCTGGCTGATTAAGTTAATTAAGCAGACAATGTAAATATATTGTAGATTTCCTCATCAGAAAGCTCGGTAATAATTTTTTCACCCTCATAAACAGCCAAATCGGCGAGTTCTTTTTTAGATTTCAACATTTCGTCAATTTTTTCTTCAAAAGTTCCGAGTGTAATTAACCTGTGCACCATAACGTTTTTATCTTGGCCGATACGGTAGGTTCTGTCCGTTGCCTGATCTTCTACGGCAGGATTCCACCACAAATCGTAATGAATTACATTAGTAGCTTTCGTAAGATTTAATCCTGTTCCACCGGCTTTCAAAGACAATATCATAAGTTTAGTTTCGTCATCATTTTGAAACTTATCAATTAATACTTCACGTTGAGATACCGACAGTGAACCGTGGAAAAACAACGGTTCTATATTGCATTCCTGCGCCAAGACTTTTGTTAATATATCACCCATTTCTTTGTACTGAGTAAAAATAAGATTTTTTTCATTATTGTCAAGAATGGTTTGGACGGTAGAAACACACTTTTCCATTTTACCGGATAATTCTTTGCTCATTTCGCCGGATTTAAGGAACTGGTAAGGGTGATTACAAATTTGCTTCAACGCCGTAATAAGTTTAAAAATATTTCCACGTCTGTTAATCCCTGTAAAACCGCTAATTTTATCCATCATTTCATTTAAAGTTTTCTCGTACAAAACAGCTTGAGATTTAGAAAGGTAGCAATATTCATTAATAACCATTTTTTCAGGAAGATCAGAGATAACATGCTTATCCGTTTTTAATCTTCTTAAAACGAAAGGTGAAACAGACATTTTTAACTTAGCAGCACGAGAGGTTTCTTTAAATCGTTCAATAGGGACAGCATAACTTTTTTGAAAATCTTTTAAAGAGCCCAAATAACCCTTATTGATAAAATCAAAAATACTCCATAATTCCGTCAGCCTATTTTCGACGGGAGTACCTGTCATAGCGATTTTAATATCGGATTTAAGCATTTTAATAGCGAGAGTTTGTGCAGTGTCGGGATTTTTAATATTCTGAGCTTCATCAACAATAATCATACCCCAAGTTTGCTTTTTAATTTCCTCGACATCAATACGCATAATTGCATAAGTCGTCAAAATAACATCATGTTTGATATCAAGATGTCTTTCAGCGCCGTGGTAAACAGCAGCATCCAAGCTCGGAGCAAACATCTGTAACTCTTTCATCCAATTTCCCATTAAAGTAGTCGGACAAATGACCAAAACAGGTTTAACGAGCGAGCCTTCTTCTTTTAACTTCAAAATAAGGCTGATAACTTGAATAGTTTTACCAAGCCCCATATCATCAGCCATACAAGCACCAAAACCTTTTGAAACATTCGTCCAAAGCCATTTCAAACCAATTTGCTGATAAGGTCTTAAGACACCGTTTAAATTTTGAGGTACAGTAACCTCGACAGGCTTAGTAAAATCTTTTATCACACGAGCGAAAGCGTCATCATAATCAAAATCATACTCATCAATTTGACCGGACATTGCTGCGTGGATTAATTCCATTCTGGACATGGATTTAAGATTAGCTTTTGCAATTTGCTCAAAAATCTTTTTTCCTTCTTCCTTGTCAATAAGAACATACTTATTTTTAAATTTAACTAAACCGGTGCTGTTTTCAACCATTTTATTAAATTCCTCAAGAGAGATTTTATCGTTACCGATAACGATTTCGTAGGAGAAATCCAAAATATCATCCAGGGAAATTTTAGCAGAAGAATTACTGTTAAAAATATCAGCCAGCTCAGCGGATCTGGAAGCCTTAACTTTAGCATTAATAGAAGCTCTGGGAACAACAACATTAACAAGCTCTTGAGGAAGCACAACATCAATTTGGGCCTTTTGCAGGTAATAGGCTGTCTGAGTAATAATCTTATAAACCTCGTTAAGGTTTAAATCAAGCGCGAGTTTTTCTTCATCTTCGAATAAATCTTCAAGCTCAGGCATATAACGGATAGCGTAATTCAACTGTTTTTCCACAATTCTTGCGATATCAGAAGAATTAGCACCAAATACCTGCTCATCAGTATACAGTTTATCAATCAGAACACTTTCATCAGTTTTACGATTTTTAATATAAACCTTTAACCTGAACAATTCATCTTCCAATTTTTCAATTTTAAAAAACGGAATAACGTCATACTTACCCAGGTACAATTCATCAAACCATTGTGCAAAACTTTCAGCGATATCAATGCCTTTCATAAACGAACGCTGTTCCAAGTCTTTTATGAGATAAGAACCGGATTTGACATCTTTGAATCTATAGGCCTTTATGCTCAAAAATTTATATAATATGTAGTTCAAGTAATTATAAATAAATTCATACACAAAGTTTTTCGGTTTTTCACCTTTAATGAAGAGATTTTCAGGCATATTATCTTCAAATTGATTAACAATTCTTGCCAGCAGCTGATTGGAAATAATAGGTTCATAAACAATTCTGAACATTTGACCGTGGGATTTGACAGTAGGAATAAAATATAATTTTTCAATTAATTTCATGACAAAATAGGTCAATTTATTCATATAAACAAAAGTTTCGGAAAGAGAATCATTCTCAATGATATTTCCGAAGCCGCCAAAGTAATCCAGTACAACATCCAAATGCAAAGCGTACCCGACATCTTTACCCAAAATCTGAGAATTAAACCTAAAAAGCGAACCTTTAGACTTCAAATAATACTGAAAATTATTAGTCGGAGTGACGAAAAAAGACAATTTATCATTATCGTTAACCAAATAGAAGTTAGTATTTCTGGCAGGAGTATACGGACTTAAGAACACACCGGCGAATTCATCTTCAACAATCTGATAAATCATACTCAAAGTATAGCGAAAATCCTTATTTTTAAATCCTTCCGGATTTTCACTCAGATTAAAAAATAACTCATCCACATTATTTTTTTTAAATGAAAAATCAATATCCCAGTTTTTCACCATAAATTCCTCATTCGATTAACGAATCCGCAGACATTTCAACAGGTTTTTCAATATTCAAAAGCTGAAGAACAGTAGGAGCGATGTTACACAAAGCTCCATCATTAATCCGTTTCAATTTAACACCGCAAGGGGCATTAATCAAAATAAACGGGACTTCATTAGTCGTATGAGCCGTCTGAGGTTTGCCGGTATCAGGATTAACCATAACCTCGGAATTACCATGATCGGCGGTTAACAGCATAATAACATCGTGTTTTTTGCAGGCATCGGCGATTTTACCCACACAATAATCAACCGTTTTGCAAGCCTTGACAGCAGCATCAATATCTCCGGTATGACCTACCATATCAGGGTTTGCAAAATTTACCAAAATAAATCCGTATTCAGGATTACTTATTGCCTTCAATACATTATCACAAACCTCATATGCACTCATTTCAGGTTTTAAATCATAAGTTGCGACCTTCGGAGATGGGACTAGTACCCTTGTTTCGTGGGGCTGAGGTTCATCAATACCGCCGTTAAAGAAAAATGTAACGTGCGCATATTTTTCGGTTTCAGCTGTTCTAAATTGTTTTATACCGTTAGCCTCCAAAACATCACCCAAAATATTTGTCAAATGTTCTTTAGGAAAAGCCACCGGATAAGTAAAATCTTCATTATAGCTTGTCATAGTGACATAACAAATATTTTTGAGAATCTTTTTACGCTTGAAGCCGTCAAAGTTAGAAAAGTTAATTGCCTTAGTAATTTCTCTGGCACGATCAGGCCTGTAATTAAAGAAAATAATAGCGTCATTATCGTGGATACGGGAATCCTCACCACCAATAACGGTAGGTAGAACAAACTCATCATTATTATTACGTGCATACGATTGTTTAACGGCATCACATGCAGATGATGCGTGTTCACCTTCGCCCAGAATAAGGGCATTATAACCTTTTTCCACCCTGTCCCAACGATTATCCCTATCCATAATATAATAGCGACCTATAACAGTTGCGATTGGCGGTAAACCATAATTTTTGAGTTCTTGTTCAACGGGTTCCAGATATTTACATGCACTTTGAGGCGGCGTATCCCTTCCATCCAAAAATGCGTGTACATACACTTTTTTCAAACCATTAACAGCAGCGAGCTTAATCAAAGCCATAAGGTGGTCCAAAGATGAATGTACACCACCGTTTGAAACAAGTCCGTATATATGTAAAGCCGAATTATAACTTTTAACATGGTTTACAGCGGCTAAAAATCTTTCATTAGTGAAAAAAGACCCGTCTTTAATAGCATTATTGATACGTGACAAATCCTGATAAACAATCCTGCCAGCACCTAAATTTAAATGTCCGACTTCACTATTACCCATTTGACCTGCAGGAAGCCCTACATATTCACCGTCAGCATGAAGTTTTATAAATTGCTCCTCATTAACCAGTTTATTAACACTAACAGGATTTGCAAGCTTTGTGGCATCGAATTCGGGGTGGTCAACACTTATGCCCCAACCGTCCATAATACATAACAATACTCTTTTAGACATTATATTATCCCTCTTATATTACTTAAAAAGATTTTAACAGGAACATATAACTATTACAAGTGCTTTAAAACCCTATGACGTTGAAAAAAATTAAAATTAATCAACATCAACCGGTTCACGAAGAATCTTTTCCATAGCCTCACGAGAAGTAAAAACGAGGCTTTCGGGTATATTATCAATAGTAGTAAACTGTCGCAAAACATCAACAGTACGTTTAAATGCTCTTACGATATCGCCCTCGCCCATGTCAATTTGTTCAGTAATAGTTTCCCATTCAGCACCTTCAACCCACAATTCAATGAGAGAACTAAAGTAGGGATTAATAAACAAGGGAGAATCAACCATATAACGATTTTGAATTTTGTCAATTTTACGTCTAATGTTCCTGATGAGGTTCAAGGTTTTTCTTACCGGCTGGGAAAAAGGCAAATAAGGTATATCAATCCTTAAATCCTCGGTAGTAATGGCACAAACTACGGCAGCCAGCTGAGAAGGGGTCAGTCCTTCTAAAACATTGAAAAAAATTATTTCGGCAATATATAACTCATTTTCAGATCTGATTTGTGAAGTTGTGATACCCGTTGAAGTTGGAAAGTCAGCACTAAGATAACCAAACTCCGTTAACACACTTCTATGCGCCAAAAATTTATTCCAATAAATATCTCTTTGTCGTTCAATTTCTCTTTTCAATTTAGCCTGTCTTGCATCAATTCTGGCTAGAACTTCAAGATTTTTAGCATGTTTCTTATATTGATTACAACAATCGCAAGGGAAAGCATGCAATTTTTGACAAAGCAGACGATTATTTTCACGAAAAGCAACAACCTCATCAGATAACGGTCTTTTTTTGGATTGCTCTTGCCTGCAGATTTTTTTATAGGTAGTTCTGTTTTGAACATACAGATGACGCAATTTATCATATTCAAGAAACTTCTCATCAGAAATTCTATTAGGACAAACAAAAAACCTTTGCTCAATATCACGTTCATTGAGTTCAAATTGTTTTAATAAAGGCTGCATTCTGGAACCGACAGAATAATAACCAAAACTCTTTAAAATAAGCTCCTTTGCTTCTTGCAAACTAAAACGTTGAAGCAGATTTAAAACCATGGAATAGCCGGGAGAAAAACGGCTTTCCAACGGATTAGCCTCGCTTAAAACCAGCTCTGCAACTTCTTCCGGAGATTGAAAAGGCGTACCGATAATAGTAACGTAACCAATCTCATCCATACCCCGGCGACCTGCGCGACCGGACATTTGTAAAAATTCACTTGCAGTAAGCATTCTATGACCGCTATCCGTTCTTTTACTGATAGAACTTATAACAGTAGACCTTGCAGGCATATTTATGCCTGCAGCAAGTGTTTCCGTAGCAAAAACAACTTTTATCAAACCTTTTTGGAACAACTTTTCGACCAAATTTTTCCAAGCCGGTAAAAGGCCGGCATGATGAGAAGCAATGCCCCTGAGCAAATATTCAAGATGTTTATTGCCATATAAGTGGGGATTTTCAGCTATATATTCATCGATAAATTGTCTTATTTGTGCCTGTTCAGCTGGTGTAATCAGCTCTAAAGAAGCACATTTTTCCATTTGTTCATCACATTTTTTACGTGAAAACGTGAAATAAATTGCAGGTAACATATCCTGATTTGCGAGATTTCTGATAACCTCTTTTAAGAAAGACTTTTGTCTGTTTTTACCATGTTTTCCCCGAGCGTGTTTTTCAGGCTTAATCTTCTTATTCAACTGACCGCTGGGGGTAAACAACTGCAATAGTTTATCCGGCTGAGAACTGTCAAAATAATAAAACCTTAAAGGTACAGGACGGAAATCCGTATTTACAAGTTCAGTTTTAGAATGAACCGTATTAATCCAATTAGTTAAATCATCCGCATTGGCGACAGTAGCCGACAAAGCAATTAATTGGATATTAGTGGGACAATAAATTATGCTTTCCTCCCACACCGTACCGCGCTGTTCATCATTCATATAATGGACTTCATCGAGAACAACATATTTAACCTCCGACAAATTATCCGCAACAGCACCGAAATTTGTACCATAAAGCATATTACGAAATACTTCGGTAGTCATAACAACAATTTTGGCATTCCTATTAATTGAAGTATCCCCCGTTAAAAGCCCTACATTTTCCTGTCCGTATTTTACGCCAAAATCATAGTATTTTTGGTTGGAAAGTGCCTTTAAAGGTGTAGTATAAAAAATCCTCTTACCAAGTTCCAAAGCACGATGAACAGCGTGTTCGGCGATAACAGTTTTACCCGCACCAGTGGGTGCGCAAACCACAACACTTTTGCCCTCATCTATGATATTACAGGCTTCTTTTTGAAAATCATCCAGCTCGAACGGAAATTCGTACATAAAAACTATCCTTACCGCTATTATGCCATGAATTCAACGCTTTGTAAAATATTTAACATTAAAATTTTATCGGGTACCAATCAGGAATTTCCCAGTTGTTACGCTTGACAGCTTCAGCACAGGTATGTCCCCTGCCCGACATTGAACAATCTTCACGAACTTCTTCATCAGTAAGATCAAAACCTTTCGGAAATACAGATTTACCGTATTTATAATTAAATATAAATACGTCTTGTCCGTATCTGTTTGGGCCATTTGAACCGTTTAAATCAACTATTATTGTGGAAGAATTCGGATTAATTGACAAATCGGCGTCGTTAATGGTATACAAGGCTACAGTATATAGTATACCGTCATTAGTCAAAAATGCTTTTCTGCCTGTACCTGCAACGAGAAGAGAATCATATCCGCCGTTTGGTCTTGTAAAAGGAACACTTTTACTGTATCCGCAATCTGCATAAGTATCGCATTCTTTCGCAACTCTGAAATAAGGCTTCCAATAGGTTTCATAGAATTTATTTACATTCTGAGCAGTCGGCTCAAAGCCTGCGGTGCCGTTTTCAGCTTGCGATGTCATAAATGCCTGAGCCAAAGTCGAATTAACCTTTTTTAACTGAGTAACAACAACATTTTTTCTGTAGTTTGAAATAAGAGTGGGTATTGTCAAAGCTGCCACAATGCCGATTATGGCAAGGGTGATAAGCACCTCGGCCAGAGTGAAGGCGGCACGTTTTGCGTTAGTAGCGTGAGGGTTGTGTTTACTGTGAGCTTCGCTCCCTGATCTGTCATGCTGAACTCGTTTCAGCATCTCTGATTTATAATTCATCATATTAGAATTATAATTTGTTTCGGGGGTTGTGTCAATTCTTTTTGTAACTTGTAGGTCGGGTTTACTAATCCGACTGTTGCCGCTTAGTGCCTTAGTGCCATAGTATCTTAGTAACTTTACTAAACCAATACCGCCAAAACCCTTGTTCTGTCTATCTAGGAGAGTCGTCCCCCCCCCCGAGATTCTTAAGACATCTTTTCATATATACTTCCTCCTCTCAACTACTTGATTATATCAAAGCCTGTATATTTGCGCAAGACTTCCGGAATGACAATTGAACCGTCCGCCTGCTGGTAATTTTCAACAATTGCGGCAAAAGTTCTGCCGACCGCAAGTCCGGAACCGTTAATTGTATGAACAAACTGGGTTTTGCCGGTTGCTTTATCGCGGTATCTGATATTCGCGCGTCTTGCCTGATAATCACCGTAATTTGAACAGCTTGAAATTTCTTTATAAGTTCCGTAAGACGGCATCCAAACTTCCAAATCCCAGCATTTATTGGCACTGAAACCGATATCAGCCGTACATAAAGCTTCTCGGCGGTAAGGAAGCTCCAATAATTGAAGCATTTTTTCAGCATCTTCGGTTAATTTTTCATGCTCATCTTTACTTGTCTGAGGTGTACAAAGTTTAACCAGTTCTACCTTATTGAACTGATGGACTCTGATTAAGCCTCTTGTATCTTTTCCAGCAGAACCGGCTTCGCGTCTAAAGCACGGAGTGTAAGCCGTCATATACATAGGTAACTGCTCCTGCGACAATATTTCGCCGGCATATATATTTGTAACCGGAACTTCTGCTGTAGGGATTAAATATAAATCTTCGTCAACACATTTGTACATATCCTCTGCAAATTTTGGCAGCTGACCGGTTCCCGTCATGGTTGCCGCATTTGCCATAAACGGCGGTAATATTTCTTCATAACCGTTTTCTTTTGTATGATAATCAAGAAAGAAGTTTATTATTGCACGCTCAAGCTTTGCGCCTAATCCGCGATACAAAGTAAATCTGCTTTGAGAAAGCTTTACACCGCGTTCAAAATCCACCAGCTTTTTTTCTTCACAAATATCCCAATGTGCTTTATATTCAAAATCAAACTTTCTTGGTTCGCCCCATTTATAAACTTCCACGTTATCATCTTCACAAACACCAATAGGTGTAGTTTCGTCGGGAATATTAGGGATATGAAGAAGTAAATTCTTTTGTCTTTCATCCAATGCGGATTGTTTGTCTTCCAGAATTTTTATGTCATCTGCAATTCTACGAACATCCTCCTGAATTTCATCAGTGTTTTCACCTTTTTTCTTTAACTCACCTATCTTTAAAGATTCAGATTTACGTTTTGCACGCAATTCGTCCGCCAGCGTTTGTATTCTTCGACGCTCAACATCTATTTCTATGACTTCATCTATTGATAATTCCGGATTTCTCCTCTTTAAAAGCTCATTTATCTTATCTGGATTCTCTCTTATTAATTTAATATCAAGCATCTGAAAACCTCTTTCTTACTACGAGATTATTCTAATTTAAATAAAAGTTATAATCAAGAGAAAATTATTTAAAATTCACTCTAAAGATTGATAGACATTTACAAAAAAGAATATATAATGTAACATGTAGGGATATGTATATGTTTAAAAAACTTGCAGAAAAGTTAAAAGACTACAAAAGCAATACGGCACCGGCTACTTTGCCGTTTAAAGATGTATTCATAACCCCCAAAAATGAATATTTAAAAGATATGAGTAAAAAAGCCGTAGAGCTTTATGAAAGACAAACTGAAATAAATAACTTTTCAAAACTTGTACTTTCAAACCCCGAAAACAAATCCCACAACAAAATGGTCGAAAGGCTTTTTAATGAAGGTGTGGCAGATCCTTTTGTGGATGAAAAGCTTGCAGATCTGGCCGATAATCAGAAGTTTTTGCGTGATTTAGGGTTGTTATAGGTTATCAATAACCTTTTCAGTAAACTCCGTAGTTGTAGCACTTCCTCCTAAATCGACTGTTTTGATGCTTTGTGAAAAAGTTTTGAATAAAGCATGTTTAATTTTATCAGCATAAGAATTTTCGCCGATATACTTAAGCATTTCAACAGCAGACAATAACAATGCCGTAGGATTAGCTTTATTTAAGCCTTTTAAATCCAAAGCAGAACCGTGTACAGGTTCAAATACCGCATAATTTTCGCCGATATTAGCACCTTGAGCCACACCCAAACCTCCAATCAAACCTGCAGTGAGGTCAGACACAATATCGCCATACAAGTTTGGTAAAACTAACACATCGAATTTTGAAGGATTTTGCACAAGCTGCATACACAAGTTGTCCACTAAAATCTCACGTTTACTAATTTGCGGATAATTTTCAGCGACACTTCTGTAACTTTCCAGAAACAAACCGTCTGACATTTTCATAATATTTGCCTTTGTAACCGCACAAACCTCACATCTGCCATTTTCCACCGCATAATCAAACGCAAATTTACATATTTTTTCGGAAGCTTTTCGCGTAATGAGCTTTATACTTTCGGCAGTATCCGAATCAATCATCCGTTCTATACCTGCATATAAATCTTCAGTATTCTCACGCACAACGACTAAATCTACATTATTAAAACACGTTTCAATTCCCGGAATATTTTTACAAGGTCTTATATTTGCATACAAATCTAATTCCTTTCTTAATTGAACATTAACGGAACGAAAACCCTTAGCAATAGGTGTAGTAACCGGTGCCTTTAAAGCCACTTTGTTACGTTTTACGGACTCGAAAACTCTTTGAGGCAGAGGTGTCCCCTCCGATATAGCAACATCCGCACCGGCAGTTTGAATATCCCAATCTATTTTAAGCCCGCTTGCTTCAATTATTTTTACCACAGAATCCGATATTTCAGGACCTATTCCGTCACCTTTTATCAAAGTTACTGTTCGCATGCAAAACCTCCGTAATAATATTTTATAACAAAAATTATTACAAAATGTTAACATTTACTGAAAATATGTAAATTGAGCAATCTGATTTTTTTTTATAAAGGTAGGTTAGGTTAAAAAAGGTAGGTTAATTATGGGAATATCCGGTATTGCAAATATCATCCAAAAAGGCGTAAATTATTCCGGTAGACTTATTTTTGATGACAAATTCTCATCAAAAGTTGCAAGCAGATTAAAAGCACAAGGCAGAATTTACAAAAAAAGCGGTAAAGGACGTTTTTATAAGTTTCATAAACAAGTCGGATCCGCTTTTGAAAGAGCATACAAATTAACCGAAAAAAATCCTGTTACCGGCAAAAAAATCGGAGTGTTTGATGGTCTGAAAAATTCACTCAGAAGCTATGGTAAAGACGTTACAAAACTTTGGGGAAGTAACAAAAGTTTCTTTTCAAAAATAGGCGGAACGTTGAAAGGGTTAGCAAAACGTGCTCCGTTAATAGGTACAGCGTTGATGGTTGCGTTTGAAATACCCAATATAGTAAAAGCAACAAAAGACGGTGGTCTGATTAAGGGTGCTGCAGAAATTGCTAAAAGCGGTGTAAGAATTGCATCAGGTGTTGCATGCGGAGCAATAGGAACAGCACTAATCGGACCAATAGGAGGCATACTAGGCTTTATCGTAGGCGATATGCTTGCTAAATTTGTCGTAGGGAAAAGCTACTCCGAAAAAAAAGCAGCAGAACAAGAAGAAATTAAAAAAGTAGTTAATGAATTCTCGCCGGCTAACAATTTTGTGCCGCAAAACATGACATTACAACCGACACTAACTCCGCAACAGCTGCTTATGCTTCAGCAAATGCTTTATAATAACAATGATTTCTTATATAACACTATGAAAAATTCACAAAATAAATTAGATTTAACAATGTAAAGCCCGATAAAAAATAATCGGGCTTTACATTTCTTAACTTAAAGAACAATTTTTGACAATAGAAATACTTTATATAAACACGGGGAAAAATATGAGTAATAACATTAACAAAATTACAACGAGGGATCTATACGTATTGAGTGCGGCGGCAACAGGTGCAGCAGTAAACCGTGCAAATGATATAGATGAATTAAAAAGTTATTTGCTGTTCGGCGGCGCTTTCATGGCACTACCAGTTGCAGTTAAAGCTGGTAAATCAGTAATTTGGGATATGCCCAAATGGGTTTACAAAAACTACGGTAATTACGGTCCGGCACTGAAAAATACATACAATAACACCCTCGGACAGACAAATATATTTGCGGCAAACAGAGCAAAATTAAATGGTAAATTCTGGAATACCGTAAATAATAGCTACTTGCAGAAGGAATTAAACAATATTGTAATTCCGAATTTTGACACAAGCAAACCAATGGATATCAAAAAAGCTGAAAAATACAGCGAAGTAAAAAATATGATAAATGAAGCCAGAAATTTAGAAGGTAAAGAGCTGTCAGCAAAAATTAAAGAGATAAAAATTGCAGAAGCAAAAGCCAAAATAGAAACAAATAAAGCAATAGCCGCAGGAGAAATTACTCGGGAAACAAAAATCGGCAAGATGCTTTCACGGATAAAAACAAAAAGCGGCGTAAGAGGCCTACAGACAAAAATACTTAAAGGTACAATAAGCGCAAATAAATTTACCCGGGTATTATGTAAAGGATTAAAATCCGGTGGGGGCATGGCAGCTATGTCCGCCTTATTTGAAGCACCTACAATTATTAAAACTTATAAACAACTCGGATGGAAAAAAGGCACAAAACAATTAGGAAAATCATTAGTTAAAGTAACAGCAGAAACTGCAGGCTTTGCAATAGGGACAAAACTTGCAGGCATAGCCGGTGCCAAAGCGGGTGCATTAATAGGCACAGCTATAGGCGGGCCGGTAGGCACATTAGTCGGAGGCGCAGTCGGAGCAATTGTCGGATTAGCCGGCGGAATTTTGGGCGGTTGGCTGTTCGGAAAAGCTGCAAGAAAAGTAACAGGAAATGATGAGCTGGAAATTGCGGAAAAAGAAAATATTATAAAATTAACACAAGAGGCAAAATCTAATCCTGAGCTTCAAATGCAACTGGCTATGAAAGGACAAGAAGCACTGGAAAACGGAGACGTTACATGTGAACAGGATGCAAAAGCTATTGCTCAAAGTGTTAGCAACGTTGTTACTGCTTTAGCATCGCAAGATGAAAACTATTTACCTAAAACTGCTACTTCACAAGAAAATGATATAATAACAAATAAGAATGAACAGCCGAAAATTACTGCAAAAAAGACTGATTATAGCTCCGATCCCGGTTTAAGTGCACTTTTCTCAATGGCTAACGGCAAATTTACCAATAGTCTGGGAAGCTATAATACTTACTCTAACTCTAATTCGTTTCTTGATGCAGGCAATATGAACTACAATCCTTTCATAAGTAATTATAATCCTTTTATTGGCAATTACAATCCCTTTACAGGCAATTATAATCCCTTCAGAAACTATTATAATCCTGTTTAAAGTATTATTTAATGCAACCTCACAATATATATGTCAAAAGACCGGGTATTACCCGGTCTTACATTGAAGTTACTTTGAAATCTCTTTCCGAAATACATGATGAAGTGTTAAAAATTTTATTGAAAAATTTCTCAATAGCAGCTTCCATTCCTTTGATTTCGTTGGTTAAAGTACCATAACTCTCTTTTTTTGCATCCGTAATTGCATTTGAAAAAATTTCTTCCTGATACATCATTTTTACTCCTATCTATCTTCACAGTATATATATACGTCTACTTATTCCGAAATCTTTAAATTTTTAAACAATATTGTTACAAAATTTATAATTATGGGAAAATTTTTAAACTTTAAAGTAAAATAATTATTATGTAAGGGGAAGTTTAGATGAAACAGTTTCAATTAACCAGCTATGATTATTATTCAAGCAGACGTGATATGGAAGTAATCTCGCAAATCGTCGAAGCATTGAAAAAAATTTTGGAAGAGGACAGACACGCAGAACAACCTTTGTTTTTGAAAACATCAGAAAATCTTATTCTTAATATAGCCAGAAAAGTTGTTCAGGAAAAAAAGAAAACATTTTTAATTGGTATTACGGGCGAAAGTGCCTCCGGAAAAACAGTATTTGTTGACAATACCATAAAAGCCTGTGTTAAAGAAAAAAAAGAGGGAATATATACAGTCATAAGATGTGATGATTACTACAAAGACACCTCTAAAGAATTACAAGCAGCGGGAAGTTATGAAGCACTTTTTAAAACGGGCTTCAGTTTTGATACTCCAAAAGCAATAGATTTAGAACTTATGAAGCGGCATCTGCTTGAGCTGAAAGCCGGCAGAAGTGTAACTTCTCCAAAATATGATTTTGTAACCTGCGTTTCTGATCCGAACGGTGACTACAAAAAACCAGCTAAAGTAGTTTTAACCGAAGGACTTTACGTTTTAAATAACGGGCTTGCCGACATTATGGATGTAAAAGTTTACGTATTCACACCATTGGAAACTATAAAAGAACGTTGGTATAAACGTGCCGCCTTGCGGGGCAAAACGGGTAATGCCGCTGATATGCAATTTAAAGACGTAAACAAAACTGCGCAGGAATTTATCCGGCCCAACTATCAAATTGCCGATGCCGTTATTAACGGGATGGTCAGCCAAGAGTATATTCAACAAATTACTGATAAAATATTTAAGTGTTTGCACGATATTGAATATTAAAAAAGGCGCATTAAGCGCCTTTTTTAGTAACATATCCTTAGTTAAGGATACGTTTCTTGAGTGTTGAAGGCTTTTGTACAATTTTGGCATCTTGGGAAAATTGTAACCTTCCTGCAAGGGTCACATTTTGATTTTTTAACTTTGTGACATTTTACTTTTTCACACTTATTGCAGTTTCTAAATCCCGTAAAAGGATTCAAACTGTTAATACCATCGTAAGTCCAAGCGAACGCTACTTGTGCAGGTAAGAAGAAAAATGCGAATAAAGCTAATGACGCAATAGTTTTTTTCATAATTTACTCCTTTTTATAAATAGCCGAGTTATATCAGCCACATTACCATTTTAAAATTTATAATTAATATTTACAGAGCAAAACGGGTAATAAAGTTTAATCAAAAGGAGTTAACAAAAAGTATAATAAAAGGGCGAACCGTACAGTCCGCCCTTTAATAGTCTGAATAAACAAATTTATTTCGTTATACTCGCGTCATCACAAAGAATAACATAAATTTGTTCACCTTCTTTTGCATGATACTTAAGCCCAGGAGTTACCAAACCGGTAATAAGCCCCACGCCGGCGCCAACAGGAGTACCTATGGCAATACCTGTGCCAATCTTTGTAGGATCAGGTATAAATGCAAAACCTACACCGGCTCCGGTACCGACTGCACCCAAACCTACCGTCCATAATGCAACCTTACCGGCAGTCATCCAAGGACCTTCTTTCAGTGCGTAATCCTTGTAAAACGGCTTGGCGTTTAAATCTACAGTATTACCATTTGGCAAGCATACCTCATTCAACTGAATATATACACGCGCATTTTTGTTGAACCACTTTTGAGGAACAATCTCTAAAACTTTTCCGGTGAATACCGAATTAGCAGGGAATAAAACCGTTCCTTCTTCTGTACAAATGTCTTGTGGTGCAATAAATTTAACGGTTTGCCCGGCAGACGCATTCTCCGATCTGAATTTATCGGTAAAAGCAACCTCTAAAACGTTACCGCTTAAAACAATACTTCTTTTATTGGTAATTTTAACAACGTGACTCGGAGCATTTTTTTTCATATTCAAATGTTCTATAGCAATTACTCTTTCCAACTCAGGTCCAATATATTCATCTTTAACAAAACCGATTTTGTCTTTTAATCTTGCTAAAAGTACTGCAGCTTCTGCTCTGGTCAAATCATCATTAGGTCGTAATTCCTTGGCATTTGGATAGTTTACGTATATACCGTAAGCTAAAGATTTTGCGTAAGGTCTTTCAGCCCATGATGGAACCTGATTTGCATCATCAAAATAATTCAAAACAGAAACATCGGCAACTCCGTCTTTAGTAATGTGGCTTATGACAGATTGAACCTCTGCCCTGGTCATAACCCTTTGTGGCTTAAAAGTTCTGTCAGGATATCCATAAACCAATCCTAACTGCTGAGAACGCAAAATGTCTGAATAATTTGGATTTGAGCTTGAAACATCAGAAAATATATTTTTGATGTTAACGTCCAGATTATCGTTAGAGAGTAACTTCAACAATGATTTTACAAATTCAACTCTTTGCACAGTATCTTCAGGATAAAAATTACCCGCACTGTCAAGTGTCATAATATTGTCCGAAACCACTTCAACAATCTCAGCTCTTGCCCAATAATCCTTGTTCACATCCAAAATTTTAACCGAGTCGACTGCAAAAGCAGGAATTGTATTCCACACAATCAAGCTCAGCACCATTAAATTTGCTAACAACTTCTTCATAATAATATTCCCTCTCATACCACTAGTAAACAACATTTTTTTATAGTATAACTTAGTTGTAGTGATTTGTAAAGTGTAGTTGTTATATAAATATACATAGGAGAATATCATGGAAGATCACACAATGACAAAAATCGTGGCGACATTAGGTCCTTCCAGCAATACCAAGGAAACTGTAAGAGCACTTTTTAAAGCCGGCGTGACTATGTTTAGGTTGAACTCATCACACGGAACAACCGAAGTTCATAAGAAAACTTTGAGTTTAATAAGACAAATAGAAAAAGAAGAAAATGAATTAATCCCGATATTATTAGACCTTCAAGGACCCAAGATAAGAATAGGTAATTTAGATAATCCGATAGAGGTAAAAAAAGGAGAAATTGTAAAGTTCAAACACCAAAACAAACAAACAACCGAAATTATTCCAGTTGATTACGCCGGGATTGCAGAAGATGCCAAAGAAAATGAGAAAATTCTCATTGATGACGGTAAAATTCAGCTGAATGTTCAAAAAGTTGAAAATAATACCGTTTATGCAGAAGTTTTGACCGGTGGAATAATAAAAGAGCGTAAAGGAATAAATATCCCGGGAACTACAGGAAGCATCGAAGTTTTGACCGAAAGAGATAAGGCTTTCATCGATTTTGCCATAGAAAATAATATTGACTATATCGGTTTATCGTTCGTAAGAAATGCTGATGATGTTGCAAAATTACGCAGTATTTTAAACCTTAAAAATAGCAGCATAAGAATAATTTCAAAAATAGAAAAGCCTCAGGCAGTAGATAATATTGACGAAATTATTGAAATTTCAGACGGTATAATGGTAGCAAGAGGAGATCTCGGTATAGAAATTTCTACCGAGAAAGTTCCGATTGTCCAAAAAACAATAATCAAAAAAGCCAATTTAAAGAGTAAAGCAGTAATTGTTGCAACACAAATGCTTGAAAGTATGATAGAAAACCCGATTCCGACCCGCGCGGAGGCTTCTGACGTGGCTAATGCAATCTTAGACGGCACTGATGCGATTATGCTGTCAGGTGAAACCGCCGCCGGCAAATATCCCGTAGAAGCAGTTACCATGATGAAATTAATAACGCAAAATGTAGAAAATAGCATGTTCTTTCATCACGATTGCTTTCCTAAAAAAATGATTGACCAAAATAACACTCAGGCAATGGCTATTGGCATGGCACTTTCTGATATGATTAAAAAAGTCCCTGATATAAAGGCAATCGTCGCACTTACTGGCAGCGGCTTTACACCTGTGTTTTTGTCCGAAAGCAAACCTTCCGTCCCAATTTTGGCATGCTGTCCGGATTTGAATATATGCAAGGCTATTAAATTATATAGAGCTGTCTTTCCTATAACATTTAAGTTTGAAAGAAAAATTGACCGTTCATCACTGGTTAGAATGGACAACTTCTTAATAAACAAACTTAATTTCAAACCAAATGATACGGTAATTATAACCGGTTCTGTTCCAAATGTTCTTATAGGCGGCACAAATTTTATTAAAATTCATAGAATTAATGAAACTGCTTAAAAAAAAAGCCCCGGTTAAAGGGCTTAAATTCTTTCTAGGAAATAGGAATAGGAAGTAGTGTTCTTTTGAACGTGAATGCGCTCTCTCTTAAAATCTCTCGTGTTAATTTAACGTTCTTGTATATATAAAGTATATAAATTGTATACAAATTCAAATAATCATATTATTGTTACAAAACTTAACACGTAAGAAATTGTAAACATTGCATATTCATAATACAATCAAAAATCATGGGGTTAAAAAATGCTTGTATCATCAATAGCAAAACTGAACGGTATTAAAACAAATCACCAAAATAAAAATGAAAACATTTCAAAAGGAAATAACGGTGCAACAACAACAGGCAAATGTAAACCGCACCGCAATGTAAGATTAAATACAAAAATAAACGGAGCTTCAGGGAAAAAATATAATCTGATGCATTTAGCATAATTTTTCGTCGAATAAATATTTAACAAACACAGAAAACAGCGCCGGGATAACGGATACGCCAAGCAGGACCTTAGTTATGCCAAAAGTTTGAGCTACATAGCCGTTCAAGGACATAATTAATGCAACAATACCCCAGGAAAAACCATTTATAAATCCACCTATAATACTCTTATATTGCGGCATAATACTTTGCGCCAAGTTCATGGTAACAGGTACGGCAAGCATCGTAACAAATCCCATAAGAAAATAAATTGCGAAAGAAAAAACAGGAAAAGTTTTATAAGTTAAAACAAAAATGAACATTAAAGGCAAAGTTGAAATCATGGAAAAGTAAAATACATTAGCAGTGCCAACCAACTTCTCAAATTTACTGCTTACAATAGAGCCAATGGCACCAACAAAAATAAAAACAAAGAGTAATGCACCGATAAGAAACGGGGAATAGCCCATATTTTTCCATAAGAACGGGAGTAAAATAAAACACGAGGTAGAAATAAGCGACTTTAACATAGAAATAATGTTTAAAATATTTAATTTTCGATTACATAATATTGCCATAAAAGCAGATTTAAGTGGGTAACGAGAATTAAGCAATTTAAGATCAGACATTTTTGGGAGGAATTTAAACATCAGACCAGCCCAAACGATTCCAATAACTGAAAGAACGGGCATTTTATTCAACCCCCAGAACTGAGCCACATAGGCAGACAAAAGAGGGCCTAGTGAATATCCCAAAGTTCCCATGCCAAGAAAAATACCCATGAATTTTGCTTTATCAGCACCAGCGAATCTATTTGCAAGACCTAATGCCTGTGGATGGAATAAACTTGAACCCAAGCTCCCAAGAATAATGAATAGAATCATAAGGTTTAAAGTTTTTGCTGCGGGTGCCAAGGGAATAAAACAAGAGGTTAAAATTAATCCCCAAAATATAAAACAGCGTTTAAACATATTATCAGCCCAAAAACCGAATATAGGCTGTAAAAGTGAAGAAAAAATATGTGACAAGCTTAACACAACAGTTGCAACAGCCATGGAAATACCGATTTTAGCTGCAATAAAAGGCATAATAGGATTCAAGAATCCCGTATATATATCATTAACAAAATGCGCACCACCAAGCCAAATACGGGGTAATTTTTCACAATTTACTTTCATACGAGTATTATTTAAAAAACAAGTAAAAAAATCAATTAAAATTTTGGAGAAGGATTAGGAATTTTTGCTACAAGCTAAAGCGATTAATCCACAAACAGATACTAAAATAAAAAAGCACGAAACCCATTGTGCAACAGGGATACTTGCAATGTTAAGTACACTATCAATTCGGAAATTTTCAACAATAATTCTGATAATAGAATACAAAATTAAATAACTAAAGAATGTAACGCCTTCAGGCATTTTCCGGAATATAAAAAACAGAATGAAAAATGCAGCAAAATCCAAAAAAGATTCATAAATAAAAGCAGGATGAAAAAGATCATAATTAATGTAAGCCAAAGGTCGGTGTGAAACAGGAATATACACCCCCCAATCAGCATTAGTAGGATAGCCAAAAGCTTCAGAATTAAAAAAATTACCCCATCTGCCTATAGCTTGAGCAAGAATTACCGGACAAACCAGCACATCAAGAATGGCTAAAATACTAACCCTATATTTTTTAGCGAGAAAATACACAGCAATAACTCCGGCAAAAATCATTCCGTGTACGGAAAGCCCACCCTGTCTTATATCAATAATTTCAAACGGATGCTTGATATAATAATTAAAATTTACAAAACAATAATAAATTCTGGCACCAACAATTCCGCAAATTATAACTAAAGGTGAATTGTCAATAAAAAAGTTATGAGGCAAAACGGAAAATTTTCTGGCAAGAATTTCAGCACAAGCCACCCCCACAAAAACAGCAAATGCCAAGATAATTCCGTACCAATAAATCGGGAAATTAAATATGAAAAACGCTACTTCACCAGGAGATGCAATAACCATCAATTTTTAACCGCAGCATTTTCAAAAGATGTATTCAAAGATTGAATTTTTTGCTTAACCTCATCCGCATCAGGCGATTGGGGGGCTTTTTCCAGATAAATCTGATAATTTTTCAAAGCTTCACCCTTCAAAGATTCCACCATCTTTAAAACATTTTCGTCAGGAGTATAAACTTCTTCATCTTCAAGCAAATTGTCGGGAGTATAAATAACTCCTTCCTCGTTAACTCTTACAGTACCGTTTTTCAAATCAATCATCAAATCTTCTTCAGCCACAGCCAGTGAGTAATAAGAATCCGGCATGTCAGGGTTCAGCTTTATAGCATCTTTATAAGCTTCAATAGCATTAGCATAATCCTCAGCATGAGTATATGCTACCGCAAGGTTGTAATGAGATTCAAAAATACTGTCGTCCAAGTCAATGCTCGATTTTAAACGTTCAATAGCAGCCTTATAATCGCCCTCCTCCATGTAAACTTTGGCCTTAGAATTAAGTTCTTGTACAGCAAAATTGTTAATGCAGGCAGTTGAAATTACTGAAACAAATAATATACTGACCAGTAAAAGAGCTTTCTTCATCACATCTCCTCTTACCAAACAAACATCTGTAAAGTAATTATAAGCGAAAAATAAAAATATGGCAAATTTTATTAATTTAAGTTACAATTAGAACAAAAGGAGAATACTTTAATGGCAAAAGTGGTAAAATTAGGAGCAAAAAAAGGGCACCAGGGTAAAGAACACAACGAGGATAACGAACTGGTCTACTGCAGTTTTTGCGGCAGACCAAACACACAAGTACTAAAAATGGTTCAAGGACCGGGAGTAAACATCTGTTCCGAATGTGCCATGATTGCTGTTCAATATCTTATACTTAACGACCGAATGCCCTCTGCCGAAGCTCAGCAGATTTTGGATGCTTTTTGGGGGAAAGCTAAAAAATAATGGCTAATGAAAATATTAGACAACTAAATCCGTTTGAGATAAAAGCAGAAATAATCAATCTTATTTCTAATTATAAAGATGTTGACGATATATCAAGATATATTGACAGCATAAAACTCCTTGATGCACAAAATGACCAAAAAACAATCGTAAAAATTCTTTTTAAAGAACTGTACAATTTAAAAACCGAAGACGGAACGATTATATGCTTTTTGCTGGAAAAATACGCAGAAAAAGAAGAATTAACTAAACGACTATGGGAGCTTTTAAAAAATCCGATAGCACCAAATAACGTAAAAATAGTGGCTGTAAATTTTCTAAGGGGACTTGATACAGATTGGGAGCTAGATACAGGCGATGAGCTTTTGAATACAGAAATTATAGACAATGAAACAGAAAAATTATTGAACAGTGCAATAGTTAATCCTGAAGTTCAGATAGATTTTTTAGACTTTTTGACATCACTAAGTACCAATGACAAAATCACCCTTATAAATTCACTGGCAAAAGACTACAACGAAGATGTGTTAAGTAACATGCTTATACCTGTATTTCTGTCACAACCTGACAGCGAAGTCGGTCTTGAAGCCTTAAAGCTTTTAGGTGAGAGCAAATCACAGCTTGCATTTCACGCGCTGAATAACGCACTTGAGACAGCTGCCGATAATCTCAAACCGTTAATCAAAAAAAGTCTTTCCACTCTGAAAATAGCCGGAATAAGAGAAGATAATACACGTGAGTTTTATAAAAAAATCCTTTCAGAATCCGTGCCCTACAAATTTTGCATAACATATCCCGACGGACACGGCAATCAGGCACTTATATTTACTCGGAAAACACATAATGATAAAATAAGATTTGCAGCAGTAGTAATTGACGATTACCACGGAATAAGGGATTGTTTTGGATTTAACGAAATTTCACAGTTTGAATGTGATAAAATCATTGAAAGATTTTATCAAAATGAAAAAGAAGTCTATGTCACTCCGAAGAATTTGAAAACAATACTTCTAAATGCGGAAAAAATCTCTCAAAAATCAGCTAATAATTGGCTTTTGCCATATGAATACATTTGTTGGAAAAATCTTTTAAATGATGTGGAAGCAGATATTCGAACATTCGAGGATATACTTTCAGCAGAACTGAAAAAAAAATCTGTCACACATTCTGACATCGACAAACTATTCAATATGGATTTTACGGCAAAATGGTTTATGAATGCCGGATACAGTGATGAATTTGATTACTTACTACAACAAGATACTGCCGATTTAAACAAACTCGTAAACGATAACATTTATAAAGTTTTTTACCCAGAAGAACAAAGGATATGGACAGAAAGACTTATTTCAACATCATATTTAAAATTTTGCGAAAACGAGCGACATGATGCAGAACTTTTGTATAGTTTGTACTTTGATGAAGCCGGTAAACAAGAATTTTTAAAAAATATACTGAAAAAGAGCATATATGAATATTACGTAAGCCTGAAATTTAATACGGAACTAAACAACGGGCGTTATACACTGAAGGAGCTGGACGAAATAATTTCCGCAATAGAGGAGATGTGGGTATGTACAAAGTAATGGCACTTGACATAGGAACAAAACGGATAGGAATTGCTTTAAGCGATTACACGTTAATGCTTGCCGCAGGACATTCCTATATCGAAAGGTATCCCGAGTCAAAAGCACTTGAAAACATACAGAAAATAGCCAAAGAAAACAATGTAAAAAAAATTGTAATAGGCTTACCTTTAAACATGGATAACACTGAAGGCAATCAGGCAAAAGATTGCCGCGATTTTGCACAAAAAATTGAAGATTATGAGATAATATTTGAAGACGAGAGATTAACCTCCGAGGCGGCAGAAGAAAATTTACGAAATAAAAAAATAGATTACAAAAAAGATAAAGGACTGGTTGATATTGAAAGTGCATGTATCATACTGGAACAATATCTTTCAAGAAGAAAGGAGTATTGACATGTTAAATGACGAAAAACAATTAATAGAAACAATAGATGAAAACGGTAATGTCATTAATTTTGAATTACATGATATAGTGGAAGTAGACAATCAAGAATATGCACTGTTAATTCCTGCAGAAACAGAAAATAAAGAGGAAGAAGAAGTCATATTAATGAAACTGACACAAGACGGCGAAGATTACATCTTTGAAAGCATAGACGATGAAGCCGAATTTGATAAAGTAGCAGAATACATAACGAGCATGGACGAGGAAGAGTAATTTGTTTGAGAAATTTACCGAAAAAGCAATAAATGTAGTAACAGAAGCCCAAAACATAGCAAAACAAGAGCATTCAACAAGTGTTTTACCTGAGCATTTATTATTGGCACTTGTTAAAGAGGCAAAAGGTATATCTTTAAAAATTTTCAAATCATACAATGTAGACTTTGAAGATTTGAAAAAAGAACTTGCAAAATCATCAAAGCTGGAAACAACGGAATTAAACCTGCCGGCACTGGCATTCAGCGATGCAATGAAGGTGCTGCTGAGAAAAACCCTTGATTTAGCTGCACGCTCCGGAAATACAACTGTTTTATATGAGCATTTGTTTCTGGCAGTGTTAACCGAAAAAAATTCCAATAATTATAATACACTCCAACGGCTCGGGTTTGATATCCAAAAATCAAAGACCCTATTGGAAAAACTGGTTCAAAGAAAGACGAAACGGCTTTACCATCCGGAAATTGACGAAGCAAAAGAACCGGAAATAAACCTTGCTCAGGAAACTGACGCAATATTTAACAGCAAAGAATCGGCAAAAGTTTTTGAACGAGCAGTTTCAAAGCTGTCTGCATCAAACTATGAAATATTAGGAACTGAACAAATTATATCATCGATTCTTGAAGACAAAACTACGGGACTTACGAAGATATTTGCTCAATACGGAATTACCGCGGAAAATTTTGAGGAAAAGCTTGCTAATACTCAATCACGGCAATCAGAATACGCCGGCAGACAAATAATTTTTACGCCAAATGCATTTCGTGCAATGAGCCTTGCATTACAAACAGCAAAAGAGCTCGGATCTTCGGTAGTATTGCCTGAACATATTGTTTTGGGGCTGTTAAAAACTAAAAAAGGCGTTGCATATGATATTTTAAAAGAACTACATATAAATGATGATGAATTGGCACACAGTATTATAAAACCTATAGAGAAACAAATGCCCGAAACCTTAACCATTTTACGATTAGCAAAACAAGAGTCACGCAGACTCGGTCGCTCAGTCGTCGGTACGGAAATGTTTTTATTAGGTATTATAGGCGAGGCAACAGGTATAGGTGCAAAAGTGCTTAGTGAGCTTGAAATAAACATAAAAGATGCGCGCAATGTTGTGGAAAAACTCATAGGATTTGGCAATGAGTATTTTGATAAGGAAATAGTCTTTACTAAAAGGGCTAAAAGAGTGCTTGAGAAAGCATGGGGATTTGCACAAAATGATAAAAAGGAACGCATAGAATCCGAACACATGCTTTTGGCAATAACAACTGAACCTACATCTTTAGCAATGAAAGCTCTTGAACAGCTTGGCGTAGACGCTGTTGAAATAAAAGAGGGAATAAAAAAGCATAAATGTTAATTGAAATTGTCAAGTCATTTTTAGAAAAATATGATTTGCTAAAACCTAAAAACAACATATTGGTTGCTTTTTCCGGCGGTTATGATTCAATGTGCCTTTTGGACATAATGAAAAAGCTTGCTTCAAAGTATGAGCTGAATCTTTACGCAATCCATCTAAACCACAATTGGCGGGGAAAGGAAAGTGATCAGGAGGAGGCAAATTGCAAACGGTTTGCAACAGATGTGAATTTTTATAGTGAAAAATTAGCTATAGATATCCCGCATACCGAAACTGCCGCAAGAGAAGCTCGCTATAACTTTTTCCAAAAATGTGCAAACAAATTTAATTCAAAAGTTATCTTGACAGCCCACAACGCAAATGACAACGCAGAAACGATTTTTTACAGAATAGTTAAGGGGACAGGACTTACAGGAATTGAAGGGATAAAGGAAAAACGCGGAATTTATTACAGACCGCTGCTGAGCGTGTATAGACAAGAAATTGAAGATTATTGCAATAAAAATAATTTAAACCCTAATGTTGACAGCTCTAATTTTAATACGGATTACCAACGCAACAAAATCCGTTATGAAATTTTCCCATCGCTAAGAAAAATAACCCCGGAGGTAGAAAAACATCTCAATGAAATAGCTCAATATGCAAAATTCGCAAATAACATTTTAGATAAAAAACTAAAAAAATTAGAAAAATACACACCTGGTGAGTTTCATAATTTAGATAAATTTTTACAAAACTGCGCTGTACACAAATTTGTACGAGACCGAGCACTTGATTACGACAGAAAAAAAATTGAAGATATAACAAAATTTATTAATGAAAATATTAATTCAAAATCAGGGAAAAAATATTCACTTACAAATGACAGCTGGCTTTTTGTGAGTAATAAAAAGATTGAAGTCATTGAAAAGTCATTGAGGCTGTCGTTACCACAGATCCGGATAGAATCAACAGGTTGCTATGAAATAGGAGATTATATCTTTACAATTAGAAAATGCAGCAAAAAACCCGCTGTATACCCTCCTGATCAAAGATTTATTGCATATATACAGATTGATAAAATAAATTTTACACTTCGACAACGTCAAACAGGTGATTTTATACATCCACTGGGTGCAAAAGGTAAGCAGAAATTGAAAAAATATTTAATCGGTAAACAAATTCCGCAACACGATAGAGATAACTTGGTATTTTTATGCCAAAATAAAGAAATTTTATGGGCACCCGGTATAGGACTTAGCGATAAAATAAAGGTTGAAACATACCCAACACACTTAATAAAAATGGAAAAGAGGTAGGTTATGGAAATAAAACAAGAAGATCTTAAAATTCTATTCACAGAAGAACAAATCCAAGATAGAATAAAAAAACTTGCAGATGAGATGAATCGTTTATATAAAAATGAAGAGGTGACAACCATCTGTGTTCTAAAAGGTGCCGTGATGTTTGCTGCAGACCTGGTAAAGCATATGAAAATGCCAGTTAAAATGGAATTTATAAGATTATCAAGCTATGGAACAGGAATGGTTTCAACGGGGAAAGTACACGCCGTTGATATTTCACTACCTGATTTGAATGACAAGAATGTTTTAATAATAGAAGATATTATTGATACCGGTCATACAGCCAAGTTTCTTCTGGATTTTATAAATAATAATTTCAAGACAAAAAGCACAAAATTTTGTTCACTATTGGACAAGAAAATTTCACGAATCACTGATATAGAACCCGATTATTACGGATTTACGATAGATGACAAGTTTGTTGTCGGATACGGACTTGACTATGACGGTTATTTCAGAAATTTAAGGTACATCGGATACAAAGCAAATGTATAAAAAGGCATTAAAAGAAATAAACAATTTTTTCATGCTGGACATTCGCAAATCTCCAGAATATGTTTTTTCTGTTTTAAAAGAAATTATCAACTTTCAATCAGGGCAGATCTGTCTATCCGGAAATAGAAAATATAGCTGCAATCCGGAAAATATACAAAAATTTGAGATAACTGAAGATTTGAAAATTAAAAATGCTAAATTCGGTTACATAAAAATAACTCGTAATACAGAGTTTACAGAAGGTGAAAAGAATATATTCACAACTTGCGCTGCGATAATATCAAATTTAATTAAAGATGCTGAAATATCCGAGATTATATCTCAACAGGTAAAGACACTTAAAGAGGGTATTTTAGAGACAAATAAAGCTTATAAAACAGCAAAAATACAAAATGATTTTTTTGCAAATTTCTCTCACGAACTGAGAACACCACTTAATGCAATAATAAGTTCTTCAGAATTGTTAGCTGAAAAAATATTTGGTAACCTCAACGAAAAACAGGCCGAATACATAAATGACATAAGAATTGCAGCCTTACATCTGTTAGGAATGATAAATGACATTCTTGATATGTCAAAACTTGAATCAAACTCCATGAAGCTTAATGTTACAAATTTCGAGTTAAAACAAACATCAGATGAGGTGTGCAACATACTAAAACCTCTTGCTAAAAAAAAGAATATAAACATCATAAAACACTATGCAAAAAATACAATGATTATGGCAGATTACAATAAAATCCAACAGATACTTTTTAATTTAATAACAAATGCAATCAAATATACCGAAAAAAATGGCGAAATAAATATATCTATAAATCGAGAAGGAGAATTTACAATTTTAAAAGTAAAAGACAACGGAATAGGAATCGATAAAAAATATCACAAAAAAATATTTGATAAATTTGTACAAATCGGTTCGGAAAACAATTCAAACGGATTAGGACTAACAATAACAAAAGAACTTACAAAACTACATAAAGGAAGAATATTTTTGGAAAGTAAGCCCGGTCAGGGTTCGCAATTTATATTGAAACTACCCACAAAGGGTTGTAATTTTTGTAAAAATATGATAAAATAAAAAAAAGTAGTTTTTTGGAGGATAGTTATGGCATCCATTAAAGATGCAGTGGAAGAAGCAATTACAGATAATTTAGCATTTGTAAAATACTTTTTATACGCTATTCCTGTCTTTATCTGTTACATAATGTTCAGTCAAGGGAACATGGGTTGGTTTTACGTTTTCGGATTTTTTACTTTACTTATGTTGATAACAGTACTGATACAATGCATATATAACGTAAGAAACGGGAAAAATTATGTATTACCGACTTTCAATATATTGACATTTATAGTATCGGCGTTCAAGGCACTATTTGCTGTTGGTCCGCTTTTGGGTCTTGCCTTATGGATTGGAAACCTGCTGATCTCAATAAGCATACCTATACCTGTTCCAAATATACAATTAATTTATGCGATTATTGTATGGCTGATACTTGGCTCCATTATCGTAACATCTTTAATTCTTTACTCCAAAACGCAAAGAATAAAAGACGCATATAATATTACATTGATATCGAATACATGCATGGACATACTTGTTGCGATAATATTTTTTATACCTCAACTATTATTGGTAAATGGATTAATTGTAGGTATAATCACATATTTATTCGGAGTATTTTTAAGTCTGGATAATCCTTTTTATATATTTTTGTGCTGTATGGCACTTGCAATAAATATAGCAATCACAGGAAACTATTTAGCACAAATAGACTATGAAATTGTACCGCGAGATAACAATAATTAAAGCATTTCGCGTAATTTTTTAAGTTTATCTCTAATTTCGGCAGCACGTTCAAAATCTAGGATTTTAGCTGCTTTGTGCATATCTTTTTCAAGTTTCATGATAAGTTTTGGTAAATCCTTTGTTTCAATACCCAAATCAACCATCTCTTCAGCAACAACATCCTCAAAGTCACGATAGCTGGCAACGAGAGATAACAAATTATTTTCAATAGGTTTTTTAATTGTTTTTGGGACAATACCATATTTCTTATTAAAATCCATCTGAATATCACGTCTGCGTTCAGTTTCATCAATAGCCTTATGCATCGAATCAGTAATTTTATCAGCATACATAATAACCTCACCACACGCATTACGAGCGGCTCTACCGATAGTCTGGATCAAACTTGTTTCAGAACGCAAAAAGCCTTCTTTATCAGCATCCATAATCGCGACCAGAGAAACCTCAGGAATATCCAATCCCTCACGCAAAAGATTCACACCGACAAGCACGTCGAATTCACCCAATCTTAAATCGCGTAAAATTTCAACTCTTTCCAGCGATTGAATTTCACTGTGAAGATACCTTACTTTAATACCCTCCTGAATAAAGTAATCCGTGAGATCCTCCGCCATTTTTTTTGTGAGAGTAGTAATCAAAACTCTTTCACTTTTGTCGGCTCTTTTTTGGATTTCGGATTTTAAGTCATAAATCTGCGAATCAATTGGTCTTACGGAAATTTTGGGATCAACAAGACCGGTCGGACGAATAATTTGTTCAACCAATTGAACGGACGTTTTACGCTCAAAGTCACCGGGCGTCGCAGAAATATAGATCTTTTGACCAACTTTATCAAAAAATTCTTTAGAAGTAAGCGGTCTGTTATCCCTAGCACAAGGCAATCTAAAACCGTAATCAATCAAAACGTCTTTTCTGGAGGCATCCCCATGACTCATCCCCCGCAATTGAGGCAGCGTTACATGTGATTCATCAATAACAGTCAAAAAATCACCTTTAAAATAATCTAACAACGTAGCTGGGGCAGAGCCTGGAGGTCGGCGTTCAATTATTCTTGAATAGTTTTCAATACCGGAGCAATAACCCATTTCTCTTATCATTTCCATATCATATTTAACTCGCTGCTCAAGCCTTTGTGCTTCTACCAATTTATTTTCCGCATTTAATTCACTCAAACGCTGAGTTAATTCGGCGTTAATTAAATCCATGGTTTCTTCTACATTTTCGTCATATGAAAGATAATGAACAGCAGGATATATAACAACACTTTCAGGCATATCCAGAATCTCACCCGAAACATTATCAATTCTTATAATTTTTTCAATTTCGTCACCGAAAAAATAAATTCTTGTAACAATTTTTTCATAAGCAGGCATAATTTCAACGATATCACCACGCGCACGAAAAGTCGAACGCTCAAGTACAAGGTCATTGCGCTTATATTGAACATTTACAAGGTGTCTTAATAAATCGTCTCTGGCAACTTCATCCCCGACTTTTAGTTCAACAGAGCCCTTAAAATAATTTTCAGGCAAACCCAAACCGTAAATACAGCTGACAGAAGCAACAATTATAACATCATTACGCTCATTCAGACACCTTGTTGCATTATGACGCAATCTGTCAATTTCATCATTTATAGAGGCAGTTTTCTCAATATAAGTATCTGTTCTCGGAATATAAGCTTCAGGCTGGTAATAGTCATAGTAACTTATAAAATATTCAACCGCATTTTGAGGGAAAAGCTCCTTAAATTCGTTGTACAATTGTGCAGCCAAAGTTTTGTTATGAGCAATAATTAACGTCGGTTTTTGAACACGAGCAATAACATTTGCAATAGTAAAGGTTTTGCCGGAGCCCGTTATTCCTAAAAGAGTTTGGGCATCAGCTCCGTCATTAAGCCCTGAAACAAGTGCATCAATTGCTTTTGGTTGATCACCTGCGGGCTTGTATTTCGATTCCAATTGAAACTTTCTGTACTGCATATCAAAAGTTTATAACAAATAATCGCAAAATACACTATATTGAAGCAAGTATTCTTGTCACAAAAATGTCTTTATCATCCTCTGTCAAAATCAGTGCCGCATTTTCCGGCAAAGCAAGTCTTGCATTGAGATAATCTCTTATGAGCTTTTTCTGCTCACTTTCGGAAAATTCAAACCAAACAGGTGTATATGCAATTTTATTTAACACCATACATTCAATATCTTCAAGCATCTCTAAGTCGGCCTGAACATGGGAAGGATAAGCAGATTTTTTTTCAACAACCTTCTCAGGCTTCTTATCTGATTTTTTTGATGAAGATTTCTTTTTTTCGTCCTTAAACCTGTCACTTAAGCCCAAAATACCTCCTAATTTACTATATTTTCGTATTTTTTAATTAAATTTGTTCTGTATATACTATCCGTCAAATGCAACGCCAAGTCCCGATAACTTTTGGCAACATTTGAATCGGGATTTATGTCACTTATAGGAATTCCTTTATTAATTGATGACATCATTGTGAAATAGTTATTGGGAATTTTCCAGTAAACTTTTCTGCTCATAACACTTTCAATATCCTCAATACTTATCTCATCATTTTCCATGTATCTGTTTAAAAGTATTTGAGTTTTATTTTTATCAAACCCCAATCTTTCAAATAACTCCAAACATCTTTGAGCATTTCGAAGTGCCGGAAGATTTGCGATAGTAACAAGAAAAATCAAATCAGACTCTGTGAGTGCCGCAATATTTTTAGCATCAAAACTCGATTCAGCATCGACAATTATATAAGAAAAAGTTTTCTTAAGCATGGAAAACAATCTTGTAATATGCTCAGGCAAAATATCCGCTGCCTGTTTAAAAAACGGAGGATCAGCCAATACATACAGACTCGTATTTTTATACTTTTCCATAGTACTTAACAGAAAATCTTCGTTCATTTTATCAAGATTTTCCAACATGTATGAAATATTAAATGACGGCTTTAAATCCATAAAAGTCGTAATATCACCGAGCTGAAAGTTCAAATCCAAAAGTGCAACATTTTCCTTAGTAATCTTTGCAAGTTCCAATGCCAAATTAGAAGCAATAGAGGTTTTACCGATCCCGCCTTTATTTGAAAAAATCGAAATAATTTTGCATTTGGTATATTTTTTAGGAGCAGAATAAAGAGATTCATTAAGTTTAGACAAAATATCTATAAATTCGGTTTTAATCAAAGGTAATGCAAGAAATTCTTTAGCCCCGGCACGCATAACCCTGACAATCAAGTCTACCGAAGGATTATCAGAAAGTACAAGCACCCTACAGTTGTGAATATTTTGGCTGACATCCGATATAAAATCTAACTTTGCACTCGTATTATCCGAAACATCAACGATCAATACTGATTTATCAAGCGATGCAAGATTATCGAAGATTTCTGCGTATTCAAAAAATTCATCTAACACCTCAAAATGTTCAAACTCTTTCAGGTAAAGTTTCAAAATATTTCGAGTTTGTTCATTATCCGTTAAAATTATTGTCGAAACCTTATTTTGCATACCCAGATTTTAACATATTTTTTTAAATCAATCAATAAAAAAACTTAATTTAATCAACAACTAAAAATATCAGGGAAACAAATTAAAAATAAAACCCCGGCCAAGTGCGATTTTGTTACCTGCCGGTCTCGCAGGTGGGTGAGCGCCTCGACAAATCCGTTTCCCGCTAGCGACACTAATCGGCGGGTATACTGCAATGTCAGACAGAGTCAACTCTCCCTTTTAAATAAATGTAGGAACAAAATTAACACCCGTCCGGAGCATTAACATATTAACATATATATTGCATCTTTTCAATAGGCTACCATTTCATAGCCAAAGTCTCCATTGCCTTTTTTTCAGCAATATCAGCTCGGGAAAGCGCTGCTTGCGCAGCGGTGGGATCTTCGCCTTTCAACTGAACACCCACAGGTGACGGTATATATGTTCTTACTGGTTCTAATACTTTATTATCATCTTTTTCCTGTTCACCATTAATAATTGTAGTATTATTTATGTTATTCGTAACAGTTGAATTGGGTGAGTTATATTTTTGTCCGTTTTTATACATATATAACAGATTTGTGGGATTATTAGGAATAACAGTAGGTTGGCTGCTGAAAGGATTGCTGGCCGTTTTGGATTCAGGCTGTTCTTCAGGTTTTTTTTCTTCATCTAACACAGATTTTGTAGGTCTGCCAAAAACTTTATGTTCGGCTTTGGTGCATAATTTTGCAACCATAGGAACAATTAAGGCCATAGGTATTGCAACCCTTAAAGGAATACCCGCTAAATTCTTAAGAACATTAGGAATTTTTCTCAAGAAATTCAAGTTCATCTTACTTGCAGATTTGTATGGTAAACGGGTTTCATTGCCCACATTTATAACTCTGCCTATACCTTTGAATAATCTTGTTATAGGATTTTTTACGTTCGCTTTTAACATTTTTGATAATGCATTCTTTGCAGCTTTATATTCAGCTTTTGTTGCAAAACCACCTGCTGCAGCTTTTTTATTAAATGCTTTTAATGCTGTTCTGTATGCTTCAACACCATTTTTATCAAGACCGGCGTATTTCATCCCGCCTACTTTGTGCATAACTATATAACCTAAAGGTAATGCCATAAAGTATGCAAAGTCATTGACAAATCTTTCAGCAAGAGTTTTGAACTTCTCACCTTTTGGAGCAGCAACGGAGTTCGCTAACATATCACCAAAGATAAATGCCTGCATAAATACTGCCAGTTTACCACCCGCAAATCTGTTCGTAGTACCTTCTAAAAAGTACCCGAACGCTTTTGGTAAAAATTTACCTAACCTCGTTTTATTACCCTTACCAAGAGTGGCTGTAAATTTGTTTCTCAATTCAGGAATAGAAACCTTTCTTCCGAAAAGGTGAGATCTGACCTTTCCAATCATCCCTGTTCCACTATAAACTGAAATACCTATTTTATTATCTGCTTTCAGTAAAGCATCATACACTTTATCAATATTACTTAATGCATCTTTCGACACCTCTTGAAATTCGGCTAAGTTCCTAAAGCCGAGTTTACGTGCTTTAACATGTTCAGCATATTTATTAAGACCTGTAATACCTTTCTTACTAAAAATCTTTTCTATACTCTCGGTTTTTACACCAAGTGCTTTTAATTCCTCTTTTGCAAGCGCCACAGTCTTATCAGCACCTCTCAAATTTTTTATAGAACTTGCAAAATTATCAATTTGAGCTTGATTATAGCCAAATTGTTCAAGTTTTTGTGCATTATCAATTGGCTTCATGAAATACCCGAACAATTGGTCTGCATCCATTGCTAAGAAACCTTTTAGACCTGCACCGGTATTTTTAGCTAATTTCCATTCAGCTTGAGTAGGTGTATTTTTAAATGCATACGCTAATTTACTTTTGCCGGTCAACCAATCCCAAGAACTTCTAATACCGTTGTAAACCCTACGGGTACCTCTGCCTATTGCAGTTTGTGTGAATTTTTCGTGGGCTCTATCACCCCAATTACCAATCTTTCCAAGCACGGAATCTTCATACTTACCACCACATTTAATGCCAAACTTATCCATTGCTTGAGCAATAACATACCAAGTCGCTAGTGTAAATAATAATTTGGTATTTTGATCAGCCTCTTCTGATGCCTTTACACGGTTTGCCAAATATGAGTTGTCAACTGATTCTTTAACCGTTTGTGCATCAATTGCTGCCTGCATATTCGGGTTCACAGCACCAAAACTTGAATGATTTATAACCTGTTGAGGTAAACTTAGTTTTGAATCTATATTGTTACTAACCATAATACCTACAATTTTCCCTACAGTATTATAAAAAATATTCCTTTATAAAAATTGCTTTTTATAATAGTATATTACGAAATGTAACAACTTTTATAATTTTTGAAATTTTGCCTTAAGTATATACTTTATATATACAAGAGATGAGATAACAGAGAGGCTTTAAAATGGCAGTAGCAAATTTAAAAAAAATAGATGAAAAACTCAAAAATATATACAACGAACAAGTTACTAATGCATCCGCGAACAATGCTCAACCCTTCGTTGACAAATCCGATTTGTTATTTGAACAAATGAATTTTATAGCAATGTATAATAAGCAAGTTTTACATTTATCCTGATACAATATACACTACTAAAAATACTAACTCCAATTAATTTTTCCCCTACAAATTTTCACCTGATTTTGAAAAAAAATCAGGTTTTTTTTTATTAAAAATTAAAAAAATTTCATGCTAAAATTGATATATGAAATTATGCGTTTTTCAAGGAACTTTTAATCCTATTCATAATGCCCACTTAAAAATGGCAGATTATGTATTGAAAAATTACGAGTTTGACAAGATAATATTTATTCCGGCATACAAACCACCCCACAAAGACTACGACAAATCACTTGCAGGGCACAGATTACAAATGGCAAAACTTGCAACACTCACGGAACCAAAATTTAAAGTCTCCGACCTCGAATACAAAAAAGAAAGCTATTCCTACACATATCTGACCATAACGGAACTCTATAAAAAATATAAAATTGAAGGAAAAATAAATTTTATAATAGGAACAGACGCCTTTAAGCGAATTGATACTTGGTATGAAACAGAAAAACTTAAGGAGTTAGTGCATTTTATTGTTTTTATACGGGAAAACGAACCTGATGAGAAAAAATATGCAGAACTAAAAGCAAAAGGGTATGATTTTACATTTGCCCAAATGGATTATCAGGACATTTCATCAAGCAATATAAGAAACTACGTAAAAAGCGGTAAAGACATAACAGGTTTGGTAAACGAAAAAGTAAGGGGTTATATAGAACAAAATGGATTATACAAAAGTAAGTAAACAAGAAATTAAAGATTGGTTAAGGGAAAATCTGACAGCAGAAAGATACGAACATTGTATCGGAACAGCCAAATGTGCAAAAGAACTTGCAAAAAAATTTTTGCAAGACGAAAACAAAGCTTATATAGCCGGGCTTTTACATGATTGTGCAAAATGTTTTGACAACAAAAAACTGCTTAATATAATTCATGATAATTTAAATATTGACGAAAATGAGCTAATAAATTATAAAACATTGCACGCACCCGTAAGTGCATATTGTGCGCAAAAAGATTTCGGAGTCTGCGATAACGAGATTTTATCGGCAATACGCTGGCATACACTCGGGAAAAAAGATATGACAACTTTTGAAAAAATAATTTTTCTGGCAGACAAAATTGAACCCAATACACGTGATAAAAAATATCGTAAAGAAATTTTTAAAATACTTAAAGAAAACAACGGACTGAATAAAGCACTTTTAAAATGCTACAAAGAAACCATAAAAAGCTTAGTAAAACGTGAATTAAAGATTTGTCCGATTACGGTTGATATTTATAATCACCTGATTGATATAACAAATAGTAACGAAAGTAAATAAATTAGGAAAAAAGTTGCATATTCGTGATAAAATAATTTCACAGAGAGGGAAAACTCATGAAACTTTTGGAGATTAAGAATAATCTGATAAAAATATCCTATAGTGATGATGATAAAATAGGACTTGCAAAATTCATCGCACTTGTTGATAATAACAAATCCTACGTCGGACAAATAGTAAACCTTAAAGCGGATATCCGAACGAATTATGCAATAGCAAAATTAATTTTCACGTTCAACGACGAAGGTATTGTAGAAAATTATGACGGTACAGCTCCCTCTATAAAAGCTCAACTTAAACAACTGGATTCAGCCGACATACTAAACCTTTTGCCAATTGAGAAACCGATTTTTTTTGGTGAACTTGCACAGCAAAACGTAATGTTAAAAACTGACCAGACAATATTTGAGAAAAATCTTATTATTTGCGCAGAGAAATTTGATGATATAAGCACAATAGTTAAAAATTCATCAACACAATTGGCAGAAAGCGGCGAAAAAATTGCCATAATAGACATTAACCACACGTTTGGGGAATTTGAACCGGTAAGATTTAAGCGTGATTTTAAACTTCCATTAAACTCAAAAATGATAGATTATATTTATGAAAATGATTTAACAGGAGTAGATGCGTCCAGCAAGGCTGTAATTCAGGATATTTTTTATGAAGTCCAACAGTATACAAAATCAGTTGAAGGCAACTTCATACCGTTTGATAATTTTTTAAAGGTTGTATCCAAACAGTATGAACAGTCCAATATTCCTGAACTTCTGCTTTTAAAACATAAATTGCTGAAATACCAGGAAGAAAATATATTTGCACAAACAAAAGCCGAACTGGACGGTTTAATAAATGCAATCGCGGAAAACCAAATAAGCTATATTGATATTGCGGATATACCTGACAGTTTACAGAAAGAGCTTATTTCGTACATATACACAACAATTAATTCTGCTAATTCATACATTTACTTGTTCGTAAAACTGACAAATAAAAATGCAGATAAAAAATTGTTGATGCAAATATTCGACAGCGAAAACATTTTCACAACAATAATATGCAGCCACAACTATAAATACCTCCCTGAGCTGAAACAAATCGCTGAAAATCTTATTTTCTTTGCACCGCAAACACTCCAACATGATTTTGCAAGTTACAATACTTTATTGAACAAGTTAAACGCTAATGAATTTGTAATATATGGTGCGCTGACACAAAATGTACCTTTTATAGTTGAATTAAGTGAATTTTCACAGGACACGAGCGAAAATGAACAATTCGATAATACAAAACCGACATTAATGCCGGAACCTACAGAATTAAAGTCGGAGAATGTTGAAAAGCAACAAGAAAATATAAGTGAACCTGAGTTAAATGTAACTGATGAACAAGAAAATACCCAATCGGACAATGTTGATAGTCAAGCGGAATTTGATGCAGAAAGTAAGCCTGACATAGAAGAAAAAACATATACAAAGGAAAATTCCGAAGATAATAAGATTGAACCGAAAGCCAATGAAAAACTTTTAACACATGATGAGCTTGTAAACCAAGTTGCAAAAGATGTAGATGAAATATTATATACACAGCCGCAAGAAATTCCCAATATAGAGGACATCACCTCACAAGATACTATAACAGAAGATGATTTGGATTTTATTGATGACTTATCAGTCGAAGAACCAATGGAAGAAGAAATAGATTTGAATGATAATTTTGAAGCAACAAATGAATTTTCAGCCAAAGACGAAACAAGCTTTGAAGAAATTCCAGAAATAATGCAGGAAGATACGCCGGAAGTCATATCCGAACAGGACGAAACCGTAATAATGGATGAAGAACCTGTTTTAGATGATATACCAACCGAATATGAAATTGACAATACATTTGGCGAACCCGATACGGAAGATGAACTTTTAGAAGAACCTCAACCACCGGTTGTACCCATATATCCTTCGGAAGAACCCGTTTTAGACAGTGGCAGTTCAACATTTGAACAAGGTGATGTTGTTACACATCCTAAATATGGCAAAGGTGTGATTGAAAAATTGATTAAATACGGGAACAAAACACTTTGTTCAATATCTTTTGAAAATGTGGGCAGACGACTTTTGGATCCGGCAATTTCGGAGCTGCGGAAGGTGGATTAGCTGATTTACAACAGTTACTCAAGAGCTTGTTTTTCGCATAAGATTGTAAAAACACAGATGACAGAATCAAAACCATACCGATATAAAATGAAGTATTAAGCTCTTTCGCCTCGCCTAAAAATATCACCGCTATCGCTATTCCGTATAAAGGTTCCAGGTTACCGCATAAAGATACAGTAAAGGGTGAAATTGTTTTTAGTACTTGAATATGCAATATATATAGACCAATCGTACAGAAAAATGCCAGCACTAATAAATACCCAAAATCAGAATAAGATGGTAAAAAAGTTTTTACAGGGTTAAAAGCCAAATAAACCGGCAAAATAAGTGTAACAAACAGTGCACCACCGGCTAATTCATAAAAAAGCATACTCTTGGAAGATTTATTTATAACCTTATTATATAGTGTGTACAGCGCAAATACTGCAGCAGATAAGATACCAAGAATAATGCCAAATCTGTTTGAAGTATCAAAATTAAAAATCAAAATAATTCCCAATACGGCTATCAGACTGAACATTAAATCGCTCATTGAAAACTTAACTCTTTCAATTAAGGGTTCAAAAATTACCGTAAAAAAGCCGACCAAAGAATAACAAACGACTCCTACCGATACATTTGCATATTTTATACTGCCGTAAAATAATAAAAAATGCAAACCTAAAAGCCCTCCGACAGCCATAAGAATGATAACTGATTTTAGATTTTCCTTAGGGAATTTTTTTACAATAAAAAACAATGCAACTAAAATTATAAAAGCAAACCATAATCTATAGAAAACCAACAGGCCTTCGTTGAGTTGTATCAGCTTACCGAAAATTCCGGTAAATCCGGCGAGTAAAACAGATATATGTAACTTGATATAATCTTTCATACTCACATGGTATGCATATTATGAAAAATTATCCAACAAGTTGATTATAAATCTCCAAATATTTTTTAGAACTTTTCAGCCAGGAAAAATCAGCCTTCATAGCAGTTACACGCATAGCATTAAGGGTAGGTTTTTCATGATAAACATGTAATGCACAATCAATGGCTTGCATCATATCCCAACCATCATAACGCCAAAATTTAAAGCCGGTAGAATCATTTAAAGGATATCCGGTAATTGTATCCTCAAGCCCACCCGTAGCCCTGACAATAGGCAACGAGCCATAATGCATTGCAATTAATTGGCTCAAGCCGCACGGTTCAAACTTGGAAGGCATTAAAAAGAAATCACTTCCGGCATAGATTAAATTAGCAAGATCTGCCTTATACCCGATGTAAGAACGAATATTAGATGTATTATTTGAAAGCCAAATTAAAAGATTTTCATAATCACCTTTACCACTGCCTAAAAATACGAAATCAGCAGCAACATTTTTCAAATCATTTTCGGCTTGTCTGATAAGATCAATACCTTTTTGTTCGACTAATCTTGAAATAAATGCAATTAAGGGTCTTTGCGGATTATACTTCAAACTGAAAAAATCACATACGGCTTTTTTATTCAATTCTTTTTTATTAAGCGAGTTATAAGTATAATTTGCAGCAATATATTTATCAAGTTTCGGGTTAAAGACAGAGTAATCAATACCGTTTAATATACCTACAAGTTTATTTTGATTCATTCTAAGAGTATAATCCATACCCTCACCATATTCACCGGTCAAAATTTCACGCGCATAATTAGGCGAAACCGCTATAATTTTATCAGAATAATTTATGGCACCTTTCATCCAATTGACTTTGCCGTAGTGCTCCACACCCCATTCATTAAAGACAATATCCTTACGCATATTAGCAAAATCAAGAATATCTTCAAAATACACACCTTGGTATGCAAGGTTATGAATTTCAAAAACGGTTTTTGTATTATTCCAAAAATTATCATATCTGTAATTGCTATGCAAATACACTGCTAACATGGCTGTGTGCCAGTCATTGGCATGAACAATATCAGCCTTAAAATTTAACGCCTTAGCATATTCTAAAACAGCAAGCGAAAATGCAATATAGCGCTCGTGCTCATATCTTGTATCCAGCCATTTGGGATAAACCTCGTTAAAACAAGTAAAATACCAGTCGTTGTGAATAAAAAATACATTTATGTTAGTATCGGGCATTTTACACGTAAAAAGTCTGAATTTATGTCCCTGATTACCAAAAGTAAGCCACATTTCAGAATTTTCCAGTTCCTTAATGCCGTATTTATCAATATCAATAAGACCGTGTAACGGGGTAAATACAGCTATTTCAGCATCATCTTCAAGATATTTAGGCAAACTTCCAACCACATCAGCCAGTCCGCCGGCTTTAGAAAACGGTGCCACTTCCGCTGCTGCAAATAATATTTTCATTATTCCTCACTTTCTGAAATTTCGGCAACATTACTTGAATTATCATCATCTGCATTTAACTTAGACTTTTTACCTTGCATCAAATCATTACCCGACAAAATATAATGCTCGGGCTCTACATCAAACTCAAATTTTAAATTGTATTTTTGGGTTATATAATATGCCTGATTAAGACAAATCTGCGCCTTATCCACCATCCCCATATACATCATTATCTTGAACATATTATATTTAAACAGCAGCATAACAAAATCGCTTGCCTTACCATATTTTTCGATTTGAATAATAGAATTATTAAGCATACCGTAAGCAATATCAAATTTTTTCATTCGCATGTTCATTTCACTCAAAAAATACCAGCCCAAATGTTGTAACAAGTACATCCCTTGATTTTTAACAGACCTGATAATTTTGTAGATGATGGAAGAAGCTTTTTGATAGGAGTTAAGATTAATATAAGTATAACCAATCAACAAATCACAGAAAGTTTCTATTTGAGTAAGTCCGTTAGATTTTGCACGCAACTTGGCAAGATAAATTTCTTCTGCGAATTGTTCATAATTTTCACTCATATTAACAAAAGCATTTATAACATGATAAACAACTTTCGAGAATTTATCGTCAGCAGTCATATCCTCAGAAACAGATACCTCCCGACCTGCAATAAGCTCTTGAAGTTGAACAAAAATATCATACGATTTAGGAACAAAACTTAATGAAGAATATGCAATTTCTAAGAATTCTTTGACTGTACCCTTGAGTTGGATGACATTAGCAAGTGCTATATAGCCTACACAATCAGTAACCAATTCTTTAAACTGTTCATCAGACATATGTTCAGGTTTGATTAAAGCCATATTCTCATCACTTATAACATTCAAAACTTTATAACCGACAGCAATACAATCCTCCATAGCACTGATGTTGAAAAGAATTTCAACATGAACCAGAGACATCAATAGAAAGTAAAGATTGAAATTGGGAGCAGTCGGATCAATAGAAGCATTTGGAATTAGTGATAAAACTTTATGAGTCAGGCATAAGGCATGAGTATATCTGGCAGAAGCTAAGGCACCATTTATCATTTTAGAACAAAGCGTTATAATCTTATCAATATCAGTGGTTTTTTCCAGGTTTTTAAGCGTTAATTCGGCAATATCCTGAGTTTTCTCCGGAACATATTCATACAGGTTATCTGAAATATTTTCATAAAGCTTGAGTTTATATTCCTCCACATCCTCTTTAAATTCTTTGGCAACACTTTTCTTTTCCAAAAGATTCAAAATCTCCATAGAACAATTTAAATATGCGCTGAAATCACCAAGAGATAAATTAACCTTTGCAAGCTTTTCCCATTCCAAAAACGCATTGCTGTCATCAGATAAAAGGTTATACAAGTATGATTTTACAGGACTCGGCATATTTTCAACAAAAACCTTGGAAAATAATTCATTCGCAATTTTTTGCAAATCAACTTTGTTAATAACCTCCAGAAGATTTGATCTTAACAAGTTATAATTGGGAAAATACATGCAATTATTATAAAAATAAACATAACCCATATCAGAAAGTTTGTTTATAATTTCTTCGGCATTTTCGTATCCCAAGCTATCAATGGTTGCAACGTCAATTCTGGTACCTAAAAGTAAAACCGAAGCCAAAAAACGCATAGTTTGAGGATCGTCTTTCAGCAAATTCAGTCTTCTTTTCATAAGCCTATCCAGGTTCGACGGGATAATAATGGTTTTGGGATTAACCATCTCTATACCGTCGTCCGTATACTGGTATATTCCTGACTCTATCAGGTACTGAATTGCCAAGTCCAAAAACAAAATGCTTCCACAGGAATATTTGGCGATTCTGTGGAAATAAAAATCGTTTATTATGTTGCGGTAGAAATTTTTGTTCTCCTCTATAATTCTTTCAAAAGGTGTAGGTTTAAGAGTAATTTCAGTATAATAAGGACGTGTAATTAAGAAATGTGATTTTTTGTGCAGAGAAAAATCCTTATCATAAGAAATTAAATAACTAATCTGCAACTCATCAAAAGCATCAAACAAGTATTTCAAAACATCATACGAACTTGAATCAACTTTATCAAAGTTTTCAATGAATATAAGTGTATTAGGGATTACCTTTAATAAGGTTAAGAAAATATCAAAATATTGATTTCTGGTATCAATAGCATCAGAAATTTCTCTTTCTGATAAAGTAATCAAATCACGAATCATATTTTCAGGATCAATATTTGAAAATGCTGAAAAATCGTTTTGTTCAAACAATTTTTGAGAAACGGTATACTCAAAAATTGCAGAAACTAAATCCCTAAAAAAGGCATACGGTGTATATTTCATTTCCTCATAACAAGTAATTGAAATAATGTTGTATATACCAAGCTCTTCAATTTCGTTAATAATCTTCAGTGAATAAGGCACATACATCGGTGCTGTTTTGATAGCCAAAATGCCTCTCGGCACGGATTGCAATTTATTGACTATATGGTAAAACACATCGACATTTTCAGTTCTTATAAAATCACAATTAATCTCATTAAAGTTGATTGTTTCAATATCATAAATTGCATCGGAATCAACATTAGTTTCGGCACGCAGTAAAGCCTCACCATCCATCTTATCTTGTTCGTAGAGCATATTTTGAACAAAATTAGGGATTTTAATTTCATCATCCTCATCCTCAGCTAAAAGCGAAGGATCAATTTCTATCAAATCCTTCAAATCCAGCTCGTAAAACATTTTCATTTCACCATTAATCAAAACTGAATTTAGAGGGGACAACTTGTAATTTTTATCCAATACTTCAAACAACGGCGCATCAGTAATAACCTGAAATGAATTTAAAACTCTTTTATCAATTGATGATTTTTGATAAATCATACTTATATTAAGACCTGATTTATAATCATTAGGATCATCCTCGACAGATTTTTTTAACAAAAACATATTACAACGTACAGAGGTATTTTTTCTTTTAGTCAACTTACAATTAAGCTTTGTAATAAGGTTAAGTATTTCCACTGCGGAATTAACTGCCGTATTCACGGACCCGTTAAAAGTATAGTCTTTATAAAACCGTATAACATAAGTTTTATCAATAATTTGTCTTCTAAGCTTTTTTGATTTAACATAATCAAGAATAATCTTATCAAGGTTAACCTTAAACTTATTATATAATTTAACAGACCCGAGCAAATCCTTCATGTCCGAAAGATTAGGGAAGTCAATGGTAAGCATAACAAAATCATCCGTATTGGCCTCATTTAAAATAACACTTTTTTCCAATGGAAACTTACATTTAGAACATTTTTTATTTGCCGTAGGATTAATTTTGCCACAATTGTGACATTTGGTTACGATAACGTAACCGCACTTTCTGCATATATTACTGTCATTAACAGTTTTACAAATCGGACAAACAACTTTTAGCACCTTTTTACAATTAGGGCATACAATAGTTTTGTCATCAATTTCTAAACCACATTTTGGACATTCCATAAAAAGATTATAACACATTTAGGGCAATAAACAATAACTTAAATTAACAAACTTTTCCAAAAGAACCAATCGTGCTAAAATAATAAAAGAAGGTAAATTATGAGCATAATAGCAGATAATAACAACTTGACAATCGAAAGTGCCAAGCGTAATCCGGTAATAAAAACGGAAACGAACGAATTTGACAAAAACTTTGAGAACAGCATACGTCCTAAAACCTTTGAAGAATACATAGGTCAAAATGCACTTAAAGACACGTTAAAAATAACAATAGAAGCAGCGAAGAAAAGGGGTCAACCGCTTGATCATCTACTATTTTACGGGCCGCCAGGTTTGGGCAAAACTACAATAGCCGGAGTAATTGCGGAACAGATGGGAGTAGCAATAAAAATAACCTCAGCACCGGCACTTGAGCGTCCACGCGATATCATAGGGGTTTTGATGTCAATAAAAAGCGGTGAAATACTTTTTATAGATGAAATTCACCGACTTAACAAAATAGCGGAGGAAATTTTATATCCGGCGATGGAGGATTACATCTTAGACATGACCACCGGTAAAAACAATACCGTAAAAACCATGCGAATACCGTTGCCAAAATTTACACTAATAGGTGCGACCACTAAAGCTGGGGAGCTTTCGGGTCCGTTAAGAGATCGTTTTGGTATAATACACCGACTGGAATTTTACACAAAAGATGAGTTAACCCAGATGATAAAAAGAACAGCCAAAATTCTGAGTATAAAAATCAGCGAGGAAGGTGCACAAGTAATCGCAAGATGTTCAAGAGGCACTCCGCGTATAGCAAACAGACTTGTAAAACGCGTAAGTGACTACGCCATAGTAAAACATGATGGCAAAATAACAGAAGACATAGCGAATGAAGCACTCGGTATATTAAAAATAGATGAATTCGGTTTAGACACAACCGATAGAGCACTTTTAAAGCTAATAATAGAGAAATTTGACGGAGGTCCTGTCGGGATTGAAACAATAGCAGCGGCAATAGGTGAAGATGTAAGGACAATTGAAGATGTATACGAACCGTTTTTACTACAAGCGGGACTTATACAGCGAACTTCAAGAGGCAGGAAAGTTTCTCCGCAAGCTTACAGACATCTTGGTTACAAAAATATACAAACAGTAGAGCAAAAAGGGCTGTTTTGAAACTAAAAACGCAAGTCTCTTATACCATTTTCAATTTTAACCAAATCACTGATAACTTCGGACTTAACCTTACCTTCAGGCAACAATTGCAGTTCTTTATGGATAAGTTCAAGACCGATGCGTTTAGTTTCGATTGATGCATAATCTTCCAGATACTCTTTCAAAGTTAAGATTGCATTTGGCTGGCAGAAATTGTGGATTTGTTGTTGTTTACAAATTTCCATGAATCTGTCACCAGTTCTACCGCTTCTATAGCAAGCAGTACAAAAACTTGGTATATATCCCATTTGCATAAGCCATTTAATAACATCATCCAAAGGACGTCTGTCAGACACATCGAACTGCGCGGAATTTTCGTCATCGGGCATAGGATTAAAATATCCGCCGACACTTGTTTTTGAACCACCGCTAATCTGAGATACACCAAGGTGTAAAAGACGTTTCCTGCACTGTTCGGTTTCACGGGTAGAAATAATCATGCCGGTATAGGGTACGGCGATTCTAATACAAGCAACTATTTTAGCGAATATATCGTCATCAATACCATTGTCAAAATCATCCGGATTAATATCATCCGCTTTTTTAATTCTGGGAACACTTATTGCATGAGGGCCCACACCATGTACAGCCTCCAAGTGTTCAGCATGCATTAAAAGCCCTGCAAATTCATATTTATAAGATTCAAGACCGAATAAAACACCCAAACTCACATCATCGATTCCGCCGGCCATTGCACGATCCATAGCTTCAGTATGCCATTTATAATTATGTTTTGGACCTGTAGGATGGAGCAATTCATAAGATTCTTTGTTATACGTTTCCTGAAAAAGTATATACGTTCCGATACCGATATCACGAAGTTTTTTATAATTTTCAATTGTCGTAGCTGCAATATTAACGTTTACGCGCCGTATTGAACCGTTTTTATGTTTTACGTCATAAATAGTTTTAATAGATTCCAAAACGTATTCAATGGGATTATTAACCGGGTCTTCTCCGGTTTCGATTGCGATACGTTTATGCCCCATATCCTGAAGCGCAATAACTTCATTCCTGATTTCCTCTTGAGTAAGCTTTTTACGTGGTATATGCTTGTTTTTAAAATGGTAAGGACAATACACACAACCATTCACACAATAATTTGACAAATATAAAGGTGCAAATAAAACAATCCTGTTGCCGTAAAAGTCTTTTTTAATTTGTTCGGCAAGCTTATAAATCTCCTGATTTTTATCTTCTATATCACAAGCCAACAGTACAGACGCTTCACGGTGAGAAAGTCCTCTTTTTTGTTTTGCTTTTTGTAAAATTTCATCTATAAGTTTTAAATTACGCTTATTTTTTTCAGCGTAATCGAGAGTTTCAAGAATTTCTTCATGAGAGATAAACTCATCAGCTTCCATAGACTTTGGGTTATACATTTTCGTTCTCCTCTATTAAGTCCATAATACATCCGGCAAAATTATTTTACAAGTTATATAACAATTCCGCCGCCTAAAAGATGTCCGTCACTGACATCATACAAAACACCTGACTGACCTGAGGTTACAGAATTTACATGTTCATAAAATATAACCTCAATTAAATTATCAATAACTTTACATTTTGCTTTTTGAGCCTGCATATTATACCTTATTTTAACCAACGCATCAAATTCATCATGTAAGAGCGGGTAGGAGAAATTAATATTCTTAAGGACAAGCTTCGTTTTAAAATTGTCATTTTCACCTCCCAAATAAACAATGTTATTCGAAGCATCAATATCAATAACATATAACGGGTAAGGCGCAGAAATACCGATACCTTTTCTCTGTCCAATGGTATAAAGGTAAGCACCCTCATGCTCACCAAGTTTTTTACCGGTGGCAAATTCTATAAAATCACCTCGTCTTACTCCAAATTTACGAATTAAGTATTTTTTTGTGGTATCAGGCTTTACAATAAAGCAAATATCCTGACTTTCCTTTGAATCTTTAGAAGGAAGCCCAAACTCATCTGCCAACTTTTTTATCTGAAGCTTATTGAATTTATACAGAGGGAAAACAGTTTTAGAAAGCTGTTTTTGTTGCAGCCCGTATAAGAAGTATAATTGATCCTTAATGCGATCTTTTGCGGGATAAAGTTTGTAAAAACCTCCGGTAAATCTTACATCGGCATAATGCCCCGTAGCGAAAACCTCAGCACCTAAAACATTAACTGCATAATCAAAAAGTTTTCCCCATTTAATAAACCTGTTACAATTAATACAAGGATTAGGAGTTTCACCATTAGCATAAGATTGTTCGAAATAATCAACAACCCGTTTTTGAAATTCTTGAGTAACATCAAGCACATGAAGTTTTATATCTAATTTTTCAGCAGCAGCCAAAGCATTTTGGCAAACCTTATCAGCAAAAGATGTATTGACCATTTTTCCTGTAAGCCCGACAACCTCATAACCACTTTGCAACAACAATTTAGCGGCGACAGAACTATCCACACCTCCACTCATTGCAATTACAGCTTTTTTCTTATGTAATGGCATAAAACAATTATACAATAAAAAACTTAATGTATTTTATAAAGCAGTATTCTTATGATAAAATTAATTTAAAGGAGAATAATTATGAAGCTTAAATCAATAATTTTAGCAGCAGGAAAAGGTACGAGAATGAAATCCGAGACACCCAAAGTTTTGCACAAAATCATGGGCAAAAGTATACTTGGGTACGTTTTGGACAACATAAAAAATTTCTCTGATGAAGCTTTTATAATTATCGGACATCAGGCAGAAGAAGTTGAAGAATTTGTCAAGTCAAATTATGCCGCATACAAAACTGTACTTCAAACTCCGCAGCTGGGTACGGGTCATGCAGTATCTGTAGTATGCCCATACCTTGAAAACTATAGCGGGCAGGTGATTATCCTATGCGGTGACACACCTTTAATCAAGGAAAAAACTTTGCAAAACTTACTAGATTACCACAATCAAACGAATTCAGATATAACCGTTCTAAGTGCGATATTTGAAAATCCAGCGAACTATGGAAGGATTATAAGAGGCCACGACAATAGTATCAAATATATTGTTGAAGAAAAAGACGCAACCACAGAAGAAAAATCCGTAAAAGAGGTTAACGCAGGGATATACTGCGTCAACTGGGAAAAAATAAAACCCGCATTTTCGCAATTAAAAACAAACAACGCACAAGGTGAATACTACTTAACAGACATAGTTAAATGGGGTAAATCCCGAAATCTCAAAGTCAGTGCATATACATTAGAAAATAACGAAGAAATTTACGGCATAAATTCAAGAGAAAATTTAGCTAATGCAACCAAAATAATGAATAACCGAAAACTTCGAGAACTTATGGAAAACGGCGTAACAATTACTGATCCGACAAGTACCTGGATAAGTGAAGATACAGAAATAGGTCAAGACACCATAATTTATCCGTCAACATATCTTGAGGGCAAAAACAAGATCGGAAAAAATTGTAAAATAGGTCCGTTTACACATTTTAGAGGAGAGGTAGAGGTAGCAGATAATGTTAAAATAGGCAATTTTGTGGAGGTAAAAAAATCTAAAATCGGTCCAAACACAAATGCAGGGCATCTTTCATATATAGGCGACAGCGAGCTTGGCTCAAACATAAATATCGGAGCTGGTACAATTACAGCCAATTTTAATCCAATCAACAATGTTAAAAGTAAAACAATATTAAAGGACAATGTAAAAATAGGTTCTAACAGCGTTCTTGTAGCACCTGTAACTGTAGAAGAAGGTGCCAATGTTGCAGCAGGAACTATCATTACAAAAGATATCAAAGCCTGGGCACTTGCAATTACTCGAGCTCCAATAAGAATAATTGAAAACTGGGTCAAAAAAGTATCAAAATAAAAAGCTCCAAAAAGGAGCTTTTTATTATGTTTTTGATATTAGTCATCTTGAACATCTTTTTCCAGAACTTCAAGACGCTTGTTAATTTTGTCTATTTGCTCTTTCAAAAGTTTATTTTCCTGCTCAAGAACCTTGACACGATCCTCAATCCCAACTATTTTCTCAACAATAGTTTTCAACTCGTTCATTATATTTTGTACAAAGTTATCAAGTTGTTTTATGGAATTAAGCATTGCATAAAAGATATCCTCCTGACGCAGCATTAAATAGCCATCAGAATCCTTTGATACCGCATTAGGAAATACCTTTTGTAAATCCTGAGCAATAACCCCAACTCTTGGTGTATTTTCTTTATCGTCTTTGAATGTATAATCATAAACACGTAACTGACGAATTTTTTCAAGTCCAGATATATTTTCGCCTTTTATATTTTTAAGCCGCTTATCAGAACTGACATAACTTACCAAATTTCTTACTGCACCAAATTCATCACCAGATTTTGAAAAAGAGCCTGAACCTGTTCCTTGTCCTGGTGTGATACCTGGATCTATAGCAGTAATATTACCTGACAAACAAGACACCGAACCGCAAGTAGCCCACTTTAGCGACTTGGTATTCGCTGTAGAAGACAATTTCAAAGACACAGCTTGATCTTTTGTAACTCTAAGAGTATTTGCAACAACCAGATCCCCGCTTATGATTAAATTACCGGGAATATATACCGACCCTGTGTCTGAACTGCCTATGTATATTGATTCAGTCAAATTGGATGCGGCAGAGTCACTCGAAGCAGGTCCGGAATTAGCACCAATACAAATTTTGTTACTTCCGGTTACATTTGAACAAGCGTTATAACCAATTGCAGTATTACCCGCGCCATATAAATTTGACTTCAATGTATTATAACCTATTGCAGTATTGCCTGAGCCACCATCCATAGAAGGAATACTCGCGCCACCGCCTTTATCGGGAGCAACACTACCACCTCCTCCTACTGAGCCTGAAAGATCACCAACATTCTTTAAAAGAGCATTATGACCGATTGCAGTATTTCCGTGCCCACCTTCATTTGCCTTCAATGAATTTGTGCCTATAGCAGTATTACTTGAGTTTACATTAACCATAAGTGAATTAGCACCGATGGCAGTATTATTTGAACCCTCAATATTAGTTCTGAGGGAATACCTTCCAACAGCTGTATTCATATAACCACCCACATTGTAACGCAACGCCTCCGAACCTAATGCTGTATTGCTTGCACCTGCACCTTCACCTGTAGATGCAACGGTGCTGCCGCCAACATTGTTTTCAAGTGTATAAGCACCAACAGCAGTGTTATACCTACCTACAGTATTTGATTTCAATGAATTATAACCAACAGCCGTAATAGCAGAGGTAGTATTATTTTGAAGAGCAGAATATCCGACAGCTGTATTATAAGATTCTGACGTTAACACTTTTAATGCAAGCGAACCCATAGCAGTATTGTATAAACCTGATATATTTGACGTTAACGAGGATGCGCCTAATGAAGAATTATAAGAGCCGGTTGTATTTGACGTCAATGAGGAAGCACCTAATGAAGTATTATAAGAGCCGGTTGTATTTGACGTCAAAGAAGACGCACCCACCGCAGCATTACCGGAACCAGATGTAGTTTCACTCATGACATGATAACCGAATGCAGTATTATCGTTACCGGACACGAACTTGTACAACGTATCCAATCCGAAAGATGTATTACGTTTGCCGCTCAATAAAGCGCTTGATAAACTGCTAACTCTAGGCGTACCGAATAAAAAGTTATCGTCACTGAAGGAGAAAACTCTAAATTTATCACCCATTTTGAATACGACGGGATGGTAAGTATCATCAGGAGTTTTTATTAAAAGTCTAGTTCTGGGATCACCAGATTCCTTATCACTTTGACCAATCAATGCAGTCTGTCCGGTTACTAAACCAAAATAAGCATCTACATTGTTGTCAGAATAACGCCACGGACTTGACAAATCTATAGCCTTTCTTTTCGTCATCAACGGAGCGAATGCAGCCAACACTATAGTAAGTATAAGCATTACTACCATCATTTCCGCCAAAGTAAAAGCATATCTGCACTTATGTTTTTTCATATCGCTATCCTCCATATAGGAGATATTATACCCCATACCTGTGGTAATGACAACAACATAAAGCAATTTACTTTACTTAATTTAACACTGGGGATATAATCGAAATATGTCTAATACAAAAGAACTTAAATGGAAAATTTTTATAATAACTGCAATAGGCAATTTTATCGGCATGCTGGATTCAACCACAGTAAACCTAGCACTTTATCCGATGTCGCAGGATTTGAATGTACCGTTATCACAGGTTCAATGGGTAGTAGTCGGATATATGCTAACCCTAACAATATTCCTGCCGTTTTTCGGGAAACTCGGAGATATTTTCCCAAGAAATAAGCTTTATTCGTTAGGCTTCACCGTATTTGCACTCGGTGCATTTTCCAGTTACATGTCAACCAACTTAGCATTATTGATAATTTCCCGATGTTTTGAAGCACTTGGTACATCAATAATGGTATCGAATGCACAGGCAATTATCGCCACAATATTCAAAAATGCCCGCCGGGGAAAAGCTTTAGGTCTTAACGGATGTTTAGTAGCAATAGGAGGCATGCTAGGTCCGGCAATAGGAGGGTTCATAATAAACAAGTACGGCTGGCAAAGCGTTTTCCTTCCTTGTATACCTGTAGCTCTATTCGGGGCATATTATGCTTGGAAAATTTTACCTTCACACGTTACAAAAGTTAAAGCTTTTAAATTTGACTATAAAGGTTTCATCTATTTCACAGTAAGTCTGCTGGCACTTTTAATAGCCATATCCGAAGGCTACCAATGGGGTTGGACCTCACTTAAAATAATAATTCTCGGAATCATAGCCTTAATTTTCGGTAGCATGTTTTACGTGCGAGACCACAGAATACATTACCCGCTTATAGATTTTTCGATATTTAATATAAAACCCTTTACCTTCGGTAATTTGGCAGTAATGTTTTCATATATGGCAATGTTTACAAACAGCATACTTTTACCGTTTTATCTGATGGAGATTTTGAAGCTGGATGCTTTTAAAGCAGGCTTGTTAATTTTACCCTATTCGGTTACATTATCGGTAGCAGCACCTATCAGCGGAACTTTAGCAGGCAAATATGGTTCCAGATATCTTACGATGGCCGGTCCTATTGTTTACATAATTGCGCTAATCATTTTTACCACATTTGATAAATCAACACAAATGTGGCAAGTAGTATTTGCTTCCGGAATAATGGGAATAGGCAACGGACTTTTTCAATCACCATCTAATAACGCTATTATGACAAGCGTTCAGAAAAAAGATTTGGGTATAGCAGGCGGGATTTTAGCACTCGCAAGAAATTTGGGTAATATTTTAGGCGTTGCAGTCACGATAACCATGTTTGAAGAAGTAAGAAAATTTTTATTAAGTCATTCACAAAACTACGAAACTGCATTTTTAAATTCATATCACATAACCATGTGCTTTGGCATAATCTTCGGCTTAATTTGCCTTACTTTTGCTTATTTTGCATATAAGCCGCGAAAAAATTAGTATAATTTCAGTCTTGTTTTGTTGAAAAATTTTTATCAGCGGTTTAATATAAAAGTGTAAAATGTACACCCAAGGGAATAACTACGAATGACGGCAAATGAAAATATTAGGAATATAGCGATTATAGCCCATGTTGATCACGGTAAAACAACTTTAGTCGATTGTCTGCTAAAACAATCCGGAGTTTTTAGGAGCAACCAACACGTTGAAGAACGTATACTGGACAGCAATGATTTGGAACGAGAAAGAGGAATAACAATCCTTTCAAAAAACATTTCGATAAATTACAAAGGCACAAAGATAAACGTTGTCGACACACCCGGTCACGCAGATTTCGGCGGTGAAGTTGAACGCGTTTTAGGTATGGTTGACGGTGCACTTTTGATTGTCGATGCTGCGGAAGGACCTATGCCGCAAACACGTTTTGTTCTTTCAAAAGCATTGGAACTGGGATTAAAGATTATTGTTGTCATAAATAAAATTGATAAACCCGCTGCAGAACCTCTGACAGCTTTGGATAAAGTTTTTGATTTATTTACGGAACTTACCGACAGAGATGATCTTATAGACTTTCCATTTATATTCTCAAGCAGCCTGCAAGGTTTTGCAATAAAGGATTTAGATGACCCGAGGAAGGATATGGTACCGCTTTTGGATTGTATTATCGAAAATATTAAAGCACCGGAGGGTGACGAAAATCTTCCGCTGCAATTCAGGGCAGCTTCTTTGGACTACAACGAATATGTCGGCAGAATTGTTATCGGGCGAATAGCAAACGGGAAAATAAAATCTCAGGAACAAGTCTGCGTAATACACGCAGACGGCAGACAAGAACGCGGAAAAATAACAAAACTTTACGGCTTCAAGGATCTTGGTAAAGTCGAAATTGATGAAGCATATGCTGGCGATATCGTCGGAATTGCAGGTTTTTCCGATATTCAAATAGGCGAAAGTATTTGTGATACAAATAACCCGAAAGCACTACCATTAATTCATGTTGATGAACCTACTTTACAGATGAACTTTTCTGTCAATGACAGTCCATTTGCAGGAACAGAGGGTAAATTTGTAACCTCCAGACAATTAAGAAAAAGACTGTATAATGAATTAGAAAAGAACGTAAGTCTAAAGGTTGAAGATACTGATTCTACAGATGTTTTTAAAGTTTCAGGAAGGGGCGAGCTTCATTTAGGGATATTAATAGAAACAATGCGTCGGGAAGGTTATGAATTTGCAGTATCGAAACCTGAGGTTATATATAAGGTAATTGACGGGAAACAATGTGAACCGTTTGAGAATCTGGCAGTTGATGTTCCGGAATGCCATGCCGGAAGCTGTATTGAAAGACTTTCAAGCAGAAAAGGTGAAATGAAAGAAATGCAAAACTCCAAGTCCAGAACAAAAATAATTTTTCACATCCCCTCAAGGGGCTTGATAGGTTTCAGAAACGAATTTATACGAATGACACGAGGAGAGGGGATTATGTACCACACATTTCTGGAATACAGACCTTATGCCGGTGACATTCCAAGACAAAGAATGGGCTCTATAATAGCTCACGAACAGGGTGAAGCAATTCCGTATGCACTTGCTCAATATGAAGACAGAGGCATATTTTTTATAACTCCCAAAACAAAGGTGTATCGAGGTATGATAATCGGAGAATGCAATAAGCCTCAGGATATTGTCGTAAATATTTGCAAAACAAAAAAATTAACTAACATGCGAAGCTCCACCGCAGATGTTATGGTAACACTGCAAGCGCATAAACAATTGTCACTCGAAGAATGCCTTGAATATATAGGTGATGATGAGCTGGTTGAAGTTACTCCGCAAAATGTGCGAATTAGAAAAACCGACCTTAACAGAAAAATCTATAACTAAATTTGTTGTCAGAAATATTTCATAGTTTAAAGAATAATTTGTTTGTAATATAATATCAGTATGATAAATATTACAAACATAATTGACAGACTCCGCGAAATCATGGAAGATGAAACGCAAACTCAACTGAAAGAGGAATTAAACAGCTACCACAGTGCAGATTTAGCGGATATATTTCAGGAAATGAAAGCTGAAGAACGTCTTCAGTGCTTCAAGCTGCTCGATTTGGAAAAACAAGCAGATTTGATGGAATATTTATCCCCTCAATTACAAGTGGAATTACTGGGTGATATTGACGAAGAACTGGCTTCCAAAATTATCACAAAACTTCCGCATGACGCAGCAGCGGATGTTTTGGGCGACATGGAGGATGATGAGAGCGAAACCTACCTCGATAAACTCCCTCATAAATTTTCCGCCGAAGTAAGAGAACTGTTAACATATAACGAGGATACAGCAGGCGGTATTATGAACCCGTCAGTTCTGACAGTCAACTGCGGGATGACTGTTCTTGATGTTTTAAATCATATAAGAATTAAAGCCGAACAAGACAATATGGAATTGTATTATGTCTACGTCGTGGATAAACAAAATCATTTACTGGGTGTAGTTTCGCTCAGAAGCCTCCTCACATCCCCAATAAACAAAAAAATTGAGGACATAATGATTTCTGACATCGTAAAACTGCATGTTGATGATTATCAAGACTACATTGCAGACGTTTTTATGAAATACCAGTACAATGCTTTGCCGGTCGTTGATTTGTACAACAGACTTAAAGGCATGATAACTTGGGATGATGTTCAAGATATTGTCGAAGAAGAAACAACAGAAACAATATACCAGTCTTCAGGTATTTCTACAGAGCTCGTCGATGAAGATGAAATACTTTCCGGTAATATTTTTAATGCAATAAAAGCCAGAACACCTTGGCTTTTTATAACATTGATCGGTGAATTTATTGCGGTAAATGTCGCACACCATTTTGACACTACTTTATCAGCACTTCCGATAATTGCAATATTTATGCCGTTATTAGCAGGTTTGGGCGGTAATATAGGCACCCAAAGTATTACCCTTATGGTACGAGGACTTTCAACCGGACAGGTAACTTTAAGTTCCGCTGTATATCATATTATGCGTGAAATGTTTATAGGACTTTTTATAGGAATGTTTTTCGGTACCATGACAACTCTTGTAACATGGGGTTGGCAACATAATGTGGCTTTAGGCATTGTGGTAGGTCTTGCGATGGCAATTAACATGACAATGGCAACTATTATAGGCACTTTTACCCCGTTTGCACTTAAAACGGTTAATGTAGATCCGGCAGTTGCATCAGGCCCGGTTATCGCAACTACCATTGACGTTGTCGGGCTTGCTGTATATTTTACTCTTGTCTCTACATTTTTGCTACACGTTATTTAAAAGGTAAGGAAAATGACTAATAATTTACAAGAAGATAAAAATAATCCGCAAAATATAATTGATGCTTACTTGAAACAGGCTGAAAATGAAAAACAAGAACAATCTTCTTTTTGGAAAATACTTACAGTTATGTTAATTGTATTTGCGGGAGTGATATTTGCTATATTTTTGTTCGCTGATAACAAAAAATTCCTTGAGGACGAATTTGGCACTGATTCCTTTATCACAAAGTTGTTCGTTAAACTATCAAACAGCAATAACAATAAACAAAAAGCCGAATTTGCACTTCCGTTTGGCCCTAGAAAACAAAATATTTTACTTCTTGGGGTAGATTCCAATGGTGAAGGTTCGGATTTGTGGCAGGGAACAAGAACTGATACGATAATTGTTTTGAATATAGACCCCAAAAACAAATCTCTTAATGCAATATCAATACCAAGAGACAGTAAGGTTTATTTGCCAAAAGATGCCGGCATACAAAAAATCAATGCAGCACACGCAATAGGCGGAATAGACATGACAATTAAAACGATAGAAAATACCCTCGGTATAAAAATTGACCGCTATATTATGGTTCACGACGAGGCTGTCAGAAAAATTGTTGAAGCTTTAGGAGGAATTGATATATACATAGAAAAAAACATGCACTATAACGATTATTCCGGACATTTATACATAAATTTAACCAAAGGTGATAACCATCTTGACGCAGATGAAGTGATAGGTTACTTAAGATTCAGACACGATGCTATGGGCGATATAGGGAGAACCCAAAGACAACAGTGGTTTTTAAGGGGGTTGTTGCATGACTTGCAAAAGCCTGAAACCATTGCTAAAATCCCGCAAATTTTATCTATAGCAAAACAATACGTCAAAACTGACATGACTTTATACGAGATGTCACAATATGCGGCACTTGCAAAACATTTTGATATAGATAGTATTGAAATAGCAACACTTCCCGGCGCTCCAAATAAAAAAGGCTATACAAGCTATTGGATTTTAGATCCCGAAAAAACTCAAGAAGTTGTGAACAGACTCATATACAGAGAACGTGTAAAAACCGATAAAACTCAGTTTGTAGCAAGTGTCATGTATTCCAATAATAACGAAAAAAATGCGCAAATATTGATTGAATCTCTTGAAAATAACAACGTAAGCGTGAAATGTACAGGGACATCAAATGCCTCGCATGCACAATTTATAGCACATACAAAAGACGTTACACCAGAATACTACAAATGGTTAAGAAAAAAAGTACCGGAAATTAAATCACGACAATTCGTATATGACCCCATTAATTACTACTGTGCCGATACGGATTTCACAATAATTGTTTCCGAACAGTAATCTATTAGACAAATATACAAAAACATGCTAATATATAATTACACATTAAGAGGATGAAATATGGAACCAATATCACCTATATCAAATATTGATATCAATACGCTTGTACAACAAGCAGCGGAAGCACAGGCTCAAGCTCAGCTATACGGTATTTTTAAAACAATTGGTTTTGTTATCTTTGCAATATTGATACTTTTGTATATCACTTATGTCCAATTGATTTCTAAAAAAAATAAAGTCCGGGAATCACTTGCCAGCATAGATGTACAGTTGAAGAAAAGATATGATTTAATACCTAATATTTTGTTTATGGCTAACAAATTTATGGAGCACGAAAGAAATTTGATGGATGACATCACAAAACTCCGTACTGAAGCCTTGAAAGTGACCGCAAATTTAGAAAATATTAAGGAAAAAATTTCAATTGACAAAGAAATTCAAAATAAAATGGGACAGTTAATGCTATCAGTTGAAAACTATCCTCAGTTGAAATCAGATCAAACTATGGTGCAAGCAATGTCAACATATAATGAAGTTGAAGAGCACATTGCGGCAGCAAGAAGATTTTATAATAGTGCAGTAATGGATTTAAATAATGCAGTTGAAACAGTACCTAGCAAGTGGTTTGCCGAAAAATTGGGAATTAAATCAGAACTGCCGTACTTTGAAATTTCAGATGAAAAAGAGCGGAAAAGTATAGATGCGAAAGCATTTTTTTCGTAAACAAAACGTGCCTGTAGCTCAGTTGAATAGAGCGTCGGTTTCCGAAGCCGAAGGTCACGGGTTTGACTCCCGTCAGGCATAAGGGTTCGTAGCTCAGTAGGATAGAGCAACGGTTTCCTAAACCGGAGATCGCGGGTTCGACTCCCGCCGGGCCCTGATTATATAGGAGTAGCTTATGTTTTTAAAGATTCTAAATGCAATAAAAAATATTGGTTTAACAAGTATTATGGGTATAATAGCTCTGCTTGGAATATTGATATTTCTGGCAACAGTGTGGCAAACACCCAGACAAATCTACGCATTCCCTTCTGCTGAAGGTTACGGAGCCTTCACATCCGGTGGCAGAAGCGGATTAGTTTACCATATACGCACGCTCGAAGATAAAAATGAATTGGGCTCGCTGCGTTACGCCGTTAACCAAAAAGGTCCAAGAACTATTGTATTTGACGTATCAGGTATAATCGAATTAAAATCACCGCTCACAATTGAAAACGGCGACTTGACAATTGCCGGTCAAACCGCTCCCGGGGACGGAATTTGTATTAAAAATTACCCGGTGATAATAAATGCCGACAACATCATTATAAGATTTATACGATTCAGGTTGGGTGACAAGTCTAATGAAAGCGCCCTTGTTATAAAAAACAGACATGACATAATTATAGATCACTGTTCAATGAGTTGGGCAGCAGTGGATAATGCGACATTATATAACAATAGAAAACTTACAATGCAGTGGTGTATACTAAGTGAAGCACTGAATAAAGGTGTACATAACGGTTTAGGCGCCACTTTGGGAGGATACAGTGCGTCATACCACCACAATTTATTCGCAAGCAACAGATCCAATAATCCGACTTTTTACAAATCAAAACATACGCATCTATTGGATATAGAAACAGTAGACTTTAGAAATAATGTTTTGTATAACTGGGGAACTTCCTCAATAAACGGGGCAGAAAGCGGAATATATAACATTGTTAATAATTACTTTAAATTTGGTCCCGCCACCCAAATATCTTCAAGGAGTCAGATACTTGAAATATCTAATGCTAACCGCAAGGGAATTGTATATGTTAACGGAAACTATGTACATACCAACCCGTTGCAAACAAATGACAACTGGATGGGCGTGTATCCGAACATGGATTACATAAAAACTTCCAAAAATCCGGTACTTACACGTCTGGAGTTTGATCATGAACCAGTAACACTACATACCGCTGAACAGGCTTACCAAAAAGTGTTAGCCTTTGCTGGTGCCTCAGATAAGCGTGATTTTGTGGATAATCGTATTGCCCAAGCAGTTGAAACATATATCACCGGAGCTAAAGATGTTAAAGGATTAATAAAATCTCCTGAAGATGTCGGTGGTTACCCAGAATATAAAAGCGATGTGCCAAATATAGATTCAGACGGGGACGGGATACCAGATGACTGGGAGTTTAGCCATAACCTAAATCCTTATGATGGCGGCGATGGCAAAAGTATGACTGAATCCGGATACACTAATTTGGAAATATACATGAACAGCCTTGTGGAAAATATAGTTAAACAACAAAAACAAAATTCCATTCCGACATTTGATGCTCTAAAATTGATTGTACAAGCTACGGCAAATAAATTCAAAAAACACTGAAAAGAACTCTACTGATGTGCCAAATAACATTTTTTTAAAATCCTAGCTGTTCACGTGTTTTCATTCTGCCGCAGGATTTGTCCTCGTCACAAAAACCAAATCTTTCACATTTGGGTACCAAATAGGGCTTGAGCCAAGCTTCTTCTGCGACAAGTGCATCGCACATCATCTTAACCATTGTTCTGATTTCGTACTGTGCACGTGTACAAAGTCTCAGATTTGCCAAATGAATTAACTCACGTAAATTCAAACTGGCAACCAGTGAACTCGCTGCGGCATTCGGTAAAATAAATCTCGCATCTTCAGCGGGAATTCCTGCCTCTACAAACTCATGATATTGCTCTGAAATTTTATTCATAAAACTAACATATTTTTTCTTCAGCAGATCATTTTTTTCGATTGTAGGCGGAATTATAAAATCAAACATACCCTTTTCCTTAACATATCTTTGAGATTTTTGTGAAAATGACATGTGCCTGTGTCTTACAAGCTGATGAGTGCAAGCTCTTGACACATTGGATATGGCAAACGTAACCTGGATATGCTCTATGGTAGAATAATGACCGGATGATATAACCCTGTTTATAAGTTTTAACATTTTTTCTTCATCATCAGTGCTATTATAAATATTAATCGGATAATCGGCACTGTAACATGTCCTGCACGCCGTGTAAACTGTTTTTAGCATATTATCTGGTTTTGCAATCAAGTTAACAACCGGTTTATTATTTTCACTCATTAATCTTTCTCCTAATATACAAAAAATTGTAGCCGACTTTTCTCAAAGGGGCTACAATGTAAATTTTTAATAACAACCTGCTATGCTTTCTTATTGCCGTAACGTTTGTTAAATCTCTCAACTCTTCCCTCAGAGTCAAGAATTTTTTGTTGACCGGTATAGAACGGATGACATTTGTTGCAGATTTCAACAGTAATGTTGTCAACCACAGAACCTGTCTCAATTTCGTTACCGCATACACACTTGATTGTTGTTTTTTTATAATCAGGATGTATACCTTGTTTCATTTTCTACCTCATTTCTTTTTTCAAGATTCCAAACTTGAATATTTCGACTAACTACATTCTAAACTGCTGAATACTAAAACGCAAGTTTTTTTTTATTTATATTCATGCAAACGCATGAGAAATCCATGACAATACAATATAAAAGGTTGATGTAATTTTTAAATATGTCTGAAATAATATACAGGTGACCCGCTTTATAGGAAAAACAAATGAACTTGCACGAAGACTGTTTATTAAGATATTTGAAATTACCGGATGAATTATCATATACCACCGATATATTAAAACTCAATAACTTTATACTTGAAAAACAATTTTTACTGAAAAATTTTGTTGCCAAATCATTCACAATCAGCTATACTGATGAAATAAGATAAGCTTTGGGAATGTTGTCATGCTAAAAAAAATAATGTACACACTATGGATAGCAATGTTTGTATTATTCGTATATTATACGGCTAGAAGTACGAATTTTAATACATTTTTGGACGCAGTAGAGAATAAAACTTTTGACTTAAGACAAAGTATAATAGTTAATTCCGGCTATAAAAAGGCAAATAAAAATATAGTAATTGTAGCAATAGATGACGCCAGTTATGAGTATATACTTGAAAAATACGGAGAATGGCCACTTCCGAGAGACATCTATGCAAGAATAATAGATTATATTGAAGCACAACACCCAAAAAGCATTGCCTTTGACCTGATGTTTGTAAAATCATTAAGAAGTAAACCCGGAGCGGATAAAGCTTTAGCAGATGCTTTTAAAAAATATGACAACATATATGCTGCAATGAATTTTGATAACCAATCAGTAGACGTAAGAAAACCGGTGGAACTTCCCCAAAAACTGAGCATAAATCTGACAAATTATTCACAAGAGATAGATTTTGACGCATTATCATTTTTAAACTGCAGGTCAATATTACCCGAAATTATAGCAAATACAAGCAACATAGGGATAATAAATGTTTCACGAGCGGATGACGGGATATTAAGAAAAATGCCTATATTTGTAAAGTATCAAGGTGAATTTTACCCGCAACTGGCATTCAGATTAGGTATGGGGCTTATCAGGCAGGAAGAAGGCTATAATCCCCAAGAATATATAATAGACAGAAGTTCAAATCTTTTATTGAATAACAGAAAAGTTTATATTGATAAAGACGGCGGCGTAATTCTTAACTGGTACGGTCCGACCGGTACGTATCTTCAAATTCCGCTATATCGTTTAATAGATGCTATAGAATCCGGACAAAAATTCTCCTATAATTTTTCAAATAAAATTGTATATTTCGGAACAACAGCCTCAAGTTTATTTGACATAAAGACGATACCCGTATCTAAAATTTATCCTGGGGTTGAAGTTCAGGCGACATATGTTAATAATCTTTTAGATAACAGTTTCATCACCAAAGTCGCAAAACCCGTAACAGTAACACTTGGTATTATTTTAGCAGTAATTATAGGATACCTTGTAATCAATATAGACTCTGCTGCGATTGTTACATTATCTTTTGTATCGGTATATTCACTATACATTTTATTTGCATATTTTATTATGAAATACCACAATCTGTGGATAGGTATTGTTTATCCTTTAATGCTTGGTCTAATAGTTTTTGTGTCCGCATTTGTCGTAAAATATATTATTAAATCAAGGGACTTTGAACAGCAATATTTACTTGCAACAACTGACGGTTTAACAGAATTATATAACCACAGATATTTTCAAGAACAGATGAAAATACTTGTAGAACAATCCAAACGATATGATATACCATTTTCTTTAATAATCATAGACATAGATTACTTCAAAAAATTTAATGATACATTTGGTCATCAAGCCGGTGATGCGGTTTTGAGGCAGGTTGCTCAACTTTTAAAACAGAGTGTGAGATCTACAGATATTGTGTGCCGCTATGGTGGAGAGGAAATGAGCATACTTCTTCCCAATACCTCAAAAGAAGTTTCAATAACAACAGCAGAAAAAATTTGCAAACGTGTAGCCGCAAAAAGATTCAAATTGAACAATTATCAGGAGAGCAACGTTACAATAAGTCTTGGGGTCTCCAGTTATCCGGAAGATGGAGAAACACCGGCTTCTATAATTGATGCGGCGGATAAAAGACTGTATCAATCAAAACATAACGGTAGAAATCAAGTTACATAAAGGGGATATTATTATGAGAATTAAATTATTAACATTATTTGTTATATTGATAGCAACGTTACAAATAACATTGGCGGGTCCGTTCAATGCAAATGCAAAAACAAAAAGAATCCCGGCAGGTACAAAATTGGAAATGAAATTACTTACACCTTTATCTACCTCTGCCGGAGCTGAAGGCATGAGTTTTTCAGCGATGTTAATTACCGACCAAACGTCTGATAATGACGTAATTTTACCGATGGGTTCAGTGGTAAGAGGAACGATTAAAAAAATTATACCCGCAAAAAGAATGTCGAAAGGTTCAATAATTTACATGGATTTTGACCATGTGGTAACCCCAAACGGTCGTCAACTGCCGCTTTCATTAAATATCACAGGCAGATCTGATCTGACCTATGACGGAGGAATCACAACAACTCGAGGATATGGCGATGCTTTCAAACAAACTTGCCAAAAATCCGGCGAAATAGCAAGAGAATCTACTCAATGGGGATTTGATGTAGGCGAAGATTACTGGAACGGATATATGCAAATTATCACGGTTCCTGTCGGAATTATCGGCGCAGGTTTGGGCACGGCTGGTTATTTCGTCTATGACAGTATTGCTGATATGATAAGAAAAGGTAAAGATGTGGAACTTAATAAAGGTGAAATTTTTAGTGTCATTTTAACTGATCCCATTGATGTTCCGGTAATTTAGTATATGTCAAAGTTAGATAGAATTGAAGAATTACAAAATATATTAAAAGAAGATCCGTCTAATTTCCCTGTAAGAAGAGAATTAGCGGTTATTCTTTTAGATTCCGGATATGCTAAAGAGGCTTTACAACATTTTTTATATTTGTCGCAAATTTTTCAAAAAGACAGTGGTATTTTTTATAATCTGGGAATAACTTATGAAAAACTGAAAGATTTGGATAAAGCTGAAAATGCTTATCTAAAAGCTTTTGAATATGCACCGGAAGAAGTAGACGCTATGTATAATTTGGGACTTTTATATATTGAAAAAGAGGAATACGGCAAAGCGGTTCAGTGTTTTAATAAAGTTCTGGAAGCTGATGTAAATGATTCAAACTCTTATTTTAATATAGGTATAGCCAACTTCAAAAAGGGTGATTTAATCGAGGCAATGGATAATTTTCAACATACTGTTGACTTAAATGATGAAGATATATATGCACATTTTTACATAGGAAATATCTTTAAAGAGTTTGGTGACAACGATTCAGCGCGTGAAAAATTTCAAAAAGTGCTTAAACTATCACCGGATTACAGCTGGGCATACTATAATTTAGGAGTAATAGATTTTGAGGAAGGTAACATCGACGGCGCCCTGAGTAATCTTGAAAAAACACTTGAGCTAAATCCAAAGGACATTGAAGCTTACGAGATATACATAAAAATTATCACCAAAAACGGCGATTACAAAAGGGCAAGTGACTTGGTAAAAAATGCACTGCGAAACTGCGGTGCAAATGGTGATTTATTTTATATATACGCCAGAATAAAAAAACTCTTGAACGATAATGACTCCTACGTAAAGTATCTCAATAAAGCTTTAGAAAATAATGATACTCTATCAGTTGCACCTAAGATTGTAAAAGCTGAAATAGATAAATTTTTAGCACAATAATTTTTAGCATGGTAAAATTGGATAAAGAGGGAAAAAACATATGAAGATGTCAAAATTATTTGTGCAAACATTAAGGGAATATCCGTCAGATGCCGAAGTTGTTTCACATAAAATGCTTGCAAGGGCGGGATATATAAGGAAATTAACACCGGGTATATATAATTTTTTACCATTAATGTGGCGAGTTTTAAAGAAGATAGAAAAAATAGTACGTGAAGAAATGGATAATGCCGGTGCACAAGAGTTATTAATGCCGTTTGTACAACCAAAAGAACTCTGGGAAGAATCAGGCAGGTGGGATGCATACGGTAAAGAGCTTATGAGATTAAAAGATCGACACGACAGAATTATGTGTTTAGGTCCGACACACGAAGAAGTTATAACAGCAATTGCAAGGGACAGTTTAAAATCCTACAAACAGTTGCCCGTTAACCTCTACCAAATACAATCAAAATTTCGTGATGAAGTACGTCCAAGATACGGATTATTAAGGGGACGTGAGTTCATAATGAAAGACGCATACAGCTTTGATACTGACGAAGCAGGTCTTGACAAAGAATATGAAAATATGGCAAATACCTACAAAAAGATATTCGATCGCTGTGGACTCGATACCAAAATGGTTCAATCCGATTCAGGTGCAATAGGGGGGTCTGTCTCACACGAGTTTATGGTCATAACAGACACCGATGCCGGTGAAAATGATGTATTTTATTGCAACAACTGTAATTATTCAGCAAATTCTAACCATGCCGTTTCGAAACTGCCGCAGGCAATTGTTGACGGCAAGCAATATTTTCCAAAAACAGAAATCATTGACACGCCTAATACACATTCAATAGAAGAATTAAGCAAATTCTTAAATATTCCGTCAACACTAATTTTAAAAACACTAGTGTACATAATTGATAAGAAGCCGGTCTTGGCACTAATACGAGCAGATAAAACCGTTGAAGAAACCAAGTTAATGAATGCTGTAAACGGGGTAGAAATCAGAATTGCAACAGGAGCGGAAATAGCTGAATTAATGAATAATAAAGGTTATGATGCAGTTGCGGGATTTATAGGCCCAAAAGGTATGAATGGTCTGACAATAATCGCTGATGAAACCGTAAAAGACATGAAAAATTTTGTAGTAGGGATAAACAAAACCGATAGGCATCAGGTTGGTGCAAATCTTAGCGATCTGGGGATTGCCAAAATCGACTATCAAGATATAAGACTTGTAGAAAAAGGCGATATATGTCCTGAATGCGGCAAGCCGCTTTTTGTTACAAAAGGAATAGAAGTAGGCAATATATTTAAACTGGGTACAAAATATTCAAAACCGATGAACGCAGTGTATACGGATATTAATGGTGAAATGAAGCCCTATGTTATGGGCTGCTACGGAATAGGCATCTCAAGAACGGCGGCTGCAGCAGTAGAAGCACATCATGATGAATATGGTATAATATGGCCACTTGCCATTGCACCGTATCATGCAGTGGTGGTGCCTGTAAGCACAAATGATGAAATGCAAATGTCAACAGCCACAAAAATCTATGAAAACTTACTCAAATCAGGTGTAGAGGTTGTTCTTGATGATAGAGACGAAAGAGCGGGAGTTAAATTTAAAGATGCGGATTTAATCGGATTTCCATACAGAATTACCACAGGCAAAACGCTTACGGAAGGACTTGTTGAGTGCAAAATACGTGAAACGGGAACAACTTTAAAACTCACACCTGAAAAAGCCGTTGAATATATCACAACTGCGGTCAAAAACATAAAATAATAATAAAATTAATTCCGTTTTTTAAATGCAAAGTATTTAAACAATAAGTAAGTAATAACCGACACCAAAAATATTGATATGAACTGCGCCACATAAACATTATTGAATACAAATCTAACCAACAATTCAAGTATCACTACATTGGCAAAATAGCTTACAAGCCAAGTTGTGCAACATTTCAGATATTCTTTAACATAATTTCCTTCTGTCCTAAAAACAAAAAACTTTTGATTAATATACGAAAAAATTGACGATATTGCCCACTGAAGCGCAACACATGCCTGATAATGAACTTCCTTAAGCAGATAAAATGCAAGCGCGAAAATTGCATAAGAAATGGCCGCATTAAAAACACCAATTATCAAAAATCTTATCTTTTCGTCGATTTTCCACCATAAACAAAATAAATTTTTCATCAATAAGCTTTACCTACAAGATTGGCATGTGCCTTATTTTCAATTTCATCATCAAGTTTGGACAATTTAATTTTTTCACCATAACGTTTTTCAAGCGCGAGCTCTATCAAAAAATCAGCGAAATGAGTATTTTTAGGCAAAAACGACCCGTGAAGATATGTGCCAAAAACATTTTTGAAATATGCACCTTCAAATTTATCTATACCGTTATTACCATTACCGATTGTAACAACTGCGAGAGGCTTTGTTTCACCTTGTATATATGTTAAACCGCTGTGATTTTCAAACCCGACCAATGTTTCGGGTTTTACCAAATTAGTCTTGGCAGTAACATTACCGATAAATCTTTTTTCACCGGCAACGGTATAAGCATCTAAAAGCGAAATACCTCTAAGTTTTTCACTATTATGCGGTTCATAATAATGACCAAATAATTGATACCCCCCACAAATCCCCAAAAAAACAGCACCGTCATCCCTTTGGGAAAGTAGATTCTCTTTGTTTCTGTAAAGTTCTTGAGCAACATCTTCCTGCTGTTTGTCTTGACCACCGCCTATAAAATATAAATCATGCGCCAATATAGCATCACCTATATTAATTTCTTCGAAATCAACAGTAATACCTCGCCACTCACATCTTTTTTTTAGCGTAATTATATTACCTATATCTCCGTACAAATTAAGCAGTTTAGGATAAAGATGTGCTATCGATAATTTCAGTTTCTTTTCTTCCATAGTTTAATTATATAACAAAATATACAAAATACTTTGTTTAAATTTATATAAATCGGTAACAACAAATATTAAAATTAAAAAATTCAACTAAGACAATTTATAACAGAAATATATATACAGAAACTTATTCCAACAATTCGTGTTATAATTAAGAAATGGAATATTATTTAATTGATACACACGCCCACATAGATATGCTGACAAATATGGAAGAAGCCATAAAAAATGCGATTTATAATAATATAAAAAAAATAATCCTGCCCTGCGCATATCCAAACGATTTAAAAAAAATATATGAGATAACACAAAAATATGAAAACGTATACGGACTATTGGGTGTACACCCTTCAGAAGCGAAGGATTGGAACGACGGATTAATTAATAAGATAAAAGAATATGCGACGAGCCCCAAAATTGTAGGAATAGGTGAAATAGGGCTTGATTACTACTGGGATAGAAGCTTCAATGATATACAAAAAGAAGTTTTAATAAAACAAATAAAACTTGCAAACGAGTTAAATTTACCAATATGTATACACGATAGAGACGCACACAAAGATACCTTTGATATACTGAAATTATATAACAAGAATTCAGAAATAGTAATGCATTGTTTTTCAGGCAGTACAAAATTTGCTGAGGAATGTGTAAAAGAGGGATGGTATTTGGCAATAGGCGGAGTAGTAACCTTTAAAAATGCAGTAAAAATAAAGGAGGTAGCAGCAAGTATTCCATTAGACAGATTGCTTTTGGAAACTGATTGCCCATACCTTAGTCCGGAACCGCACCGTGGTCAAGAAAATCAACCTGCATATACCAAATATGTAGCGGAAAAAATAGCACAAATTCGTAACATATCATATGAAGAAGTTGCCGAAATTACCAGTCGAAATGCAGAAAAGGTATACAAAATATGAAAAAAGAAAGGCTTGATAAATATTTAACGGACACAGGTTATTTTGAGACCAAAAGCAAAGCATCAGCTGCGATAATAGCCGGGCAGGTAAAGATAGATAACAGGTATATTACCAAATCAGGATTTCAAATAAACAGCGAAGAAGATCATGAAATTATAGTAAAATCAATGCCATATGTATCCCGAGGAGGTTTCAAACTTAAAAAAGCACTTGATACATTTCCTATAAACACAGCAGGTAGAATATGTCTTGATGCAGGTGCCTCTACGGGTGGATTTACCGATTGTCTGCTACAAAACAAAGCGAGTTTTGTATACGCCGTGGACGTAGGATACGGACAACTGGACTGGAAAATCCGCTCTGATAAAAGGGTTAAAACAATTGAAAAAACAAATCTTAAAATATGTGATTACAAAGACATCTATGATAAAAATGATATATGTGCGGATTTTCTGGTAAGCGATCTTTCTTTTATATCCCTAACTAAAGTTCTGCCCAATTTAAAAAAACTTTTAAATCCCGATTATCACGAAATGATTTGTCTAATAAAACCACAATTTGAAGCAGGTAAAGAGAATGTGGAAAAGGGTGGAGTAGTGACCAACAGGAAAATTCATAATGAAGTTATAGAAACAGTTATAAAATGTGCCAGAGATTTAGGATATTTCATAAAAGGTCTTACATATTCATCAATAAAAGGGCCATCAGGAAATATTGAATACTTATTGTGGATTTCAACGGAACCTGAAAACAATGAATATAACATTGAAGAAGTAACAAACGAAGCTTTCATTAAGTTAATTAAAGGTTAGTTTTGATAATAACTGGTTTCAAGGCAGAATTCAGGTCAATATATTTAAAAATATTCAAAACGATACCGGGTTGAAAATAGTAAACATTATTTGCCGGAGTAATTCTCAACATAGAGGTCTTATCATCAAGTTTGAAAACTGATGCTAAGAATTCTTTATTCACGGCACAAAACAAAATGTAACCTGTTTTAGATTGAATTTCATCAATAGAAAAGCGATTAGCATTAATACTGGCAATAGTCAAATAAAAGAGGTTTTCGGCATCCACATTAAACACGCGTGTACAATCTTCAAAAGGGACATTTTGAACAGTAACAAGGGTACTCAAACTAACCTGCTGAGTCTGGGAAAAAGTAAACAACGGAGCAGTAAAAAAAATCAAAACGGTAAAAAATAATTTAACTATTCTTGCCAAGTTTCACCTACACTTATGTCAACCAATAAAGGAACCGCTAACATCTGGTTAAACTCCATAGCATTTCTAACAAATTCCTGAACAACATCCAGCTCATCGTTATATACCTCTAAGACAAGTTCATCATGAACCTGAATAATCAACTTAGATTTAAGATTATTTTCGGACATTTTTTTATCTAAATCCACCATTGCAAGTTTTATCAAATCTGCAGCCGTACCCTGCATGGGATGATTTATAGCAGCCCGCCTTGCAAAATCACGTACAAGGCCGTTTGAACTATTCAATTCATTAATCAAATAGCGTTTTCTGCCGAAAATAGTTTCGACGTAACCCTGTTTTCCGACCTTTTCAACCATTTCATCCATATATTCTTTTACTTTAGGATAAGTTGCAAAATATTTATTAATAAAATTTTCGGCATCAGATACAGATATATTGAGCGCTTTAGCGAGACCATATTTACTTTGACCGTATACAATACCAAAATTAACGGCCTTCGCCTTATATCGCATCTCACGGGTAACCTCCTCAAGCGAAACGTCAAAAACTTTTGAAGCTGTAATTTTATGGACATCCACACCTGATTTAAAAGCTGCAATTAAATTTTCATCACCGGATACGTGAGCCAAAAGTCTAAGCTCAATTTGAGAATAATCCGCAGAAAGAATACGTGCATTTTCTCTATCTCTGGGTATAAAAGCCCTGCGGATTTTATTGCCTTCCTCAGTTCTTACCGGAATATTTTGCAAATTAGGTCTGGAAGAGGACAATCTTCCGGTAGCCGTTGTTGTTTGGTTATAGGTTGTATGAATACGGTTATCTAAAGGATTAATCAACTCAGGTAAAGCATCCGTATATGTAGATTTAAGCTTAGCATATTTTCTGGATTCAAGTATGAGCTTGGCAATTTCATGTTCGTGGGCAAGTTCTTCTAAAACCTCGGCATTAGTCGAATATCTTGTCTTTGTACGTTTTTTCAATGGCGTTATCTGCAATTTATCAAACAAAATCTCCGATACCTGTTTAGGTGAAGCAATATTAAATGCCTCACCCGCGATTTTGTATATTTTAAATTCCACAGAGCGTAATAAATCCGCCATAGTTTTAGATAATTGGTTCAAATACATAACATCAACAGACACACCTTCATACTCCATATTAGCAAGCACAACGGCCAAAGGCACTTCAATATCATAAAGAATTTTCAATTCCTTATCGTCAAGTATACTAATCCAATATTTAGTAAGTTCAAAAATCGTCGCAATAATATCGGATACAAATTCAACTGCATTTTCAATAGAGGCATTGACAACGGTAGTGCTGGTTTTTGCATTACGAGAAATAGGAGCGATGTTGCTAATAACATGATCAACATTTTCAATTGCCTGAACATCCAAAGAATGTGTTCTGCTTGAATCTTTTACATAGCTCGCCAGCATAGTGTCAAATATTATACCCTTTACATTAATTCCGAGTGTCAGCAAAAAATTATGCTCAATTTTAGCATCGTGAGTAATCTTTTTAATATTTTCATCTTCAAATAAAGGTTTAAGGACAGAAATAACGTAATCCTGCTCCAATTGATTTTCAATATAATGCCCGATAGGTATATAGAAAGTCTTAGTAATATTATCGGAATCTTGAAATTTAACTCTGTCAGTTGCGGTAAAATTATCGTTATATCCTATCGCAATACCATAGAGCTTTCCGCTGATAGCACTTTTTATATCCCCTTCCGTTCTGAAGGAAATAATTTTTTTAGTTTTAAGAACCTCAACAAGTTTATCTAAATCCAAAGTATCAGTAATAAGCTTTGAATCAAAATCAAGACTTATTTTATTAATATGTGCCTTAACAGCCTCAGAAAAGAGCCCAAGCTGTTTTTGTCCGGATTGAGGCATATACATTTCGGGTGCAATAGGTGAATTCAAGGCTGTTTTAGCAGTTTTATCGAAGGATAAAAGAATAGAATCAATATTTTTTAAGAAACTGAAAAACTGCATTTTTTTAAGAAAGGCTGTAACTTTTGCCAAATCCGGCAAATCAATTTTAGTACTGGAGAAATCAAAATCGATATCCAAATCTCTTACAATAGTTGCCAGAAAATAGCTTAATTTAGCGACGTCAACACTGGAGCAAAAACAATTTTTAATATTTTTTTCCTGAATATCATCACAGTTATCAATAATATTCTGCAAGTGCCCGTATTTAGCAAGTAATTTAACAGCACTTTTATCGCCAATCCCTCTTATGCCTGGGATATTATCAGACGCATCACCGCGCAAAGCCTTATAATCAACAACTTGATCCGGATAAACTCCGAGTTTTTCATAAACTTTATCCCAATCATACTCTTTAAGCTCACCTTTCGATGGGATAATAACCTTAACGCAACCCTGCTTATCAATAAGTTGAAACGCATCCTGATCGCCGGTTAATATCAATACTTTATGTCCCAAATCGCAAGCTTTTTTGGAAATTGTACCAATGACATCATCCGCTTCGAACCCTTTTTTTGTATAAATCGGTATATTAAAAGCATCGAGCCCTTCATATATCAAATCCATTTGGACTCGCATATTATCGGGCATAGCCTCGCGATTTGCCTTATAATCGGGATACTTCTCGACACGAAACGTATCATGGCCAACATCAAAAGCTACACATATAGCATCGGGGTTAAAAGTTTTATTTTTCAGCAAATCCAAAACAGCTTTAAAGAAACCGAAAACAGCCCAAGTAGGAGTTCCCCCTGATGTTCTCATATTAGTTCGCTCCAAAGCGAAAAACTGTCTAAAAGCCAAAGCATGACCGTCTATCAGTATTAAAGTCTTTTGATTTTCCATACACTATCCCTTCGGGAGATTATGCAATAATTTCTTCACTACCGCCATTTCTTTTAGTAGGTAAAGGAATTAATTCAGCAGTATTTCTATTCTTAACAGCATCGGCCGTAACGACATACTTATCCATATTTTCTTTAGTAGGAACATCATACATAACATCCAACATAATTTCCTCTACAATAGATCTCAACGCTCTTGCACCGGTCTTACGTTTCATTGCTTCCTGAGCGATTAAATCAATAGCATCCGGTTCAAATTCTAAATCAACGCCATCCATTTTTAACAGACATTGGTACTGCTTAACGATAGCGTTCTTAGGTTCTGTTAAAATCATTTTTAAAGTTTTTTCATTTAACTGATCCAAAACTGCATAAGTAGGGATACGACCAATAAATTCGGGAATTAAACCGAATTTAAGCAAATCTTCAGGTTGAAGTTTTTTAAGCAATTTATTAGCATTAGCTTCTTTTTCAGCCTGCGACATCGGAGCCTTAGCACCAAACCCAACCGTGTTACCGTCACCAGCTCTACGTTCGACAATTTTTTCCAAACCAACAAAGGCACCGCCAACAATAAATAATATATTGCTAGTATCGATTTCAATAAATTCCTGATGCGGATGTTTTCTTCCACCCTGAGGGGGAACGTGCGCAACAGTACCTTCAATCATTTTCAATAGTGCCTGCTGTACACCCTCACCCGATACATCACGGGTAATAGAAGTATTCTCAGATTTACGAGAAATTTTATCGATTTCGTCAATGTATATAATCCCTCTCTCAGCCTTTGAAGCATCAAATTCGGCATTTTGATACAATCTTAAGAGAATATTTTCGACATCATCACCAACATATCCGGCTTCAGTCAAAGTTGTGGCATCAGCAACAGCGAACGGAACATCGAGCATCTTCGCCAGAGTCTGAGCTAACAACGTTTTACCCGAGCCTGTAGGACCGACAAGAAGAATATTAGATTTTTGGATTTCGACATCATCTTTTGAACTTGCATTTTTGTTATGTTTAAGACGCTTATAATGATTATAAACAGCAACTGACAAAACTTTTTTAGCCTCATCTTGACCTACAATATACTGATCCAGATAATCTTTAATTTCGTGAGGTTTCGGTATAGGTTTTTCAGCTACACCATCTTCACCGTCATTGTTTTCCTTGTCCTTTGACTCAAAAAATTCTTCATCCAAAATCTCATTACAAAGCTCAACACATTCATCGCAAATGTATACTTCAGGACCTGCAATTAATTTTTTGACCTGATCCTGAGATTTTCCGCAAAAAGAACATTTAAGTCTGCTGTCATCGTGTTTTGGCATTATTTCTATTCTCCAATAATCGGTTAACCTTTAACAATATCTCGGGAAACCACTTTATCTATCATACCATATTCCAGTGCTTCCTGAGGAGTCATAATATAATCACGGTCAGTATCTTTTTCTATTTTTTTCAAAGACTGACCGGTATTATCAGCAAGAATTTCATTCAAACTTTTCTTAATTCTTACAATTTCGGCGGCTTGAATTTCAATATCTGTAGCCTGACCTTGCGCTCCGCCCAAAGGCTGATGTATTAAAACTCTTGAATGCGGGAGAGCCATTCTTTTACCCTTTGCACCAGCTGCCAATAGAAAAGCACCCATGGAAGCTGCCTGTCCCAGACATATGGTAGAAACATCCGACCTTATATGCTGCATTGTATCGTATATCGCAAAGCCTGCAGTAACACTACCTCCCGGGCTGTTTATATATAACATAATGTCTTTCTCAGGGTTTTCACTGTCTAGTAATAACATTTGCGCAACAACCAAATTCGCTACCATGTCATCAATAGGGGTGCCCAAAAATATAATCCTTTCTCGTAAAAGTCTTGAAAATATGTCAAAAGAACGTTCTCCGCGACTTGATTGTTCAATTACCACAGGTACAAAACTCATGATTTAATTCCCTTTCTTACAATATTATAACTTTTAATTTATTTTGATTCAACCTTTTGTTTTTTAGGTTCAACGATTTCAACGTTATTATTAGCCACAAGAAAATCTCTTACCTTATCATTCAAAGCCTGCTGAGAAATTGAACCCAACATCTCGGGGTTTTGTCCGAGCTGTTTTAATACATCTTGCCGCTGCAAACCGTACATTGCAGCCAACTGCGCAAATTTTTGCTCTAAATCTTTAGGCTCAAGCTTTATATTTTCCGTTTTAGCTATTTTATCAATAACTAAAGAATTTTTTATTCTGAAAAGCGCATCCTCTGCCAAAGTTTTTTCCAAATGATCGACTCCGCCTTGGGATTTAACGAGTGTTTCCCAGTCAATTCCCTGATATGAAAGTCTTTGTTTATAGTCAGCTTTCAAAGAATCGACCTCCCTTTTTACCATCGTTTCCGGAATATCAACCTTTGCAGCATCAATAACAGTTTTAAACAATTCATTTTCACTATTTTGTTTATTTGTTTTTTCCTTTTGAGCCAGCAGATATTTTTTTACATCCTCTCTCAAATCCTCAACAGTTTTAAACGGTCCGACTTTTTGAGCAAATTCATCATTTAACTCCGGCAGCTTTTTTTCTTTTATTTCGTGAATTTTAATCTTAAAAACTGCTGATTGACCCTTAAGTTTTTCATCGTGATATTCCTCCGGAAAAGTGACATTTATTTCAAATTCTTCATTAACACTTTTACCTGCAATTTGTTCTGCAAATCCTGGAATAAAGTTTGAGTGTCCCAAATCCAAAGGATATTTTTTACCTTCGCCTCCCGCTATTTTTTCACCATTAACATAACCTTCAAAATCAATTACAACCGTATCCGTATTTTTAGCAGGTCTGTCAACAACCAATTCGGATACAGCATGCTGATTTAAAAGATTTTCTATTGATTTTTGTTCAGCGTCCTTTTCAATGGGGGTATCTTCAACCTTTATATTCAATCCCTTATAATCACCCAACGTAACTTCCGGACGAGTTTCTACCCTGACCTTCACGGTCAAATCTTTGCCAATCTCGTAATCATAGGACATTATCGAAGGTTGAGTTATAACATCCAATTTGTTTTCCTGTATAGCATCAGAAATCACCTTGGGCATAAGGCTTTCCAAGGCTTCCATTTTAATTTTTTCAGTGCCGACATGTTTTTCAACAATAGCTCGCGGCGCCTTACCTTTTCTAAAACCGTCTATATTAACATATTGTGAAATCTTTACCGCAGCCTTGTTATACGCTTCTGCAGCTTCCTTTGCCGGAATCACAATATCCATATCCAACACGTTATCTTTCCCGTTGCTTAAAGTAACTTTCATTTGTCTCTTTCCTTTTCTTATAACTGTATCTTTAGAGATTATACATCAAAAAAGATAATGTGCAAGTCATTCAAAGGAATGAAATATAATACATGCAAGGCTAAAGAAGAAAATGCAACATGACCGAAATTTATGGTACAATGAGTATTATGGTAAAGCTTATTAACAAAAAAAATATTGACAAAATAGCGAACATAGTTTTCGGCATACTCAACACTCAAAAACTATTTACACACATAATTGAAATCCGCAATCCGATGATTAAGCCGTGTATATACGCAATGTGGCACGAAAATCAATTTTGTATATACGGAATTAACGACAGGCACCACTTAAACGTCTTGATAAGCAATTCAACAGACGGAGAAATAATCAGCAGAACAGTAGAGAAATGGGGGTTTAGAGTTGTACGCGGATCTTCAGCTAGAAAAGGATGTGTTTCGTCTACCAGACAGCTAATCTCAAGATTAAAAAAAGGTGAGTGTGTGGCATTAATGATAGACGGTCCGAGAGGGCCGCTGCATAAAGTCAAAGGTGGCGTTATTAAACTGGCAAAAGAAACCGGAGCACCAATAATCCCAACTCATTGGTATTCGGCAGAAAAAACCTTTATTACACTACCCTCTTGGGACAAAATGAAAACACCTTTAGGGAATTGTAATATAATCAACATATACGGAGATCCGATATATGTAAAACCTGAGGATGATGAAGCAGAAATTATTCAAAAAATAAAAACAAGTTTTAAAGAAATAGAAAAATGTGCACCTGAAGAATTTGAAAAGGCAAAAAAACTCAAACTATGGAAGAAAAGAAAATAACAATTACTGCTATTCAACTATGCGCAAAAATCGGGGACAAAAAAAACAACTTTAAAAAAATACAAGAACTCATATCAAAAGTTAAGAATACGGACGTGATAGTATTTCCCGAGGTATGGACCTGCGGTTGGTCTTGTGGTGATTTTAGGCAAAGTGCTGAATACATTAAGGATTCCGAAACAATTGAGTTTTTAAAAGAGCTTGCGTTACTTAAAAATGCAAACATCATAGGTGGCAGCTTTATTCAAAAGGTTGATGAAAAAACTTTTTACAATACCTGTCCGGTAATTGATAGAAAAGGAAATCTAAAAGCTCTTTATAACAAAAATCATCTTTATTCATACTACGGCTGCAATGAAGGCAAGTATGTCAAAGCCGGTGATGAAGCATTGATAGTGTCACTGGACGGAATAAATTTCGGAATTACTATATGTTACGATATTCGTTTCCCTGAAATATTCAGAGAATACCGGAAATTTAAAGCGGATGTATTTGTTAATTGCGCTGCATGGGCCTCAACAAAACCGGTTCAGTGGGAAATAATGACAAAATCCCGTGCTATAGAAAATCAAACTTTTATGGTTGCAGTTAACCAGTATGGACCTATTAACAATATTGCAACAAATCTTGGACATTCAAGAATTATTGACTATAATGGGAATGTACTTTCAGAAATTTTATCACAAGAAGGTATAATACAATCCGAACTAAATCTTACGCAAATGTATGAATTTAGGAGAAAATGTACAATATTAAATGACGTAAAAAAGTGTTACAGGATAAAACTCGCATGAAAAAATTTATAAATCTTATATTTGCTGTTATTATAACCGTATCAGCAGCAAATGCAACAAGCATTAACAAAACATTATCAAATTCAAATATTAACAAAGCCGCTGTTTCAATTTCCGTAAAAGATGCAGAAACAGGAAAAATTCTTTATGAACTTAACAGTGACAAACCGGTTCCGCCAGCATCTACACTTAAAGCGGTATCTATTGCCGCAGTAATAAACGAACTTGGTAAGGACTACAACTTTTCAACCGAGTTGTATAAAAATACAAACAATGAATTAATCCTGAAACTTGGAGCTGACCCTTTTTTGAAATCTGTTGATCTGAAAAATCTTATTAGAACAGCAAAAGAAAAAAATATAACCGCACCAAAATCTTTTTTTATAGATGATACAATAATCGATAAAACAGAATGGGGCGAAGGATGGCAATGGGACGATGATTTAAACCCGCTTATGCCAAAATTCAGCTCCTATAACTTGGACAACAACCTTTTGAAAATATTTGTTCAACCCACTTTTGCAGGTGCACCTGCAGAAATTAAAACAGATATCTTTTACCCGACAACTTTTGTAAATCTTACAACAACCGGGAAAACAAACAACATTGAAATAAGCCGCAATAACAATATAGCTCCCGATGTTTTGAATGTTACCGGTACGGTATCAAAACGTCAACAAATTGAAATTCCGATAAATTACCCCAAAAGGTATTTCATCATAAGACTTGAAGATGCAATAAGTTGTGAAGACCTTGAATACTACGGTAACTTCACAAACATAAAGCTTCCGGATAGAAATATTTATGAAGTAGCTAAAATAACTAACCCGATAGAAAAAGCCGTTGAAGAAATAATGCAAAAAAGTAATAATATGGTAGCCGAAACTGTATTTAAAATTGCCGGCGGACATTACGCGGAAAAAACTGGTACCACCAAAGATGCAGTAAAAATGCTGCTTAATTATTGCAACAAACTTAATGTTGATACTGAAAATATAAAAATTGTTGACGGAAGCGGAGTTTCAAAGAATAATCTAGTAACTGCTGATTTTATGACTGCATTTTTGATTGCACAGTACAAAAACGACAAAAGCTATAAAGACTCTTTTGCCTCAGCTGGAGAAGGAACTTTGAAGGATAGAATGCTTTATTTTAAAGATAATTTGAGGGCTAAAACCGGAACACTTTGTAATGTAAGCGCAATAACAGGGTTTATTCAAACCGGAAAAGGTAAGCTTGCTGTGTTTGACATAATGATTAACGACCCTAATTCAAACAACTCCGACAAAAAAATGCTTGAGGATTATATCATCCGCGCCATACAAACCTCATATTAAACAGGTTTGGGGATATTCTTGTGTTTGATTCTTTGCACCTAAAGCCCATAATCAATCACTAAAAAATTAAAACTAAATCCGGTTAATATATTTTTACAATTAGTAAATTTAAAAATCTTATGCTAAACTGATTGTAGTATGGAGCCTATAGTTAGTATAATTACAACAACGCATAATATCGTGGAAAAAGGACAGGCGGACGACTTTGGCTTGCTTGTTAATTTGCTGGATATGCAAACGTACCCCAACATAGAACATATAGTCATAGACAATGCCTCAAACGATGATACCGTTACTTTGTTAAAAGATTACAAAAATAAGGGCTACATTCAGTTTTATTCGGAACCTGATACCGGTAAATTTAACGGATTCAACAAGGGCATTTTAAGAGCCAAAGGTAAATATGTATCATTTATCAGCTGTGACGATTTTTATCACGACATTACGGCCATAACGGACTTGGTGAATCTTATGGAAGCAGAAAATGCTGACTTTTCATTTTCACCGTCATACTGCCGACACAGCGAGGGATTTGTATTTTTATTTATTCCTGCTATGTATAATACATTTCAAGTTATGCCATGCCCCAGACAGTGTATGTTCTTTAAAAAATCCGTGTTGGAAAAAGAAAACTATTTTGATGAGAAATTTAAGCTAATGTCAGATTATGACTTAATTATAAGATTGGTCTTGAAAAAATATAAAGCTGTATTTTTTAATCAAAACTACACCACCTATAAAATTGGAGAAAAACTTACTAAAAATCCGCAAGCCGGTGACAACGAAGCAAAAGCTATTTTCTATAAAAATTACAGAAATCTATACCCGCTTAATGAAGAAATTCTGGATAAAATGGTTAAAACCTCCGATTTTCCGAAGGAATTGTTGGATAAACTTGTTACAAGATTTCCGGAAAATGATAAAGACTTGTTTTATGAAAGATGCGAACAAATGCATCAGATAAGACTGCAGGCATTACAGCAGAGCAAACAATAATATAGCGGAAATTTAATTATAATAAAGGAATAAACATGAAAGAACAAAAAATAGCAGTTATAGGATGCGGATTATGGGGAAGAAACATTGTGAGGAATTTTTATAACCTCAATGTCCTAGAGATGGTATGCGACCTTGATGAGGACAACATTGCCAAGATAAGGGAATTATACCCCGATATAAAAATTACAAAAGACTTCAACGACATAATAAACAATGCTGAAATAACTTCCGTCGCGGTAGTAACGCCAAGTCATACACACTACAAAATTGTTAAGGCAATGCTTGAATCAGGTAAAAATGTGTATGTGGAAAAACCGATTTCAACGGTTGCCCAAGAGGCAAAAGACTTAAAAGAGCTTGCAGACAGCAAGGGGCTTGTTCTGATGGTAGGTCATCTTTTATTATACCATCCGGCAGTAAACAGATTAAAAATGCTTATAGAAGAAGGTACCCTCGGCGACATTGTTTATGCACAAAGTGACAGGTTAAATGTAAATTACTTCAAAAACGACCGCAGCGTAATGTGGGATTTAGCACCGCATGACGTGTCAATGATAAGTTATGTAATAGGGAAAGAACCTTTGAGAATAATCTCCGCAATAGGAAGTTCAACCGACAAAAATGAAATAATGGACATTACACATCTTGGAATAGAGTTTCAAGACGGCGTTATAGGTCACATCACAGACAGTTGGATAACTCCGAGAAAATATGTCCAACTTCTGGTAAGAGGTACCAAAGCAACCGCTATATTAGATGATACTTTACCCGAACATAAGCTTATAATATACGACAATTTTACAGCGGATAATACGAAAAATATAACACTTGATTACCTTGAAATAGAGCCTTTAAAGCTTGAATGCCAGCATTTCATAAGCTGCTGCGAATCAGGCAAAAAGGCTCGTTCAGACGGAGATAACGGCTTTATGGTAACAAAGATTTTAGAACAAGCAGAAAAAATCATGCTGGGAGACAGAGCAAAAAAACTTGACGAGTTTGATTACGGATTATCAAGAGTAAAACAACATTTTTAGGAGAAAAATTTATGGCTAATTTTATATCAATATTTAGAATATTTGTTGCGTTCTTGGCAATATATATGCTTTTTATTCCGACCACCTGGGCATATATAATTGCATTTATATTAACCGTGCTGGCATTTATACTCGATGGTGTCGACGGTTATGTCGCAAGAAAACTTAATGAAGCCTCTCAATTAGGTTCAGTCCTTGATATTATGGGGGACAGGATTGTGGAAGCATCTTATTGGATTATTTTTGCGGTGCTCGGATGGCTGAATCCAATCTTTCCTATAATATGCGTAACCCGTGCTTTTACAACGGACAGCCTTAGAAGCGTTGCTCTGGCTCAAGGCTATACCGCTTTTGGCGAAACCTCCATGCAGACAAGCAAAATCGGAAAATTCATTTGTGCTTCAAAATTTATGCGAATAAGTTATGCCGTTGCTAAAGTTGTCGCATTCGTTTTGATAATCGCAGCAAATATTCCAGGACTTGAGATTTATCCGATCGCCTCAATTATGAATAACATAGCAATAACATTTGCTTGGATTGCCATTATTTTCTGCGTAGTAAGGGGTATCCCGGTCGTTGTTGAAAGTAAAAAACTTTTTGGGAAAAATAATGTTTAATATAGTTTTATATGAACCTGAAATCCCTCAAAATACTGGTAATATTGCAAGGCTTTGTGCATGTACCGGAGCCAGATTGCACCTCGTGGGTAAAATTGGCTTCTCACTTTCCTCAAAATATACCAAAAGAGCCGGATTAGATTATTGGGACAGCGTAGACATACATAGAATTCCCTCAATGGAGGAGTTGCTTGATATTAACAAAAATGCTAATTTTTACTATTTGACAACAAAATCGAAAAAATTATATACTGATATTAATTTTCAAGCGGGTGATTTTCTGGTATTCGGCCCGGAAACAAGAGGATTACCCGATAAATACACACAAGATGAAAATGCAATTACAATACCTATGCTAAAAGGGCAAAGAAGCCTTAACCTTTCAAATTCGGTTGCTGTTGTTGTTTATGAGGCTATAAGACAAAATGGACTTTAAATTACCTGAAAGAAATCAAAATTCAAATAAAGGTACCTTTGGAAAAGTGTTAAATGTAGCAGGCTCCAAATATATGCCCGGAGCAGCGTACCTTTCAAGTATTGCCGCATTAAAAATCGGTTGCGGGTATTGTTTTTTAGCCTCGGATTTTTCGGTAATACAGGCAGTATCAGCTCAAACTCAGAATATAGTGTTTATTCCTTTTAAGGATTTAAAAAAGCAACTTCAAGTTTCAAATGTTCTGGCAATAGGATGCGGAATTTCCACCTCTTTACGCGCAAAAAACATTTTTAAAACGGCAATAAATTACGCACAACAGCTTCCTACAGTAATTGATGCTGACGGACTTAATATTCTGGCTCAAGAAAAAAAAATTAAACTTCCCGATAATGTTATTATTACACCACATCCCGCAGAAGCTGCCAGACTTTTACAAACTAAAACCGAAAATATTCTAAAAGATACGGAAAAAAGTGCCAGAGAATTAACAGAAAAATATAATTGCGTAACAGTACTAAAATCCCACAATACGGTTGTGTGTTCAAAAGAAAAAGAAATATACGTTAATAATACTGGCAATAGCGCGCTGGCTAAAGCAGGCAGCGGAGATGTGCTTACAGGCATGATTGCAGGATTACTTGCACAAAAAACAGATATGTTCAATGCCGCAAAAATTGGGGTTTATCTGCACGGTCTATGCGGGGAGCTGGCCTCCGCCAATAAAACTGAATATTCAGTCATGGCTGTTGATTTAATTGAAAAAATTCCTGAGGCTATAATCAAAATTACCTGATTAACTTGTATTTATATTGGCGGGTTTGCCTTTATACTATCTTTGGGAATTTAATATTAGTAACGATTAATATGATAAAACCGAACCTAACATAAACAAAAATGTGATTAACAATTAACAATTTTACCCAAAACAACCCGTTTTAAAGCCCCCGTACAGGAAGGAAGATTGTTCGGAATATTGTAATACGCACAGTATCCCAAAACCGCAAATGCCATAACTTCCTTAAAATTGTTTGATATACCATAATCCTTATGAGTCTTTAATGCAATATATTTAGGCAGATACATACTCAAAAATTTCATAATTGCAGGATTATAGGCGCCGCCACCACCAATTATAACCTCGTCAATATCAACAAAAGGATATACAAACCTCTCATATGCAGCAGCAATGGTTTTTGCCGTAAGTGCTGTTACCGTTGCAACAATATCTTCGGATTTTTTAGGCGCAGATCTGAGCGCATTCTCAATATACGCAGGTGTAAAATACTCTCTGCCGGTTGTTTTTGGGGGATTCTTAAAATAATATTCATCCTGCAATAAGCAATCAAGCCAGCTTTCACAAACTTTTCCTTTTAAAGCTACCTCACCGCCTTTATCATACGATTTTGAATAAAACTTATTCATACAATAGTCAATTATAACATTGCCCGGTCCGGTATCAAAACCGAATGTGTCTTGTTCTTTTGAAACAACAGTTACATTTCCTATACCGCCAATATTCTGTATAGCGGCATTTTTTCCCTTAAACCATTTTTCATCGGCAAAACATACCAAGGGCGCTCCCTGACCTCCTGCCGCAATGTCTGCTTCTCGAAAATTGGAAATAACAGGACAACCCGTTTCAAAAGAAATAACAGAACTTTCACCAATCTGTAACGTACTTTTTAAATTTATATCATCTAATCTTTCATCGAAAGGATAATGATAAATTGTTTGACCATGACTTGCAACTAAATCAGGCTTACCAAATTCTGAAATTATAACGTTACAAGCCTCGGCAAAACACTTACCAACAGCAAAATTCATTTGACAAACATCTTTAATTGAAGCATCACCCGAAAACAACTGAAAAATTTTAGTTTTAATGTGATTTGGATATTCATAGTTAAATCCGAAAATCAATTTGCACGATAAATCCGGCATGACCTCGCATAATCCGGCATCTATTGAATCACAAGACGTACCGGACATTAATGAAATTATTTTTTTGCTTTGTAACTCCGACATACTATCTTAATAACATAAAAAAGCTTGCAAATATACAAGCTTTTAATGTACAACTAGCCAAACTTCCCAAATAATATCCCTGAATTTTTACAGTACACAAACTGTCTTTGCCATCACCTCTGTTTCTCTTTTCCCTAACTCTTTCAGCTAATCTCCGGTAGCCATCTCCTATTGATACTAATGTAAAACTAAGTTAAATATTTGACAAGTAAAAAAAAATTATTATTTTTTTACAATAGACCATGCCCCTTGTATTAATAAGAAAAAATTCAAGTTCTCAAATCTTAATGAAGGAAATTTAATGAAATTAAGTAAAAATTTTTCACTTTTTTAATTGACAATTAAAAATTACAGGAGAACCTTAGGGCATGCCCTTTTAAAAAATTTGTAGTAAAATATAACTTATGAAAGAATTCTTAAAAACAAAAAAAATAACATATAACCTAATGTCCTTCACCGGATTTAAGTCCATGCTATTACTCTCTTATCTTTTGGAAGCACCACATTCTTACGCTGAAATCAGACAATACTTCATGGAAAATGAATTTATTCATGAGTCAATTTCAATAGATACTCTGAGAGTCTATATCAATTCACTGGAAAGATTGGGCTGCGAAATAGTAAGAGGCAAAAAGGCTGAGGGCTCAAAATATAAACTGGTAAAACATCCTTTTGAATTAAGAATTACAGATGAACAGGTAAAAAGTTTAATAAAAGTTTTCAAAAATCTTACAAAATCTATCGAAGTAGAGGATTTGCTTGCAATAACAAGATTTTTTGAAAAAATATCCAACGGAATAACTAATACAGATCTAAAATTATCAATCAAAAACATTTCACCTTTGAAAAAACTCGATCCGGAAATTATCGAAGCTTTGATAAGCGCCTGTAGAAAAAATGACGAAATTACCATTCTATACAATTCACCATCATCAGGAATAAAAGAAATTGATATTTTAGCCGAAAAACTTACAATCTCCAATAATAAAGTTTACTTAAAAGGGATAAGCCCGCAATATAAAGGCTCCATAACCAGCTTGTTGGTATCAAGAATTGTAAAACCACCAGTAATAAAACTGACCCGAACAATTAAAAAGAATATTGAACCTCTCGTGATTGGATGCGAAATTTATGATAAAAATTTGCCGCTTAAGGATAATGAAAAAATTATTTCACAAAACGGTGAAACGCGTTTGGTTGAAATAATTTCAGATAATAAATTCCTCACAATGCAGCGCATTTTATCAATGGGAAGCAGCTGCAAGGTATTGTATCCGGAAGCATTTAAAAATGAAATTCATTCTACCTTGAAAAAAATAAAGGAGAAGTACGTTGCAGAAAAAATTTAAAGAAAAATATAATGAAAGTTGCATAAAAATATTTACTCTGTACAAACTGTTATATGAGGATCGAGCGTATTACGACGATGTGATGAAAATTTTTACAGAGGATGAAAATGATAAAGAACACGTAATGCTAAATAAATACCTCAATACTCTTAGAGTTTTCGGAATAAAAGTGAAAAAGGAAAACAAAAAATTTGTACTGCTTAATAATTCGTTCGGACTAAATTTTGACATTAATGACGTTAAATCCGTAAATATGTTTGAACAATTTACTAAAATCCTTCCAAACGGTAAAACTAAAAATAACATTGAGACGTTCTTATGCATGATAAAATCAAGGTTTGACGATAAAACTAATGAGCTTTACACAACAATAAACTCAACAAATAACTCTGATTATTCCTTTTATTATTCTGATTTGCGCGAACAAATTGAGAAATGTGCACGTTTTTGTCAAGAAAATTTCAACATAGATATCAAATATTTAAACAAAGGCAAAGTATACTCCGCTTACGCAAAAGCAAAGCAAATGATCTATGATAACAAAAACGCTTATTTGCAAATATATAAAATAAAAGATAATCAGCTGGAAAACATATTAATTCCTAACATATTGTACATTGAGCAGTCCAACAATATTGAAAATTCAATGGAAATTTTGCCTACCGTCACATATAAAATAACCGGCAGACTGGCAAAAGCATATAATTTAAAAGACTCAGAATATGTAAGAGAAGTTCTTGATGACGGATCTAAAATAATAGTCAATACAAATGAGCCAACGGATGAGATTTTACAAAGATTGATGAGATACAGCACTGAATGCGTACTGCTTTCACCCAAAAACTTAAAAAGCAAAATGATAGATATGATAAATGATACTTTAAAGAATTACGAATAAAATATCGCAATTTTTTTTAACATTGAACATAATTTGCAATAGTGCATGCTAACATGAAAATATGAATAAAGAATATGTACCATTACACTTACACAGCGAATACTCTCTGCTGGACGGAGCTATCAGAATAAAAGAGTTGTGTGAATATGCAAAAGCGAATGACATGCCCGCAGTCGCAATAACTGACCATGGAGTTATGTATTCAGCGATAGAATTTTACCGAACAGCTAAAGAAATAGGAATAAAAGCACTTATAGGATGTGAATTTTACGTACACGACGGGGACATCCACGAAAAGGATTCCTCACATAATCCTTTATATCATCTTATTTTGATAGCAAAAGATAAAACGGGTTATATGAATTTGGTAAAATTAGTATCAATTGCACACTGCGAAGGTATGTATTATAAACCGAGAATAAATTATGAATTGCTGGAAAAATACCACGAAGGACTGATATGTTGCTCTGCATGCCTGGGCGGAGAAGTCATCCAAAACCTTTTGCAAAGGAATTATGATGGTGCAAAAGCTACTGCACAAAAGTATCAAAATTTATTCAAAGAAGATTACTATATCGAGCTTCAAGATCACGGATTGGAAGAACAAAAAAGGACGAACCCAGACTTGATAAAAATTGCCAAAGAGCTCGGTATCAAAATGGTTATTACAAATGATTCACATTATCTAAAAAAAGAAGATGCCGATTGGCACGATACATTATTATGTCTACAAACAAATGCCCTAAAAGATGAGCCAAACAGGTTACATTTTCCAAACAACGAATTTTATGTAAAGACCCGAGAAGAACTACGTGACGCATTTAAATGGATGGACAGCGAAACATTTGCGGAATGCATGAAAAACACGGTGGATATTGCAGAGAAATGTCATCTTACACTGTTGGGCGAAAAAAGTCCGCTACCGCATTATGAAGTTCCGCAAGGTCACACAGTCGAAAGTTATCTCAGCTTAAAAGTACACGAGGGCCTAAAAAAACGGTATGGAGAAGTACCGCCTGATATCGAAAAACGAGTAAAATATGAGCTTGGCATAATAGAACAAATGGGATTTTCAGCCTACTTTTTAATAACCTGGGACTTCATACATTTTGCAAAGACCCACGATATACCGGTAGGTCCAGGCAGAGGTTCAGCTGCGGGATCAGTTGTTGCATATGCGTTAGAAATAACGGATTTAGACCCGATTAAACACCATTTGTTATTCGAAAGGTTTTTAAACCCCGAAAGATATAGCATGCCTGATGTTGATATTGATTTTTGCATAGAACGACGGGGGGAAGTTATAGATTATGTAACTCAGAAGTATGGTGCCGATAAAGTTTGTCAAATTATAACCTTTGGTACATATGCAGCAAAAGCCGCTATGAAAGGAGTAGCGCGCGTACTTGATATACCATTTGCAAGGAGTAATTATCTGTCCTCATTAATTCCATCGGAGCCAAAGGCTAAAATTGATGATGCATTAATGCAGGGAATGGAACTAAAAAAATTATACGATGAGGACCCAGAAGTAAAAAAACTGGTTGATATGGCAAAAAAAATAGAAGGGATAAAGAATAACGTCGGTACACACGCTGCCGGGGTTATTATTTCACACAAACCTTTGAATGAAATTGTTCCGGTACAACCGTCAAAAGACGGCATAATAGTAACAGAATATCCTATGGTTGATTTGGAAAAACTGGGTCTGTTAAAGATGGATTTTCTTGGGTTAAGGAACCTTACAATGATATCCAAGACCATGAAACTAATCAAAGAACGTCGAGGTATTGAATTTGACATAAACAAGATACCGCTGGATGACAAAGAAACATACGAAATGCTCGCTCAAGGCGATACAGACGGAGTATTTCAACTTGAATCTGCTGGAATGAAAAGATTAGTTAAAGATTTAAGACCTGACGTATTTGAAGATTTGGGTGCTTTAGTGGCATTGTTCAGACCCGGACCGTTAGAATCAGGAATGGTTGAGGACTTTGTAAAAAGAAAACACGGAGAACAAAAAATCACATATGCACATCCTTTATTGGAACCGGTGTTAAAAGATACCTACGGAACAATCGTTTATCAGGAACAAATCATGCAAGTATTTCAGGTTCTTGCTGACTACACCTTAGGTCAAGCTGATATGGTTCGGCGTATGATGGGCAAAAAGAAACTTGACGAAATGTCACAACAGAAAGGTAAATTCATTGAAGGTGCCGCACGACACGGAATGAGCGCAAAAGATGCTGCAAGTTTGTTTGAACAGATTGAAAAATTTGCATCATACTGTTTTAACAGATCACATTCGGCTGCATATGCCTTTGTTGCGTATCAAACAGCATACTTAAAATGCCATTATAAAGTGGAATATTTGTCATGCCTTCTGTCAAGTGTTTCCGGAGATCAAGAAAAAACACAATTATATATAGAAGAAGCCCAGAGAAACGGAATCAAGGTCATGCCACCCGATATAAACAAATCCTATGCGGAATTTGCACCCGATGGAGACAATATCAGGTTTGGGCTTTCCTCAATAAAACAGGTAGGAGATATTGTTGTCGAGAATATAATTAATGAACGTAAAACAAATGGTGACTTCAAATCAATATACGACTTTTGCAAAAGAGTTGATCCTAAATGCACTAACAAACGAGTACTTGAGGGTTTAATAAAATCAGGAGCATTTGCCAATATAGAAAAAAGCCGAAAACAACTTCTGGAAAATATGGAATACATAGTTGCAACGGCAAACAAGGAAGCCCAAGCAAAAGAATTAGGTCAAGTAAGTCTTTTTGAGGGTTTGGAGAATAATGATGATTTTGCGGGAACAAAATTTCAACTGGCAGGAGATGATACGGAATTTGACCAAAGACAATTGCAAAATTTTGAAAAAGAATTTTTAGGGTTTTACGTAACAAGCCATCCGCTATCAACAATCCGAGACAAACTGCCATTTTTAATGACACATAAAATATCCGAAATTGCAGAGCTAGCCAGCAATAAAATTGTGACTATTTGCGGACTAATAACAAATACAAGACAAATACCGACAAAAAAAGATCCGACAAAGTATATAAAATTTGTAACAGTAGAGGACTTGACAGGCAAAATTGAAACAATCTGTTTTAACGGCAAAATCGCCGAATTCGGGACATTTTTGGAACCTGAACAAAGAGTAATTATTTCCGGTAAGGTTAACAGGAGAAATGACGAGGAAGCACCTTCAATCATAATTGACACGGTAAAACCGGTAGACAACTCAAATATTTTAACAATAGAAATAAAAGATGAGCTTGAATATGAAGAATTGATATTAATGAAACAAATTTTATGTAATTATTCGGGCTCCGACCCGGTTATGCTAAAGTTGCACGATGAATTAGGCGAAGTAAAAATACTCGCAGCGTCAATGTTTTGGGTCGGCGCTTGCAATGATTTAGTAAATGATATTAAAGCCAAGTTTAAAAACCGGGTCGAGGTAACCATAAAATCATTAGACGATAATTTGGAAAAAGAAGAAACTGTATAAAAAAACTTGCAAAAAAAATTTGCTCATGTATAATAAAAATACAAATGTAAATGCGGGGGTAATTCAGTGGTAGAATGCCTCCTTGCCAAGGAGGATGTCGCGAGTTCGAGCCTCGTCTCCCGCTCCATTTAAAACATAAGTCCAGTAAGCCTTTTAGGAGACTGGATTATTTTTTTATCCGGGTCATTTTTATTTATTCTAACATTTTGCTCACGTTTTTTTAAAGAATGTATAAATATTTGACGACACCTTTTCGGTCAAATCCATGTCGTTCCATAACGCTTTATACACCGGATTGTTATTTTCAAATTCTAAACTCATTTTAATATTTTAAAAAAATTAACAAAAAAGACTTTTTTTTTTAAATACATTAAAATAAAAGTTAAAAGTATATGAGGAAAAGTTATGAGAAAATTTAAGAAGCCGTGGAATTTTAAGAATACAAAACGTGTATTCATTGCGTTTGTAGTAATATTAGCAGCCATTTTTTGTATTAAATTTGTTAAGGATAACAGTTACGTATTTTTATACATCTCCCCTAATACTAACACAACCACATATCCTTACATATCAAAAACCTCAAAACAAATCAACAAAATACTATACACTGCAACTAAAAATCTTAAAACATCTTGTCCGGATACAAGAATTTTGTACACAAAAGGTTACGGTTCAGGATTTTTGAAAAATAATCTTACTGCAAGTGATTATGATTACAGTGTCGGGGTATATCTTGGAAAATATGAATATGATGGTAGCAACAGTTTTAAATTGGCAGATACAATAATAAGATTAATTTCCCTCTATCAAGCAAATATATACAGTATAGTAAAAAGTACCGGAGATGGATTTTATACCCAAAGCATCCCTTCCGAACGACTACACGGAATAAATGATACAAAAAATCTTGATGCACAAATAATGGCATCCTCAATACAAACCGCCCTAAAAGGGAACCCCTACGAAATGACGGTTGATAATGAAATATTTTTGCTGCAACCAAATGAGGTAGTCCTTCCGCATTACAAGTTAATCAAACTATATAACAAAGATATTTCGTATTACGCTGAATACAGGAAAATGCTGCGCGAATTAACAACAACTATAGATTATTATTTTGACATAGTTGATATAAAAACCAAAAAAATCCATCCAATTACGGTGGTGGCATCCGTAGGGGAAGGAAAACCTATTTATCAACCGAAATTCAAATATTTCGTGCCTAACGCATACACCAATATGAAAGGATTAAGATACCTGCATAAACTCATTTCAAATCTTGATGATGAAAATTACATAAAAACGAGATTAACAAATTATTATAATCACTTTGCACTTTTAACATATGGGAACAGCAAAAGCTCCGATAGTCCGCTAAAAATAGTTAAAAGACTTCTTCAGTGTACGGATATTCTTGCTCCAATACTACCCGGAGCTGTCGTTAAACAAATTCACGACAGCACATATTCCATCTTAGAAAATCCAACTATTGTACTGATTAACGACTATTATGTAGCCAATAATACGCTTTATGAAATAACAAAAGCAACAAGTTTTTACGAAGAACTTGAAAAAAACAAAGAAGTTTCCACACACATAATGAATATGGAAGGAATACTAAATGATATGATTAATGACCCCCAACTAAAATACAGCGAGCTTAAACCATTGTTTGACTACCAACGGGGAATAAGCCGTGCTAAATTTGATATAAAAGCACTGCAAAATATAATGAAAAGCAAATCTTATAAGGAAATTACCGACTATACAACAGATATGATGTACAAAAAAATGCCTGCCAATAATAAAATAGACACCTACATAACATATCTGAACAAAGTAATTGAGACAGCCGGTATATACAATATAAAATTCTATAAAAAAGATAAAGAACACATCTATGTATTTAAAGATAATTTCACAAAAAATCTTAATCTGACAGAATTAACCAATATGGAAATAACTAACGGAAATAACACACGAATAAATAATGCGGGCGCAAAATTTGAATATATAGAACCGAACGATTATTACCAGGACATAAAAAAGATTACCTATGGATGGGTAAGATATAATCCTACGGAATTGCAAGAGGCGATATATCAGGACATAAAGAAATATTTTATAAAAGACAAACACAATTATCACCTGAGAATAAGCCCCGGGATACAAAGCCAAAACTCTTGACATAAGATTTTGTTCTTAATAGAATAAGACATGTGACGCCGGCATAGCTCAACGGTAGAGCAACGGTTTTGTAAACCGTAGGTTGTAGGTTCGATTCCTATTGCCGGCTGTTTGCCTAGCAAGCCCTTGTGGCTCAGAGGTAGAGCACTCCCTTGGTAAGGGAGAGGTCACGAGTTCAAGTCTCGTCAAGGGCAGATTTTATAACCTCTGAGCAAATGAAAATTCAATATGGGTAGGTGCCCGAGTGGCTAAAGGGAGCAGACTGTAAATCTGCCGTCGCGAGACTACGGTGGTTCGAATCCACCCCTGCCCACCAGTTTTTGACTCCTTTGGGAGTCTTTTGGGTTAAATAAAGGGGTAAGATGAGAACCACACTTTTGTGGTTCGAGCGTGAGCGAGCCGAGGCTGGAGTGTTTTTGCTTCAGACAAAACACTGAAAGCAAAAACACGAAATTGCCGTTTAATGCGAGCGAACAAGACAATCCACCCCTGCCCACCAGTTTTTGACTTCTTTTAAAGTCTTTTTTTATTGAAGCTTAAGATAAATAATATTAAAAAAACTCTCTTAAATTCAAGGAGAGTTTTTTTTGTTCAAATACCAACCCTAAAGCATTGTTCTTCTTAATTCTTCAGGTGATTTTGGACTTAAATAAGCCGGCGGAATATCGAAAACAGTTTTACAACCAAACTGGCCTTCGTTATAAATTCTAAAAGCCGCTCTTGCATAAGCTAACAAAACACTGGAAGTGAAGCCGGGATTTGAATCTAACTTCAAACTATATTCAATAATATGTTTTTGTTCATTGTCAAACCCGGTAGAACCACTTCTTAAAACAAAGCCGCCATGAGGAATTCCGCTGTGATTTTTTCTCAATTCATCTTCGGAAATAAAGTGAACGGTAGTGTCATAATCCGAGAAATAATTAGGCATAGTAACTATTTCGTGCTCGACAAGTTTGGCATCAGCACCGTCTTCTAATACGACATAACATTCTCTGGTATGTTTTTCGCGAGTGGAAAGCAATGGATTTTCGCCATTTTTAACGGATTGAATTGCCTTTTCTACAGGAACCGTATATTGTTTAGCATCTTTTACCCCTTTAATACGTCTTATTGCGTCAGAGTGCCCCTGACTTACACCTCTGCCCCAAAAAGTATAATCATTTCCCACAGGCAAAATTGCATTGGCATACATTCTATTCAGCGAAAACAAGCCCGGATCCCAACCAACAGAAATAATAGCGACTTTGCCGCCTTCTTTTGCTGCTTTATCAACATTTTCAAAGTGCAAAGGAATATTCGCATGAGTATCAAAACTATCAACACAATTAAACATTTTAGCGTATTTTGGAGTTTGCTCTGGCAAATCGGTTGCACTGCCGCCACAAAGAATCAGAACATCAATCTTGTTTCTCCAATCCTCAATCACATCGACACTTAAAACCTCTGCGGATTCAGTAAAAACCTTAACCGATTCGGGTTTTCTTCGTGTAAACACCGCAACAAGCTTCATATCAGGGTTTTGCCTTGCTGCGGCTTCAACTCCTCGTCCCAAGTTCCCGTAACCTAAAATACCAATTCTCATGCCTTACCTCTCTATTTATCCGGTTCACATAAAAAATATAGCACGAAAACTTTTGAGCAAAACAGAAATATTAAGAAAAATTATTCTTCGATTAACAAATTATCCTGAACGGAAGCTAAAATACCGAGAATATGCTGTTCTTCACCGGTAAACGGTGTATTAGGAATAAACTTATTTTTTTTACCGTTTACAAAAACACTATTAATGCTTTCAAAATCTTTTAAATTTTGAATTTTAGCAACTTCACCCATACCAAATATTTTACCTATATTGTTAACATTGAACTCCATAGAGTCGTCCTTTCATATTACAGTGAATATATCGGAACACAGCGTAAAAAACTTTAGAGTACAAGTATAAATATTAACTAATGTTTACAATTAATTGCGATAAAAAAGATTTATTTGTATTATAAGAAAGATAGAGGATAGAGAGGAGTAATTATATGAGAAGAACTTTAAAATGGCTATTATCAATACTGACTATAGCATTGACAATTACGTCAGCAAAAGCGTTTCCCGATGTACAGGACAATTATTGGGCAGCGGCACAAATAAAAGAATTATCCGAGCAGGGTGTAATTGTCGGTTATCCAGACGGCACCTTCAAGCCTGACGATAACGTAACACGCGCAGAATTTGCATCAATGGCAATTAAAGCCCTGGGACAACAGAATACAAAAGTCGCGCAACCGGTAAATTTTTACGATATAGATAAGGATTATTGGGCGTACGATGCAATACAAAAAGCAATCTATTTTGATTTAATATCAGTACCAAAAACAGGTGAACCTTTCAGACCTGATGACAGCGTTTCCAGAGCAGAATCGCTTTCAGTGGCTGTAAATGCTCTGACAACCGAACAAATAAGCGAGCAGAAGGCAAAAGAAGTTTTGGAAAAAGTTTATATAGATACCCACACTATCCCTGAATGGTTTTTAATACCGGCAGGCAAGGCTGAAATTATTGGTATGATGGTAATTATGCCAAGTGCTGATAAAGCCAAAATCGAAGCAGAAAGACCTGCAACCCGTGCAGAAGTCGCTGCAATATTATTTAAAATGATGGAACAGGCAAAATTAAATCCTAATGCAAAATTAGCAGAAGCTATGCGAAAGAAAACCGGTGATGGTTTTGTTATTGAAAATGCGACAGTCCAAGGCAGTATCGGGACAATCCCCGCAGGCTCCATAGTCCCTGTTCAACTAACCAAATACATAAGTTCACAAACTTCAGAACCTGGCGACCTATTCGTTGGTTTAGCCTCACAAAATTACATAACAAAGGAAAAATTTATACTTGTTAACAAAGGTGCCACATTAAAAGGTCAATTGGTAGACGTAAGACCCGGCAGGTGGTTTGTAAGAAACGGCGTATTGATTTTGGATAATTCATTGATAACCACTAATAATGACCAAACCACTGATTTTAATGCTGTGGCAAACATAAAAAAAGACCGAAACTGGTTTATGAAATTTGTGAGATTTTGCTTTAAGGGAGAGAAACTTGAAGTACCTGCACAAGGAACAGTTCATCTGAAGTTGCTAAAACCTGTACACGTAGATCTCACAAACGGTTGGATACTTGAAAAATAAAAAAAAGAGCCTTTGTTAAGGCTCTTTTTTTTAAACTATAAAATCCAAGGCTGTACGACAAAAAATCGCTACATGATAAAACAAACCCATAACCTAAGGAACAAACAAAGGCACAACCTACTGGGGTTTCACTTCAAAGAATCCTAAGGAATTTTAACATCGGAAGTGTTTTTGCTGTCATTTAAATCAGAACTCACCTGCTTATTATCATTCACGTCTGATCCAAACTGGTTGTCATCCACACCGGATTCCTCTTGATTATCATTCAAATCAGAACCCGTACCGGGAATTTTCACATCTGATCCTTCCTGATCATCATTCAAATCAGAACCTGTACCGGGAATTTTCACATCTGATCCGCTGCCACTTCCGCTTCCTGCTTCACCCTCTAATAAGCCTAAATGCAAATTTACCCATACATCTTTTGCAATTTCGTAACCCATATAATACTGGTCACCAACGGCTTTTTTCATTTTATTATAAGTAATGGGCAAAGAAACAATAACTACAATGGTTATTACAATTAAAGTTACCGTCAATTCACCAATTGTAAACCCTCTTTTCAAAAATCTTAAAGAATTATTTTCTTTAATGTGTTTTAAATTTAACATTTTCATACAACCTCCTTTCTTTATTCTAACAAATTTTATAAAATTTTTCAAATACATTTTCATTTAATAAAGCCGATTTGAATAATATCTTTTCCGAACTTAGCTTCAAGCCTGTCGAAACATTTTACAAGCTTCTCCTTTTTAGTCTCCAAAATATCATCCGAAAACAAAAATAACTGCTGCACGATGTTGCTTTTAAGGTCATCAAGTATAATGCCTGCGCTTCTGTAAACAACTTGAGGAGAATAAATCTTATCCAATAAAAGAAAAGCTATATCGGATATTTCAAGCTCGGAATCGGTCGGCACAGGTAAACATTTCTTCTCATAAACCACGCGAAAATCTTTTGTTCGTAGCATGACAGCTACGGTCTGAGCCTTACAATCAATCCGCCTGATTTTTCTGCAAGCAGAATGAATATGATAATTAAGCTGATTTTTAATAAAATCCAAATCGGAGGTAAAAATACCGAAAGCACTTGTTTTTTGAACGGATTTAGGGGGCTTTTCTTCATTTATGACCGGAGAAATAATTTCGCCCAGCAATTCATGTTTCATTTCAACCCCGTGAATCCCCACTTTTTCATCCAGCCATGCATCCTCTTTAGCGACCAAATCCGCTGCTGATAAAATCCCGGATTTTTTGAAAAGTACTGTTAATTTTTTCCCGATACCCCAAATTTCCTCAATCGAAGTTTTTTTAAGTTCCGAATGGATTTTTTTATTAGCAATCATATAAACACCTTCATCCGACATTTTGGCCTTATCAGAAGCAAGCTTCGCAAGAGTTTTTGTAGAACTGATACCTATAGATACAGGAATACCAATACGCTCTTTAATCTTTTCACGTATGTAAATCGCTAAATCAAAATAATTTTTTTTATAAAGTCTTTTAAGTCCCGTCAATTCAATAAAAGCTTCATCTATTGAATAAACTTGAACTTTCGGACTAAATTCCCTCAAAAGTGACATGACTTCATTTGAAATTTCACCATAAAGCTCATGGTGAGACGACACATAAACAGCCTGCGGAAACTCAACTTTTGCCAAAAAATACGGCTGCCCCATCCTTACACCCATTTCTTTTGCTTCTTTAGAGCGGGAGATGACACACCCGTCTTTATTGGAAAGTACGCAAACCGGTTTATCTCTTAACTCAGGATTAACTTTCTGTTCGCACGATACGAAGAATGAATCACAATCTACCAGAGCAACAACTTCCATGTTAACAGTATAACATTAATCAATTATGATTTCTTTTTCGTGAAAAAATGTAACATAACCCAAGTTGGCTTTGGGTGGTTTTTTAAGGTATTTGGCATAAGTGTATATTACACTAATTTTAGATGACAAAGCACCACTTGAATTTTCCTTTGCAAGTTTCGCACATTTATATATTAATTCGTCAGTTTTCTTGTCGGCCTTTAACAGAACATGCGCACCGGCACAATCACGTGTATGGAACCACAAATCATTACCTCTCGCTAATTTTGATACTATAAAGTCATTTTGTTTATTATTTTTACCGATATAAATTGTGTAGGAACCAGATTTTATTTCCAACGGCATCAAAGCCGACTTTTTATCTTTTGGAGCACTCCTTTCCAGCTCTACTTCGGATGATATATCCATCAAATCAGAAACACTTTGAGCAGTTTTTATAAAATACAAAAGCTGTTCTAAATATTCTTTTTCAATATTGAAACTAATATTAAGCTCCGATAACTTTTTTTGCGAAATTTTCAACTTGTTATAACGCTTATAAAAGCTATTTGCATTTTCTTTTAGGGTTATGGTTTCGTCCAGTTCTATAGAAATATCTTTGTTATTTTCGTAATCAAAAACATTAATAACCGGTTCAAAATCCTTATTATTATGCAAATTAGCCATTATCAAATCACCGTACAGCCTGTATTCATCAGCCTTTTTAGCAAGCATTTGCTGCTTTAATATTTTTGAAAGCGCATCGTTAATACGATTCAAACGCACGGAAACAATCTGACAATACTTCGCTTGAAGCTTATTAAACTTATCTTGATAAATGCGATCAGCAAAGTAATTATCAATATTTGAATTCACACAACCTTCCAATGCAGACAAAGAATTTTTACCCGCATACCAAAAATCCTTTTGTTTTGGCGGATAAACATATAAAAGTCCTCCGGACATTTCGCGTTCACGACTTTTTTCAACACCAACATTATGTGCACAACCTATGATAACATCAGTATCACAATTGTAAAGTACAATATTTGAATGCTTTCCCATTAGTTCAACTGCTAAACATAAACATATTTTTTCACTGAATTCATTGCAGCTTTCAATATAAAGCTCCAAAATTCTCTCATATTTAGGCTGAATAACCTTTGCAACACTTGCATTTTCAATATATTTTCTCAAAAGCATACAAAACATCGGCGGACTTTTAGGATTTTTTATAATCCGCTTTTCCTCATTTTCTTTATTCAAAAAACAAACATGACAATATTGCGGTTCAATATTGATGTAAAATTTCTTTGTTTCACCGTAATTTCTCAATGTAAACAAAAATTCACGTCTGGTCGGCTGCTGAATTTTTTGAATTCTTGCACCTGTCAAAAAATCTGCATTTTCCTCAAGCCATAATTTTAATGTAACACTGTCAAAAGTAGCCATAAGTATATTCTACTACAAATCAAAAATCTAAGCTTGACAAAAAATCAAAAATAATATTTAATTAAAACAAAGGAGAATAATATGGAAATAATTGAGAAAAATGCTGTTCAGAAAGTCGCCCCCCCCGAACCTCCTAAGCCACCTAGCTCAAAGTCTAATTGGCATTTTGTTTAAATCTGATTATAATTTTAATGTGCGCAATTATGTTTTTTCAACAAATGTAAAAAAAGGTTTTACAATGGCAGAAATTTTGATTACACTGGGCATAATCGGAATAGTCGCCGCTGTTACTATTCCAACTCTTGTTTCAAAATATCAAGAAAAAGCTTGGAGCACTTCCGCACAGGTATTTGAAAGACGACTTGAAGAAGCATTAAAGACAATGAACACCCAACAAACCCTTGCAGGATACACTGACACAGCAGGGTTTCTAAATGAATTATCCCAACATTTTAAAATTCATAAAATCTGTAAAAATACTGAGATAGATAAGTGCTTTGAAAATACCATAACTTGGAATATACACGATATTTATACAGGTACACAATCCGAACTTTTTAATACATCAAATATACATGATGCAGCTGATATGGGTCAAGATAATTGGGGTACCGAGGTACTGGGGGTACAATTTGTAAACGGGACAACCGGATTAATTGCGTACAACCCTGATTGTAAAGAACAACCTTACACAAATCAATTTTCAGGCACCTCATGTATCTCATTACTATATGATACTAACGGATTCAAAACGCCTAATTCATACCCTAAAGATATCCGATCTATTAACGCAAAATTCAACAAATGCGCATTCAAACGGAACGGAACTTGTTTCACTGCGCCTTTTAAACCAGCCCCTATTACAAAAGCAGAATGTGAAGCCTTAAAAACTGATTTAGGAATAACAGCATGCAACTATGACACAGACTACTGGGCAGGTGCAGTAAATGCCTGTGGTGGAAGAACTAAAATGCCAACACAAGCGAATTTAGCCACAATTGCAGCATATATTTACGGGATAAACGTAAACTCTATAGGAACCACACCCGCTCATTGGGACAAGAATAAAGCAGACGAATTAGGATTTTTTAACACATCTTCAGACGGCTTTATAGTTTGGGCAAACAATGAATATGGTGCCGGCGGCACAGATGCATACGTACGCTGGTTTTATCCTAATTATACTATGTATTACCACTTTGGTAACCGTAACAGTAGTAATACGCTGGCGATATGTTTGGCAGATTAATTAAAATTTACCGCGCAAAAAATAAAGCAAAATTTTTGTTTAAAAACTTGACCATGAATAAATCTATTGACCAGTTTTAAGAAAAATGATAGAATTAAACATGGAAGGAGGGCTATAAATGGGTGCATGGCAAATTTTGGCAGGACTTGGTCTTTTGTTCTTGATACTGGAAATGACCGTTCCGACGTTGTTTTTTCTTAATTTTGCTGTGGGCGCTTTTGTTACTGCGGTATGTTCAATTTATATAATTAATTGGTATGCATTAGTACTAATTTTTGTAGCAGTTTCGCTTGTTTCCCTGGTATTTTTAAGACCGATGCTGGTTAAAAAAACACAAAAAAATCAAGAAACAGGACTTGCGTCAAAATACATAGGCAAGGTTGCCAAAGTTATTGAGACAATAACTCCCGATAGCGGCGTTATTTCAATATACGACGAACGCTGGGAAGCACGTTCCGATCATGAAATACCTCAAGGGAAAGAGGTTGTTATTGAAAAAAATGATAGTTTAGTTATGTACGTCAAAGAAAGGGAATAAAATGAGTTTATTTTTACTAATTTTACTTGTAGCTGCCGTGATTTTTGTTATAAAAGGCGTGGTAATAGTTCAACAAGCTGAAGTTGTTATCGTTGAACGGCTTGGCAAGTACGACAGAACATTAGAATCAGGCTTGAATTATATTATACCTATATTGGAAGCACCACGTGCAATGGCCTGGAAAGTTACTCAAAAGAGCTTTGACGGTACAAGCTACACCTACATAAAAGAAAAGTCAAAAATCGACTTAAGAGAATCAGTATATGATTTTCCCAGACAAACAGTCATCACTAAAGATAATGTATCAATAAGCATCAATGCACTTTTGTATTTTCAAATTATAGATCCGAAAAGTGCGGTTTATGAAATCCAAAACCTTCCTGATGCAATAGAAAAACTAACTCAAACAACATTAAGAAATCTTGTGGGTCAACTTGACCTTGATGAAACTCTCGTATCAAGAGACAAAATAAATAATGAATTAAGGGCAATACTTGATGAAGCTACCAACAAATGGGGAGTAAAAGTCAATCGTGTAGAACTTCAAGATATTATTCCACCGACAGACATACAATCCGCTATGGAAAAACAAATGAAGGCAGAACGTGACCGTCGTGCGGCAATTTTAGAAGCAGAAGGGCAGAAGAAATCAGCAATTCTTAAAGCAGAAGGTCAAAAAGAAGCTGCAATAAATCAAGCAGAGGGTGAAAAACAGGCTGCCATATTGAAAGCACAGGGTATAGCACAGGCTCGTGTAATTGAAGCTGATGCAGAAAAAGAAGCCATCACAAGGATAATTGGAGCGCTCGCTGATAAAGGTAAACCCGACCAATACCTTGTTGCAATGAAATATCTGGAAACTATGCAGGCTATTACAAGCGGTGAAAACAATAAAATTGTTTACATGCCTTACGAAGCAACTGGGATACTGTCATCTGTTGACGGCATTAAAGAAATGTTTAACGGCATCTCTACCAAATAGTATTCTCAAAGGAATTGATGTTATTTTGCCAGGCGCACGTTCCATCAGAGGAATTTGCAGAAGGTTTAGGGGTGTTTCATGCCCAGTTAATTCTGCAGCGCCACAAATTTAACATCTGTAAACTATAAATGTAAAACAAAATTCACAAAAAATAACGAGTTTTTAATTATTTCTGGTGTTTTTTTTATGTTTTTGCTAGCATTGTAGGTAGAGATTTTTAATAAAGAGGATATAGAAATAATGATTAAAACAAGAATGAAAGACCATAACTGCGGAGAGCTAAACCTCAACAATATCGGAGAAGAAGTTATACTGTCCGGCTGGGTGGCTACAATTCGCGATCTGGGGGGTATCCTATTTATAGAACTAAGAGATCGTTCAGGCTTCTTCCAGCTCGTAGCAAATCCCCAGATAAACCCCGATGTACATAAAACTTTTGAAAAAGTCAGAAGCGAATACGTTATAACCGTAAAAGGTAAAGTTACACGAAGACCTGAGGAAACTTATAATGAAAAATATCCCACAGGACAGGTCGAAATGTATCCTGAAAGTGTTGAAGTATTGTCAGAAGCTAAAACTTTGCCATTTGTCTTGGACGACGAAAACGTTTCTGAAGATGTACGCTTGAAATACAGATATTTGGATATCCGAAGAGAAGCTATGAAATCAAAATTGCTATTACGCCACAACATCGTACAGGCAGTGAGAAATTATTTGAATAAGCTTGACTTTTTAGAAGTTGAAACACCTATTTTAATAAAAACAACTCCCGAAGGTGCAAGAGATTATTTGGTACCATCAAGAGTCCAAGAAGGCAAATTTTACGCACTGCCACAGTCACCGCAAATTTTTAAACAATTATTAATGGTAGGTGGTATTGAAAGATATTACCAAATAGCAAAATGTTTCCGCGACGAAGACCTAAGAGCAGACAGACAACCTGAATTTACACAAATTGACCTCGAAATGTCTTTCGTTGAGCAGCAAGATGTGATAAAAGTTGTTGAAGGATTGATTGTAGATGCTTTTAAAGCCGCAGGAGTTGACGTTAATCCTCCTTTTATTCAAATTCCATGGCAAACGGCAATGGACAGATTCGGGTCAGACAAACCCGACACTCGTTTTGGATTGGAATTGTTTGATATTGGCGATATTATTTTACAATCAAATTTTGATATCGTTAAAAATACTTTATTAAATGGCGGTATAGTTCGCGGAATAAAAATAACCGGCGGTGCTGAATTCTCAAGAAAAGATATTGATGATATTACAAAACTTGCAGTATCCTTTGGTGCAAAAGCATTAGCTAACATTATTTACCTCGAAGACGGAACCGCTAAGTCACCTGTACTGAAATTTGTTACAGAAGAACAAGCCAGACAAATTCAAGAACGCGCAGATGCAAAAGCCGGTGATATTATTTTCTTCGTAGCAGACAAAACAAAACTGGTTTATGATGTAATGGGAAGATTGAGATTACATTTCGGCAAATCTCTTAATTTGATTGATGAAACAAAACATAATTTGTTATGGGTAGTGGACTTCCCGATGTTTGAATGGAGCGACGAAGAAGGCAGATATATGGCTATGCACCATCCTTTTACCTCACCTTGTATTGAAGATCTTGAAAAACTTCAAAGCGGAGATTTAGGTAATGTCAAATCAATTGCCTACGATATAGTATACAACGGGACGGAACTTGGCGGCGGCAGTGTGAGAATTCATTCATCCGAAGTACAAAAAGCTATATTCAAAGCCTTGGGTTTGACAGAAGATGAAGCTAAAGAAAAATTCGGATTTATGGTGAACGCCTTGCAATACGGCACACCTCCACATGCCGGTCTTGCAATTGGTTTGGACAGACTTGTAGCACTTCTTGCAAGAACTGACTCTATACGTGACGTTATCGCATTTCCGAAAAATTCCGGCGCTAAAGATCTTATGAGCGACGCACCGGGCGAAGCTTCATTACAACAGTTAAGAGAACTGCATTTAAAAAGCACTGTTCAACTACATAAGTAAGAACCTTGTATGAGGTTCTTTTTTATATCATTTAACCCAACTTCTTCTTTAGGCTGGGTTGGATATATTCATTTTATAATTTCTTAATGCAGTATGCATGAATTCGCGACGTAAATCTTCATAACCTTTATCCATAATAAGATTACTAAATTGTTCTTTTAAAAACACCACCTACCACTGACTTCACGGCCATCATTAAGGGTTGTTGCAACACGAATGATAACGTTTTTTGAGATAATATAGATTATTCCTTTACATGCCTGATAAAAATACTACGAAAATATTTTTTGCTAATTTGTAACGGGATATTAATTTGTATTATAATGAAAATATGCAAATATTTTACAAATTAAACGAAAATAAGCATTTGTCACTTGCTCTGGGATATTTTGACGGAGTACACAAAGGTCATAAAAAAGTTATAAAATCCGCGGTTGATTATGCCAAAAATAACGGTAATAAATCAGCGGCAATAACATTTAAAGATCACCCATGCTGCCATTTTTACGGAGTCTGTCCTAAATATATTCTTTCGCGCAGTCAACGGGAAGATGAAATAGCAAAACTTGGGATTGATTATCTGTACGAACTGGATTTTGATGACGAATTATGCTCGCTTACGGCTGAAGAATATCTAAAAGAAGTTTTAGTAAAGTACTTTTCACCTATATCAATTTCAACAGGTTTTAATCATCATTTTGGTGCTAAAAAATCAGGCAATGCTGAATTTTTATACCAAAATCAAAATAAATACGGATATAAATATTTTGAAATTCCGCCGGAAAAGATTAATGATAAAATCATAAGCAGTACAGCAATAAGGAACTATCTTAAACAGGGTAAAATTGACAAAGCAAATCAAATGCTTGGTGAAAATTTTTCAGTTAAAGGCACCGTTATTGAGGGCCAAAAATACGGAAGGCTATTGGGCTTCAAAACTGCCAATATTTTGTATCCTAAAGAACTTGTTGATATACCATTTGGAGTCTATGAGGTAATGACCACATACGGTAAAGGTATAACGAATTTTGGCATTCGACCGACAGTTAGCAATTCTCAAAAAGCTGTTTTGGAAACGCATATTTTAGATTTTAATAAAGATATTTATGACAAAACAATAAAAGTGCAATTTATAAAGATGCTCAGAAAAGAACTGAAATTTAATTCCGTTGATGCGCTAAAAAAGCAAATTGCAAATGATATAGCTAAAATTTCATAGTAAACAATTATCAATAAAAATTATTTTATGAGTGCCTGTACTGATTTAAAATCATTATGCTGAGATGTTTTAAGCCATTCAAACAAAACTATCTCGCAGCAAGTAACTTTTCCACCGCATTGTCTGATTAAATCAACACCCGTTTTAAATTCATATTTATTTCTGCTTGCAGAACAATCTTTGACAAAATAAACCTCATAACCTTGTGCCAACAAGTCACATATAGTCTGATAAACGCAAATATGTACCTCAATTCCGCAAATGACAACATGCTTTTTGCCTAAAACCTTAAGTTGTTCCCTAAATTCAGGTGTCAAAAAAGCAGAAAATCCTGTTTTTTCAATAAAAACAGTATTTTCAGCCAGGACGTCCTTTAAAGGTGCCGCCGTCTGCCCCAAACCTTTGGGGTATTGTTCGGTTACGATAACAGGTATACCCAAAATTTTAGCTGTAGTCGCAAGTTTGCAAGCCTTATCTACCGGCGAATATTTACCTGCAGCGCCTGCAAGTTTTTCTTGTATATCTACCATGATAACTACACTATCTTCGATATTTATCATAATTCTAATCCTTAATAGATTGTTTAAACTCCTTTATGAAATCTTCGATGATTTGTGAAAGACCTTTTTGTGTAACCTCATTCAAATTCAAACTGATTTCTCTATTTTCAGGGGTGTCTAAGCCTTCATGGTATATATAAATAACTATCTTGGCAAATCCGGGATAAATAATCTTCAATCTGCTTTCTCTATCACCACATTTTAGCTGAAAAACACTTTGCAACTCATCTGAATACTGCTCTATCTTGGTATGAAAAAGCTTCTCCTCATAAACCTTTTGAAGCCTGAAAAATACGGGGGCAATAACTTTTTCTAACTTATTATTATATGCATTTTTGAATAACTTAAAGTTCTTTTCATCTTTTTCATCCTCATCCAGCCATTCATCTAAAGTTTTGACGTGTTCTTCTAAAAATACAGAAGTTTCATTTGTTTGACAAGCTTCAGATAAAGCGGCAAAAGCCTCTTTTTCCAACCTGTCAAAATCTTTACATCCGATAGCGCAAACACCCGCCCTAACAATTAACTTTGTACCTAAAATATCCTGAATCTTGTTAACTACTGCGAAAGCACCTAATTTATCAACATTAGGCAAGATAATATAAAATTTCCCGCCTTTAGCAACAGACACAATATCATCACAACGAACTGATTTTTTTATGGCTTTTGCTAATTTATCGCCTGAAAAACGGGTTTTACACGTTTCATCAGGGACAAGAACAACAAACATTCCATTCTCAAACCTTCTGTTTTTTATAAATTCGGCCAAAAACTCCCTGCTATATTTATAATTATAAAATCCGGTTTCCTCGTCAACAACATCAAACTTCTCAAGAAAAACTAAATTACGTGCATATCTATACTTTAAAGATCTGAATTTGAAGCAATTCACAGTTCGAATAAGCATCTCATAAGCATCAGAATTAACGGAATAATAGTCAGTAATTCCCAAGTCATAAGCCGCTAAAATAAACTCTTGTTCATAATCATTTACAAGCAGAATAATTTCATATTCAGGCGATTTAATATCCGAAATAAGCTTTAAAGTTTTTTCATAACTGGCGTTCTGGTGAACAATAACAATTGAAACACAAGGGTTTTCAAGCAATCTCTTTGCCAAGTCATAATCACACACGGCAATACTGTCACTTTCCCTCAAAAGTACAAGCTTAGAAAGCACCCTTTCAGCAACATCTTCATCATCAGTAACAAGCAATATGTTGTCTTCAATCATCATTATACCTGCAAATGCTTTTTAATACACAAGAAACTTCCGCCTGCTCCAAACAAAATTCCCATAGCGAACATTGTAATTACAACAATGTTCTGCGCGTACAAAGGTGACGGAATCATGAAAAACTGATGCATATTATTCAAGCCGTTCTGTACAACATTAAGTGGGAATAAAGCAATAACCGAACCCATAAAACCATAAAAAGCACCCTGAATGATAAGAGGAAACCTTATATACCAGTTACTGACTCCCATAAGACGCATGATTTCAATTTCGTCTTTACGTGATTGAATTACAAGCTGAATAGTATTGTTTATAATAGTTATGGTCAAAATTGCCATAATAATAATCACAACAAAAGTAATTGAATTAACAACTTTATTCAAAGTTTCAATCTTTTGAACCAAATCCTGAGCATAACTCATATCTTCAACAACAGAGAGAGATTTAACATTGTTAAATACCTTGTCAATATTTTCAGGCTTATCGACTTTAACATGCAAAGTATCCGGTAAGGGATTTTCAATATCAGGCAGCCCCATTTCTCTTTTTAGATTAACCCACGAAACGTCACGAGGGATGACCCTTACAGCCTCAACATTTTCAAAATCTTTTATACGTTTTTTGGCGACATTAGTGTCAGTACCTTGCTTAAGATAAACCGATATTTCTAAAACATTACCTAATTCGTGAGCAAAAGTGGAAACAGAAAGTGCCGTTCTAAAAAACGATCCGAATATTGTAAGAATAGCTGCCATGGTTGTAATAATAACCAAATTAACAATACCCGTTCTTCTGACATCATTAAAAGTTTCCATTGATATACGGTACAATATTCTCAACTCGCATAACCAATCTTTAGGAATATGTTTTTTAAATTTTTTCTTTATTTTCATTTTCTGACTATTCATAAGTACCTGCCTGAATATCTCTAACAACTTCACCATTATCAAGTGTAATTACACGTTTTCTGAAATAATCCACCATAGCGTTATCATGCGTAGAAACAATTACTGTAATACCTCTTTGGTTAATCTGATCTAAAATCTGCATAATTTCCATGGAGTTTTTAGGATCCAAATTACCGGTAGGCTCATCAGCAATAAGAAGCGGTGGTCCATTAACAATAGCACGTGCAATCCCGACTCTTTGCTGTTCACCACCTGAAAGCTCGGAGGGTTTGGCATGTTTTTTATCGTACAAACCGACAATTTTTAACGCGCCAGAAACTCTTGCATTAATCTCTCTGGAGCTTATTCCCAAAGTTCTGATAACATATGCAACATTATCAAACACAGTATGATTGAGCAAAAGTTTATAGTCCTGGAAAACAATGCCCATGCAACGTCTGAGATTAGGAATTCTGTCATTAGAAAGATTTGCGACATTAATACCGCCTATGGTAACAGTTCCGCTGCTGGGCTTTTCTTCACTGTATAAAAGCTTCATCAAAGTAGACTTTCCGGCACCTGAAGCACCGACAATAAAAACAAATTCACCTGATAAAATATCAAGATTAACATTTTTCAGTGCATAGTGGTCATTATCATATTTTTTAGTAACAGAACGAAATTGTATCATTATTTTTCACCTTTTAATTTTGATTTAATTCTTTTAGCCAATATATCGGCACTAAGCCCGTAATATTCAAGCAATTCGGCAGCATTCCCGCTTTGGCCGAACTCATCATAGATACCTATTTTGTAAACCTTAGAAGGATAATATTCACACAGAATATCACAAATAGCAGAGCCCAAGCCGCCTATTACCGAATGATTTTCAACAGTTACAGAAAAACCGGTTTTTCTGACGCTGTTAACAACTGTTTCGATATCAAGTGGTTTGACAACAGGGACATGAACAACCTCGACAGAAATTCCTTCTTTTTTGAGTATCTCTGCAGCAACCAAGACTTCAGCGAGGGTTTCACCATTCGTAAAAACAGAAACATCACGACCTTCTTCCAATACAAGTGCTTTATTAATATTAAAGTGATAATCCTCACCGAAAATAACGGGGACATTACTCCTTGCAATTCTTATATACATGGGTCCCTCGTGTAAAGCAGCATATTTAATAACTTCCTCACACTCCTTGGAATCAGCAGGAACAACAACGCTCATATGAGGGATATTGCGCATTAAAGCAACATCTTCTAAAGCCTGGTGACTGGCACCGTCCTCACCGACAGTAATACCGCCGTGAGTTCCGACAATTTTCACGTTGAATTGGGGATAGCAAACAGAATTTCTGATCTGATCGTAAGTTCTGCCTGTAACAAACATGGCAAAACTTGCGACAAAAGGTACTTTACCATCAGCAGCCAAACCTGCCGCAGTTGCAACCATATCCTGTTCCGCTATGCCACAATCAAAAAATCTTTCAGGAAACTTTTTAGCAAACATTTGTGTTTGAGTAGAGCATGACAAATCTGCGTCCAAAACAACAACTTTTGGATTAATCGCACCAACTTCAATTAAAGCATTACCGAAAGCAGAACGGATTGATTTTTTGTTATTTTTGTCTATTCTCATAACATCCCCATTCAAGTCTATAAGCGTGTTCAAGGCAAACCAAAACCTTACAGAAACATTATAGCATAAACAAATTACCAATTGTAACAAGTTAACTCAATATTTACAATAACGATAAACCTAAAAAGCCCTTTATACAAAGGTTTCAAAATTTTAATGTTAAGTTTTATTAAAAAATAATCAAATTTAAGCAATTAAATTTCTTGAGGAGTATTTAAACGGTAGAATAGGAATATACAAATATTTATCGAAAGGAAGAATACAAATGATACAAGTTCCAACTTTACCCAACTATCAATTAGCACAGCCTAACTATAATGCTGTAAAAATTGATATACACAACCCAACAGTAGGCGGATCCAAATGTCCGGTACAGGAAACACAATACAACCCGCAATACGCACCTGTAACGGCACCATATTACATGTATCCGCAAACTCAATTATATGATTATCCTCAAGCAGTACAACCCTATTACCAACCGGTCAATGTAAATACAAACGCAACGGCAAACGTGCAGCAACCGGTATATCAACCGATTTACCAACAACCCGCATATCAACCCATGTACCAACCGCAACCGGTTAATGTAAATGCGAGCGCAGCAGCTAATGTACAGCAACCCGCAGTAACTCCTGCACCTGTAATTGTGTGTCCGCCATGCCCAGCAGTTCCGGCGCCGCAAGTGGCAGAAGCAACTGCAGCCGCAGCGGTCAATATTCCGGCGCAACCTGCACCTCAACAGGTAAATATCAATCAGGCACCACAACCAACTCCTGTGGTAACATCCCCCCAAGAAACACCTAAAGTAGCTGTAATCCCACCGGTAGAAGCAGCTCCTCAGGTTGATTTAAACGGATTTATTGCTAAATTAGCAAACCCTGACTTTGAAGTTCAGGCAAATGCCATGGAAGAAATTGCCAACATAGTTAATGATGAAGCACAAAAAGCAAAAGCTACCGAATTATTGGATGCAAAAATTATAGACGCTTTAACCAACATAATCAATGCTGATTCAAGCAAATTAGCAGGTCCTACTCAAGAACAAATTGCTGCAAGACAAAAATTAATGTCAGGTCAGCAGATTTCGGATCAGGAAAAAGCTTTGGCTACAACAATAACTCCTATGGAACAAGCTGAAAGAAATAAGAGTTATGCGATGTTTACCTCAGCGATATTAGAAAAATTATATGCTGATGAAGTACAAAAATTAACAGGAACAACAGTTCCGCTCACCGAATTACCAGCAGCAATGACAATTGTTGACCAGTTGAAGGACAACCCTAACCCGATGGTTAGAACATCAGCAATTGAAGCCTTAAGCTATATCCAAAACCCCGAATATAAAAAAGATTTGACAACCTTATTCACCATCGCTAAGAACGATCAAGACAAAGGAGTCCAAGAAGCAGCATCAGCAGCCCTTGACAAGTTAAATCAAATCTAGTATAAACCGAATTCCTTTCTTTAAATAAAAAAGTCCTCTTTATAAAGAGGACTTTTTAATTGGGTAAACAAGACCAATAACCTTTTTTATCTTCATCAGGACATTCATCATGTAGTGCATACCAACTGCAGCCAAGCCCGTTACCTGTTTGTACAGAATTTCTTGTGCAAGGAAACCCTCTTTGATTCCATATAGCGCGACAAGATGACGTATTAAGTTTTCCTTGCGCCAAACAATTTTCTATAGCTTCTTGAATTTCATCAACTGTATATTTCGTTGATTGTTTTATCGGCTGCAAGTAATCATAATCGTCCACCCAGAATGAAAATATATCATGTCCGAGTGCATTAGGACCTTTATCAGGTCAGTTAAAATCAAACGTGAAACCGAGTTGATAAGCATTAACACATATATCATAGCAGCTTCCATCAGATAGTAAAATTTTTGGTGCAGTTACAGCTCCATAATTAACACTTGCAGCAAGCTTTTTATCATAGGTTAACACATCCTCTTTATATTTACATGTACCGGTTTTCTTAAAATATTTATCAAAAATTGCCTTACACTGTGTTTCATTAAAAAAACTTGTACCGTCATATTGAGTACAATACTCTTTAAAATTACCATTTGTTTCACTTTTGGCAAGTAATACTGCCTGAGAAATTTCAGCATATTTTTTAATAAACTGAGTTTTTAGGACATTTTTACGGTAGTTAGAAACAAGTGGTGGTATGGTAACAGCTGCAACAATACCAATGATACCAAGAGTTATTAAAACTTCTGACAAAGTAAATGCGAACTTTTTTGAAAAATTATTATTGTAACAATTAATTTGTTTAAGAACCGGACGTAATAAACTTTTAAATATTCTTAGCACTAAAAAAAGATAGTACCTACAAACGCATACACTCTCTAAAACCTTACTAAACCTGCTTAGAGGAGTCGCCCCCCCCCGTTTTCTGTCTGTGCTATGTACATAAATACACTCCTTTCAATCCTAAGCCAATACTTTGTTGTTGGTTACAGCTTCCGGTAATTTTACACAATTTTCATAGTCGGCATGCTCTGAAATATATTTACACCATTCATAAATTATTTCGTCTTCGGACAGTTTATAAGATATTGGTTTGCCGATATAAATTCTAAACTTACGTCTGGTAAAAGGTTTCAATTTCGGATAACCATCAAACTCGGCAATAGCAACGGGGACAATATCAGCTTTAGCAGTTTTAGCAATAACAGCAAACCCCTTTTTAATACCTTCGAGCTTACCATATGGATTTGTACCACCTTGAGGAAAAACTCCCAAAGACCATTTAGTTGTAAAAATATCACGTACCGTTTTAAAAGTAGCTATTTCAGGCTTAGTTCTGTTAACAGCAAAAGCTCCGAGACGTTTTACAAGCCACTGAAGTTTTTCCTTTGAATCAAATAATTCCTCTTTAGCCATGAATGCAATGAGTTTTCTGGTAGCAAAAGAAACAATCGGAGGATCAAAAATAGATACGTGGTTTCCGGCATATATGTATTTACCGTTGTCTTTGGGTAAATTCTCACGACCATAAACTTTAAAATCATAAAATATACGTAAAAAATTGTCAACAACTACCACAAGGAATGTCAAATAAAACAGTGAACGAAACCAATTGTATTCTTTTGCATATCTTCTATTGTAATTTCTAGCCTTCATATCTTAACTCCTAATTTTGAACATACTTAAAGCCGGTCAATTCTTCAATTGCTTTAACCCATTGCTCCACCACCAAATCCAAATTGTCATTATAGGGAATAACATTGCCTATTTTAACGACAATCTTACCGGTAAACGGTATACGTTTAACTTCATTCGTACCAATAATTCCAACAGGCAATATACCGCATTTTGTAACTTTAGCAAGGCTTGCAAAGCCTTTATTAATATCTTTAATCTCACCTGGCTCGCATCGAGTACCTTGCGGGAAAAGTCCGAGTACCCAATCTGTCTGTTTAATAGACTTAGCCGTTTTAATTGTGGAAGCACCTAAGTGTTCTCTATTTACGGCAAAAGCACCGAGCCAATCAAGCCACCATCGCAAAAATTTTATATTAAACAATTCCTGTTTCGCCATAAAGCACACCGATCTTGGCATAATGGCTGCCACCAGCGGCGGATCCAAAGTTGAAAGATGATTTGCTGCAACAATGTAGTTATTGTCTTTAGGTATATTTTTCTTGCCGTACACTTTCAAACGGTAAACAATTTTAAACCTTATCATATACCCTATTTTAGTTACGAGAAAAAGAAACATTTTTCTGAAAAAATTATATTCTGATGCTTCTCTTTTACAATAACTTCGGCGTTCTTTTTTTCTCTTTTTATTAGTCAAAACCATGGCTCAACTCCCTACAAGATTATACATAAAAATAGTAATTTTAGCAAATAGACATCAACGGATTTTTTATAGTATAATTAAGCAAGGAGAGCAAAAAACAATGAAAAACAATCTGGAAAGAAAATTATTTAAAAGTGTTAAGGAAAATACACCCGAACATATAAAGAAAAATACTATAATTAAGCTCAGCAACAAAGGTGAATTTATTTTCACGTTAAAAAAAGAGCATTTGAAACCATATGATAAAATTAACAACCCGGAAGGACTTAACTTAGAGGAATGGCTGGAAAATTATGCCAAAGAAGCAAAGGTATCCACAGCGGGGATTAGGGGACCGCAGAATATAGCATATCCGCAAGACACACGTTTTCCAATAAATCTTGTCGGGTTGGTGCTTGCAACTTTGGCAAAAGCACTTGTCGCCAAAGAAAAATACCCTGACAAAAAAATAGTTAAAATTGCTGGCAGAGAAGTGCGCTACAACTCAGACTTATATTTAGAAGCAATAGCCAGAATCCAAGCCGCACAGGGTATAAGAACACTTGTACCACTCGGCAAAAAAACAATTCCAATATGGCTTGCATCATTTTTGGCCTTTAAGCTTGATTTATTAGGCGGGGAATATATCACCTCCAGTCACGGAATTTCAGTAAAAAATGCCACTAAGGACTTAAATTCTCAAGGCAGTCAATATTTACCCGAGGAATCAATGGAATTTGTAGACAAAATAAGAGAAATTTTTGAAAAAACAAATAAAAACGGCACCTATGAAATAAGGATCTCCGGGTTGAACAACCAACTGATTGACGAAAAAGTGATGGCAAGTTTCAATGACGGGGTCGATTTATACGTAGAATATCTGAAATCCGGTGTTGCACAAGAAATTAATTTAGAATTAATTAAGCAAATTGGTGATAAAATAGTAATTGAAAATGTTGGGGGTTCAGCGTACAGGACACTCAGCAGAGTACTAAAAAAGCTTGGAATTTCGGATAAATATGTTTGGTTTAACACTAAAGAAGATCCGTTTTTTCATTCAATAGGAAAATACGACACTACACCGAAAGGAGAAAAGGCTTTTTATGATTATTCCGTTGACGCTACAGTAATTGCCCAAAAACCTGACGGAACAAAATTTTTCCCTGTTATAGATACAATGCACTATAACAAAAAATTAAAAAACATGCCTTTAAATACCGTTGTACTAATTACAGATCCGGATCACGACAGGCTTACAATAACCCAAAAAGAAAGCATTTCACGCATTGAAGAACTTAATAAGGCCGGAATAGATTACATCAAATTAAATGATTCAACAATTTTAACTATATTTACAGCTAATCAGGCGTTTTTAATGCTTATGGATTTTTGGTCAAAACAATTAAAAGCTCAAAATCTATGGAATAATCACCCGAGATTTGTTATAAAAACAACAGCCTCAGCATTATCGTGGGACGAGTGGGCAAAAAATAACGGAGTAAAAGTTGTCAATGTTCCGGTCGGTTTTAAAGAAATAGCTAACATAATGAAGAAAGTGGAATTACAAATAAAAAACGACAACGAAAAAAATGTTGCGCTCGATGATGTTTTCGGTAACAGTATTGACTTAGGCAAAAATCCCAGATTGTTATTCGGCGGTGAAGAATCCGGCGGAATGATAATGGGAACGGAAGATTTGATAAAATCTATGCACGGAAGATTTGCAATAGCAATGAGAGAAAAAAGCGCTACAGAAGCTATTATTGTGGCCTCCGCTCTTGTTGCAAAACTTGAGAAAGAAAATATTACACTCTCTCAATATCTATTAAAGGTATTTGACGAAAATAAAATAATCGGACGTTTTGACACACGGGTTGATATTGCGTACTACAATGAGTCTGAACCTGACATTGAAAAATTTAAACAAGCAAAAATCATAGGTGAAGAATTAAGGACAAAAAATGACTTGTTCTACTTATCACTTGCAATGGGTGTACTTGAAGGTAAATTATCATTGGAAGATGTTAAAAATGTACTATCTGATGCGTTCAAAGAGCTTGATTTTTCGAATTTAAAATCAATAAAATTTGTAGGTGATGGCACTTACATGGAATTTGACGACAAATATATTGAAATTCGTCCATCCGGCACAGATGCCAAAACCAAAGCCTATGGAGGCGGATTAAACAAATCTGATATTGAAAAATATGCATCAACCTTGGGGAACTATTCAGGTGAAAGAACTGAATTACACAAAAAGTATATTTCTCAAGAATTCTACGACAACACAAAAGAAAAAGCAATGCAATATTATCTGAAATTTGTGCAAAAAGATGCTAATAATGAAAAGTTTAATATACCCGAATATAATTTTTTGTAAAAAAAACAGGATCACTTTTACCAGGGATAATCATCCTTAATTTTCCAGCCATCAAGTTTGATTAATCCAGCACAATATAAATTAGCAGTATTACTCGTAGTACTGCCGCATTGTTCAATAAACTGAGTACGCGAAAAATACTCAAAGTAGTCCCCATAAGTTATCAGACAATTTTTTGAAGTTGAAAGGATGAATACATAAAAATCTCTTCCTACAACATTTGGCCCTGCTTTGCCGTTTACATCAACAAAAATAAGCGGTTCCGTAAATCTTAAAATACTTGAAGCACCATCAACGTAAGTGTAATTGTACCAGAAAAACAGAGTTACTCCACTTGACAATTCTACAATATAACCATTTGAGGCAGCAGCCAAGTACACTACACCACCTTTTGTTTTGTACTTCGGGTAGCCCGCACTCGACAGAGCTACATAACCGTAGTTTTTGGATACTCTTAAATGAGGCAAAAAATATTTTTCTGTATAAGCGCTTACAATATCACGCATTACACTAGTATTACCTTCTAGATTTTTATTTGTATTGTAATCCCACGTCGAAATATCTCCATAATCTGACTGCGAAAGTTTAACAGCATTTGATAACACACTATAAGTCTGGGAAAGCCTTGCAGCATACTCACGCTTTTGATATTTTAAAATCAAAGTCGGAATGGTCAAAGCAGCCACAACACCAACTATTCCCAATGTTATAAGTATTTCAGCAAGCGTAAATGCTCTTTGATTAGATGTTACCGTGTAAGAATTATTCTTCAACCGAATTATGCTGGCAAATATTTCTAAGTAAGCGACCTTGCCAAATTGTTTAAAACCCTTGTTATATTTACTTAGAGGAGTCGCCCCCCCCCGAGAACCTCACTGCTCGCGCACCTTCTACGTAACCTCCATATAATGTATTATAAATAGTTTTACAGAGCATGTCAATTATTTATATTTTTTTTTCAACGAATTTTTTGCGAAATTAATCGCATCTATCTCAGAATAAAATATGTGATGCTCACCGATTTCTTTAATAATTAAATGCTTTTCCAGTTGTTCATAAAGCTTTCTGTCATGGATTACAAGAAGAATTTTTATATGCTGACTTTTTAACCTTAATACAATATCTTCAAAAGCGAAAATTGCAGATATATCCAATAAATCATTTGCATCATAATTAAGTATAAGATATCTTGTTCCCAAAAGTTCATCAAATTGGGCAATAAGCTGTGTAGCTGAGCCAAAGAAAAATTGTCCGTCAATATGAACAATACGAATTTTATGATGATAATCATGCTCTAAAATTTTCTCCAGCGCAATAATCTCAGCGTCGTAAATCGGCTTTTGAACCAGTTTAACTTTGTCAGCAGTTCTCTTAGCATACAAAAGCGCCGCCAAAACAATCCCCGCACCAACAGCAACTATCAGGTTATAAAATACCGTTAAGAAGAAAACAACCAATAGAACGTATAAATCGTCTTTTGGTGCATATTTAATTACCTTTAACAATTTAATATCAATAATGTCGTATCCGATTTTGATAAGGATACCAGCAAGCACAGGTAAAGGAATTTCCGCAACAAATCCGGACAATTTAAACAAAAGTATAAGCAAAATAAGCGGACTGACAACAGTCGCCATTTTAGTTTTAGCACCTGCCTTTAACGCTGCAACTGTTCGCATTGTTGCAGCAGCACCGGGTAAAGCACCCGCCATTGAACATACTAAATTACCAATTCCCTGCGCAGCTATAAGATGTCTCGGATTATTTCTAATCTTGGTTAAAGAATCACAAACTAAACCTGTTAATAAACTTTCTGACGACAATATTACCGCAAGAGTAATCGCATATTGTAAATTGTTAACTATCTGTAAGAAGCTTGCTTTTGGTAATATTAATTTCGGAAAATCGATAGAAATAACTTCAATTTTATCCACATTGAAACCAAATTTTATAGAAATGAAAGTACAAATAACAAGCGCTGCAACGGTGGATGGAATGAGTTTGTTGATTTTTTTGGGCATTAAAAATACAATTAACAAAGTTGTGACACCTAAAATTAAAGCATCAAAATTTATTGCACCCAGGTTAATAAAAAGTTTCTGAATGCTTTCAATAGTAGAGGAAAGCGCAGCATGCCCTATTAAAGGATTAATCTGAAGTATAATGATAATAATCCCCACACCGTTCATAAAGCCTGATATAACCGGATATGGTACATATTTAACAATATTCAACAACTGCGTCATGGAAAGTATTATCTGAAATATGGCGGCAAGAGCAATTATTAGAACAACAGAATTAATATCCTGCCCCATAGCATGCATGATTGATGCGGTAACAATAGCTACAGGCCCTGTAATACCTGATATCATAGGAGTTTTTGTACCCAAAATTCCGGCAACAAAACATAAAATTATTGCACCCCACAACCCTGCCCCCGCTCCAAATCCCGTCGCAACTCCAAATGCCAACGCTTGCGGAAGCGCAATTATGGCTGAATTAATTCCACCAAAAACATCCCCTATAAATATTCCGAATTTTGCTTTTAGATTTAAAAACATAAGTAAATATTAACATAAAAACAAATGTTTACCTTTATCCTAACTTAAAAATACATACTACCAAGGGTAATCATCAGCGATTTTCCACCCGTCATATCTTATTAGCGCACCACAGTAATAACCTGCATAATATCCATATTTGTTATCCTTTGAACATCCGTAGTAGCCGCGGTTACTTTCAGCCTCAGAAGTACCTTCTTCGGGACCTGAAGCCATATAGCATGCTCTTGTAGCACAAGTATAGTGTGACCAAAAATTGACGTACGTATTACCCCTTTTTCCCCAAGATGAACCATCAAATACAAATATATCATGGCCGATTCTATTTGGACCGGCAAGACCATTTATGTCTGCATAAATCCACAGATAGTTTGATGTTCCATAATACACGTCATTAAAAAATAATATCATACCATTTGAAAGAATTACCACTTGGTGATAAATCATGTGCCCTTCACCGGTTCCCGATAAATTCTTAACACTATACTTAGGATACATACTCTTAAATTCAGAGCGAGTCATTAATTTTGCAGAACGCAAATAGGGCAGATAATATTTTTCTATAAAAACTCCCATCAATTCAGTCCCTGAAATTTTAGGATAATCCCATGTCGACATAGGACCGTTTTCCGCTTCTGATAACCTTGCCGCATTACTCAAAATCGAATATGCTTCCCTCAGACCTGATACCGTCTGTTTTTTTTGATATTTTGTTATCAAATTCGGTATCGTCAACGCCGCAACTATACCGATGACCGATAATGTTATTAAAACTTCCGCTAATGTAAAACCGTTTCTGCTTTTCTTACGACCATTTGTTAATTCAGACCGGTAGCTGATTAGTCTGATCCAACGACTACATTGGCTTAGAGGAGTCGCCCCCCCCCGTTACAGCTTCTCAAATATAACATTCAAACCTCCTTGGAATTATTATATAATATTATTAGATATTTGACAACAACATTTTTTAAAATGAAACTCCATGCTATAATTTTGTTGTTATATGCAAGCTTTATAAGGAGAAATTATGGAAAAATACATTGAACATACGCTTTTGAAGCAAGACGCCACAGAAAAAGAACTTCTTAACTTGTTTGAAGAAGCAAAAAAATATCACTTCAAAGGAGTATGCATAAACCCTTGCTATGCAAGATTAGCCAAGAAATGTTTAGAAAATACCGATATAAAAATAGTAACCGTAATAGGTTTTCCTCTTGGAGCAAATAAAACCGAAGTGAAAATATATGAAGCCGAATGTGCAATCCAAGACGGCGCAGATGAGATAGATATGGTTATAAATGTGACTTGGCTTAAGGATGAAAAATATGACTTAATCATAAACGAAATTAAAAAGATAAAAGAAGCCATCGGTTCACATATTTTGAAAGTAATAATTGAAACAGATTTGCTAACGCAAAATGAAATCAAAAAGGCATGTGAACTATGCATAAAAGGCAATGCGGATTTTGTAAAGACATCGACCGGATTTGTTAAAAACGGACTCGGTGCAAAAGAGGAAGATGTAAAATTAATGCACGAAACAGTAACTCCGTTCGGATTAAAAGTCAAAGCTTCAGGCGGGATTAAAGACAAAGAAACTGCAGAAAAGCTTATTAGAGCAGGGGCTTGCAGACTCGGAACGAGCTCAGGCGTGAAAATAGTACAATAATTACTGAAGGTTACCTATGGCAGATGAAGATAAACAGTTTGATGCTACTCCCCGGAAACTGGAGCAGGCAAGAAAAGAGGGTCAGGTTGTAAAATCTAAAGATTTTTCAACCGCGATATCGCTTTTAATACTTTTTTCGGTAATAGTTGCTCTTGCACCCTTTATATGGAATCAAATTGTTCAGTTATATACACTTTTGTACGAACAAATCCCAAATGGACACATATCAAATATAGGTATGACCTACATACTTACCGTAACGTTAAAATGCTCGGTTTTAATTATAGGCCCAATACTTTTCCTTGCTTGGTTTGTGGCTATAATGGCTGATTTCATTCAGGTTGGCCCGCTTGTTGCAACTGCACCTTTGGTACCTAAGCTCGATAAACTTAATCCGACAAAATATTTCAAAAATATAATGTCAATTAAAACATTATTTGAACTTCTTAAAAATATTTTGAAAGTTATGATATTGGGATATATAGGCTGGAGCGTATATATGTCACATATCGAAAGTATACTAATGCTGGCCGCAATAGACAACAATTTTGCAGTAATGATTGAATTCGGCAAATTAATCACCGAATTTATCTTTAAAGCTTGCATAGCATTTCTAGTAATTTCAGCAGCAGATTACGGTGTTACAAAATGGAAATTTCTTAAAGATCAAAAAATGTCTTTTAAGGAAATTAAAGACGAGTACAAAAATACTGAAGGTGACCCGAATGTAAAAGCCGCTTTAAGACAAAGACGTATGCAAATGCTTCAACAAGGCATGATGGATGCCGTTCCCGAAGCTGATTTCGTTGTCACAAACCCAACACATATTGCATGTGCACTAAAATATAATGCGGAAGAAATGTCATCACCGATGCTTATTGCAAAAGGCACGGAATTAATAGCCAAAAAAATAATCGATATTGCAAAGGAACATAACGTTCCGGTTATTGAAAATGCACCCGTTGCACGTGCACTGTTTAAAATGGTAGAACTTAACCATATGATTCCGCCGGAATTGTACAAAGCAATTGCCGAAATCCTGATTTTTGTTTATAATATGAAAAAATCCACCAAATAAATGGGTTAATTATATTTAAACTGTAATAATATAATTCTGTAATCATGGTTATGCAGGACAAAAATAAATTACAAGAATACATAGATATAGTGCAGAAAGTAGCAAGGGTAGAACACAAGCGTATACCCGCACATATGGTTGAGTATGAGGAACTGCTCTCTATAGGAATAATTGCCGTTCAGGTTTTAATAAAAGATAAAACACCGGAACAATTGGAAAAATATAACGCAGCCTATATAGCAACAGCCGTACGCTGGGCGATAAGAAATGAATTAAGAATACGCTATAAGTGGTACGCAATGAAACACAAGGCAGAAGGCGAATACGAAGAAGATGAAGCGGTCGAAGGAATGGATATGCAGCGAGCAAAGATTAGGGAGGCTGTATATGAAACAATCCTGTCAATTGATGGACTGGCAGCATCTGCAAGCGACAATGACTCACCGTTTGATTTTGTAAAAGATCCGCACGCTCTTCCTGATGAAAATGCCGAAATAACGGAAATGGGAAGAATGATTAGAGAAGCGATTTCTAAACTCCCGCCAAAAGAGAGAACCGTTGTTGAATACAGATTTTACAGAAACATGCAGGTAAAAGATATAGCAACACAGGTTGGGCTTTCCTCATCAAGAGTTACGCGTATTGTCCAGGCTTCACTTAACGCCGTGCGAGAATACCTCAACTCAAAAGAACAATACGGATTTTAATTCGCTTTAATTATTTCAATTCTTTTATCATCAACAATATCAACTGGTTTGTTGAGTTTTTTTATGTAATCACAAACAAGTTTGTCTTTATCAAAATCATATACAACTTCCGCTTCGTGTTTTTTATTCAACATGCCAAATCCATCGCCGCCTGTTGCATAAAAATCATCCATAGCAACTCTTAAAATTTTATTCGGATCAGGATTACCAATATCAATTGGAGTTTCATGTCCGTCATCATCAACATAAGCAAGCTTTAATAATTCGCCTTTATCATTCATTGTATATTTAAGCGCTGAAACATAAACAATACCCGGTTTATTATCAGGATGAACAAACGATTTGCCACCAAGCTTTATTGCATCAACCAGTTCTTTTTCACTTATTTTTGCTATAACTAATTTATTTTTAAATGGCGTAATTTCAGAAATTTTTCTTGAATCAACATTTCCTTTTTCAAAATTACCGCGGATATTAGCGGCATTAAGCAATGCAATATCAACACCTAATTCTTTTCTCATAGCATCCACAATAAAATTCCCGTGAGGATTGTTCTCAATCAATCTGTTTGCAGGCACGGGCGGCACAGAGTTAATCACACCTATATGCTCAGGCTTACCTATAATTTGTTCCACTAAAAATTTTGCCGGAAGCGTTCTGTTAAATATTTTTGTTGGAATAACATTATTTTGTACAGATTGTATAACACCGTTTTCATCAAAATCCACGTTCAAAATCCCGAAATATTCGCCGTCTTTTCCGTTCTGAGTAATAACAACCGGCTCATTATCAAGATTATAAAACAAGTTTTTACCTTCTTCGACCCCTTTAATCAAATCATGCGAATGTCCTCCCTGAATAACATCAATGCCTCTCGTATGCTTAGCGATTTCGATATCATTCACATAGCCGCTGTGCGATAAAAGTATAATCTTATTAACACCTTTTTCTCTTAGTTTATCTACCTCTTGCTGAAGATTAGCAATTGTGGTCGGCAGATCATCAACGATCAAATCCTCTTTTGAACTCCCATCTTTTAACCTTGTAAATAAATCAGAAGGACCTATCCCGACAATACCGTATTTGTTGCCGTTACATTCTTCTATGGCGGACTTCAGCATAATACCGTCAAGAAGACTTTTTTCCGAAACATGAATATTTATTGCACCTAATTCCTTGTAACTAGCATCTTTTGCAATTTGAGCGTGTTTTGAAGGAACAATATCAAATTCATGATTTCCGTTTTGTCGTTTTGTTATTCCTATCATATCAAGTATTTTACTGACAGCTTTGGACAAAACAAAATCTTCACCTATACCGTCATCTCCGGAAGAAAGTTTTAATTTATCGGCAGAAGCATCAAAACTGTCAAACATTTTTGATGCAGTATACATCCTTTCAAGATTTGGTAATTTTGCATGAAAATCGTTCATCTGTAAAATACTTACTCTTGCCGGTTTATTATTTTGTTGTAATGGTTGAATTTGTTGTATCATATTATTGCGCCCTATTCTTCAAGTCTTTATAAATATTCAAGCCCTCCACCCAATTCGGAGTGACGGTCAAGTCACCAGCTACAATACTTTCCGGTAAAGCTGCATGGTGGATTTTAGGAAGTAAGTAATCCTCACTGTATTCTACGGGTTTTGATAAATTATCATCCGTATCATTACAGATGAATACCAACTTACCATCAGGATTATACCTATAACCTATAATAGTTATTTCGTGCCCATTAATAATTATATTATTTTGATCTGTTTGAGTATAACCGATTATAACGTTTTCACCCATATCCAAAGCCTTAAGCAGATGCTTTTTCATGGTATCAAAATCTGTTTCATAACCTACAAGTCTTGCATTATCATCAACAGTTTGATAAGTAACAGAGAGTTTACTCTTATCCTCAACAACAGATTCCGTAAAAGTTTTTTCAAACTCAATCAAGCCTTTATCATTTTGATTAAATTTACCTTTACGTTTATCTGTCAACGAGTTGTATGACTGTTGAGAACCAACCTGCATAAACGTAGATTGCATCAATACATCTAAAGGTGAACGTTCTAGAGGATCTTTGTCTGTAGTTTGAATTTGCGCACGAATAATTGCATTTTTATCCGGCGCAAAAGTCAAAAGTGCATTATCAAAATTGTTTGCTTCAAACGGAATTTCAAATGCATTTAACAGCCAAATAGCATCAAGTGCATTATCCGCGAGATTACGCAACTTTATTTCTTTTTGAATAGACATTGAAGGTGATGACAAACCCTCTGCAAAACGTGCAAATTCAGCAGGCATTTTTTCTGCAAGGTTAAACTCAATACTTGCGGCAACACAAGTACCCGAATGTTCTACGTCTATATCTTGCGCTTTTTTAAAACGTGTTACAAGGTTAGTTTCCCCGACAGTATTAGCGGACAAGGCACTTTTTCTGTATGCTTGCGGAATATCACCAAACTGCTGGGTGATAACAAAAGGATAAGAAATCGTTGCAATCGTATCTTTTAAAATACCAACATTACTTAAGCCTTCTGCTCTTGGAGTAGTTGCCATTTTATATAGGTTATCTAATACGGTAGAATGGTCGTTAGATTCACTGTTCAAAAGTATTCCGCCCTTTAGCAATAATTCTAATTGCTTTTTGGTGTTTTTATCAAGAAGCTTCAAAACCTCAGTGTATTTTTGTTTTTCCTCAGATGACGACAGCTCGGTACGCTTATTTATTACCCTGTTTGCGGAACTAAACGGAACAGAATTTGTAGGATTAGAAACGGGCACACCGGAAAAACATGTTGCATTTTTCTTTCCGGAACAGTTGATATTTGCAACTGTGTTATAATTATATTGTTTAATATTATTAATTGAATCTACCATTTCTACTCCACATTAATATTAAAAATGAAATATAACAAAAATTGCTAAAATAATAATATATTTATAAAAAAATGTAACAATGAGGTTAATTTGATAAAAATAAAACCGTTAACAAAAGAACAAATATTAATATCAATCGACAGGCTAACAAGATTTAAAATTCCTGAAACGAAGTATTTAAGAGTATTTAAAGATATCATTGTGAATAATCTTATCAGTCCTAAGTACAAAAAACTCGAGTTAGACAGCATGGATTATTCAGAAATAGCCTGCATAGCAACCGAAATAATCAATTTTTCATTGGCGAAATTAAATCTGGAATTAGAAAACGATTATCTGATAAATAAAAGACTTTTTGAATATGAGAATTCCATATTCAAGATTGACAAAAATGTTGAAAAATTAATAAAAAATCGCATAAACTACAAAGCATGTCTGAAACTCATTGACAGCAAAAGCCCGTTTAACTTAAGATGGCTCAAAAATCTTGCTATATCGAACGATTTGATAAAAGACAGGGAAGAATTAAATCTAAAATTTCCACTTGAAAAAATTGTGATTTCAGAAGGAATAACCGAGGAAATATTACTTCCTGAATTTGCCAGACAATGCGGTTATGACTTTGACAAAAACGGGATTTATATAATATCTGCAGGCGGTAAAAATCAGGTAGTGAAACTATTTTATCAACTGTCACAAGAACTAAAGCTACCTATTTTTGTATTATTAGACAATGATGCAGAAGAAAATTATCGCGAAATAAAACCTCGATTAAGAGAATATGACAAAGTCCATATACTTAAATGCGGTGAATTTGAAGATGCTTTGCCACTTGAATTAATAAAAAAAACATTATCTTACGGCTTGAAAAACATATCGATGATTGAACTTGAAGCAGTAAATCAGAATATGCGTATGGTAAAAATTTTAGAAGAAATATTCAAGCACCGCGGGATGCATGAATTTAAAAAATCAGAATTTGCAGTAATGGTAAAGAAAAACCTTAATACGGCGAATGATATTTCTCCTGAAATCAAAGATATAATAAGTGAATTAGAAAAAATTTCACTAAAATCAAAAGTTAAGGTTGACAATTGATTATGATTCAGTTAATATAAAAAACGTGAATGCACTTGCTCCCATCGTCTAGAGGCCTAGGACAACACCCTTTCACGGTGTAGACGGGGATTCGAATTCCCCTGGGAGTAATTTATCAGGGAAATAGGATGTCAAAGCAAATACGACGATTAACAAATAACATTAAGGAAGGCTTGTTTATATAACGGGAAGTTTGTTATTTGCTTAAAATATATGCAAGACCTGAGTAAAACAGGTCTTGTTTTTTGTAAAAAAGTTTAAAATTTTTATGATAAAAGAGCAATAAAAAAAATTCAGCGATTTAAATAAAAAAGCGAAAGGGAAAAAATGATATATAATCTGCGACGAAATTTAATAAAAAAGGCGAATGCCCCAATCGTCAAATTAATGAACTTAATTTGGGGCTTGTAGTAGGTTATAGAATAAGGAAATAAACATGATACCCGCAATTAACGCAAGCAAAATATATTCAATATTAGGAAACAACAGTTCACTTGTTCCTTTGGCGATAAAAGATATCGCAAACAGCATAGGTCTTACGACCGGCTCATACATTTTGGGAGACAAATTAGAGGGCAAAGACAGATTTTTAGATGAATTTGGTACACAGGCAATTTGGCTTTTCGGATTACCCGTATTCAAGAAAATTACCGATTTAACGTTATACAAGGCATTCAAAATAGACCCCAAAGTTGATGTACGGCTTTTGGACAATCCCGAGGTATTAAACAAAGCAATTGAGATTGAAAAGAATGCAAAGATTAAAAAAAGCCTTGAAAATTTAAAAATAAACCCTAAATTTTCTAAATCGTTAGCACTAATAAAATTCACCATAGCAACAATATTAACCATCGTGTCATATACAATGCTGACAAAATACAGACATAAAAAAACCAAAGAGGCAGCCCAAAAGGAAATTTTGGCAGAACATGCAAGTAAACATATGAAGCAAACAAGATTAAATAATAAAGGAACTTTTTTCGGTGAATTTATTAAAAACGTAGAAAACAACAACAGCGATACTTCTAAGAAAGTACCATTTACAGGCAAAGGCAACCTTATCAAAAATCTGCAAGAATTCATGTTTGATCCGGTTAAAAACCTTATGATAGTTGACAGCTCAATAACAACAGAAAGGTTGTCCAAATCAAGAAACGGACAAGAATTCATAGGCTACACAATTAAAGAAGGTGCAACGTGGGGATTTATGTACTTTGCGAGCAAACCTATACAAAAATTTCTTGAAAAACAAGCAGTTACAAAGCACAATAAATCAATTGACCTTGATGCAAGGGTAATTGAAAGCGATGAACTTAAAAATGCTTTTGAAAACATGGATATAGTTGAAGAAAGTCTTAAAAATTTTCCAAAAGATGCCAAGGATGTAGAAATATTCGAATATATACACAAAAATCCGGAAGACTTTATAGTAAAAATTGCCAAGAAATGTGATGAAATTCCAACATTACCAAAATCAGACTTAATAGATAACAGAAAATTAATCAATTTTGGGGATTACGGAAACAGAAGCGGCGTCAAGGGAGTATATGCGAAGGTAGAAAATCTATTGAAGCAATATAAAGAATCAGGTGAAACTATAGAAACATTTTTAGGGAAAGTAAAACATCTCAAAAGAAAATCCGTAATAATGAATTTAGGAACATGTATAGGAGCGTTGGGTATTGCAGTTCCGGCAATTATGATAGCGGTAAGATATCTGAGCGGAAGCAAAAATTTTCAAGTAAAAGAAGATTTAGAAAAAGAACTCATCTTAAACGCCTAATCTTTGATTAATACTATGAGCAGCCACATATGCGGTAGACCAGCAGTTTTGCAGGTTAAACCCACCACAAAACCCGTCAACATCAATAACCTCACCGCAGAAATAAAGATTAGGGACAATCTTTGACTGCATTGTTCTTGAATCAATCTCATTAAGATTTACACCACCTGAAGTTACAACTTCTTTACCTTTAGCGGTGCCTACAATTTTTACTTCAAAATTATTTAGCAAATTCATAATCTTATCGCGAAGTTTTGCATCAATATTATGGCATTTTAACGTTTTATCAATACAGGCCTTATTTAAAATATATTCAGCAAAAGATTTTGGAACAAAATCTGCGAGAAGATTTTTTAAAAGCATGTGAGGATTTTTATTTAAGCAATCTTGTAAATCGACTTGTCCGATGAAATCAAGGCTAATATTATAAGGGAATTGCCTTCTAGCAAAGACCGAAGAAATTTTATAAATTAAAGGTCCGGATAAACCTTGATGAGTAAACAATAAATCACCTTCAAACCCGCATGATCTGACATTTTTTAAAGCAACACCCACAGGTAAGATTTCATCAGTTTTCAACCCTACAAGTGCGGGTTTCGGCGGAACAATAGTATGTCCGATATTTTTTAACAATGAATAAGAAGAATGCCCGCCTGTGGCAACAATTATATAATCATATGAACTGAAATCCAATTCAGAAACCATTTCTTTTACAAATTTAACTTTTTTTAAAGAGGATAAAATTTTCTCACGGACTTTTCCAGAATTATTAGACAGCGGGAAAATCCTCAAATCCTCCTGCACATATGTCTTTACACCAATTTTTTCAAAAAAATCAATTGTATCAGAAACGCCAAATTGAGAAAACACAGAATACAAGAATTTTTGACCACGCGGATAATTTTTAGCCAATTCTTTAAAATCATATTCGGCATAAGAGAGATTACACCGTCCGCCGCCAGTGGGCAGTAATGTTCTTAAAGGACTTGCGTAGTCAAAAACAGTCAGGTCACAAAAATCCTGTAAAAAATATGCACAAAAACACCCTGCAGGCCCGGCACCGATTATTGCGACCTTAGAAATTGAATTCAACTCTTGTTCCATACAAAAACACCATTTCCGGATTTTCCAAATCACTATGCAATTCCGATATAGTTTTATGCAAAACAGGATGCACAAAATCCGGAGCCAATTCCAACAACGGGACCAGCGTAAAACTACGCAGGTGAGCATATTTGTGGGGAATTATCAAATCTTTCTCATTAATTATATCTTGATTATAAAATAATATATCAATATCAATTGTCCTGTCGTCATAAGCATCTTCTTTTTCACGCATGCGACCCAATTGTTTTTCTATTCTTTGACATTCTTTCAACAATTCTTCAGGTTTGAGAGTTGTTTTAATTTCAACAACCGCATTGACAAACCAGGTATCAGATGTCATATTCCAAGGTTCTGTTTCATAAAATGCGGAGGTTCTTATTATGTTAATTCCTTCAACAGCACCCAAAAGACCGGTTGCCTGCTGAACGTAACCTATTCTGTCACCTTTATTCGACCCCAAGCCTAAATATACTATCGCCATAATTACATTCTATAAATTTTTCAAGACATTGTCAATATACGTTCATGTTTGATATATAATAATAACGAAAATGTTTATTTACGGAATTATATCAACAATTTTATTTATAATTTTGATGCCGATATATTATATCGTAAGAATTTTCAATGGAAAATTCATCTACGGCTGGAAAGAAAAACTCGGTTTTTTCACGCCACCGCAACTTGGCGAGAAAGTTATAATGTATCACAGTGTATCGGTGGGCGAAGTTATAGCATTAAAAAATCTTGTCAGAAAGACAAAAGAAATTTTTCCGGATTACAAAATTGTTATCACAACAGGGACTAAAACCGGACAGGAAACTGCTATTAAGAATTATTCAAATATTGCCGAATACATAACTTATTTTCCGTTTGATGTTCCATTTTGTGTACACAGATTTCTGGACAAAATAAAACCAAGTGTTGTATTAATTACGGAAACAGAAATCTGGCCTATTTTTTCCGATATGTGCAAGAAAAAAAACATCCCTTTATACACAATCAACGGCAGGATGTCTGACAGCACCTATAAACTTTATAAACTATTCCGAATATTTTTTAAGCACGTATTAGCAAACTACACTGAAATTCTTACCCAAAGTGACGATGATAGGAGGAAATTAATATCAATAGGTGCTTCTGAAGATAAAACACACGTAATGAAAAATCTAAAATTTGACGTAAAAAAAACAAATGAAACCGTAGACATTAATAAAAACGAACAACGAATAATTATTGCCGGAAGCACACACAAGAGTGAAAATGAAATTATCATAGCAATATTCTCCAAACTAAAAACAGAATTTGCGGATATAAAACTTCTCATAGCACCACGCCATACACAAAGAGTTCAACAAATAAAGGACCTGTTAAAACATTACCGACTTAAATTTGGGACACGGTCTAATAAAGATAACTTTTCTGAAAATGACGTAATAATATTGGATACAATCGGCGAACTTAGCAAAATGTATTCAATATGTAATTTTGCCTTTATAGGGGGAAGCTTTAACAATACAGGTGGTCATAACCCTCTGGAGGCAATTATCTATTCCAAACCTGCAATCTCCGGTCCGTCAATACATAATTTTAGAGATATATACGCCATTTTAGGACGCACCAAAGCAGGAAAAGTTGTAAAGACACCACTTGAATTGGAGAATTATATGCGACTTTTGCTAACAGATAAGGTATATTACGAACAAGCCTGCAAGGATTGTGAAGAAATTTTCAAAGAACAGCAGGGGGCACTTAATATTGTAATAGACCGGCTAAAACAAGTTTTATAAATATATACATGCATCCTCCATTGTAACGAAATATTACAAAAAACAAATAAAAAATTAAAGAAAATAATAAAACTGCCGTAAACATGAACACAAGGAAAAAAATGAAAGGGAACAAGTCATGGGTATGGCGGCATCTCAGGCAAGATTTTTAGGCCTCACAGCTAGAAAGACAAACGTCGAATATGAAGGACAGCAGATTAACCAGCAAAGAACTACCTTGGCTAATCAATCTGCTAACTACTACAATCAATTGTTAGGTATGACCGTACCGGTTCCTCCTTCCACTTCTGATTACACCAGAACTGTTTATACCTTTGAAGATGGCAGTTTGTCTAATTCCATTACCTCTTTAGTTGCTCAACAAGACGGTACTTATTTAGTAAGTTACGTATCTTCTTGGGTTAATGACTTTACGCCTGTTGCTTCCGGTTCTGCTATTATTACCAGAGAAGATGCTGGCACTCCGGGTGTGCATGATGACGACAACTATTATGTAGGCTCTATTCAACTTAGAGAATTGGGTAGCACTCCTTCTCAAGAACTCATCGCAAGCGATCCATATTTGAGCACTTTATCACAAGCTCAAATCCAAGAATTAACGGATCAAGAAGCGCAGTATAAAGACCTATTAGAAAATAAATATGGTACTGATCAATGGTATGTTAGATACGTTCAAAACACCTCCACTAACACTTGGTCACCAGTGTTCTACAGAAAAGATCAGGTTGAAAACGCAATTTATTCAGATAATGGAACTTCCCAATCCAATATTAATGCTTATACTATAGGTTCTGCAAAGGAAACCGAAGAAATCATCGGTGTTACTGCCAGATTAGAAAAAGATTCCACCGGACGTTATATTAATATTACTTTAAACCCTGGTGAGGATGCGGCTGTGACTTATGCATTGACTACAAATACTCTTACTGATCAGGACGCTTATGATGATGCAATGAATCAGTATGAATATGATAAGTATAAGTACGATCAATCTATTCAAGAAATTAACGCTAAAATTGAAATTATTCAAACTCAGGATAAAAACTTGGAATTACGTCTTAAACAACTCGATACGGAACAAGATGCTATTTCTAACGAAATGGATGCTGTTCAAAAAGTTATCGAAAAGAATACGGAGTCTACCTTCAAAACCTTTGGTTAATATTTTACGACTCTGCAGCGATATCTCGAACTTTTCTGCTATCGCCGGTTTTACGTAAATTCTTTGATAATTTTATAACGTCCCCT
>CASGCE010000013.1 GCA_949299935.1 uncultured bacterium | reverse complement strand
GCTTGTTTTAAACCTGCCCGAGTTCGAGCGGATTGTGAGCGCAGGCTGGAGCAGTTTTGACAAGAGATGAAATCTCGATGGCAAAATGCGGAATTGCCGTTCATCGCGAACAATCCAAGACAGCCTCGTCGTTCCCGCCATAAAAAGAAGCCACCTCGTGTGGCTTTTTTTATGGCTGAATGCCGGAAGGTGAGAACTCCAAATGCGAAGCATTTTTTAAAGTTCGGCGCGAACGAGCTGAGGGCGAAGGACTTTTCTTTGGAATAAACGAAGTTTGTGAAAATAAAATCCGTAGTTCCTTTAAACGCGAGTGAACAAGACAAATTTAGCTAGACTTAGCTACTTGCAAAATATTTGCCGTATGCATCAAAAACCCTACTTGGCAAACTGACAAAAAAAAGAGCCCTTGAAGGCTCTTTTTTTAATATTTATTTGTTATTTAAAATTTTAAACTTAAAACTAGCTTTCAGTATCAAGTTTTAATTTTTGTACTTTTGTACCATCATTAACAATCACTGTTTGGTCATTAGCATTGTAACTTGTACTTTCACCAAATAGCTTTTTGCCGCTAGTTCTGTCATAAAGACCGCCTTCCCAAATTGCGAATCTATCCAAATCGGACAAATTATCATAATGAAAAACATGGGCTTCTTTTTTGCCATTTCTAAGTACGTGAACAGTATTGTTTTGTCCAAAACTACGCAATGAATATTTATTATAAGCGCGAGATTCCTTACCATCTATTACGCCGTTAGAATCATAGTCAAACATCTTTATCACAGCTTTTTGTTCTTTAGTTCCGTTTCTCAAAACATAATCAACTGGCATATTTTTTCTAATTTCAACTTCAAACCCCATAATAATCCTCCTGTTGTTAACTTAACTCCTTTATATCTCTATTAAGTTTTTTCAAAAGAATATATTGCCCTATCCTAACTGTTAGATTGGGACTTATTATGCACTATGATTGGATTTAAGACAAATAAAATTGACATTTACAAAACTTAATATAACTTATGTATTGAATTTTAGTCTGAAAATTATTTATCCTTGAATACAAGACTTAACTGTGAAAATTGCTTAAATTATCTGTAATCCCACCTGTATTCGTACTCTTCTACAGCTTGGGCTGCTTCTTCTTCTGAATATTTATAAGCAGAAAGGCTTATCAAAATTCGACCTTCAGATTCTTCATATAACTTGTTTTTTATCTTATAAGGATATGTCTCATTTCCGGTCATGTTGCCTTCATGGATTTCTCTTATCACATCATCTATATATTTTTGCATGTATTGGGGGATTTTTGGATATCTTTTTATATAATAAGGCAGAGGCATATTCTCTCTGTATCTGTTACCACTTGCGGAAGTTAGTAAAAAATTCCCTATGGTATTTTTACCACCGTTGGAAGCAGGTGTCACATGTTCAATAGATCCGGTAGATGCTATAAATAGTCGGCGCACAATTTCAGTTTGGGTACGTTTTGAATATTTGACAACAAAAGCATTTTTGCTACTTTCAGATGTTGGTAAGAATAGCGCTTTGTTTTTGATATCTTTAAAAATTTCCTTTTCATTTTCTTTTGGAATAATTTCCTCCAGAGAATTTAAAAATATTTTACGTTTAAAAGTATCTTGTTCACTATTGCTCAAAATTATTTGTCGGCATTTGGTTGTTTTTGCTCTTATATTCAAAGCTGTTTGTGCGGATAATTTTCTTGTTAACCTGTCCACATCGTCTAAAACCTCCATCTCTTCAAGTTTCAGACGGGTTAGACAATTAGTCTTAATCATCATAAGACAATTTTGCAAATTATCCTCCGGATTAAGATGAACAAAATCTCCAAATATAGCGTATATATCTTTTTCTACAGGAAGCATATTACCCCTGTAGCCATATAACAAGTCAACACATTCCACAGCTGTATGACACTCTGCCAAACCTTTTTCAAATTTTTTAATTGTCGTACTGGGAATAATCTTTATCCCACGGTACGGACATGTTACGTCCTTCAATTTTCTTAATGGTTTACCGGCAGATGTTTTCCCCTCATAAGGGATATCGTAGTAGTATTTTAAATAGTTTTGGGGTGTAATCCTCTTTGGTTTCTTATTCCGCATATTTAACCTTTTTTATTAAAACCTGCTATTCTATATACCCATAATATCAAATTTTACACCAACTAACAATATTTATAATATTCGAAATTTAACCGATCAAATTTCTATACATTTCACAAGCACGTATAAGTTTTGAATTATTTTGGATTTGATAAATTCTAACAAGAGCCCACTGTGCGTGTGAATTACATTCATCTGTACTCATATATCCGGCTTTTGAAGCATTTTTCAAACTTTTATCAATAGTTGAATACAGTTTTCTCAAAGTAATATTATCCATTCTGTGGATAGGACGGGAAAAGTAATCTGCAAGCCCGCCGGAATTATCCTTGAGTGTTTTATAAAGTTTTGCCAGAACTGTTTTTACATCAGACAATTCATATTCTAAAAATTTTATCACTTGGTCTTTACTGCCATGCCTATATATATATGTTTTAACTTTTTCAATATTATCTTTATCCATAGAATTATGAATTTCAAAATTATTATTGATGATGGAATTAATGTACTTTTTTATATCTTTTACCGGAATACTCAAAGATTCTGCCAATAAAATTTCATCACCCTTTTTTGTAAAAGAATTTTTAAGTGGTCTTAATCTTACCAATGCACGTTTATTCATAATTTGTAAAAATTCATCTTTTGAGATTTCAATACCAGTCATTCTTTTTATTTCGGCGGAATTTTCCCTAATGAATTCAACTTTTTGTGCATTTGTCAATTTAGTAGATAAAAGGACATTCTGAAAAGTCAAATTATCAATATCCTCTATAGCGTGTGTTTTTGCCATTTTACCCCCTAAATCTTTATAAATCCTTGAGATAAACTTAGCTTGAAAAAAAATATCTGTCAAGGAGAAGTTATCATAACAGATGAGTTTTAAAATCCTATTTCATCTAAATTAGAGACTTTAACCTCATCAAAAATCATATTAAATAACATCATTGGCTCTTTTTCGTAATTCTTTTTTAAGATATTTGAAACAAAGCCATTACCAATAATCCATTCATCTTTTTGAGAGGAATACGCTACATTATTAACAAACGATCCTCCCTTAAATTGAGAAAAAGGAATTTCATATTTTTGCATAAATTCTACGAATTTATCAAACAATTTAGTACTGTTCGGGCTATAGATATTATTCTTTTTTGAGCCCAAGATAAAGCCTTGCAAATTTATATCATTTAGATTAATTTTATTTCTTATAAATTCTTCAATTTTAGTAAAACATTTATTTTTAGGATTAGTAGGACAAATATGTAACAATAAAACCTTTGCTCCATCGGTCAAACCACATATTGAGCAATCCATAATATTTTTAGTATAAGCCGTATCCGATAATACACTTTCCTTAATGGTCCAAGGTGAATCCACAAGCTTTTTTGAGCCCATTGTTCTCGTTATATTATTAAACTCATTAAGCGGCAAAAGTCGTATTTTAGATGTAAATGAAACACTATCCATACCAATTATAAAACATGTAAAATAAAAAATTGCCATACAAAAATAAAGCGACCTAAAGCCGCTTTATTTCGTATTCCCAAGTTCCTATATTCCCAACAACTATTTATGCTATAAAATTTGTTCCGAATCTGTTTGCGCCGTGAAAAAATGATTGTTTCATCAATTCAGTAAGAGATTTTCTTATAATTAATTTATCATTAAGTTTTACACCCTTAATTGCATCGGATGTTGTTTTATATGTATCAGAAACTGCATTAGAAAATAACAGCATAGTTGCCATAAACTTACCTCTCTCTAGTCAATAACTTTATTTTTCTCTTATATTTATATAAAAAATTTCTATAAAAATTTATTGACATTTTATATTCATTTTATATAAAAACTGTAACATATCTTTACATTTAAAAATTAAAGTTTTCGAAAAAAGTGCCGATATAAAAGACAGATATAAGGAGAAAAACATGGACATACAAAGACTAAACGCAAACATCAAATGGCAGCAGCTAACGGCCCAAGAGATATTAAAATATCAAGAAGAAGGTGAGGATGTACCCAAAGAATACCAGAAATGGGCAGCAGCAATAAGTGCTGTACTAGAGGTAAGTGATGAAGTAACATATGAAATGACTAACGGAGAAACCGATATAGCGGTATTAGAGGAAACACTTGGCAGGGAATTACTACGAACAGATATTCAACCGGCTGATCAGAGCGAAAATAACATTGGCAACGAAAGTGAAGAAGTACTTGAAGAATTTGAGCCTGAATTAGCGTTACCCAACGAAACCCCGGCAGCCGAAACGACGGCATTACCTGAGGAGCCAGAGGATATAACACTGGCGGATCAGGCGTTAACGACAGACTTTAATGAAATTATAAAAAGAAGACAAAGACGGGGAATTCCTCCGTTATCTTAGACTTTGGATAGCTGATTTTATATTGTCGGATTTATAAACATAATTTCCGGCTACGAGAGAATTTGCACCGTAACGGGTGCAAATTTTTGCTGTTTGAGGGTTAATTCCGCCATCAACTTGTATAATCAAATTTTCGTTTGCATATTTTTTAATGACAGGGATTTTTTCAGCGCAATCGTACAAAAAACTTTGACCGCCAAAACCCGGTTCAACAGTCATTATCAAAATCAAATCCAATTTTGGCAAGAAGTCTAAAATCTTTTCCGGAGAAGTTCTAGGTTTAATAGACATACCGGCTTTTATGCCATAGGATTTTATAAGCTCTATAATACTATTTACGTCATTAACTGCTTCATAATGGAATGTTACAATATCAGCACCCGCTTCTATAAAGGCCTTTACGTAATTTTCAGGATTTTCAATCATCAAATGAACATCCAAAGGAAGTTTTGTTATTTTTCTAATGGCTTTAACAACGGGTACACCAATCGTAATATTTTTAACAAAATGTCCATCCATAACATCTATATGAAGCCAATCTGCGCCGGCGTGTTCAACACGTTCAATATCGCGTTGTAAGTTTGCAAAATCAGCTGATAATATTGACGGTGAAATAATTACATTTGACATTCTGCTATCCCCAATTTTTTACAGGCTTTGTAAGCGCATTTTTGCTCGGCATCTTTTTTAGACTTGCCACGAGCGGATGCAATAAGCATACCTTCATACCATACCTCAGCCTCAAAAGTTTTGTTATGAGCTGGACCGGATTCATTTACAATTTTATAAACCGGTACATTTTTTGTTTTACCCTGGGTATATTCCTGCAATAGTGCTTTTGCATTAAATTTCTCAAAATTTTTATCAACTTCTTCAATATAAGTTTCAAAAATATTTTTAATAAACCGAACAAGCTCAGTATATTTTCCGTCCAAGTAATAAGCTCCCAAGACAGCTTCAAATACACAAGCACCAACGGATTCCAGTTTACGGCAACCTTGTTTTTCTTCGTGTTTAGCGAGAATTATCAATTTTGAAAGTCCTATTTTTTCGGAGATTTCGAATAAAACGGCATCCGATACGACAATAGAGCGAATTTTCGACATATTGCCTTCTGAATAATCGGGATACTTTGCATACAAGATATCAGATATAGCGAGCTTCAAAACGGCATCTCCCAAAAATTCCAATCTTTCGTAGCATTTCAAGTAATCAAGGTTTTGCTCTTTCGTGTAGGAGGGGTGAGTAAGCGCCTGCACAAAGAGTTCCTGGTTTTTAATACTTATATTAAAAATCTGCTGCAAATCTTTCATCAAAACAAGCCTTTAATAAATACCATAAAATTCCCCCAAAAATCTTGAGAAAAAACAAAATATTTACAGAAATAGTACATAACAGGGATTGTAAATATATAACTGTCGCATCTGTCCAAGAATCCTCCATGTCCGGGAAGGCTATGACCGGAATCTTTAACACCGGCATCACGCTTAATTAAGGATTCGCTCAAATCACCGATTTGTGCGAATGTAGTACACAAAAGTCCTGCAAACAGTGACATATACCATTCCAATCCAAGATACCAGCCTATGACCATAGCACCGGCAACCGCGCATACAGCACCACCTATCGAACCTTCTACAGTTTTATTAGGGCTTATAACAGGTGCCAACTTATGTTTACCCAAATGTCTGCCGGCGTAGTAACAGCCTGTATCCGTCAACAAAACAGCTATAAACATCATTACAACAAAACCCAAGCCATCATGAAATCTTGTACTTTCCAAATTTCTCAAAAACAACAAATGCAGGGGAAACAACCCGCAATAAATCATTCCAAGGACAGTTGTTGCAACATTAGCTATATAAGGTTGTCGACCCTTAAACAATACCCACATAAAAGCACCGATAGCGCAGACCGTCAGGGTAAACGCCACAAGATCAAATCTTTGCATATAAGCAATAATTGCAAGCAACACTTCTGCTATGTAAATCATTTTCAAACTCGGATAGAACCCTTTATGGTTTAATATTTTGACATATTCAGTCGATGCAAAATAAAGAATAAACAAAAGCATAGCCAAAAGAGCCAACTTACCCTCGATAATACAAGCCATAGCAGCCGTACCCATAATAAGCCCCGTCAACATTCTGGTAGCATTTTTATTAAGACCGGGTATTTCAATCATTATACAGTCATAACCTCTTTCTCTTTACTTGTAACATTAGTATCAATCAAACCGGTATATTTGTCCGTAAGCTTTTGAATTTTATCCTGATTATCCTTTACCAAATCTTCGGGGAGGTTTTCGGACTTTTCAAGTTTTTTCAAATCATCAGACATATCCCGACGGACATTTCTGACTGCCACCTTAGCTTCTTCACCGAGTTTTTTAACATCTTTAACTATTTCGCGTCGCCTTTCCTCTGTCAAAGGTGGGAAAATAAGCCTTATGCAAATCCCGTCACTGTTAGGAGTTATACCGATTTCTGCTTTAATAATTGCTTTTTCTATATCTTTCAAAATAGATTTATCATAAGGCGAAATAACAAGGGTCGTTCCGTCCTGTACAGTAACCTGAGACATTTGTCTTAAAGGAGTTGGCACGCCGTAATAATCCACCAAAACCTTATCCAAAATCCCGGGATTTGCACGACCTGACCGGATTGATGCAAATTCACGATGTAATTGTGTAATTGCTTTTTCCATTTTTTCTTCGCCGAATAAAAATAATTCTTCTAACGCCTCTGACATCTTGTACCTCTTTCAATTATTTAATATATGTTCCTATTTGTACACCATTTAAAATATCCACGATACCATTTTCCGCTTCAAAGTCAAACACAACAATAGGGATACTATTCTGTTTACACAAAGCACAGGCAGCTGTATCCATGACTTTAAGGCCATTTTTTATAATATCGTCATAGGTAATATTATCAAGCTTTTCAGCACTCGGATTAGCATTAGGATCATCAGTATAAACACCGTCAACACCATTTTTAGCCATTAACATAGCTTCCGCGTTAATTTCGGATGCTCTCAAAGCGGCCGCTGTATCGGTTGTAAAAAACGGGTTACCGGTTCCGGCTGCGAATATAACAACACGACCTTTTTCAAGGTGTCTTATGGCACGGTGTCTTATGTAAGGTTCAGCAATTTGGTTCATGGCGATTGCACTTTGAACTCTACAGGGGACATCAATCTGGTTCAATGCACTTTGCAGAGCTATTGCATTCATAACAGTAGCAAGCATACCGACGTAATCACCGGATGCTTGATCCATGCCGAGTCTTGCGCTGTTTTTCATACCGCGGAATATATTACCGCCTCCGACAACAACCGCAATCTGAGCGCCTAAATCTACAGCTTTTTTAATCTCACCGGCTATCATTTTAACCGGTTCCAAATCAATACCAAACTGCTGCGTACCAAGTAATGCTTCTCCACTAATCTTCAATAAAATACGTTTATACTTCATCTCTTTCTCCATAGGATACTGTCTTTACTTAATAATAGACTAAAGAATAGAGTTTGTAAAGAGATTAATATTTATTCATCACAAGAATGTTTGCCTGCCCACGACAACTCTCCGGGACACTTAAGATAGTCCATATTATTATTATAAATAACCCAAGCTGCACATGAATACATATTAGTTGTTGCACTAAAACCGGGATATGGTGCTTCTATGTCAGGATTACATGCTTTTTCAAAGGTCAACTTGCTGCCATTAAGCCCAAAAGGAACAACTCCCTTTGTAGTAAGGTAAAACTTAAACTCATTTATACCCGCTTTAACACTAACCATAGGACTTGTTAAAACTGTTATCTCACCACAAGTATTTGGTTCACTTAAACTTGCATAAGAAGCGTTACATTTGGGATGCCAAATTCTGAAAATCACGGTTGCACCATTATTTAATCTGACTGAAGTGGTATTTGTGGTACTAGATAAAGCATATTTTGAAGAACAATGTTTTTTAACATATTCTGAAGATTTTCCTACACAATCCGCACTAAGTTTGAGATAGGGTTTAAAATAATTTGCCATTGCAATATGAGAATTAGGATCAAACATATTAGTACCAAACGTCCAAGATGCCGGACTTCCGTTCTCATTTACCGCATATTGATACGCT
>CASGCE010000012.1 GCA_949299935.1 uncultured bacterium | reverse complement strand
TAACCCTGCCGGAATTTAAGGAAAAATTTAAAGACGAATTAAAAACTGCTCTTGATAATTTTGAAAAGCAAGAGAGTCGGAAAAATTTTATGCCGCCATTTGTTAAATCAAACAATAATTTTGAATCAGATTTTTATTTCAGTTTGCGTTGGAATTTCAATAATTTGCAAAATTCAAACTGGTATATTGAACGCATCCTTTAATTAATGTGTCTGAATGATACGAAATGTCTGCAATGACTTGATATTGATATTAATCAGAGTGATTAATACCGGTGTAGACGTTAAAAAGGAAGGATAAAGTTATGAAACAAACATCTTACAATGTAAAATTCTACGCAACAGTAAAAATTAACGGAGAACTTCAAGTTAATGCATCAAGCGAAGATGAGGCACAGCTAATTGCCAGAATTATATTAAGACAAAATCTTAACAGTGAGGACTGCCTTATTGAAATAGGAGAAGACGATAATAGCAATAACATTACAGTAAGAGAAATGACGCTGTTGCCAAATATAACAGCTCTTGATATTCAAGATGCTATGCCCCTTGACTAATGTGTCCGAATGATACGAAACACCAGTAATGACTTGATGCTCAGCCTATTCAGAGTGATTAATGTCAATGTAGACATTAAAACAAAGGAGTCAAAGTTATGACAAAGAAAAATTTAAAAGTATCGACATTAAAATTTGAAATTATGACAAACCTTGATGAAGTATTAAAGGTGCTAGAAAAACTGAAATTAGTAGCCCCTTCAGAAGTATTTTTTGAAAGCCGAGCCGAAGATTGGCTTTATAGCGAACCACCGGAGCAAGATATGGATAAGGTTTTGAAAGAGTTGGGGTACTAAACTTCAACTCTTTTTTATTGTGTCTAAATGATACGAAATATCCGTAATAGCTTGATGTGCAAAGCATTCAGAGTGATTAATGTCAATGTAAAACAAAGCAACGAAAGGATAATGATCATGACCGAAGAATTAACTAGAGAACAAATTGCTGAAAAGTATGAAGCAAATTTTCAAAAATTTATTGACGGACTTGAAAAATTATCAAAAGAATGCGGAATCGCAATAAGCGCTTGCGGGTGTTTCCCTGCTTATGATATTGACGGATTTAAAGCTATTACTTACAAAAGGGACAGCTCCAGTGGCGACCTTGGTATTGTATCAATTACTTTTAACGACGGTGAAATTATTAATTACTAAGTAGTAAGAAAGGAACATATTATGACAACAAAAAAAGAATTAGAAAAAAGAGCAAAGTTGGAAGTGAAAATTCAAAAAGCAATTCAAAAAATCTGCGAAAACAAACCTTCAAACATCATACCTAAAAAATGGGGGTTTGTAGGTGAAAATGAAATAGAATTGGTTTATTGGGGTTGGTATTACAAAGATAAAAAAGTTGAAAAATTAATGAATAGAATCATGGATACTATTTATAAGAAATTTGGTATTGAAGTTAGTGCATGTGCTGATACAACAGAAGAATTAAATTGGCATTATTTATAGAAAAATATAAGAATAAAATTTGGATCAACGCTCCATTTAAATGTGTCTGAATGATACGAAACATCCGCTATGACTTGATGTCTAGACCAATCAGAGTGATTAATGTCAATGTAGATAAATAAAAGAAAGGACAAAATTATGACAAAGAAAATTTTAAAAACACAAAATGTAGACTGGGGGTTCTGGGGAACAACAGCACAACATTATACCAACAAAGAAACTCAACAGAGATGGAATGATGCTTTTGAAACTCTGCTTGAATTATCAGGTGTAAAACCTGAACAGGTTAGGGAATTATTAGATGCAAGAATAGGCAGACACTTCGCAGACCAGTGTTTTGGAGAAAAAGATGTCAAACAAATAACAAAAGAATGTTATTTTGGATGGCTTGATAAAGTTTTATTTGAAGATGAAACTTCTCATAAACCTTTAGAAAGCGAAAAAAGTTCAGTTTTATTCGGTACAAATGTATATAACACAATTTACGATAGAGTGGATGTTGTATTATACACTTACAAAAATAAAAACAGAATCCACGAGGATTATGCAATGTGCATAACAAAGAATCAAAAGAAATATAGAATCGGGATGGATTATATTAAACCAGTTGAGGATATGGACGAAGATGAATTATGCAGAGCCTGACTGGCTTAACCCCTTTAAATTTAATATTTAACGCTATATTTTATAGCGTTTTACTTTTCCCGATATATTCCAAATAACGTTTATAACAATTAAAAAATACGTTTTCTTCATCAATCAAACTAGACGTCTCAAGAGCCTCCTGCATTACATTTACAGGCATTGAATAATAATCACTCGGATAATTCCCCAGTCTTATTATAAGAGAGCCGGAATCGGATATAGAATGTTCAACGCAAAAATAATAATCTCTGATGTCATCAGAACCTAAATATATACAATCTTCGCAATCGTGTCTATATAAAGGTTTTTGTTTTTCTAATACCGGCATGTTATCCCCTCATGTAAAATAAAATTATACAAGAAAAACTCTAATGTTTAAACATTAGAGTAAAGAAGTGATGTTTAAAGTTTCACTATTTCTCCGGCTTTGGCAAGTTGTGTTTTTTGTGGAGGTTCTTTTTTATAATTTTATAAACATACCTTTGAGATAGATCACATTCGATTGCGAGACGGTTTACGGTGTACTTTCTGCCGTCATACTGGCTCATAATGTATTTTTCTTTTATTTCACGAAACGGATTTTTCGGGATGCTTACCGTTAATCCCGGGGAGCAGAAAATAAGAGCCAAGGCGGATTTTATGCCAGCAGATTCTGCGATGAAACGCAAATCATCGTTCGGCATATCTTCAGGTTTTATCAAGTCCATCCAAGGCTTGTAGTCCATAATCTCCTCTTATTTAATGGTGGTCTCATCAGTTAACGCATTACGTTAAGACGGTCAGCTTGCACTGTTAGCCGACCGTTTCGACCTTATTGTGCTAATGTAGCAGAGTAAGCATTTTCAATATCATTTCGAGATTGTGTTAATGCGGTTAAAAGATTTTCATTAACTTTTACTTCTCTAAGGTATTGCGGCAGTTTATCAATATCC
>CASGCE010000011.1 GCA_949299935.1 uncultured bacterium | reverse complement strand
TGATATCCACGTACTTCAAGGTGAAAGACCGATGGCTAAAGATAACAAATCTTTAGGTATGTTCAGACTTGACGGTATTCCGCCTGCAATGAGAGGTTTGCCGCAAATTGAAGTTACATTCGATATTGATGCCAACGGTATCGTTAATGTTTCAGCTAAAGATAAAGCTACTAACAAAGAACAAAAAATCACAATCACAAATTCTTCTAACCTTTCTGAAGCTGATATCGACAAAATGGTTAAAGAAGCAGAAGCCAACGCTGCTGAAGACAAAAAGAAAAAAGAAGAAGCTGAAACTAAGAATAACGCGACTAGTTTAATCGGCTCTGCCGAAAGAATCGTTAAAGATTTCGAAGGCAAAATTGACCCCGCTGATCAAACTAAATTAAACGAGCAAAAAGAAGCCCTTCAAAAAGCAATTGATGAAAACAAACCTGCTGACGAATTGAAAAAATTGTCAGATGAGTTGCAACAAACAATGTTCGGCATTTCTCAAAAGGCTTATGAAGCAGTTCAAAAAGAAGGCGAAAATGCTCAGTCAGCAAACAGCGAAAACGCTTCATCTGAAGAAACAAAAAATTCAGACGATGACGTAATTGACGCTGAATACACAAAAGAATAAAAAAATTAAAACAAAAATAAAAAGGCAGGTTTTTGAAAAGAGCCTGCCTTTTTACTTGACAAAATATGCAAAATAATATTTAATAAAAGAAAATGGAGGATTATATGAAAACGATTACTACAAAAGCGGTTCAGATAGTCGCCCCCCCCCGACTCACGCTTGGAGCATAGGCTTTAAGGGATTTACATTAGCTGAAGTGCTTATTACTCTTGGTATTATTGGTGTAGTTGCAGCTTTGACTATTCCGACTTTGATTGTCAATTATCAAAAGCGTGAATTTGCCTCAAGACTTGCACAAACTTTTAGTGTGCTCTCTAATGCCGTTAAAATGGCTCAAGTTGAATATGGTGATGTAGCAACTTGGGGCTATCAAAAAAATTATGGTACAACTATTGCACCTGGAAACGATTACTCACAATACGTTCAAGAATATGCAGAAAAATACTTTATTCCATATCTCAAGGTTTCAAAAAATTATGGCAGAATAAAACTGAAGGATGCAGGCTATTCCGGATACAAGACTAAAGATGGAAGAACTTATATTAGCAGTAGCGAAACGCGATACACCGTAGAACTTCAAAATGGCAGTACATTATTTTTTTCGTATAACGGAGCTACCACAGAAATTGATGGCGTTATTACTTATTTCATATCAGCACCGATAATATTCATAGATGTAAACGGAAAAACAGGACCCAATATTCTCGGACGTGATTTTTTTATGGTACAGCTATCAACAACTGAAAATAAGTTAAATACAAGTGGAGCTGGCTACAAACGAAATATACTTTTAGAAAAATGCAGTGAAAATCCAGCGGGCAGTTTATCAAACAATTTACAGTGCACAGCCCTAATCCAAATGGACGGATGGAAGTTTGCCGATGATCATCCTTGGTAAAATTTCGTAACTTTTTATGTTATACTAACTTTATGAAGATTTTAGGTATAGATCCGGGTATGGCAATTGTAGGTTACAGCGTCATAGATTTTGACGGTGAAAATGTAAAATTGCTTCATTCAGGTTCAATCCAAACATCAAAAGACGATAGAGAATCCAAAAGATTGTTAGAAATCTTTGAGGATATGACAACAATTGTTGAAAAATATCAACCAGATGAGGCGGTAATTGAAAAGTTGTTTTATTTCAAAAATCAAACAACCGTAATGCCTGTATCGCACGCAAGAGGGGTCATTTTAACCGTGCTTGAAAAATACGGAATACCTATCTATGAATACACTCCAATGGAGGTTAAACAGGTATTAACCGGATATGGCAGAGCTGAGAAAAAAGAGGTTGAACATATGGTAAAATTGTCACTTGGAGTTGATAATTTGCCCAAACTTGATGATACTGTTGATTCTATTGCAATCGCAATTTGTCACACAAGGAGTAATATATGAACAAAAATATTTTGAAACAAACAAGCCTGCTTAGTCTGTTTTTAGGAGCAGCACTGGGTATATTCACAATTATTCCATACATTGGAGATATTGCTTTTTGGGTTTTGATGTGTATTTCATCAACAATTGTAATAATTTTTATGACAAAACTTGAAATGTTAAAAATCAATTCTGTTCAAGAAAGTGCTGTTTTAGGTGCAATTATAGGCTTTGTATCCTTTGTTGGTTTTTCAGTATTTTATATCCCTATTATAATACTTCTGGCAAGATTTCTCCAATATTACCCCAATTACGGTGTTTCAATGGCACTAAGTAATGCAAGTTTTGGATTAATTACAGTTCTTGTTATATTTATGGGCGTACTTTCTGCTACAATCAACGCTTTTTCAGGATTTTTAACTTATTACGGCATTGATTTTTTCCAAATATTGAACCAAAAAGACGAAGATGAACATTTTAAATTAAAGTGAGGAGATAATGACTGAATTCAAATCAAAAATAAGGACTATACAATGGATTGACACATATTCAAGAATGGTGGATCAAACCCTTTTCCCTTATGAATTCAAATATATTAACATCAAAAGCGGTCAAGAAATGTTTGACGCAATAAAGACCATGATTGTAAGAGGCGCACCGGCAATCGGGATTGCAGGCGCGCATGGTGTTATACTTTACGCTCAAGAGCTTGCTAAAGAAAATTTATCCCGCGAAGATTTTATTAAAAAACTTCTTGAAAAAGCGGATTATATGGCAACTTCCCGCCCGACAGCCGTAAATCTGATGTGGGCGGTTGAAAAACAAAAAGATGTTATTAAAAATTCAAACTCAGATGTTAAGGGCATAATTGAAGAACTCAAACAAAATGCCATAAAGCTTGAAAATGAAGACATTGAAATAAACAAAAAAATAGGCGACTACGGTGCAGAAATTGTCCCCAAAGGTGCAACTATCCTTACCCACTGTAACGCAGGAGCTCTTGCAACAGTAGGTTATGGAACAGCATTGGGTGTAGTCCGTTCAGCATTTGCAAATGATCCGACAATACAAGTTTTTGCAGACGAAACGCGTCCTCGTCAACAAGGTGCAAGAATTACAACCCTTGAACTTACGATGGATGGAATTCCTACAACCTTAATCACAGACGGGATGTGCTCATATTTTATGAAAAAAGGCATGATAGATATGGTTGTTGTAGGCGCGGACAGAATTGCCACAAACGGCGACACCGCAAATAAAATTGGTACATACACAGTTGCAATTGCCGCAAAATACCACAATATTCCGTTTTATATCGCAGCACCATTATCCACAATCGACATAAGCATTAAATCAGGTGATGAAATTCCTATTGAAGAACGCTCACACGATGAAGTTACCCACATAAACGGGAAATCAATATGCGCCGAAGGCGTAAAAATAATTAACCCCGGATTTGATGTAACTCCGCATGAATTAATCGCAGGGATTATAACTGAAGTCGGGATTTTAAGACCTGATTACAAAAAATCTATTGCAGACGCATTTAAAAAATAGCAACTAAAAATCCGTCAAACTTTTAGCTTCATCTACTGATGCCTTACGCAAAGCTGCCTTCATTTTATCAATACTTTTACCTATATTTTTTGGAGATTTTTTAATGGCTTCTTTAAGTTTTTTTGTCGAACCCTTCGCCAACATTACGGTTGCATCATCTTTTCCGCTAACAAGCTTTAAGAAAACCCCCTTACTTTTTTTATCAGAAAGATTTTGCACAGACATATATGCTTTACCATTAAAATTTCCAATATCAAAAGATACCATATGACTGGTATTTTTTTCAAGCTTATCAATCATCTTCTGACAAGCCTTTTGAATCTCACTGGCACCAATCGCTGAATTCTTTGTTTTACTATTTATTCTTCCATGTTTTACTTTATTTACAACCATACAAGAATTTTAAAATACCTAATATTTTTTTTTAACACTTTCGTAATAATTTGTTACAATATTTCTTAAGGGTTACATTCTAACTTAAATAAATTTTTTGCCGATAAAATTTTTGGTATCACCTCAGGCGAATCCGGCAATTCTGGAAATGGCAGAACATTTTCCTCCGCAGTTTTTAAAATACGCCAGACTTTTGTTAGGTAATCTTCATATTGTTCATTAAGTTTTTTATTACCTAATATTAACAAATAGTCTTTTCGCATCTTATAAAATAATTCTTTTTGAGAATCATTAAGTTTACTCAAGTTAGTTGTACTATTCAAACGCATATCATGTAAATAATGTTCAATTTCACCAAACCTTGTTGTATATCTGCCGCCGATTTGGAATTCTATCTTCTGACCATTTATAAAAATATCCATGTTAGTTCGGGTATAACCGGCATTTTTTAATTTATTAACCGTTACGCTGCTGTTTCGGCTTACTTCCTGTAACAATTGCAAATTTTCATCATTAATGTAGGGATTTATTCCTTTACCTCTGTAATTTTCTACAAGACTAATCTTTATTTCATTTTTTTTGTGTGCATTTAATAATCTTTTAATAAGCTTTGATACGTCATCCGGATTATTTATTATTATTCTGGCGCCATAACCGTCACCAATAACATTGGATATTTTCCCGGAATTGATATACTCTATCCCATCATCGAATGTTAATTCCTTCATTGCTCGCGGAATCTTACATTTGATTTTGTCAATATTCTTTATCCGATGACCAAATTCACCCAAATCAGAACAAATCGGTCTTAATATTCTGTCAGCATCAGGCATAATTTTTTGAGCAGCTTCGTTCACTCCTATGGCAAGTTTTTTAGCCATATGCGGCTTCGAGTTGAACTCTTTAAATGCATCCCAAAGTGTTGTTTTACTTACTCCTGTGGAATATATGAGTTTATAATTATTATAAAATTTTCTGCTTCTTGTGAATAGATTACTTATTTTAGTAATATTTACCAATATTTATCCCCTTTTTTTATCTTCTTATAATAATAAAAATTTTCAGATAAAAAAATTGTCTAATTTAACGAAATGTAAATTTCACCCTGCCTATAAATTTTTAAATCATCCCCAAAAACACCACAAACAGTTGATTCTAAACCTTTACATTCAAAGCCGTAATCCTCCAAAATAATATCAACCAACCCGTTCATATTTTCGTAAGCCTGACGGTAGCTTTTGGCAGAAGGTTGATGTGAAAGATTTGCACTGGTTGTTGCAAGCACATGCCCGGGGATAATTTCGCAAATTCTTTTGAAAACTTCATTATCAGGAACTCTTATTCCGACAGTATCCATGCCGGAGGTTATATAATCGGGCGTGTTCTTACTTTTTTTCACAACCAAAGTTAACGCTCCCGGAAAATATTTTTTTACAAGCCTGCAGGCAATTTTCGGCATCGGTTCAACATAATCCAAAAGATTATAAACCTCATTAGACATTAATATAAGCGGCTTTTGCGCTTCACGTTTTTTAATTTCATATATTTTTTTAACCGCTTTTTCATTATTGGGCAAACACCCCAGACCCCATACAGTATCAGTTACATAGGAGATTACACCACCATTTTCAAGTGTTTCCCTTATTTCTCCTTCATTCCGTAATTCCATTTCCTAACTTCTCCTTGAAATATTATACAATCTTTCAAACAACTCCTTAGCATAATCCATTTTAAATAATATGTTTAACCAAATATAAATTCCAATACAAATTACACTTACAACTGTAATTTTCACAATTTCAAAGAAATATTTCGGAAGTACAACAAATTTATCAAAGACTATACCTGCCAAAAAACAAATTAATAAGGTAATCAAACCTGCAATACACATTTTTAAAAGATTTTTAAACAAACTTCCATAATCCATTTTAATTTTTTTACATACCAGTAATCCCAGCACACAAGCATTGAAAAGCGTCACAAGCGAAGTTGAAAGTGTTATGCCCCCTATTCCAAAATGTAAAATATTAATTAATAAAATATTTAGAAATACCTTTAATATTATTGATAAAAAAGCAATTACAAAAGGTGTTTTAGAATCATTAAAGGAGTAATAAACTCTTGTGATACTATCACGAAAAACATATGGAATAATGGAAAAAGATAAAAACCATAGAGCCTCAGTAACCATAAATGTCGCGCGCTCATCAAACGCCCCGCGTTCAAATATGAGCCTAATACCATCCATTCCCAACACTAAAAATCCAATAATAATGGGAATCGCACCGAAAAAGAGTACACCAACACCCTTGTTAAAATAAGTTTTTATTCCTTGCATATCATTATCAGCAACGAGTCTTGAGAAAATGGGAAACAAAGGTACTAAAAATGCCGTTACCAAAATCCCCACAGGAAACTGAAATACTCTATTTGCATAACCGATAGCAGTCCATACACCTTCATTCAATGATGAAGCAAAAAACATATCCACGTAAATATGCACCTGACCTACCGTTGAACTCAATACAGCAGGAAAAAGCAACTCACAAATATTTTTGAACTGAGTATTATTCAAAACATCAAAATTTGGTTTAAAAACAAATCCAAGTTGTCTGATTTTAGGATACTGCAACAAAAATTGACAAACAGCACCAATTGTTGTTGCCCAAGCCAAAATTACACCGGAGTTATCATTTTTCGAGGTAATAACCATGACAATGATTACAATACTCATAACAATAGGTGACAAATTAGGCAGCATAAAATATCTATATGTGACTAATACTCCATAATATATTCCAACAATCCCGCCGATGATCAAAATTGGGGACATAATTTTCAAGTGTTGAGCGGCTAATCCTATTAACTCAGGGCTGCCGCCTGATACAATCAAATTCATTATAGGATTTGCGAAATAATAACACAATACAGCAAGCAATGTGAAAAACAAAATTGTCGTCGTCATAAAAGTAGAAAATAACTTTTTAACAACTTTTTCAGGTTTTTTGTGCAAATCAGGAATAAGCTTTGAAAATACAGCCACAGTTGCACTATGAAATGGTCCGCCAACACCGCCCAACAAAATAATTGCAAGTGCAGGAATTTGATAAGCAAAGAAATAAGCATCTGAGACCATTGATGTACCGTAATAATTGGCAATAACCACATCTCTGATGAAACCTATCAGCTTACTGAAGACAGTAACAACCGCGATAAGCCATGCTGCTTTTAATACATTTGTTGTTTTATCATCAGAATAAGTCATCGTCCTTTGCAATTATCTCCGCAAATATTCTTAAACCTCTATCTTTATATTCATCTTCAGGATAATAAAATATTATTGTATTTCTGCCTTTTTGAAGGTATTTAGAAATATCAATTTTTTCAATTCTGTTAAAAAAACTTCTTGAAAGCTTAATATCTTTCTCCTTACCATTTATATTAACTAAAAAATGAGATAATTGATACTTATTATCAATAACAAGTCTAACACACTTATCTTTAGTATAAAAACTCTGTGAAACCACACGTTCATTATCAGCAGGTGACAATATAAATGGTTTAGTTCCCAGCACAATGCCAGTATAATAATGCTTTAGGATTTTATCATACGGCATTTTCAGTTCAGATGCCATAAATCCTGCCCCGTATTGACTTAAACCGACACCATGTCCGTATCCGCCACCAAATGCAGTAACAGAAAGCAAATTACCGTTATCATCGAAATCATGTTCAAAAACAACATTAGCACTAGGCAGTGCCTTACCGTTGTTTGTTAAGAGCCTGCGGATTACGAGTTCTTTAAATACTTTATATGTTTGAGATTTGGTAACAATGTCCATTTCGATAATTTTGCCCGATTCCCCGCGAAGTTTTACATCAAGTTTAACTATTTCATCAAGCGTATTACCTTTATTAAACGCAGGATAAACAAACCCAGTAGCGGATTGAGTCGCAAGATTTGAAGCCACAGCCTTTTGTAGTTCATCTTTTGTCCAGGTTCTTTCCCACCTGAAATAAGGTGATTTAACATCATAAGAATCAGGTTTAGATTTATAAAAAGCGGCAGCATCTTCTTCATTTATTAAAGGTTTTTGGCTTAACATATCAGGTTTTGCAACAAGATAAGGTTTTGAAACAGAGGGAAAAACTTTTGACTTAGGATCAGAAAAAACATTTGCAAAACTTTCAGTGTATCCGCCTGCGGTTGAAGAATATTGTGCCAATATTAAATCCCAGTTATATAAAGCGACAATACCTTCGGTTTCTTCAACAGCAAAAGTTCCCAAATCTTTTTCGGAACCTGCACCAAAATAAACTTGGCTAGCCACGCTGTCTACAACGTCAAAAGCATCATATGCTTTTATTCTGGGAGATAGCACATAGTTTCTTGCTGCCACACTTTGTGCTTTTAATGCTTCTAATCCAAAATGAACCGGCATTTCATTAGGTACAACTCCTTTAAGATAATCTTCAACCTCAATTACGTTAACTATATGAAATCTACCCGGTTTTTTATTGTATTTTGTAATTTCAATTTCACCTCTATAAAGTGCCTGACTTCCGACACGTTTTAAATTTCTAACCCCCAGCCTGCCATTTGGGGACAAAAATCTGACAGGACCCTTGACCTGATCGATTACTTCACCGTTATCATAAGTCAAAACAAACATATCGGAGGATAATTTTACATTAACGGTTTTGTAAGCTGGAACATTTGTAATATTATCTTCACCATCCAAAACACTCATTTCAACCGTCGAAAAAATCCCTGCTCTGTCGTAATCATATTTATTAAACGAGCTGTCACCAATTCCTACACGAACAATTTCAGACTTTGGATTTTCAAACGCCGTCCTGATTTCCGCTTCGCGAGCTATCTGTAATGTCGCTTCGGGAATTTCAGCAAAAACAAATTGCCCAGGTAATATTAAACCTATTAATAAAATTATAACCCAAAATTTATTTATCATATAAGTATTATATGACAAACATTATGCTTGATTAATCAATTAATAATTATCAACTCTTGACAAAATATAAAAAATAATCTTTAATAGAATAAAAAGGAGAAAGGATATGTTGAAAAAGGTTGTATTGAAAGCGGTTCAGATAGTCGCCCCCCCCCGAGAAGCGCTCTGTTTTTAAGTTTTGATCTGATTGACAAATTCTTAATCTGTAACTATAATTCTGGTATGATGAATTATGGTTTCAAGAAATTTTTTGCATTTAAACGTCATGCTAAACTCCAAACATGTCATTCTGAACTCGCTATCTGTCATCCTGAACTTGGTTCAGGATCTGAAAACACAAGATTCCGAAATATATTCAAAATGACAAAATTACATAAGCTTGCAGCTTTTACTTTAGCTGAAGTATTGATTACCTTGGCTATAATTGGCATCGTCGCTGCAATGACTATCCCGACTTTGATCGTCAATTATCAAAAACGTGAATTTGCATCTAGACTTTCACAAACTTTCAGTGTGCTCTCTAATGCCGTTAAAATGGCTCAAGTTGAATATGGTGATGTAGCAACTTGGGGCTATCAAAAAAATTATGGTACAACTATTGCACCGGGAGATGATAGTTCACAATATGTTAAAGAATTTGCAGAAAAATACTTTATTCCATATCTCAAGGTTTCAAAAAATTATGGCAAAATAAAACTGAAGGATGCAGGCTATTCCGGATATAAGACTAAAGATGGTAGAACTTATTATACCAGTAATACAAAGTGTTATATCGTAGAACTTCAGAACTATGTTACATTAATTTTTTCATACCATAATGGTCAAATGGAAACCGATGAAATACTTACTTCGTACTTAATAAATCCGATGATATTCATCGATGTCAATGGAAAGGCCGGACCAAATATCCTTGGCCGTGATTTCTTTTTAGTCGAATTATCAGCTAGCAATAATCGTCTTGAAACTTATGGGCAAGGATATAAACGTGATTATATATTAGAATTATGCAGCGATACTGAAGGTAGCCTCGGTAACGAATTGTATTGCACCACCCTGCTTCAACTAGACGGATGGAAATTCGCAGATGATCATCCGTGGTAAAGCGAGGCCCGCCGACTTGGCGGACCTCGCTAGGCAAAAGAATCAAACAACTATTGGGTTGTACCTTCCCCTCGTCCTTTTAGGAGAGATCAGAGTGGGGGGATTTTCCCTTACTTATTACAACCAAAACAATAGTCTGCAACCTATCAAGATAAGTCTTAAAACAAGTCAGACATATTTGCATACAAAGCTCACAGCCGACAGCTTATGTCAAACTATTTTCCCCCATATTACTTGACTTCCAAAACCGTGCCATCTTTGGAATCTTTAACTAAAATACCGACTTCATCAAGTGCTATTCGGATTTTATCAGCGACTGCCCAATTTTTTTCTTCCCTGGCTTTTTTACGGAATTCGATTAATTCTTCCATTGAATTGAACTTTACACCAAGAACACCCGAAACATGTTCAACAGCTTTTTCAAGCTCCTCTTTTGACAGTTCAGCTTTATCAAAACTAAATCCGAGAACTGATGCCAATTTATACAAAATTGTAAAAGCGTCTTTGTCATCTTTATTTGCTTTATTTGCAAGCTCAAACAATACTGCCATAGCTTTGGACGTATTCAAATCATCATCCATAGCTTCTACAAATTGTTTGTATTCATCAATTTTTGTAATATCCAAGTTGTCGTTAACTTTTGTACGCTTCGCATTAAGCAAACGTTTTACACCTGCTTGTGCAGAGGTCAATGCTTCATCTGAAAATTCAACAGGCATTCTGTAATGATTTGTAAGTATAAAAAATCTTATTGTATTTGCATCATATTTTTTCAACAAATCGTCTATGGTCAAGAAATTCCCCAAAGACTTGGACATTTTTTCCTTATTAACAGTAACAAAACCGTTGTGGAGCCAATAATTTACAAATTTACAGCCATTTGCGCATTCGGATTGTGCGATTTCATTTTCGTGGTGAGGGAAAATCAAATCCGCTCCACCAGCATGGATATCAATAGTTTTGCCCAAATATTTCCTGCTCATTGCGGAACATTCAATATGCCATCCGGGTCTGCCAATTCCCCAAGGAGAATTGTAACCGAATTTTTCATCTTTTTTCCACAATGCAAAATCCAAAGGATCCTCTTTATGTTCCCCAACTTCTATTCTTGCCCCGCTCTCTAACTGGTCAATAGGCTGTTTTGACAAATAGCCGTATTTAGGGAATTTTTTAACCCTAAAATATACGTCCCCATTTGCCTCATAGGCATAATCATTTTTTATTAAATCTTTAATGATTGCAATCATCTCACCGAGTGTTTTTGTAGCAAACGGCTCTATATCCGGTTTCAAAGTATTTAAGGCTTTCATTGAATTTTCAAATTGCTTATACCAAAATTGTGAAACCTCCTCGGGGGTTTTGCCTTCCCTTTCGGCTTTTTTCAAAATTTTGTCGTCGACATCCGTAACATTTCTGCAGTAGGTAACATCATAACCCTTGAATTTCAAATATCTGTACAAAACATCCCAAGTTATATAGCATCTTGCATGACCCAGATGAGCATAATCATAAACCGTGGGACCACAAACATATATTTTTACTTTATTATCCTCAATCGGTTTAAAATCTTCAATTTTGTTGGTATAAGAATTGTGTAATCTCATTTTTAAATCCTCTTTTTTTTGATTTTACAACAAACATTAACCTTTTGTAAATTTATTTTAAGTTAATAGCAATTTATGTTACACAAAATTGTTTAATAAGTTATAACAAAGAAAAAGGAGGATATTTTATGCCCGAGGATAATACAGTAGTTAAACACACGAGATTTGGCGATATCGGAGGATATACACCGGTTAAAGTAAAAAATAAAGATACTCAGGAAACTTTTATAATTAATTTTAAAAATGCAAAAATTACCGGAAATGAAGCTGAGTGGACAATTAAAGATGGAAAAGTTTACGACAAAAACGGAAAAACCATCGAAGACAATATACTTGAAGTAACAAGATACCAAGCAGCTTTGATAAAGGCAGCGGCAAAAGGCGATGAATTTAAAGGTGAACATGATTTTCTGGACGAAGAAGACTTAAACGGTGCAACATATGCAGAATATGCGGCAAAGGAACTTCAAAATGCACAATCAGAATACCGACTTGATAAAATGAATATCGGTTATATACGCAAAGATGGCAAAACTATTCCGGAAACAGTTCCAGCTGCAGATGCCACAGAAGGCGGAATAATTTTTGCTGACGTGATTAACGACAAAGGTGAAAAAGGCAGACTTAGAATTGACTTTAACAATGAAGAACAAATTGTTAAGGAAAAGCCCGATCCTTGGTGGAAGTTCTGGTAATCAAATTTTTTCTATAAGCTCAAAAATTTTATGTACCGGTTCAACCAATTTTTGAACCGGACATTTTTCATCCAGTTCAAGCGTAATGGTCGGTATACCGCGTTCAACACCGCAATATGTACCAAAACTTCCCGGAGTCGGGTAGCCTATGCTGCCTTTAACCGGATAAGAAATTATCTGTCCGATTTTTTCAGCAATCTCTTTTGCCGGACCATCATAATTCACTATCTTAAATGGTGCATGAAGTGTTAATATCAATTTAGGATTATATTCTTTGATAACCTGTATTAAAAATCTTGTTTCAATTTCACTTGCGGGTTTTATACCACCAAAAAATTCTTTTTTTTCTGTTGAAATCCAATTTTTTGTGGGGAAATTCCTGTTTAAATCTACATAATTTGAGTTTGTTCTTGTTTTACCCGCCATACCATCAGGGTTAAGACAAGGTATAAATAATAGTCGTGAATTTGAATAAATTTTTAAATATTCATCAATCAAAAATTTTCCCTGTGGCTCATCACCGTGAAAAACACCTACCACAAGAATGTTTTTGTAATTATAGTTGCCTAAAAGTTCGATTTTTTTGTTTAATTCTGTGCTTACTGTTTTTAAAATATTCACCATAAATTTCAATTACTCAAATAAAGCCTGTATAAATTCCTCTGAATTAAATTCTTTCAAATCAGTCATTTGCTCGCCAACACCAACAAGCTTTACAGGAAGTTTCATTTCTCTTGCAATAGCTAAAACTATTGCTCCCTTTGCAGATCCGTCAAGTTTAGTCAAAGCAACAGAGGTCAAATTTACGGCATCAGCAAAAATTTTTGCCTGTTGTAAGCCATTTTGCCCCGTATTTGCATCTAAAACCAGCATACATTCACGCAAATCTTCAGGAGCATTTTTATCAATAACTGATTTAATCTTTTTCAATTCTTCCATCAAATTATACTTATTTTGCAAACGTCCCGCAGTATCCACCAGAATAACATCATAATGTTCATCTTTTGCCTTTTGTATAGCTTCATAAACAACAGATGCAGAATCTGCTTTGTCACGCCTAACAATATCCGCTCCGGCACGTTTGGACCATATATCAAGTTGCTCCTCGGCAGCTGCCCTGAAGGTATCACCCGCTGCAATTAGTACCCTTTTGCCCTCATTTTTAAATTTATAGGCTAATTTACCAATTAGAGTCGTTTTACCGACACCATTGACACCTGTAATAAAATATATATTTAATCTGTCATTATTATAGTCAATAGAATTACCTCCGGCTCCATTCAGCACTTTTTCGAATTCTGTCCTTAAATATTTTTTAACCTCAGAAGGTTTTATTTTATCTTGATTTCTTAAGTTGTCAACCAATTCCGCAGCATAATTCACACCTAAATCTGCTCTAATTAGCAAATCCTCCATATCTTCAAGGACAAACTCCGAAAATTCCTCAGCATCAGAAACAGAATCCACAACATTATTTACTAAGGTAGTTGCGGTATTCGAAATTTTTTTTCTAAAATTATCAAAACTTTCCGAAAAAAATTTAAACATCAGCTCAATCCGTTATCCACAATAACCTTTGCTAATATACCGTTTATAAATGCAGAGCTGTCATCAGTTGAATACTTTTTGGCAAGCTCCAAGGCTTCATCTACAATAACCTTCATCGGAGCATCTTTTATATACAAAAGCTCTACTATTGCAATTCGCAAAATATCTTTGTCCATCTTTACAAGACGATCAATGTCCCAACCTTTTAAATATTTTTTTATAATTTTATCAACTTCTTCATGATTTTTTTGAAATAATTCGGCAATTTTTATTGCGTAATTTTTAACATCATTTTGGGATTCTAAAGTCGTAAACTCTGCAATTTCCAACGCCAATAAAGCCTTTTCCGCAATATTAATCATCTCATCAATATTACCTGTCATATCAGATGTTAAAGGCAACGGAACAGGCAAGTTTGCCACCTCAAGCGGTCTGTTAAGATTTATTTCGTGCTCAGCTTCATAATCATCAATTCTGTTTTTCATATCAATCAAAGCACCAACCGCAATTTTTAACTCATCACTTGCATTGCTTGTTAATATTCTTACTGATTTTAAAATTATGTTCTCCAAGTCATCTTGGGAATATTTTGTTATCTTCTTATCAAACTGAGAAAATAATATAAATGCCAGTTCTCTAGCTGCCCGTCTAGCTTGCATAATCTTTGTACCTCTTTCTTAGAAAATATGCTATCATAAAAAATTTTTCTCTACAAGTACAACATACACGTGACTTATTCTTAATTTTTATTATTATAAATAATAAAATAATTATACTTTTTAATAACGATGTTGTGAATTTTGTCAAAAAATGAAATGTAAAATAATATGGAAGCATAATGAATATATATGAGGAAATAAAAGTAATTCTCGTTAGAAACGGGAAATCAATGAGTAAAGTTCTTAAAAAGATGAAAGCCGAAGGTTATAACGTGCCTTTTCCCAGCAATCTTTCAAAAATGTTTCTTTCCAAAAGTATTCGTTTCAGGTTAGTACAGGAATTACTGGATTATCTTGGCTACGAGCTAAAAATAGTGGAAAAGAAATCAAAATAATTCATCAGCCTTATAAGAACTTCTGACAAGCGGTCCGATCTGGTAGTGCTTAAATCCTACATTCTCTGCAAGTTTTTGCAGTATTGAAAATTCTTCAACAGAATAATACTTATCCACTGCCAAATGGAGTTTAGAAGGCTGAATATATTGTCCTATGGTCAAAATATCGCATCCAATATCGTAAAGATCTTTTAAAGTATTTTCAATCTGCTTGAAAGTTTCACCCAACCCAACCATCAAACCGGATTTTGTCAGAATATCGCTGTTATTTTTTACATAACTTAAAACATCAAGTGATCTGGCATAATCACCTTGAGGTCTTGCAGTCTTAAATAAGTCCTTTACAGTTTCAATATTATGATTAAAAACCTCGGGATGTGCTTCAATAATGTGATTTAAAGCTTTTTTATCACCCTTAAAATCCGGAGTAAGAATTTCGATTTTGGTTTCAGGCGAGAGCTTTCTGATTTCACGGATACAATTTACAAAATGATTTGCGCCACCATCAGGCAAATCATCGCGCGTAACAGATGTTATAACCGCATATTTAAGATTTAAAGCTTTAACCGCTTCTGCAATATGCTTTGGCTCTTTTAAGTCTAATTGTTCAGGTTTTGCACAAGAAATATTACAATAACGACAATTTCTCGTACAGTTATTACCCATGATCAAAAAAGTTGCGGTATTTTTTGAATAGCATTCGTTTTTATTAGGGCATCTAGCGTTTTCACAAACCGTGTTAAGACATTTTGTTTTTAAAATTTTTCTAACAGTCCGAGTTTTTTCAGTATCGATAAGAGGTCGTTTTAAGTATTGAGGAAGTCTTTCTCGCATTACTTTAACCTCATAAGGCACTCTAAAATCCCTTCAGAGTAGGTCGGGTGAGCAAAACAAACCGCTTTCAACTGTTCTGTTGTAACACCCATTTGCATTGATATAACAAGCTGCTGCAAAAGCGAAGAGGCCTCTTTTGAAACTATATGCGCACCAATTATTTTATTTTCTCGGACTAAAATTTTCATCATTCCGTCAAGCGCGTTGTCGCAATTAGATTTGGCAAGAGCTGAAATCGGAATCATTGCTTTTTGATAAGTTCCTGATTCCAAATCTTGTTCACGCTTTCCTACCCAAGCTATTTCGGGCTCCCCGTAAACAACAAAGGGAACCAAACTTTCATCAAACGGAATGTCAGCAACTTCTTCAAGCGCTTGTTTACTTGCAAAATGTGCAAGCTGGATGGAACCTGTCACATCTCCGATATAGCTTACTCCGTCAATTTTTTCAATTTCATTTGGAACACGACCAACAGCCAGTAAAACACAACTCGCATTGAAAACCTTACCGTTTGATACGTATACCTTAACGGAATTTTCACACTTTTCAATTTTATTTACAGAAGTTTTTGTTAAAAATTCAATGTCTTGAGACTTGAATATCCTTTCAACACGTTTTGAAACTTCTATATCAGCCAACGGAAGGAGATTTTCGGCAATTTCAACAATTTTAACCTCCACACCAAGAGAACTAAATATTCTGGAAAACTCAATACCAATGGCACCGGAACCTACAATTACCATACTTTTAGGAAGTTTTTCAAAATTTAAAACATCATCAGAAGATAAAATAAATTTGTGATCATATTCCATGCCTTTTAGTATACGGGGATGAGAACCCGTTGCTGCAATAATCTTTTTGCAAATATATATCTTCCCATCAGCTTCAATGGTATTCTTATCAATAATTTTAGCCTTAGCATTAACCGTTAAAATACCGGCATTTTTGAAGGCGCGCTCCAATCCGCTACGCAACTTATCAACTACAGTTCGTTTTCTTTCCATTATCTTTGAAAAATTAACTTTATAATCATCAACATCAATTCCAAAGTCGTTTGAATTATTAATCATTTCATATATTTCGGCAGAATGCAACATTGTTTTGGTGGGAATACAACCCCTATTAAGGCATACTCCGCCTATCAAATCTTTTTCGAATAGCACAACTTTTTTACCTGCAGCTGCCGCATTTAACGCTGATGTATATCCGCCCGGACCTGATCCTATAACCCCAAAATCAAATTCCTCTTCCATGTTTACCTCGTATATATTCTCGGCAACCTTACCTTTAACCGGCATATCAATTCATAATTAATTGTTCCAAGCAGCTTTGACCATATACCAATTGATACTTGTTCATTCAAAAGTGTAATTATATCACCAAACTGGGCATCAACACCGGTTATATCAAACATCATTTGATCCATAGTAATATTACCAACCTGACGAACAGTATGACCATTCAAATACGCATAAATTTGATTAGATAAAGCTCTCGGCACCCCATCTGCATAACCTATAGGAACCGTAGCAATTATTCTGTTACCTTTAGCTCTATATGTATATGAATAACTTACACCTTCGCCATCTTTTACTTCATGAATATTAACTATACGCCCCTTTAAAGAGATTAACGGTTTTAAATCCGGTTTTTCTTTTATACAAGGTGGATACTCCGGTGCCAAACCGTATAATGCAATTCCAACACGACGCATATTAGTACCTTGAACATTATAACTTAATGTACCGGCAGTATTCTGGACATGTAAAAGTAAACCTTTAGTATCTACTTGTGATATAACTTTATTCCATTTATCAAGCTGTTTTTGAGTTTCATCAATACTTTCTGCCATAGCAAGGTGTGTAAAAATACCTTGTAGATTTACAAAATCAGAATTTTGAACTTCTTTTATAAATTCAACCGCATCATCCGTTGAAACCCCAATCCTATTCATGCCTGTGTCAATTTTTATATGGACTTTAGGTTTAATACCTGTTCTTTCAAAAGCCTGACGGCACGCCGTAATATGACCTTTTGAAAAAATCGATATACTTAAATCTGCATCAACGGCGCTTTCAACCGCCCAAACCGGAACTGCCCCCAGAACTAAAATTTCACAATTAATTTTAGCCCTTCTCAAATCAACACCTTCATCAATAGATGCCACACCAAGCATATCTACACCGCTTGCAAGAATTGTTGGGGCGAGCATTACTGCACCATGACCGTACGCATCTGCCTTAACCACACCTAACAGCTTTGTACCATCCGGAACATGCTTTCTTATTTCTTTTATATTATGTTCAAGATTTGATACATTAACCTCAACCCACGCATCTCTGTGCATGCTTATATTTGTTTGTCGTATATTTTTCATAACTAAAGTATATGACAAAAATCATTGTATGTATATTCATTTTTTGCTATAATTTGCTTATGAACAGAAAAGAATTTATTAATGCCAAGCGTATTGTAATTAAACTAGGGACCAACATTTTAAGAAACAACGACGGGAATGTTTCAATGCCGAGAATTTTCTCTTTTATAGAGGATATTTCAACCCTTGTAAAATCGGGGAAAGAAGTAATTGTAATAACATCCGGAGCAGTAGGACTGGGTAAAAAAAGACTCGGTCTGGAAAGCACAGAAGGAACTGCTATGAAACAAGCCTGTGCTGCCATAGGACAAGGCAAATTAATGTCACTATACGAAAACGGCTTTGATACCTATGGACTTGTTGCAGCGCAAATATTATTAACAGAAGACGACTTTTCAATAAGGACAAGGTACCTTAGCCTAAGAACAACATTAAATAAACTGTTGGAACTGGGTACAGTTCCGGTTATTAACCAGAATGATACAGTTTCAACAATAGAGATAGCCCCAAGGTATGAAAATATGCAAGTTTGTTTTTCTGATAATGATAAACTTTCTGCACTGGTAGCAAGTGAACTTGATGCTGACCTTTTGGTTATATTATCAAATATTGACGGTTTGTTTGATGCCAACCCCAAAAATAATCCTGATGCCAAACTAATAAAAGAGGTTAATGAGGTTACAGATGACATACTATCTTTAGCTTCAGGCGTATCAGAAGGCGGCAGAGGCGGCATGGAAACAAAACTTATGGCAGCAAGAATGGTAACACGTTTTGGCGGCAAAATGCTTATTGCAAACGGTACTATACCCTATATAATAAGAAAGATTTTTGCCGGAGAAGATTACGGAACAATGTTTTTGCCTCAATCAACAAATCTTCCCGACAAAAAACGCTGGATTGGTTATGCAACAAATATTATCGGAAAGATTGTAGTTAACGACGGTGCAAAAAAAGCCTTAATAGAACAAGAAAAGAGCCTTTTGCCTATCGGTATTTTAGAAGTAATAAACGAATTTGATAAGGGTGATGTAATCTCAATTCTTGACGAAAACAAAAAAGAATTTGCCAGAGGAATTGTCAACTACAGCTCAACCTCTTGCCAAAAACTCATCGGACACCATTCCGATAATATTTTACAAATTCTCGGATTTAAAAATTACGACGCAATAATTACCCGTGATAATATAACGATTTTATAGGAGAAGTTATGGATTTTGAAAATATTGCAAAATCTGCTAAAAAAGCAGCACTGGAAATTGCTGACACACCTGCTGATTTGAAAAACAAAGCACTTTTGGCGATTGCAGATAATCTTGAAAAAAATAAACCGGAAATTTTTGCAGCAAATAAAAAAGATTTAATTTACGCGGAAACTCTTGTAGCTAAAGGCGAAATTTCAAAATCCACATTCAACCGCCTAAAACTTGATGAAAACAAAATGCGCGACATGCTTCAGGGAATCCTTGATGTTGCAGCACTTAATGATCCTGTCAACAAAAAACTTTTTATTCGTGAACTCGATGAAGGGCTTACATTATACAAAGTAAGTTGTCCTATAGGCGTTTTAGGGATAATTTTTGAAGCAAGGCCTGATGTAATTGCACAAATTTCATCCCTTGCAATAAAATCCTCAAATGCAGTTATACTAAAAGGCGGCAAAGAATCAATCAATACAAATAAAGCAATTCTTAAAATCATTAACGAAACTTTGGATAAAATTGAAAGTTTTCCTAAAAATGTTTTGCAGCAGGTATTTACACGTGATGACGTGGCAGAAATGCTTAAATGTGATAAATATATTAACCTTATTATCCCGCGTGGCGGCAATAAACTGGTAAAATTCATCAAAGAAAACACTAAAATTCCTGTTTTGGGGCATGCTGACGGTATCTGCCATATTTTTGCAGATGAAACGGCTGACTTGGATATGGCAATAAAGGTCATTATTGATGCAAAAACTCAATACCCAAGCGCCTGCAACTCGGTTGAAACGCTTTTAATTCACGAAAACTTTCCTGAAACGGAAAAACTTTTGGCAGCATTGCAATTAGCAGAAATAAAACTTGTAAATAATCCCGATTCCTGGGCATTTGAACATGGTGACACGACGCTTGCCTTTAAAAAAGTTAAAAATCTTGATGAAGCTATAAATCACATAAATACGTACGGTTCAGGCCATACCGATAGTATTATCACAAAAAATATTGAAAACGCCGAAAAATTTATGAACAAAGTTGATTCAGCAGGCGTCTATTTTAACACCTCAACTCGCTTTGCAGATGGTTTCAGATACGGTTTTGGGGCAGAAGTCGGAATCTCCACCAACAAAACTCACGCAAGAGGCCCCGTCGGACTTGAAGGCTTAACTATTTACAAATATAAACTAATCGGAAACGGTCATATCGTAAAAGATTATGTCGACGGCACAAAACACTTCCATCACAAGGATTTGCACTAATTTTCAATAAAATTTATTTTGCCTTTTAGTTCCTGCTCAATCTCAATAACTATCTCAGATAACGGAATATTTAAACCCTCCGCTATTCGCCATAATGTCGAAAATTGAGGGTCTTTGATGCCTTTTTCTAAATCAGACCATATAGATTTTGATAAATCAATTTCATTACAGATTAAACTAATAGATTTATTAGAAATTTCCCTATATTTTTTTATCTTTTTCGATAATATACTTTTTTCAAATTTCTTTCTTGTCTTGCATATTTTTTATTGTGTACTAAAATAAGAACAAATTTGTTCTTTTATTAGAACAGAAAGCAATAATGAATCTCAACGAATTTTTTTGAAACAAAGTTAAGTAATTAAGAGAAATACAAAATGTAAATAAAAGAGCTCGCTGCAAATATTAATAAAAACGTTAAATATCTTAAAGGTTTAGAACAAGGCAATAGAAAAGTTCGCATCACGACCGTTTTTGCAATCTGCATAGCTCTAAAAACTGAACCCTATATTCTTTTTATAAATTTCAAATAAAGTTTGAAATACACAAAAAATATGCTACAATAATTTTATGAAAAAGATAGGAGTTGTAGGTTTAGGTCTTATTGGCGGGTCGATTTTTAAATCACTCACAGCGCTCGGGTATGATGTTTGCGCGGTGTCAAACTCAATGCAGGGAATTTTGCCCAATATTAGTGCAGACTATAACACTTTAAAAGATTGCGAGATTGTTTTTGTGTGTACAGCAATGAATAAGGCCCTTGAGGTTTTGGATACACTTGAACATATTTTGCCCCCGCAAACAATCGTGACCGATGTTTGCAGTTTAAAAACTTTTGTATGCCAAAAAGAACGCCCCTACATATTCATCCCGTCACATCCTATGGCAGGAACTGAACACAAAGGTTTTGAAAATTCTTTTGACGGGCTTTTTAAAGGGGCAAAATGGGTGATAACACCATGTTTTATCGTTTTAAAAGAAGCACGGCAAACATTGGAAAAACTAATAAAAGAACTTGGCGCAGAACCTGTTATAACAACCCCAAAAGAACATGACGAAGCTGTTGCATTAATTTCACACATGCCAATGGTGGTTTCACAAGCAATATATTTGGCTGCGAGCGAGAATAAACTTGCGCTGAAGATAGCTTCAAGCGGATTTCGCGATATGACACGACTTGCCATGTCTAATGAGGAGATGGCATCAGATATGGTTAATATGAACGCGGAAAATATCCAAAATGCAATATTAAAATTATACAAATCTATTGGTGATTTAACATGCAAAAATTACGCCGAAACAATCGCCAAAATAAAATCCCAACGCGAAAAAATGTTTAGTTAATTTAGTTAACATCAGTTCTGAAAACATGGCTGACAAAGGAACCTACAAGACCAGCAACTGAACCTGCAATTACAAACGGAGCAGTGGGGCGAATTTTTTTCAACGCAGTATTATATGCAAAAATATTACGTTTTGCGAATTTCTTTGCAGAATTAATATAAGTATCATGCGCCAAAGATCTGGTAGGCAAGTCTTTTATTTCATTAAAAAACTCTCCTTTCGCCTTTACTGCATTTTTTTTAATTAAACCTATAACCTGCTTGTAATCTGCATCCATTTCCTGAGTTGTAAGAGGCAATGCATATTTTGCAGCGTAACCAACTAAACCACCTATTAATGCTGATTTAATACCATGTCCTAAACCGGATTTATTCTGTTGTTCTACACTGTTGACTTTCATAATATAAACCTTACGTACAAACTACTGGAACTTTTAAATAAGTTTCAATAACAAACGATATACAAAGACTTACACTTAAATATTTTAAATAAACACTATTTAAAACTGAGTAATTAAATCTTTGTTGGGATTATAAACTAAAACTATTTTTTTGTCAATACTTTAATTAAATTTAACGCGAACATTATTAACACAATTGCGAGAATATAAATAAAATAATGTTTAATAGTATTAGTTCCCATGAATAATGATGCCAAAGCACCGGCAATAATTGCGACAGAAGTGAGAATAACAACCGTTTTCTTTTGAGAAAAACCTGCGTGCAAAAGTTTGTGATGAATATGTTCAGCATCAGCAACAAATGGAGATTGCCCCTTTGAAATTCTTCTTAAAGAAGAATAAGTAATATCCATAATAGGAACAGCCAGAACAACAAAAGGAAGAATAATAGCCAAAGTTGCAGCCTTCATAACTCCTGTTATTGAAATTGTAGCGAGCAAAAATCCTGAAAATAAAGCACCGCTGTCACCCATAAAAATTTTTGCAGGATTAAAGTTATAAGTCAAAAATGCAAGCATAGAACCAGCCAGGATAAACCCTATCAAAGCACTTATAGGACTTGACGGAGTCATGGCAACAGCAATAATCGCAAGGGTTATAGCATTTACTGTAACAACAGAACCTGCCAAACCGTCCACCCCGTCAATAAAATTAACCGCATTACTTATACCGACAATCCACAATAAAGTTATAGGATATGAAAACACGCCCAAATCAATACCACCCCACAAAGGAATTTCATTTATTTGAACTCCAAGTAAATATACCAAAGTTGCAATAGCAATTTGTATAAAAAGTTTGAATTTTGCACCCAATCCATAAATATCGTCGATTAAACCCAACAAAAACATCAAAGAGCTACCAAGCAAAATTCCTGACAATAAACTTCCATAAGGGTAGTAGCTCAAAAACACCAAGCACAAAAAAGTCAGCATTGTACTCGTCCAAATTGCGACACCGCCAATTCTTGAAATTGGCTTGGTATGAATTTTTCTCTCATTAGGCACATCCACAAGTCCTTCTTTTTTTGAAAAACTTATAACCAACGGCACCAAAAACACACCTAAAATGTAGGCAATTACCGTACCGATTATATGAGCATGTGTCAATCTTATAATAATAACTATTCTCCCTTTTCGTTTCTATTATAGCAAATAAAACGAAAATGTACACAAAATATCTTATCTATTCCTATTGATACAACGGATATTTTTTGCAAAGTTTCAAGGAACGTTCACGCAAATTATTTAAGCCTTGTTCATTATCTGAAGCGTATATGGCAGATGCGATAATTTTTGCAACTTCTACCATATCATCTTCTTTAAAGCCTCTCGTTGTAACAGCAGGTGTACCGAGTCTTATACCTGATGTTACAAACGGACTTTGAGGATCGTTCGGAACGGTGTTTTTGTTTGCAGTAATTCCGACTCTTTCAAGAACATTTGCCATATCTTTTCCGGTTTTACCTGTTCTTCGTAAATCCAATGTCATCAAGTGGTTTTCCGTCATTCCGCCGACAATATCCATCCCTTCATCCATCAAACCTTGAGCCAAAGCCTTAGCATTTTTGATTATTTGTTCGGCATATTTTTTAAATTCAGGTTGTGATGCTTCATGAAGCGCAACAGCCTTGGCTGCAATAATATGCTCCAAAGGCCCGCCTTGAATCCCCGGGAATACAGCTTTATCAATACCCATTGCATGCTCTTCTTTGCACATAATTATCCCGCCGCGCGGCCCTCTCAAAGATTTATGCGTCGTTGTTGTTACAAAATCCGCATAAGGCGCAGGAGATGGATGAAGTCCTGCCGCAACAAGCCCCGCAATATGCGCGATATCAGCCAAAAGCAAAGCTCCTACTTCATCTGCAATTTCTTTAAATCTTTTAAAATCAATTATTTTAGAATAATTGCTTGCCCCGCAGACAATCAACTTTGGTTTATGCGCTTTTGCTTTTGCCAAAACATCATCATAATCAATATTGCCATTTTCATCGACACCATAACTTGCTACGTCAAAATAAAGTCCTGAAAAATTAACCGGTGAACCGTGAGAAAGGTGACCGCCGTTTGACAAATCCATGCCTAAAACCTTATCACACGGTTTTAAACAGTACATAAATACTGCCATATTGGCCTGCGCACCGCTATGAGGCTGAACATTTGCATGATCCATATGGAAAAGTTCACATGCTCGTTTTTGTGCCGTTTCTTCTATAATATCAACATGCTCACATCCGTTATAAAATCTTTTATGCGGCTTGCCTTCTGCGTACTTGTTTGTCAAAACACTTCCTGCAGCCTCCATTACGGCAAGAGATGTTATATTTTCACTTGCAATAAGCTCGATTGTCTCTTGTTGACGTTTAAGCTCCAACTCAATTTGTTCCGCGACAATCGGATCAACTTTTTTTATATGTTCTAAATTCATTCCCACTCCCCCTTTTTTGAATGATTATAGCATAAATCACTCACAGGGGCAATTTGATTATATAATCTTAATCAAAAAAGTATGAGTTACTGACTTCATCAGTATTGTTTAGCATATTAAAGGCTCTTTTACCGCCCTTTTCCCAAATAACACAAAGACCTTCATTCATTCTAAACGAACCATTATTTCTCTTTGTAGGAGTAAGATAAAATACATCATATCCCCATTTGTTAGGACCTTTATCTCCGTTTATATCTACAATCATAAACAATGAAATCTGAGTATCACCAAGAGGATTCACATATATTATACTGCCATCTGTTAAATAATACTTACGGGTTCCACTATTAAGGCTGAAAGAACAAGAATTATTTGTCACTCCCCCTCCTTCTGCTAAAACTTGATTCTTTTTTTTATAAGGTAAACTAGTGACATCTTCATATTTAAGATATTTAAGCTCTTTTAAAAAAGCATTCCAAAAAGCTGCACATTGAGAACGTTCATAATAACTTGCAGTAACAGAATTGTAAGGTCCTGTATAGCACTTATACTCCACACCATTTTCATAATTTGTTAATTGCAGTGCTTGATTTAACGTTGAATATGTTTTCTTGAACTGGGACACAAGAGCCTTTTCCTGAAATTTTGATACAAGTGTCGGTATTGTCATTGCCGCTACTATACCGATTATTCCTATCGTTATTAATACTTCCGCTAAGGTAAAACCCTTTCTTGAACCGAGTTTTAAATTACAACACCCAATGTCGATTAGGTCAAAACCCTTGTCTTTTCTACTTAGAGGAGTCGCCCCCCCCCGTTATCTCTCTTTCCCATGTTCATAACCTTCTTCTCCTTTGCGACTTATTATATCAAAATTCAATCATTTTAGCAACAAAAAAGCACCACATTTGTGGCACTTTTTATTAGATAATAAATGTATTACTTTTTATCAGTTTTTGGTTTTGCGTTTTCAACCTGTTGTTTAACCTCCTTTTGGAGTTTATTCTGAATATTTTTTGGATCGTAGTCGGAATTTACGTATTCAATTTTTGCATTTTTCTTTAAAGATTCCGTCAGATCATCGAGAAGTTTGAGCTGTTTTTGGTTTGTCAAATAATTTTTAATTTCGACTTTCGCTTTTTCAAAGGGTTCTTGACCAGCTTCCATTCTGTCAGTAACAAGAATAATATGATAACCGTACTGAGATTTTACAACTGGGGATATGGTATTCGGACGTTGTGAAAATGCAGCTTTTGAAAATTCCGGAACCATTTCCTCTTTTGCAAAGAAACCTAAGTCACCACCTTTTACCGCAGTAGTTGTATCCTCAGAATTATCTTTTGCAAGTTTTGCGAAGTTATCAACATTTGCTTTCGCTTCATTGTATAATTTTTCGGCTCTGATTTTTCTTGCATTTAATTCTTCATCAACTTTTGCCTTAATTTCTTCGGGCTTTAGATCCTTATTTTTAGGATCAGAAGTAATTATTTCCTCAATTTCAACGGGATTAGCCGAAATAAGGATATGTGAAGCTCTTACTTTTTCGGGATATTTAAATTTTTCAACATTTTCATCGTAGAATTTTTTAGCTTCAGCATCAGTAACATTACTGTCACCCAGTTGTAAAGCTAACTTTTTCATCTTGACTTCTTCTTTCAAATCGTTTCTGAATTGAGAAGAAGAAATTCCGTTTTGCTTTAATATTAAGTTAAGCTGCTCTTTTGACCCGACTTTATCAATAATTTCTTTGACTGCTTGTTCTAAGTCACCGTTGGTAACTTTGATGTCACGCTTTGCCAACTCCTCATCCAACAAAGCCCTAATTATTAATTCATTTGCGACTCTTTCTTTAATCATTAAATACATAAATCCGTTAGGATTCTCTTTAATTTTTATACCCATTCTGGCAAACACGGAATTGTCCGCTTGCTTATCAAATGCTTTATCAAACTGAGCTTGAGTAATGACCTTATCATTCACTTTAATAACAGCCTGTTGGGATTTGAGCCCGCAACCCGCAAACAATACAGCTGATAATGCAAGTGTAGCAACTAATTTTTTTCCCTTCATATAATGTCTCCTTATTTAATACTCGTGACTAACTTTATAAATATAATAAAACAAATCTGTTAAAATGTTAAATACTTCATCAAAATTCATATACAAATTGTTTAACAAAATAATAGAATTACCGTCCTGACAAGATTTTGGTGCCAATGTAAATTTTATCCACTTTAAGATATTACCCGGCAGATTTTTTTGAATAATATTCCATTCTGCCTGCATAAAAGGAGTGTAAATCCTGATATTTTCGTGCGTTTCACGTATGAGTGAAATTTTTACATCCGTTGCAGCAAGTCTTATTTTTATCAATTTTATTAAATTTTCAACGCTTTCAGGAGGTTTAGAAAATCTGTCTTTCCACTCCTGTGTAATATAATCCAATTCAAGTCGGGAATTTACATCCGCCAAACGTTTGTATTCTATCATCTTTTGTTCAGACGAACCCACCCATTCATCAGGAATAAAAGCAGTAACATTTATATCGACAATAGTAGGCTCCGATTTTTCGATATAATGCCCCTGAAGTTCATTAACTGTTTCTTCCAAAAGCTGGCAGTAAGTATCAAAACCAACATTAATCATATGTCCGTGCTGTTTTGTTCCTAAAATGTTACCTACACCTCTTATTTCGACGTCCCTCAAAGCAATTTGGTACCCGCTGCCCAAAGTTGTAAACTCTTTAATTGCCTTAAGACGATCTACAGCATCCTTTGTAATTTCTTTACTTTTTCTGTAAAAACAATAGCAATAAGCCTGTCTTTGAGAACGCCCTACACGCCCCCTTAATTGATATAGCTGTGCAAGCCCGAATTTATCCGCATCATGAATAATCATGGTATTTGCATTTGGAATATCAATTCCGTTTTCGATAATTGTCGTAGCAAGCAAAATATCATAATTATGTTCCGCAAAATCAACAATAACTTGTTCAAGCTGCTTTTCATCCATTTGTCCATGCCCGACGGCGATTCTTGCGTTTGGCACAAGTTTTTGAAGCTGGAATTTAAATTCTTCAATAGTTTCAACACGATTGTATAGGTAAAAAACTTGACCCTCTCTATCCAGTTCATGGATAATTGCGTTTTTAACCAAGTTTTCATTCCACTCACCGACGTAGGTTTTTATCGGAAGTCTGTTTTTAGGAGGGGTGTTAATTACAGACATATCTTTAATTCCGGATAAAGACATATAAAGTGTTCTTGGAATTGGTGTGGCTGACATTGTTATAATATCGATGTTTTCACGTAATTGTTTCAGTTTTTCTTTATGCCTTACACCAAATCTATGCTCCTCATCAATTACTAAAAGCCCAAGATCTTTGAAAACAATTCCATCCTGCAACAATCTGTGAGTACCTATTACCACATCACAAGTACCTGTTGCAAGATTTTTAATTGTCACTTTTTGTTCCTTTTTACTCCTGAATCTTGACATTAATTCAACTTGGACACCAAATGGTTTGAACCTTTCGGACATGGTCTGAAAATGCTGCAAAGCAAGTATAGTGGTTGGGACCACAACCGCTACTTGTTTCCCCGATGTCACCGCCTTAAAAATCGCACGCATAGCAACTTCCGTTTTCCCGAAACCGACGTCACCGCATATTAACCTGTCCATCGGCTGAGCACTTTCCATATCAGTCTTAACTTCATTTATTGCACGCATCTGATCCGGAGTTTCAACAAACTCAAACGCTTCCTCCATCTCAATTTGCCATGTTGTATCAGGTAAAAATTGAATACCTTTTTGCATCTTTCTCCTTGCGTAAAGCCTTAACAAATCATAAGCAACCGCCTCAACTTCTTTTTTAACCCTTGATTTGGTATTTTCCCAATCTTTGCCGCCCATTCTGGATAATTTCGGCTTAATATTTCCGGAGCCTCTATACCTTACAAGCATGTTTATTTGTTCCGCCGGAATATGAAGCCTGTCTTTTGATGCGTATTCTATCGTCAGATAATCTTTTAGCTGACCGTCAATTTCCTGTTGAGTTAAACCTCGATATATCCCGACACCATGTATTGTGTGAACTACATATTCACCTTCTTTAATATCATTTATGTTCTCAATAAATTCCGGTTTCTCTTTGTAATATGACCGCTTTGATGTGGTAATTTCTTTTGAACGTTTATTAAAAAGTTCTCTATCAGTCATTACTATCGTCTTGAAATCTTCAAGAATAGAACCGGCACTTGCCGGACTTTCACTATATTCAACTTCAAAAATCTCACGAGTATTTAGAATTTGCTTTACACGCTCCGGATAGTCTGTTGCAATGATAAACTTGTATCCATCTTTATTAAATTCATTTGAGTGCTCTTTTATAAAATTTGCAATAGCATCCAAATTAGCTTCAAAATTACATAGCGGCATGGCATTAAATTCGATAATATTGTCTGTATCCCCGTCTATGAAATTATTTAAACCTATTTTTATAAAGTATGATGTCTTTCTCAAAAATTCTTCATAAGTAAAATGGTTCTTGTCCTTTAAAGGTTTTAAAAACTCAAGTTTGTTGTTTTCTTCAAGTTGCTTTTCTAAACTGTTTGAAATAAATTCATATTTCGAATATATTTCCGAAGTTTCGTCAAAAACTATCAAATAATCTTTAAAATAATCTAAAACTCCCACTAATTCATTATTAAAATAACTCTGATAAACTTCAATTCCTTCAAAATATCCTTCATCTTCTTCACTTAATTTAGGACTGTTATTTTGTAAAATAAACTTGTAAACCGGTAAAATTTCAATTTCTTTAACTTTTTCAACAGATTTTTGGGTTTCATTATTAAAATATCTTATATCAACAACCTCGTCACCCCATAACTCTAATCTTACGGGGTTATCATTTAATGAAAAAACGTCTGCTATATCACCTCTTATGCTATATTCACCTATATCGCTAACCATAGTCGCACGTTTATAACCAAGAACGACAAGCTTCTGACTTAATTCTTTTAAATTAATCTCATCACCAACTTTAATTTTTAATGAATTTTCTTTAAAAAACCTTTCATCAGGAAATTTTTCAAGCAGAGATTTTACGGGACAGATAACAATATCCGGTTTTTGCCGTAAAATTTTTATCTGTTCACAATACTCATACAAATTCAAAGAAACACTTTCGTACATTGATATATTTTGAAAAGGTAGCAAGACAGAATCAATATCAAACAATTTTTTAAAATCATTTTGAAATTTTAAAGCGTTTTGTTCTGAGGAGGTAATCAATAAAATTTTCTTTTTTGAATATTCATAAGCCTTTTTGACGAGTATAAGCCTTAAGATAGAAGTTAAACCCGTAACAGCAAAAGAGCGAGACTTTTTAAGGCAGTCTCTATATTCCAAAAATTTTTCACTTGATAAAAAATCAATATTTAACATTATTGCTGAGGGGTATTAGGACTTTTATATTCGATTCCCATTTCCTTAAGTGTTTTTATAAAATTTTGCGCACAAATTTTTTGAGCCTCAGGTGGTACAATACGCAGGATTTCGACCGTTCTGGAAATAACCGGATCTTTATCATACCATCTGTTATTGGCATTAACAGGTTTTACCATTGCATAAAACTTATCCACGGTTTCTTTGGAAACTTTTTCTTCTATTTTTTGCAGAAAAATTTCAGCTTGAGCATGCAACTCACTCTGGTAATTTCTCAGAAGTTCAATTACTTCCAAAAGCAAAGGATCATGATCATACCATCGTTTATAAGTAGGACTCATTTCGTATTTCCTCCGTAAGCTCAACAGGAGATATTATATCATCTTTTCTCTCTATTTTGCCACCTAACAATCTTATCTTATTTTCGAAATTTTCGTATCCTCTATCTATATGATGTAATTTTTCAATAACGGAATTGCCTTCTGCCATCAATGCAGCAACAACAAGAGAAGCTCCTGCTCTAAGATCACTGGCGGTGAGTGTTGCACCGGTAAGTTTTTTTACACCTTTAATTATGGCATGATTTCTGTCTTGGTGAATATCCGCACCCATTCTTCTAAGTTCAGGAACTTGCATAAAACGGTTTTCATATAGACTTTCCGTAATAATACCAACCCCGTTTGCGGTTGTTAAAAGTGTCATTGCCATAGATTGCAAATCTGTAGGAAAACCGGGATATGGCTGAGTTACGAAGTTTATAGAATTCAGTCTGTTTTTGTTGGAAACTTCAACAGATGTAGGATCTACCAATTTAATACTAGCGCCCATTTTAAGCAATTTATCGGTAAAAAAAGACAAATGTGCCGGATAAATATTTCTTATAACCGCCTTACCTTTTGTGGCAACAATAGCGGCCATAAAAGTTCCCGCCTCAATTCTGTCCGGAATAGTTGTATACTCAATAGGATGCATATCTTCTTGTTTTACACCGTTGATAACAATTTCTGAAGTACCGGCACCGATAATATCAGCACCCATAGCATTCAGAAAATTTGCCAAATCTACAATTTCAGGTTCTTGCGCAGCATTTTGAATTCTTGTAGAGCCTTCGGCAAAGACACCGGCTAGCATCAAGTTTTCTGTAGCACCCACTGACGGAAGATCCAAACATATTTCAGCACCGACAAGTTTACCGGCCTTTGCATGAACATAACCATTTTCAATCTTTAATTTAGCTCCTAATGCCTCCAGACCTTTTATATGAAAATCAACACGCCTTTCACCGATTGCACAACCACCCGGAAGTGCCACAATTGCTTCTTTGCATCGTGATACAAGTGCTCCCAAAACATTAAATGAAGCTCGCATTTTACTGACCAACTCATACTTTGCTGTAATATTAGTAATATCAGTCGCATCTATAGTTAAAGACTTTTCTTGCTTGTTGTAAGAAGTTTTAACTCCTAAACTGTTTATAACCTGAAGCATAATTTCAACATCAGTCAATTCAGGTACATTATAAATTTTAGATTCACCTTTTGCCAAAAGTGCCGCTGCCATAAGCTTTAGTACGGAATTTTTTGCACCCCCTACGGAAACCTCACCTTTCAGTGGAATTCCACCCTTTATATAAAATTTTTCTGTCAATTAATTTTCCTCAAAGTCTGTATATACCCAATAAAATAATAATACAACGACAATAATATGTTGTAAATATTTTAAAATATGTAAACAAAAAACTTTATCTCGGATAACCGTCAGGGAATTTCCAACCATTCAGTTTAATGGCAGCACCGCAAACATAACCTAAACTTTCAATAGAACAACCCATTTTATTATTTGTACCCTGTACATTTTGTATGATAAAATTCGGACTCATCAAATCTTTCACAGTTACATTATCAACATCTCCATAAAAGCTTAATCCGTAAGCATTAGCCATGATTTTTCCAGAATCAACAAAGTTTCCATCTTCATCGAGCTCACCCAATTTATTACCGGGATTTTGCGGAGAAAAGTACATCACAAATATATCTTTTCCGACAATATTAGGCTTATTTCTGCCGTTTAAGTCAACAAAAATAAATATATGCGGGAAGAAGTCTCCACTGCTTGCCCAAGTGTAAACCGAAGTTCCATCCTCTAAAATAAATGCACCTCTTGTACTACTGTTGCTAATACTTGTTCCGGATAAAAAGTACATTGTATCGACACATTCATCTGAAACCGGAAAACATTTTTTTACAACTTTTAAATTTGGAAAACCATACGTTTCCCAAAAATATTTTATTCTCTCTGCATTGGTAACCGGAATTTGATTCCAAGACCATGTGTCATAATCACCATGTTCAACTTTTCCCAACTCCAGTGCATTTTTCAATGTTGAATAAGTTTTTTGTAACTTGGTTAGAGTTTGTTTCTCCTGATAATTACTAATCAAAGTTGGTATGGTTAAAGCGGCAACAACACCGATTATACCCAATGTAATTAATACCTCTGCCAGTGTAAAACCTTTTCGCAAATTATAATTCTTCATATTTGAATTATAGCACATAATACTAATTAGGCCAAAACCCTTGTCTTTTCTACTTAGAGGAGTCGCCCCCCCCCGTTAGCTTCTCTTAATCTCATAAGCTTCCTCCTTATTCACATATGTTGATTATATCAGAATTCCAAAATTTTGCAATGTTTTAAAATTCAGTTATTAAATTATTTTTATGATATATATTGAAAAGAAATACCTCAAAATAGCAAAAAAAAAAATTACGAGATTTATAATAGTATGAAAGTTTCACAAATAAATTTCACAGGATTAAAAAATACCGGATATTGTTGGGTAAGGGATAAACTTAACGATCAAGAGTTAATTAGAATGAGCCTAAACACTGAACTTACGGGAAAAGACAAAAATGATTATTATAAAATTATGAGAAATTATCCGGGATACGAGAATGAAATTGCTACAAATTTTCTAAATATTGAACTTTTATCGGGTATACAAAACGACAGTCTTATTATTTATCTAAAACTGAACGGAGTACCAGTAAGTTTTGTAAAAGATAACTATGAAATTCTAAAATATTTGAATGGAGTTGTAAACAAGATAAAAAATAAAGATTCGAATGATTTTGTAGTAAATAAATCTTACATAGAAAGCTCAGCTTGCCGTTACGGTTTAATATATGGCAACGATTTTGATGAATATATAGACGGGACATATGGTACTATAGGTTTGTTTGGAGGGAAACGGTTTCCACACAGTTATAATAATAAAATTATGGAAATAATGCACGATTCATTTATAGTAAAAGGCGGAGCCAATTTCATTTCTAAAATAATTTCGAATGTAAATAATAGCATACGTGGGAATTAAATTATTAAAAAATAATAAATTTAACTTGTTTATTACCATTGATAATTTATAATATAAATTAACAAGGGGAAGAACTATGAGTCACAAAAATAATAACAATCCGTTTAAAAAAGGCTCAGAACAAGAGCCGGAGGATAAGGAAAATTATAATAAATCCGAACAAAAAAATGAAGAAGAAAAGCCTGAAGAAACAACTAATAAACTTCAGGATGAATACGACAAATTAAATCAACAATATATAAGGCTTGCTGCGGATTTTGACAATTACAGAAAAAGACAAGAGCAAGAACGTGAAAGTCTTTTAAAATACGGAGCAGAAAATGCACTAAAAAAAATGATTGAAATTTTGGACAATTTTGAACGTGGAGAAAAAGCTCTTGAGAATGTAGAGGACTGCCAACAAGTTAAAGAAAGTTTCAATCTGGTGCATAAACAGGTTCTAGAAACCTTGCAAAAGTTAGGATTGGAAGAAATAGAAGCAGAAGGCAAAGAATTTGACCCAAATTTTCACGAAGCGGTTATGCAGACTTTGACGAGTGAACATCCGGAACATACAGTTATAAACGTTCTTCAAAAAGGATACAAGTTGGGAGATAAAGTTTTACGCCCTTCAATGGTGAACGTAGCAACAGTCGAATAGCACAAATGATTTGAGGAAGAATGACAGATTATTACGATATACTAGGAGTAGCAAAAGACGCAACAAAAGACGAAATAAAATCAGCTTTCAGAAAGATGGCTCGCAAATATCATCCTGACGTAAATAAAGCCCCTGATGCAGAGCAAAAATTCAAAGAACTTGGCAAAGCGTACGAAACGTTGATGGATGACAACAAACGTACGACGTATGATCGTTTTGGTGAGGATGGATTAAGGAATGCCGGATTTGACACTGGAGGGCCGTTTGCAAGTGGATTCGGGGATTTGAATGACATATTTAATTCATTTTTTGGAGGAATGGGTTTTGGCTTTGGCACAGGTCATCATGATCCTAACGCTCCACAACGAGGAGATGACCTAAGGCTTGACATTGAAATAGAATTTGAACAAGCTATTTTTGGTACAAATAAAGAAATAAAATTTGACCATTTGGAAACCTGTATGGAATGCAATGGTACAGGAGCGGCAAAAGGTTCCAAGCCGGTAAATTGCAAGACGTGTGGCGGAACAGGACAAGTAAAAACAGTTACAAGAACTCCACTTGGTGCCTTTACGCAAATAAGCGTATGTCCGGATTGCCAAGGCACAGGGCAAAAAATTGAAACGCCTTGTCCTGCTTGTAAAGGTTACGGCAGAATTGAGAAAGAAAAGAAAATTGAGATAAAAATCCCTGCCGGTGTGGATAACATGTCCAAAATAAGGGTAGCAAGAGAAGGAGATGCCGGAATTAACGGCGGGAATGCTGGAGATTTATTCGTAGTTTTGCATGTTAAGCCTTCGAAATATTATCAGCGTGACGGATTGAATGTTTATACCATGCTTGATATTTCACCTGCACAAGCAGTTTTAGGAGATGAGGTAATTATTAAATCTTTGGACGGCGAACAACGAATACAAATACAAGCAGGCATTCAAAGCGGTGATACCATAAAAATAAAAGGAGCCGGAGTACCAATTATTTCAAGACCGTCACAAAGAGGAGATCACATAATTGTGGTAAATGTTAAAACCCCTACTCAACTTTCTGAAGAAGAAAAAAGTTTATACCGGAGAATTTTTGAATTAAATACCGGTAAAAAGCCTCAAGAATCTTTGATGTCTAAGGTTAAAGGAGTTTTTAACAATGCGTAAAATTATATTATTAGTTCTTTTAATTTTCTTTTCGATTAACACAGTTCTTGCAGCCAAAATACCTGAAGAAATAAAAAATTACGTAAACACAACCTTCCCAAAAACAGAATTTCGTTTTGATGGAGTAATAATTCTACCTGACGCAACAATTTATTTACCTTTATTCCCGGCAAAACCTGTTGAAGTAGAAAATATTGAAATTAAATCCACACTGCCGGCAAACAAAAATTTGATTGAAAAACCGGATGCCGTAATTTTTAACAATGACTATGTCCTATTGAAGGTGATTAAAGGAAAAGATGATAAAAAAACAATAATATCAATAACAGATGTACCTGACGAAATCAGAAACGGTCTTTTGCCTCAAGATATGCTTGTTCCGCGCGGCTTGGTTATTCCTGAAAATTTGAAGGGAATTATCGGAAATCTTAAATTACCTGTTAGCGAAAATTCAGGAATAAAAGTTCCCGCTCCTCAAATAAAAAGTACAAATGTCCAAACAAGCGTAACACCGGTTATTCAGCTTAAAAATAAAACTTTTTATATAACAACCGGATATTCTAAGAATATTCAAGTTGTAAATCCCGGTCAGAAAACTGCTTCATATGCACTTGTACAAAATCACGTGCCTAACTGCATGAAAGGGTTTAAAAATAAATTCTTGCTGTTAACCGAGTTCGGAAGTACATCGTTAAAAGTTATATCACTTGCAGATGAAGATGTTATTAAGGAAATTCTTTTTACCACAAAACCTGACGAAATTTTAATCGATGACGAAAAACAAATTGCTTATGTATCAAGCCCCGAAGATTCAAGCATTTATCTTGCAAATCTCGAATCAATGACACTTACAAAACAAATTAAAATAAACGGCATGTGTGAAAAATTAACATTAAGTGAAGATGGTACAAAAATCTTTTACGTTGACAAAAAAACTAATGAAATTTGGGCGATTGAACTTGATAACAACTATCTTTTGAAAGATATCGGAAAATTTCCTAACGTGTCTAAAATTGCCTTTAGTAATGATAAGTTATATATAACCAGCCGGACAAAAAACCATCTTGCGATAATAGATTACGGTACAAACGGTTTGATTGCAGAGGTTGAAATAACAGAAAAACCAACTGATATGCTGGTATATAAAGATAATCTTTTTATTCTTGGTGCGGCAGAAAACGTAATTCAGGTTGTTGATACTAAAACCGATGAAATAACAGATTCTATATACTTGAATACAAAAGGTTTTTCAACAAACATAAATCATGTTGAAGGAACAGATTTGGCTATAATCTCAGATACTAAAGTATCAATTTATTGTGTTTTGGATATGAATAAAAAAGAAATAATAAAGGTCAGCCCTATAGAAATTCCTATACGAGGAATTGTTGTTACAGATAATATAACAAAGATTAATAAATGAAAGAATATTTTGATAAAATCACAGAAGATGTTTTACATTCACTGGAAAAAACACAGAAAAATTTCTGGAATATTTCAAGGGTAACCGGAGAATTTCTGTATACACTTATAAAATATGCCGACAGTAAAAATGTACTCGAAATTGGTACATCAAACGGATATTCCGGGATTTGGATAGGTAAAGCCCTTAAAGAAACGGGCGGCCGTCTTACTACCATTGAATTTTGGGAAAAAAGATTTTCAATTGCATATCAAAATTTTAAGGCCTGCGGAATTGATGATATAATAACAATAGTTCAAGGCTCAGCTTGTGATATTTTGAAAGAATTGCCAAAGAACTGCATTATAGATTTTGCATTTATAGACGCAAACAAAAAAGAATACATTGATTATTTTAATCTCCTTGATTCACATATGAAAGCAGGCGGCTTCATATGTTGTGATAATGTTCTTTCCCATAAAGAAAAAACTCAGAATTTTATCGATGCGATAAATAATCATTCAAATTATGAAAATGTAGTTCTTAACCTCCCTGCAGGGTTATCTTTGGGTAGGAAAATACGTTAATCTAATTTAACATGCCCCTTGATTATTTAAATTTTTAATATATTATTAAATTACACAACTAGCTAGAAAAGGAATAAAATTATGTCAAAACAATGTGAAATTTGCGGGAAAAAACCGATTAAAGCAGCGAAATTGACGTTTTCGCATAAGCAAATTGTACACACTCAAGAACCTAATTTGCAAACGGTAAAAGCCGTTGTTAACGGTCAAACAAAAAGAATTAAAGTATGTACATCATGCCTTCGAGCAGGAAAAGTACAAAAGGCATTATAGGTTCCAAAATGTTAAACAAAGTAAAAGCCCGAAATTCGGGCTTTTTTGTTATGTAAAGATAATTTAAGAGTTTATTAAGTGATGTAACAAGAAAATACTTAATTATTTGTCTTTTTTTCGCAAATTTAATAGAATATAATTGGGGAAAACTTGAGGGATACAAAAAAATGGAAGACACAGGAGTTAAAACTTTATCACCGCAACAGGTAAGAAACATCCTTAATGCAGACAATAAAGAAATTGTTGATCTTTGCAGACGGGCATCTATTTTGCCTAAAAAAAATGCAAAAGGTCAAACATATTTTTCATATGATGAAGTTAAACATTTAAGGGAAATTCAGGCACAAAAAACAACAGCATATCCCGTGGAAAAACCCCCTTCAGCTATAGCAAGCATACTAACTTCTTTGAAAAACATGGAAAATAACTTGGGAAATAAAATCTCCAAAATTATAGATGAAAAACTTGAAGGTATGGATGAAGTTGTAGTAGAGCTTATCCGCTGTAAAACAGATAATGAAACCTTAAAACAAAAAATTATTGATTTAAACAAGGAATTATATCAGGTAAAAAATGATTTAAATAGCTACAAACACGTAGGATTAGGTTTGTATAAGAAGAAAGAACGCCATATTTGAGAGTAAAGAGGAATTAATAATGGTTGTAAAAGAAGAATTAACAACAAATACAGAAGAACGAAATAAAGCGTTAAAGCTAGCCATAGAAAAAATTGAAAAAGATTTCGGTAAAGGTTCAATAATGAAGCTGGGCGATAAAGCCACCGTAAATGTCGATGCGATTCCGACCGGTGCATTGGCGCTTGACGTAGCACTTGGTATTGGAGGCATACCGCGTGGACGTATTATAGAAATATATGGTCCGGAAAGCTCAGGTAAAACAACTTTAGCACAGCATATTGTAGCGGAATGCCAAAAACGAGGAGGTATTGCAGCATTTGTTGATGCAGAGCATGCCCTTGATCCTGAATATGCTAAAAATTTGGGAGTTCAAATTGATGATTTGTTAATTTCACAACCCGATACGGGTGAACAAGCTCTTGATATAACTGAAGAACTCGTAAGATCAGGTGCAGTTGATGTTGTTGTAGTGGATTCGGTCGCTGCGCTTGTACCAAAAGCAGAAATTGAAGGATCCATGGAGGATCAACAAATGGGCTTACAGGCTCGTTTGATGTCAAAAGCTCTGCGAAAACTTACCGGAGTAATAGGAAAGACAAATACCACCGTGATATTTATAAACCAATTGCGTATGAAAATTGGTGTTATGTATGGAAACCCTGAAACAACAACCGGAGGAAACGCTTTGAAGTATTATGCAAGCGTTCGTATGGAAATTAAACGAGTTGAGGGCTTAAAAGGAGAAGAAGGCGACGTCGGTAACCATGTTAGAGTAAGAGTTTTAAAAAATAAAGTCGCCCCGCCTTTTAGAACAGCTGAGTTCGATATTATATTTGGTAAAGGTATTTGCAAAATCGGCAACATCCTTGATGTGGCAGTAAACCTCGATATAGTTAAAAAATCAGGTGCATGGTTTAGCTTTAATGATGAAAAATTAGGTCAGGGCAGAGATAAGGCAAAAGAATTCCTTTCCGCTAATCCTGACGTTTTGAACGAAATCGAAAAACTCGTCAGAGAAAAACTTGCACAGCAATAGTTTATATTGTAAATAAATGTAAAGGTCAGTTTTAATAATTAGCAAGTATTTTTGTGTTTGTTTTTAATATAGTCTGATAGGAGGCTTCAAGTATGCATGTAAACGCAATAAACTCTTTCAGTAATCTGAATTTTGAAGGCAGAAAAGAAAAAAAAGCAGCAAAGAAAAATTCTGAAATTCAATATCCTCAACCTCAGTCATCTGAAGGTTATATGAGCAAATTATCAGGGCCTATAGCAGCAGCACTTTTTTTGGTTCCGATAGCAACACTTCCTACATCTTGTGACAAAATTGAAGTCAGTGCACATGCTGCGGTGGAAATAGTCTACCCGCCATGCCCTCCGAATAATGATGAAAATACTATTGATTGGGATGTTCAAGATTCACTTCTTAGATGGGGAAATGATTATTTAGCAATACCTATTGATAGTGTGAACGGAGATTACACGGATAAAGCCTTAGGATATGCAGAAGGCAAAAGACAGTGGGAATATGATCAGCCTGAATATATAGAATTGGATGTTCCGTCATCAACAGAAAATGAAACTCATTATAAACATGTTGTTGATAATGGTTTGGAAAGTGATATAAAAATTACAAAGGTAAATCCCGGAGATGTTACTATTGTAAAACTCGATGGTACCGAAGATGATTACGTCGGTGGTTTAATGTTTGATGAAGATGGACTTAAAACATTTGCACATTCAAATGGTAAAGATTCAATCTATGTGTATCCGAAAGCAACCTCCGGTGAAAACTTTAACAAATATGTACAAAAAGGTGTCGTGGGCAGAGGCTATTTAGATAAACAAAAATATGGGGAAAATGTACTTTTGGTAGGATTTTTATCCCCAGGTAATGAAACAAATCCTCCAACAGAAGACCACTACATTGAAGTTTCAGGTAAGGCAATTACTAAAGATGAAATAGCTGATATATTGGAAGGTAACAAAAAATCTGAATAAATTAACTAATAAGCACCCAATAGGGTGTTTTTTAGTGGATTTGAAAAACACATTTTGTACAATGAGCTTTTGGATGTAAAACGAGTTTATCTTCTAAATCGTACATACGCTCAACTTTACAAGCTAAAGGCGCACCGCATTTAGGACAATTGAGTCCTCTTGCTCCGCTTAAAATTAATTCTTTTAAACTATCTATAACTTTAATCGGAACAAAATCGTTCCTGAAATCCTTTTCAAGCCTTCTAATTTCCTCAGGATGACATTTTAGTCCTTTTGCCAAATTTTGTCTGACGGTTACAGCTAAAAATAATTCTTTTCCAGCTTCAATATCTTCAATCAATGCCAAACTTAAATTTGATTTTTCTGCCAAACCCCTAGGAGAAAATCCCAGATTCTCTCTTTTTTCTCTGATGAATTGAGCTAAAGTTTTTTTCATAATAGAATTATAACATAAAAAAAGCCCTTTATGGGCTTTTTTATTCTATGGTTACCTCAGCATTAGCTTCAAAGTGCCATTGCATAAGATATCTGAAATTTTCATCCGCTTTTTCATAAGCTTCACGAAGATTCTTTTGTTTTTCTAAGTAATAGTTTTCAGCTTCTACAGCACCTTTAGTGTCGAATGTATTAATACTGCTGGGATAGTTTTGAAGAGTTGTACCGTTTTCTCTATCAATAAGACCGATATCAGTTCGAGTATCATCAAATTTTGACATAATGTATTTTTCCTTATATAAATTGGAACCTTGCTCTTTTACATAAACCACAATACCGTCATATATATTATAATCCATGCCGGGTTCATCCCAAGCAGACTGCAAGTCAAAACCTTCTTCATACTGCATATAAATTTCTTCACCATCATTATTTGATATATGAATACCGCCTGCAGCATTCATTTTTGTCTGACCATTAGCCTCAAGTTGATACTTTTCAGCTTCAACTTTCTCTGCCTTGCCTTCAAAATTATACGTACCGACATTACCTTTTATAACAGGATTACCGTTAGTAATATCATTAATCTTTGCCGGAGTAACAACCTCCATTGCAAAACCCGGAGCACCATTGCCATATGAACCTTCATTTGCTTCCAGATTCATTATAATCTGGGATTCTTGTTCCGGCATGACAAAGCCTGCACTGCCAAGTAATGCGTATAACGATGCTGTTGTTCCCTCTTTATCAATAGAAATATCTTCTCCAACGGTATGAATCAATCCGTTGGAAAAAATAACATTTGCATCATTTCCATCAGCTTCAAAATTGTACTGAACACCGTCATTAGTAACTAATTCATCACCAATTATATCAATATAGTTTACTATATTACCAGTTGTTAAATTTTGTAAGGGGTTTGTATTAATATATAACTTTATGTCATCACCAATTTTAATATACGGTCTTACAAAATCATTTTGCGGATTATAATCGTATAAATATTCAAAACTTACTCCATCAGAAGTTTCAGGTATAAAACCCAGTTCATTATTAGGATCATTAAGATAATTAACAACATAATCCACCATTGCTTTATTAGTTGTAGAAACATTTACAATAGTAGGTTCAGCCAAATCTTTTTTGGTACAACTTGCAAGTGAAGCTAAACCGGCCGCAGCCGCAACATTAATTACAGATGGTCCGACTGTAGCTGCAACTACCGTACCAGTTAATGATGCAGCGCCACTGCCAAGTTTCTTGATGTTACCACCACTTGCACGATTTCCCCATTCGTTAATGGAGGTAAGTATATCCCCAACTTTTTGCAGAAAATTCTTTTTAGGTGCTTCAGGTGCATTTAAAATTGTTACTTTAGTTCCTTCGGCAAACATCTGGGCAGAACCATCATAACCCTTAGCATAATCTAATTCATATTCAATAGTTCCATCCGAATTTGTAATCTTAGTTATTCCATTACCCAGATTAATTTTGTCAGTCTCGTTACCTTGTATGGTAACACCTTTGGATAAATCCTTTTTATTATTACCGCTTAACCCACTTGCAAGTACTTCATTATCCCTGACAACTTTAGCTGCTTCAATAGCCCTATCCATTTCAGCTTGCATCTCCGGAGGAATTTCAACATCGTTGTTTGTTTTTTGTAAGCCCTTATTTCCCATTAAATATCCTCTGTCGAAATTATCTGAATTGTACATAAATTCTCCTTTCATATTAAAACCATTATAACCTTCATATACCCTAATAACGACATAATATAATATTTTCTTTAAAATAAATTTTTAAATCGTCGTTTGTTGTTCTTTGAAATAGATAATATATCTGGATTTGAACACAATCTGAATATTAATTTACATTACGTAACAAACCTAAAAAACTTGAAATCTGAATACTTAAAGTTATAATGTAAATACGAACATTGAAAATATGGGGACGTCAGGATTTGACAGGATGCTTGATTAATATGAGTTGCGAGTCCGAGCGCTGTTCTCGGTCATCAACGAGCTAAGCAAATTAAATGCTAAAAACAACGTAATCAAAGCTGATTTTTCTAGAGCAGCCAATGCTCTAGCTGCATAATAGCAGTCAGCCACTCCAATAGCCCATCTTGCCGGCTATCGGGGTCCACTATGCAAGATGCAGTATGCTGATAATGGTAGGCATATCAAGATTACCATTGAAGGTTATGTACTTCCGCAAAAAGTACTCTGACAAATTTAAGGGTGGTGATACTTTCCTGAATTTGTCGAGAGAATAAGTATCTACACTCGTAGAGGCTTATATTGGTCCATTTTGGACGTGGGTTCGAGTCCCACCGTCTCCAGTATTTACATAAGGTTTTTTGCAATTTTGAAGTTAGATTGAAAATTCTGTAATATAATTTTATATAATAATTATTTTTTGTAACAGCTTCATCTCTTTTTTGTCATGAAGTCTTTAATCTGGCTGCTATTTTTTTAAATCACAAATATAGATAGGATTATAATTCAATAGGTTAATCCCAGTCAATTGATTTCGGAACATAATCTCCTTGTGCATTATAGCCATATTGTATTTGTTTACCTCCTATTGATTTTGGAACGTAATCTCCTTGTGCATTATAGCCATATTGTATTTGTTTTTCTCCTATTGATTTTGGAACATAATCTCCTTGAGCATTATAGCCATATTGTATTCGTTTATCTCCTATTGATTTTGGAACATAATCTCCTTGTGCATTATAGCCATATTGTATTTGTTTATCTCCTATTGATTTTGGAACATAATCTCCCTGTGCATTATAGCCATATTGTATTTGTTTACCTCCTATTGATTTTGGAACATAATCTCCCTGTGCATTATAGCCATAATCTATTGTTCCTGCACCTGCTGAAAGCGCATAACCTACTGTACATAAGCCTAAAAATAATTTTAAAAATCTCATAAATATTACTCCTAATCAGCATATTATAACAATACCATATACATTTGTCAAAATTATCCGCACAAAATCAAAACAAATAAAATTATTCATCGTATCAGATATATTTTAAAAACTCTCCTAAACCATTTTTTATATGTGTTATAAAAATTTTTCCTGTTATTTTTCACATCATTGTAATTTGAATTCATTTGTTTGACAGAAAGCAGATTTACAGCTGATATATGCACTAAATACCTTCTTTAATTGTTATCATTTTTTATATCAAAATGGTAAAAAATAAATTTGCCAGACTATTAACATAAATTTACATCTAAAGTTGAAAAAATTATAGCATTAACTTAGCTTTTTAAATTTGTACAGCAAATTAATTTTTATTTGTGCACCTTCGCAGATGTTAGTGTTATGTAGAATATTACAAAAATTCTTTACTAAATTTTCATTGTTATACAACTTTTTATCAGATAGCAATTTATTTACCAATTCAAATCGTGCGAAAGTGTTAGTGTAACTTAGAATGTTACAAAACATGTTAACTAAATTCTTATTGTTATATAATTTTTTCATCCGATAACAATTTATTTACCAATTCTAACCGTTCGGGTGTGTCGGGGTAAACTAGAATATCAACAAACTTGTTAATTAAATTTTCATTGTTGTATAATCTTTCATCCGATAGGAATTTATCCATCAAATTAATTCTTATTTGTGCATTTTCATAAGTTTTGGTGTCATATAGAATGTCACCAAACCTTTTGACTAAATTTTCATTGTTATACAATTTTTCATCCGATAGAAATTTATCTATCAAATTAATTTTTCTTCGTGCATCTTCATAAATTTTGGTGTCATATAGAATGTCACCAAAATTAACAACTAAATTCTCATTGTTGTATAATCTTTCATCCGATAGGAATTTATCCATCAAATTAATTCTTATTTGTGCATTTTCGGAAGTTTCGGTGTCAGATAAGATGTCAATAAGTCTCTTAACTAAATTTTCATTGTTATATAATTTTTCATCAGATAAGAATTTATTCGCAAATTTAGCTCGTTCGGAAGTGTTAGTGAAACATAGAATATCACTCAAAACACCAGCAAAATCTCCATTATTATATAGCTTTTGCTTTTCATCAGTTAGGAATTTATTTACCCATTTAAATTTTTCAGAAGTGTTGGTATAATACAGAATGCCAACAAACTCGTTAACTAAATTCTCGTTGTTATATAATTTTTCATCAGATAACAGTTTATCCACCAATCTAAATTGTTCAGAAGTGCTAGTGTGATATAGAATGTCACTAAAATCGTTAATCAAATTCTTATTGTTATACAATTTTTCGTCAAATAGCAATTTATCCACCAATCTAACTCGTTCGGGTGTGTCTGTGGAAGCTAGAATATCACAAAAAATAGCAGCCAAATTTTCATTGTTATGTAACTTTTCGTCAGATAAGAATTTATC
>CASGCE010000010.1 GCA_949299935.1 uncultured bacterium | reverse complement strand
GGCAAAACCTTTGCCGGCTCGCTGCTCGGAATTTTGCTTGCGCTAAAATTCCCCGGAATTCGCGGGCTTGTCGGAGCGCAGACTTATACCCTTGTCCGTGATACCACGCTGCACACTTATTTTGAACACCTTGATAATATGGGTTTTGTTGAAGGCAAGGATTATGAATGGTCATCGACATTGCAAAAACTGGTTTTTCATAATTCATCGGAAATTTTATTCAGGCATTTTGAGGAGCCTAATAAGTTGAAATCGTTAAACCTCGGGTTTGTAGAAATTGAGGAAATGTCTGATATTCCTTACGACACTTTTAAAATGCTGTTGAGCCGTATGCGGCAAAAAGTCCGCAAAAGCTGGAAAAATTTTAAGTACAGAATTTTCGGGCACACTAACCCTGAAATGCAGCGGGGCTGGGTTTATAAAACTTTTATTGAGGATCCGCCGCCCAATTACAGACTGATTTCAGCCCCTACAACGCAGAATATTTATCTGCCAGAGGGCTATTGTGAAGAACTTAAAAAACTTTATGATGAAAATTATTATAATATTTTTGTTCTGGCGCAAAACGGAGAATACAATAAAGGATTGGTTATCAAGGATTTTACGGACGACAACATCATGGAGATTAAATATCAGCCTGAGCTGGATTTGCACATTTCCTGCGACTTCAACGTGGATCCTATGTCGTGGGTTCTGGCGCATAAGACGGAGGATAAAGTCTTTTATTTTGATGAAATCGTTATGGAAAATACGACAACAGCAAAGGCCTGTGAGGAGTTTCACAGACGATACCCGAACCATAAAGGAAAAGTTATTGTGAACGGTGATGCTTCTGGCGACAACAGAAGCTGTACGAGTGAGTACACAAATTATGTAATCATCAAGAAAAAACTCCTTCAATACGGTTATGATGTTGATATTAAAATCAAACCGTTTAACCCGCCGATTAAAAACCGGATTATGGCATTTAATGCTAAAATCCGTTCTGCTGACGGCGAAGTCTGCCTTTTTGTCGATAAAAAATGTGAGAAGCTTCTCTATAATATCTATAATCTTAAGTATAAAGAAGGCTCTTCCAAAATAGACATTCCGACTTATCAGCAGATAAAGCAATCGAGAGAATTGAAATTCCTCTCACACCCGATAGATGCGGCCTCTTATCTGGTGGATTTTTACTGGCCGATAACGTTATAAACCAACGAAAGGAGCTAAAATGGAACAGGTTTTACAATATTCACCTATAATAATTGTGCTGATGATGTTTTTAATCCAGCACAGAATTTTTGTCACTCCGGAGCAGCTTGAGAAAAAACACAGAGAAATAATTGAGAGCGTTGAAGAACATTTCGTTTCCCTGCACAGCTATAACGAGCTGAAAGAAGGTGTCGCCGAAATGAAAGATAAAATTGACAAAATTTATGATTGCTTAATTACTTTCAAGTGATTTTTTCTTTTTATTGTGAAGTATTGAGGAAATCAAGGAAAGTACAATAAATACCAATCCGATAATACCGGTTACGACTTCCGGAACTTCAATTTCCGTTGAAATCAGCATAATAACAGCGAGGGCGCCAATTGCCCAGTGCGC
>CASGCE010000009.1 GCA_949299935.1 uncultured bacterium | reverse complement strand
ACTGTTGATCCGAACGATGGCAATTCAGAATATATAAAAGAATATGCAGAAAAATATTTTCTTCCTTACCTCAAGGTATCAAAAAATTACGGCGAGGTTAAGCTGAAAGATATAGGTTATTCCCGTTATAAATCAAAGGACGGGAAAACATATTTCTCTGCCGGAGAAGAACTCTACACAGTGGAGCTCAACAACGGAACCACATTGTTTTTCAACTATAACGGTGTAAGAAGAGATGATGTTGCATATAGAAATGATCCTGTAATTTATATAGATGTTAACGGAAAAAAAAATCCTAATATAACAGGACAAGATTTTTTTGCAGTTAGACTATCATCAACTAAAAACCGATTGGAAACTGCCGGAGTTGAATACTCACGAAGTCGACTTCTAAATTTATGCAGTAAAAGGTCTGATGGTAATTACTACGACAATATTTATTGTACCGCTTTAATCCAAATGGACGGATGGAAGTTTGCAGACGATCATCCATGGTAAAGCGAGGTCCGCCGACTTGGCGGACCTCGCTAGGCAAACGAATCAAACAACTACTGGGTTGTACCTTTTCCACTCCCCTTGTGGGAGAGGGTCAGGGTGAGGGGGTCTCCCTACTCATTACAACCAAAGGCAATAGTAACGTGTTCTCTTGGATTTACGGCAGATATTTTATATCCGCGAGGGTCAACAAGGTAAGCAAATTCGTCGCCTGTTGTCTGGAATAAACCCATAGTACCTGACAAAGCAGTTCTTGTTACGTCAACAGGAGCCTTAACAGTTTCCCACAATCCGTCGCCAAGATTACGTGCTGCAGCACCAAATTTACCCTGGAATACGTGACCTAACATGTAACCTGCATCATTAGACACATTTTCAACAGCATTACCTAAATTAGTTACAGCACCACCAACAGTTCTTCCGGCAACACCAACCAATGAACCTGCCCATGTAAACGGCATTTCAACCAGTCTTGCAACAGGGTTTACGTTTTTAGATTTATTAATTTGTGCGCTTAAGATTTGTTTAGGTAACTTGGTTTTACAATCGCCATTTTTAATATCGGTAAATGCTAATTTTAAAGCACCTTTTTCACAACCTGAAGGTCTGATAACTTCAACAACTTGACCCGTAACTGTAGATCCGCAAGGATAAGTTACACCGTTAATCGTAACATCTTCAAGAGTGTTAGCTCTAAAGTATTGCCCTACATGAGATGATTTTGCAGTTAATTGATCTATCATTTCAATTTGAAGAGTAGGTATTTTAACGATTTCTTCTTCTTGAACAAAAGCATTTTTATCTACAGGACATGCCGGACAAATGCTGTTTGCTGTTTTTGGATTAGTGTCATAACCCAATGCTACACGAACTGTTTGCATCATGGATGCAACATCAGCTCTGGAGGCATCTTTATTTGGCATAATCATGTTTGGATTAGGTGAATCTTTTAAAGCACCACTTTCCAAAGATTTTGCAACAGGAATTTTGGCCCAAGAAGGAACTGATGCTCCGTCAGCGTATTTGCTTAAAATTTCATCAGCTTTGCATTGATCTATGTCACAAGTCATACCTTTTGCAATTGAAGTCAAAGCTTCTACTCTTGTTACATTGTTGTTAGGTCTGAACTGACCGTTTGGATAACCTTTTAACAAGTTTTCATCAACTGCTTTTGCAATAGCTGCATTTGCCCAATTACCTCGCGGAACATCCGTAAAAATATTTTCACGTTCAAGACCGCAGGAATCTAAATTAAAACCTTTAACTAACATTGTTGCAAATTCAGCACGGGAAATTTTTCTGTTTGGTTTAAATTGACCGTCAGGATAACCTACAACAACATCATTCATGGCTAATTTATCTATATCACATGCTGCCCAGTGACTGTTAGGAACATCCGGGAATATACAAGCACCGGCAACTCCGGCTGCGGCTCCTGTTGTTTGATTTGCAAATGGTGCCAAATCAAAAGGGACTAATGATTTCTTTATGGCTTCAATTGAATTTGATGATTGAAAATCTATCGGACAATTGTTCCCGTCCATAGTTGCTTCATTTCTGTTAACAGAAACACCGTTATTCATTGAAGGCAATTCATTTAAACAAGGCATTTGTGCCGCAGCACCTGTGATATTACCATCCGTCGCAACAGTTACACCGCTTATGTTAGATGATAATTTACTTGTAGAACAACCTTTCATTGCTGTTTCTGTTGAAAAAATAGAATTAGCCGGCTCACCTACATAATTATTTGTACCATAAATGGCTTGAGGATAACCGTAAACCTGTTTCATTTGAGATTTTTCAGGTTTCCCTGTTTGAGGACACAATGCACATGCCGGAACTGCAGGTTCATCACAGCTTATTTCGTCAGGACATCCACAGTCTGATTTTTGTTGTTCGCATGGATCGCAAGGTGCAGGTTTCTGGCATTCACATTCCGGTAACGCTTTTTTACAAGTGTTACATTTTGGTACCGGCTTTTCACACGGACAAGCTCCGCCTGTCACTACAGGCATTTGCTCTTCAATAGGACATGCAGGCCCTGTTACCGTTGGTAAAGGTTCTGCACATGGACAAGCCGCCATTGCTTGATTCAAGGAACACGTTGCTATTCCAACGGCAATTGCAGCTGCCACAGTAAGTTTTTTAATAGTCATTTTTACCTCCTTGTGTTTGTGGGTTTTTGCTTTAAAAACCCCAAAAGTTAAAAAACAAACTTTATACACAAATTATGTACTTCTTCCAACATCAGAAACATTGCCAAAAGCGGTTATTCACCTGGGCTATTTGGTTTTTCTTCAAAAATATACATTCGTACAAATATATAATTATTGGTGCTTTATAGCCTTACTACAATTATTAATATATTTGTTAACGGATATTGTTAAATTAATTCTGTATTTTATGTTATAATTAATCTATGATAAAAAAACTATGCGGAGCCTTATTATTAGTATCTTTATTTCTTTGCGGGTGCGGGAAAAAACAAGAAATAACTAATGACACATTAAACGCAATCCTCGAAAAAGATATTTTAACTGTTGGCGTAAAAGTCGACACTCCGCCTTTTGGTTACCTTGATAAAAATGGTCAAAATATTGGATTTGATGTTGACCTTGCAAGATTTATCGCTGAAAAACTTTTAAAAGATTCAAATAAGATTACTTTTGTTCCTGTTAATACTGCAAACAGAATTATGAAACTTGCCTCCGGTGAAGTTGATATGATTGCAGCAACAATGTCCATAACTCCTCAAAGACAAATTATTTTAGACTTTTCTTTACCATACCACGTCGCAGGACAAGCAATCCTGGTTAAAAAAAACAGTAAAATTACTTCGTTAAGTGATCTGGAAAATAAAAAAGTAATTATAGTATATGGCTCAACTGTGGAACAGAGTTTACGATCAAATATTCCCAATATAAAAATTTTAGGCTATAAAACATATCCCGAAGCTTATCAGGCATTAAAAGCAGGTAAAGCTGATGCAATGATTGCGGATGATACAATATTACTGGGCTTTACAATGAATGACAAAACTTTGAAAATTCTTCCTAAACGCTATTCCAAAGAACCTTATGCACTTGTATTCCGCAAAGGTGAAGAATCTAAAGAACTTTTAAAAACTGTTAATATGGAACTTGAAGAAGCCTTAAATAACGGGAAAATTCGACAGCTTAAAGCAAAATGGGGAATTAATTAGCATCTTTTAATAACAATATTGCTCGTTCAACTTCTTTTTTTAGATATTCCAGTTGCTGCGCAATGTTATCAGGATCGTAAATGTAACCTGCACCTGAATATGCAAGATACGGATTATATTTTTGTGCTTCAAAACGTAACAGGGCTATTGATTTGGCATGAGTGCTTAAAGCCATAAGTCGTTTGAAAGATATGTATTCCCCCTCCGGTCTTTCAATATATTTATCTCTTAAATAATCCGCATTTTTGTTGAAGAAATAAACCTTAGCATTAAATAGCTGGACACTTTCACCGTTTTCTATAGAATTATATATTTTCTCTAACATTGGGATAAATTCATTAATATCATTTACATATCTCGTTGTTTTATCTTGCTTTAATATAATATTGACAAATGCAGGGTTGTCACGCGGGACAGGTTTTATTAAGTCTGCAGAATGAAAATTCTCCACTTGTTCAATAATAGGTTTTGTTGATTTAGGTTCAGCAGGCTGGTATTGACGCGTAAGATTGGGTAAAGTCCCTAAATAACCCTTACCTTCAAAATCAAAACTTTTTTTCGCGCCGTAAACCGGCATACAGAAAAGTATTGTGAAAATTATTGCAAATAATTTCTTCATATTTTTATTATAACGATTATCATTAAGAAATCATCATTTATATGAATTAAACAAAATTAGAGTTGATTTTAGTATATTTTCAACATAACATAATTTAGGAGCTGATATATGCAAAAAGATGAATTATTTAAATTATATAATATGAACCTGCAAGAATTATTAAAAATTTCTTCAGAATATATTTCAAACAATGTTGAATTTTGTTCAATAGTAAATGCACGTAATGGTAAGTGTTCTCAAGATTGTAAGTATTGTGCACAAAGTTCATATTACAGAACAAATATTGAAACATATCCGTTAATTGATGAAGATAAAATTATTAAAGCAGTAAACGAAGCAAAGTTAAATCATGCTTTTAGGTTTGCTATTGTAACCTCAGGGAAAACTCCCGCAGAAGAAGATTTTGATAAAGTCTTAAATCTTATTAAATCTGTAAACAAAATTGAAGGAATAAGTAGTTGTGCTTCAATAGGTATTTTAGATGAAGATATGGCAAAAAAACTTGCTAATGCAGGGTTGAAAAGATTTCACCACAATATTAACACTTGTCAGTCTTATTATCCAGAAGTTTGCACAACTCACACTTGGCAAGAGAGACTAAATACCTGTAAACTCGTTAAAAAATATGGAATGGAACTTTGCTGTGGTGTTATTCTTGGAATGGGAGAAACCGAACAACAACGAATTGAAATGGCTCTTGAGCTTGCTGAAATTCAACCGGAGTCTATTCCTATAAATATCTTAATGCCTATTCCTAAAACACCATTTGAAGATTATCACGATAAAATTGATGAAGAAAATATTTTAAGAACCTTAGCAATATTTAAAATTGCAAATCCAAAATCTGTTTTGCGGTTTTGTGGAGGAAGAATAAAATTAAGTAATGAAAACCAAAAATTGGCATTAAAAAATTGTGTGGAAGGGATTTTAATAGGAAATTACCTCACAACCACAGGCAAAAACCCCGTTGAAGATATGAAAACCGTTTTGGAATTGAATAAAAAAATTATATAATTATGTTATTCTTAGCGACATAACTGTCAAAATCAGCTCTATCCCAAGAAATATTCCCACGAATTTTCCTTGCCGGTACTCCCGCTATCATGATATTTGGTTCATCAAATTTTTTATTAACCAGTGACATCGCACCCACAACAGAACCTTCTTTTATTTCACTGCCCTTTAAAATCATCGCTCTTGTTGCAATCCAGACTTTATCTCGTATTATTATATCCTCGGGAATATTTAAAACTTCACCAGTAAGTGTATCTGTTATTGTATGCCCGTCATTGTTTCTTACTATAATGTCTCTGGCAAACATACATTCATCGCCTATTTCTACCTTCTTTCCGTTTTTAGCTACAACATTAAGATTTCTATATACTGACAGCCCGCTTCCTACAGTGATTACTCCTCCATTTTCCATGCCGAAACTGGTATGTCTAATATATCTGTGTTTTGTTGATTTTATTGAACAAAAATTGTTATCTCCGTTCATTATTATTGAAACGGCAATAAACTTTGTCGGTACTTCAATCATTACAATATTAGAATTACCGGTAATAGTAATATTTAAACCTTCCACAGGTTCAAACGGTTGTTCTTTTCCGTCTTTTATTAACACTATTTTATTATTTTCACCGGTTATACTTAATCCTGTTGTCATTTTGTTTTCTCCGAAATTTAATTATAACAATATTATTCAGTTTTGTAACATTTACATGCAGTATTTTTTGTAATTTTCAGTTTTTTAAAATCATTTGTTAACGCATTATATGTTAATAATATGTTCTCCAAAGGTATACCTATATTTAAAATTTGTTTTACGATTTCCATAGATTCAATTGAAGCTATTGCAGAAACTACGGGACTCAAAATACCCTTAGAAATTTGTTTATTTATATCAATATCTGGGAAAATGCACTTCAGACATGGTGTATGCGGTTTTACGACCGTTACCTGCCCAAAAAACTCCGTGGCACCTCCATGAATAAGTGTTTTTCCTGTCTTGACGGCTATATCATTTAGCAGGAACTTCGACTTATAAGAATCAAAACAGTCTGCTATTATGTCATAATCTTTTATTATTTCTTCATAATTATTTTTATCCAATTTGATTTTATAAGTACTCACTTTAATTTCAGAATTGTGTTCCACAATCCATTTTTTCGCAGAATTAACTTTATCTTCTCCGATATTCTTGTGAATAAATTGTCTGTTGAAATTAGTAACTTCGACATTATCATCATCTATAAGTCCTATATTGCCTATTCCTAAGCCGACTAAATTCATAATTACAGTTGACGCTAAACCGCCGCAACCACATATTAAAACCTTTGACTGCAAAAGTTTTTTTTGATTATCTTCACCAATTAATAAAATATTTCTGCTGTACCTTTGCATAAATTTATTTTATAATAAACAAAAAAGGAAATATAATGACCAATATCAAAATTATTGTTAACGGAAATGATGTAGAAATTAAAGAAAATTCGACAATACAAGATTTTATAGCAAAACGTCATATCACCGGAAAGATGTTTGCTATAGAAAAAAATCTTGAAATCATAAATAAAGACCGCTATGAAACAGAAGTTATAAAAGATGGTGACGTAATAGAGATTGTAGGATTTTTCGGTGGTGGTTAGACTTTATCAATGCATTTTTCGCAATCCGGTTCCGCATGAATAACCACAACTGTATTACCGAGTTTGTTTCCTAGCCTTTCTTCAACTTCATCACACAAATTATGACAATCTAAAAGTATCATTTGTGAAGGAAAAATCAAAGTCATCTCTATCATTTTGTGTACTCCCACACGACGTGATTTAATATTTTTATAATTTAGAACGCCTCTGGTTTTAAACTCTGACAAAACTTTTTCAATCAACCTGACATCTTGATCCGGCAACGAACAATCTAAAAGATTATTCCAGGCTGTTTTTGTAATTGATAACCCTGTTTTTAAGATTAATACGGCAACTAAAAAAGCTATAACCGGATCCAGAACTTGTATCCCCGTAATTTTAATTAACACAAGTCCCAGTAATACTCCAAAAGAAGAATAAACATCCGTTCTTAAATGTTCAGCATCAGCTAAAAGAGCTATTGATTCGGCTTTTTTTGCCACTTTAAAAAGATAGGCACTCACAAATAAATTTGCTAAAACTGCAAATAACATTACATAAATACCCAATATTGGTTCAAATTCATTGCCTGAAGCAAAAAATAGTTTTTTACCTGCCTCGACAATTATAAAAACAGCCGCAAAAATAATTAAAAGTCCCTCAATAAATCCGGACATATCTTCATACCTGGCATGTCCAAAAGGGTGGTCTTTGTCAGCAGGTTCAGCAGCCATTGTTACGGAAAAATATGTTAATAACGATGCAAACATATCACTTAATGAGTGAATTGCCTCAGAAATTATACTTATACTACCTGACATAAATCCCGCAATAAGTTTTAAAATTATTATTGCGGCATTAGAAAATATCGAAATTCCAGCAGCATATTTTTTTTGTAAATTAATGTTCATAATCTTTATTATACTTATAAAGATATTTTTATCAAATCATCAAAAATTATTTACATATGGTGATTATTGCAAAAGACGGATTAATGATTTAAAATATTCATGTAAAGTTGTAGAAAGGAGAGTTTATAATGTGGGAAAAGGACATAAATATTAACGATATACGCGAAATAAGGACACGAACCTCCGTATTTTTCGGTGTTGGTGCAATCAAAAAAATTAACGACATTGCAAAAGATTTAAAGAACAAAGGACTCGACAAAGTTATAGTGATGTCCGGAAGAAATGCCTACAAAGCGACCGGGGCATGGGATTATGTTGAAAAAGCATTGCAGGAAAACGGCATTAGTTATGTAAATTATGATCAGGTAACTCCAAATCCTACAACACAACATGTAAATGAAGCTGCAAAAACAGCTAAAGATTTTGGAGCTAAAGCAGTAATTGCAATAGGCGGAGGCTCTCCTACAGATGCAGGTAAATCCGTTGCTATTTTGATGGAATATCCTGACAGAAATGCGAATGATATCTATGAATTCAGATTTATACCCGAAAAAGCAGCTCCTATTGTTTCTATAAATCTTACACACGGAACCGGTACAGAAACAAACCGATTTGCAGTTGTAACAGTTCCGGAAAAAGATTTCAAACCTGCAATTGCATATGATTGTATTTATCCGATGTATGCAATAGACGATCCACAATTGATGACCAAATTGTCACCAAAACAAACTCGTTATGTTTCAATAGATGCGGTTAATCATGTTATTGAAGCTGCAACCAGTACAGTTACTTCACCATATGCGGTAACTTTAGCCAGAGAAGTTATTGCAGATGTAGTTAAATATTTGCCTAAAGCTCTTGAAAATCCTGATGACTTGCAGGCGAGATATTTTCTTGCATATGCTGCAATGATGGGTGGTGTATGCTTTGATAACGGATTATTACACTATACACACGCCTTGGAGCACCCACTAAGTGCTGTCAAACACGAACTCTCACACGGTTTAGGGCTTGCAATACTTTTGCCTGCCGTGATAAAAGTTATATACAAAGATAAGGCAAACATTTTAGCTGATATTCTATCACCAATGGTTCCAGGATTAACCGGTGATGTATCTGAAACCGATAAGGCAGCTAAAGGTGTTCAAAATTGGCTGTTTTCAGTTGGCGTAAAAGAAAAATTAATGGATGAAGGATTTGTTGAGGATGATGTTAAAAGACTTGTTGATCTTGTATATACAACTCCTTCTTTATCAGGACTTTTAGACATAGCTCCATCAGGAAATTGCCGTAATGTTGTTGAAGAAATTTACAGGAACTCTTTAAGACCTTTATAAAAAATAAAAGCCCTTATAAAAGGGCTTTTATTTTTTAATTTTTTTTATTAACTCTTTTTCTTCACTTGAAACTCTGTAAGATTCGCAAGTTTTTTGGATAGACTTGTTATAAATCCATTTAGAAACATTTGACTTTTCAAAATATCTTAGGGTTTTGTTCCAATATTTTACGAAACATATTGAAAATGCCCATGCAACAGCCATTTTTGCGTAATATCCTTCGTGATTAATTTTACCCAAGATTTTTATAACTTTGTCTATATATTTGTCATCTATATAGTAATTTAATAGCATTACAACAGCAAACCGTATTTCAAATTCTTTATCTGAATTCAAGTAATTTTGCAGAAAATTCCACATAACTTCTTTGTTTTTGTTTGTAAATTTCAAATTTGAGCAAACCACATCGCAAATACCCCAGCTGTTTATTTTAGGTATGAAATTCTCCAGTAATTTAAGTCTTTGTTCGATATCAATTTTAGCATAACCTATCAAAAGACCTTGAATCATCAACTCTTCATAATACAATTCGTCATTATAATATTGCCAGTTTGGATTTTTAGCAAACTCCCTTGCAAGTTTTTTAATATCAGGAACTCTCACACCTAAAATATTATTAACATTCGGAACTAAAATAGAATTGAATTTTTTGTATTTATCATCTTTAAGTTCTAAAAGCTTTTTTCTTACATTCATCATTGATAAACCAATTCCCTAATAAATTTTTTAATTGAAGGTGTAATGATTAAATCCGGCTCTGTCATACAAAACTCGTCCAAAATCGTAATTGCTTTTTTTGTTTCACCTTTTTGTGCGTATAATACCCCGAGCATAACCTTATTCAAAGGATTTGATTCATCAGAATACTTTGCGATTTGCTCTTCTACAACATTAAGAGCTTTATAGGTTCTTGCTAGATTCTGATAATATTTAAAATTAAGGCTAAATTGAGCCAAAGCTCTTTGAAAACAATCTAAAGCGTAATCAGGAAAACCTATTGTAAGATAAACTTCTCCCAAATTGTTATAATAAACAGCCGTAGCCTGAGTATTCGGATTAAGGCTTATAGCAATTTTATATTCCTGAATAGCCGCATAATAACATTTCTCATTAACATACATTAAACCCAAGTTATTATGCATATATGCATTTTTCTCAGCATCAATAATATAAACATTCGGTTTTTTATAAGCTGATGTTAAAAAAGACATAATTATCAATACTGTTAAAAAAGATTTTTTCATCATAAAATTATTAATATTCTCCTACAGGATTTCAAGCTCCAAACCCTCGTATGCCATGAAAATTTTATCCGGATATTTGCTGCAATAATGCTCTTTAATTCTGTTTAACTTTTCATCATCATAGCCCGGATCAAAATGGAAAAATACAAGCTTGTCAGCATTAGTTTGTCTTTGAGCTTCCAAAGCCATATCGAAAGTAGAATGACCGTAACCTTGTTTTGGAATGTACTGGTTAAGATAATCTTCAGTAGTATATTGCGCATCATGAATGAGAACATCACAATGTCGAGCAAAATCAATTAAATTTTTATCTCCGCCAAGATAACTTTCTTTATCGGTAGCATATACTATAGATTTATCCTTATACATAATTTTATAAACCATTACACCGTCTTGCGGATGTGCATAAGACTTATAACAAGTTATTACAACATCATCAAAATTAGGTTGATAATCCGCCAACGGTTCTAAAATTTTAGTTTCAAAATTATGATTTAAAATTATTGTTTGCCCTGAAACAATATTGACTATATCAAGCTTTCCGGCAATATCACCCAAATCTAGTGGAAAAGTTTTACCAAATAAAGTACTTGAAAGCTCACCAGCCAAATTTTCTTCTTCGCACACAGAACCAAAAACTTCCAAACAGGTTGAATTTAAATGCAGAGGTCTAAAAAATGTAAAACCCTGTATGTGGTCTTGATGAATATGAGAAAGAAGTACGATAGCTTTAATGGGTTGTCTTTCCTGAAAAGTAGCACCGGATGTGATATATTTTTCCATTAATTCGTTACCCGCATCAATCATACCGGTACCTGCATCCAGAACCACAAGATGTCCTCCGACATTAACCTCTACACAAGCAGTATTTCCACCGTACTGCAAGTAATCTTTATTAGCTATAGGATAACTGCCTCTGACACCTCTAAATTTTAAACTAAATTCACTCATCAACACCTCACTATTTTTTTATTATAAAAACACCGTTTTGATCTTTTTCTTCCCCACTATACAATGAAGATGCAAGTACCATAAGCTTGGCGAGTTTTTGAACATTTTTTAAACGGGTTTCTTTAAACCGTATATCAAAAATAACTTTATTTCTTTTATTAATTATACTAATAACCCTAAATGCATTAGGATAAGAAACCAATGAAGGAGTACTGACGTATAAAACATTATTATTCTGTGTAATTTTAGCAGCATGGTAATGACCCGTAAAAACTCCTATAGGGTTTTTATATTTTTCAATTAAAGTCCTAACTTCATCAGCATTTTTCAAACAATGATTTGGACTTAAAAAAGGTTCTATTATGGGAACGTGCATAAAGATAAGTACGACATCATTTTGCGAATTTTTCAATTCTTCATCAAGCCATTTTAACTGTTCAGGGTAGATATATCCGTTAGCAGTGATTTCGGAATCTATAATACTATCCAATACAATTACTTTGTAACCTTTTTTAGGTATAAACGAATAATACGGTTTTTCAAACACAAAATCAGGGTTATTTTCTTTTAAAATGCTAAAGTACAAACTTTTTGTCAGATATCCGCCGACACAAATATCATGATTACCAAAAGAAAAATACCAAGGTACATTCAAATTATCCAAATGCGGTAAAACAGCGTGCAGTTCCTTTTCAAAAGGTTTATCAATCAAGTCACCGGTAAACATGACAAAATCCACATTAGGTATAAAATTTATCTCATCAATTGCATCATCCAAAAGGTTTGGACTTTCGGCTATCATTTTAAATGTGGTATTCGGAGAGTTTTTTGAAAAGTGAGTATCTGATAATTGAACAAATTTCAAACCTGACACATTAGTATAACCCTGTACACAAAACAACATTATGCTAACCAGGATAACCGTAAATACCCAATTTTTGAATTTAGTAATAAATTTTTCTTTTTTATGTCTCATCTACTTCTCAATTTTAGCTTTCAATTCATTATATCTTGCATTGACTGTTTTGTCGTCATCAGACAGGAGGATTGATTTATCTAAATTATTCAATGCTTCTGAAAAATCGCCCAACTCAGCGTAGCATAATCCTATATATTTGTATATCTCAGCCGTTTGAATTTCATTCGTCAATTTTTCAAGTTTAGTTTTTGCCTGTTCATACCTTCTCATATTATATAATATTTTACCTTCCAAAAATCTGTTATCGATAGAATTTTCCAAAGCCACAGCGGTTAAAATGTCACTTAATGCAACATCATTATTATTCAAATTAGCTTCACATCTGGCTTTTAATGCATAAGCAAAATCATCTTGAGGATTAATTTTTAAATACTGCTTGAGATATGTAATTGCTTGTTGAAAATTTCCAAGTTCAAAATAACATACTGCAATTTCGAGATAACATTGATTAAAACTCGGTTTCAGATTTACAGACTTAATAAAATAACTTATTGCTTGCTTGTAATTTTTATTTTGGCGATAGAATTGTCCCAAGAAGTAGTATGCCCAGTAATCGTGTCCACCCTCGAGAGAATTTAATTCTCCCTGTATATCGCCGGATTTCTTACAATTTATTGCCTGTTTTACGGCATTACTTTTTGGCGGAACAAATGAACTATTATTACCTTGAATAATTTGTCTCAAACCATTTTTCAAATCTTGAACATTTTTATTATTCGGCTCGATTAACAAAATTTTATCAAGATAATTAATCGCCTCAATATAATTTCCTTCAATACAGTAATTTGTTGCAAAATCAAAATAATCCTCAGTGACTTCATTTGAACAAGCAAAAGGACAAAAGAATATAAGAAGCAATCCTGTTAAAAGCGACTTTTTCATAACAGGATTATACCATGAATTCCTGTTAATAATCCATAACCCAATTATTTTGTCTTAGTTTTGTAAAACAACCGGCAGCATAACCGCCATCTTGGGCATTAGAGACACAAAATTCAATTTTAGTTTGTTTCTCATATCCTTCACTAATTTTACCATCTGAATAAAGTTCAAAACTAAAAAGGTCAAGTCCTTTAGTATTAGGGGGTTTAACACCATTAATATCAAAAATTACCGATGAATAACCATGAGACAGCGGAGAGAGCATTCTCATAGTATCCATACAAACGAAGGCACCTGTATTTAGTATTACACAATATCTTTCATCAAAATAAGGGGTATAAATACTAACACCATCAACATCTTTATATGAAGGTATTAAACAAATATTTTTGGTTTTATTACTTATAACATTGCAATCTTTAATTATTTTAAAATAATTATTTAAAAACTCACCCACACCTTCAATACTTGTCAAGTCAGTTTCTTCTAAGGAATCCGAATTATTATCGGTCATATATTTTTGAGCTGCATCAGAGACCACATTATAAACTTTTTGGACATTAGTTACATAGACCTTTTTTTGGTAATTATTAATAACATTTGGCAGAGTCAACATAGCAATAACACCTATTATGGTAATTGAAATCAAGACTTCTGCAAGAGTGAACGCATTAAATTTTCTTTTCATAATTCTATCCTTCTATAAACGCATAACTTTCAATATTTCTTGCAAATCCGCAGGAGTTTTTTTAACATCAGCATTAGAATATTTTATAGCATTATCGGGATCCTTCAAGCCATTTCCGGTCAAAACACAAACAATTTTAGTTCCCGGTCTTAAATTATTTTTAAACTTAATCAACCCTGCAACTGAGGCAGCGCTTGCAGGTTCAGCCAAAACACCTTCAGTTGAAGCAATAAGTTTATATGCTTTCATTATTTCATCATCAGAAACGAAATTAATAACACCCCCACTTTCATCACGAGCATTTTCTGCCTGTTTCCAACTTGCGGGGTTGCCTATTCTAATTGCGGTTGCGATTGTTTCAGGTTTGACAATTTTTTGACCTTTTACTATTGCAGCAGAACCTTCTGCTTCAAAACCCATCATTTTAGGCAATTTTTTAGACTTACCCAAAGAATAAAATTCCTTATATCCTTTCCAATAAGCTGTAATATTGCCAGCATTACCCACAGGGATAAAATGATAATCAGGTGCATCACCGAGCGCATCACATATTTCAAAGGCACCGGTTTTTTGACCTTCAATCCGGTAAGGATTTACGGAATTAACCAAAGTAATCGGGTAATTTTGAGAAATATTTCTAACCATTTCAAGGGCAACATCAAAATTTCCTTGAATTGCGATAATTTCAGCGCCATACATCATAGCTTGAGAAAGTTTTCCAAGCGCAATATATCCGTCAGGAATAATGACATAAGTCTTAAGACCGCCCTTTGCGCCGTATGCAGCAGCGGATGCACTTGTATTGCCTGTCGAGGCACAAATTATCGCTTCAGAACCTTCTTCTTTAGCTTTAGAAACAGCCATTGTCATACCGCGATCTTTAAAACTTCCCGTAGGATTCGAGCCTTCAAATTTCAAATAAACTTCCGCATCCAATCCTATTTTACCGGCCAAATTATCCGCTTTAATTAACGGTGTATTTCCTTCATTCAAGGTTATCACCGGCGTTTTATCCGTAACCGGAAGATATTCTCTGAATTTATCTATCAAACCTTTATAATACATAATTACACCTGAACTCTTATCAAACTATTAACATTGTTAATAAAGTCACTTTCCTGAAAAGCTTTTACGGCATTTCGCATGTTTTTTTCTTTACAAATTTCGGTAATTACAGTGATATCAGCCGTATTATTATCTGAGACATTTTTCTGCACAATGCTTTCGACACTGATATCACAATCTGCACAAATATTTCCGATATTACCTATAACACCCTTATTATTTTTTGCATTTAAAGATATGTAATACTTATTTTCAGTATCCAAGATATTTAAACACTTTGCAAGTTCTTCATGGTGGCAACGCATCATAGGCAATAAATAATCAGTAGTACCGAATTCTGCTGCTATAGTCAAGATATCACCTACAACCGAACTTGCGGTAGGAAACTCTCCGGCACCCAAACCTGAAAGCGTTATATGTCCTATAGGGTGGCCCGTAAGAGTTACCGCATTATTAACAAAATCAATATGAGCAAGCGTCGAATTTTTAGACACGAGCATCGGGTGAACTCTCACATCAGCAAAACCATTTTCATCCATTTTAGCTGAGGCAACGAGTTTAATCTTATAACCCAAATCATTGACTGCTTTCATATCTTCCGTACGAATTTTTGTTATACCTTCTCTGTACACATTTTCAAATTCAATTCTTTTTTTGAATGCTAAAGTAGCAAGAGTTGTAATTTTGTAGGCTGCATCAAACCCTTCCACATCACCGGTGGGATCCGCTTCAGCATAACCCAAATCTTGAGCCTCCATTAAAACATCATCATATGGTGCATTTTGAACATCCATTTTTGTTAAAATATAATTTGTTGTCCCGTTTAAAATAGCTTCAATTTTATTAATTTTGTTACCTGCAAGAATTGTCTTTATGGGCATAATAATCGGAATTCCGCCTGCTATTGCAGCTTCATAAAGAACAACCTTGTTATGTTTTTCAGCAAAACTAAATATTTCCAGACCTTTTTTTGCCAAAAGTTCTTTATTTGCAGTAACTATATGTTTACCATTCGCTATAGCTTTCATTATCAAGTCAAAAGCCGGTTCCATACCGCCTATAAGTTCACATACCACATCAATTTCCGGATTATTTATAATTTCGTATGGATTATCCGTAATTAAATTTTCATTCAAATTTAGAATATCACGTTTTTTATTTTTATTTTTAACGGCAATTTTAACAACATCAATATCATCAAATGTCTGCAACGTTTTATAAACACCGGAACCTACGGTACCTAAGCCAATCAACCCTATTTTAATCTTCTTACTTTCCATAGTTTAAGTATATCACAAACATTAATATTCAATCAATTGTAAAAACTTGACCAAACCTCAAAAAAGATTACAATAGAGAAATGGAGATTACTTTTGACAAATATTCTCTTATAATCAACGGCAGAAGAGAATTTATAAAAAGCGGAGCCTTCCACTATTTCAGAACCCCCGGATATGAAATGGCTTTAGACCGTTTTTCAAAGATGAAGGCGAGCGGATATAATACTGTTGATATATATTTTAACTGGAATTATCACAGTGAAAAACAAGGCGAATATGATTTTACGGGTGTAAAAGACGTAAGAAAAGTCCTTCAAGCAGCAAAGGAAACCGATTTATACGTAATAGCACGTCCGGGCCCATTTATCAACGGAGAGGTAAATGCCGGGGGATTACCTTTTTGGCTTTTAAAAATGGAGGATGTAATCCCCAGAAACCGTATTGGTACTGAATATCATTATTCACAAAAGTATATGCAATACATAGAGGAATGGTATAATCAAATAATTCCCATAATAAACGAATTTGACAATGTAATTTTGTTTCAAATAGAGAACGAGTACGCTACAGACACCATGGAGGAGGATTATATGCGCCAGTTATACAAAATGGCGCGTGATAAAGGAATCAAGTGTCCAATATTTCATAATGATGCGTATTTTGCCGGATTATGGGCCAACGTGGTAGATATTTATGCACTTGATTTATATCCTTACATAAATCCAAACCAGAACTGGCGGCAAGACAATTTCTGCTTTGACACACTTGATAATGTAGAAGAAATTTTTAGAAATGCAAAAGAAAATTCGCCGCCATTTATTGCCGAGATGCAATCCGGATGGTTTGATAAATGGGATGGTTCCGGCTACAAGCACATACGTGATGCACTCGGCGATGAGCACATCAACATAATGACAAAAACCGCACTTTCTCAAGGAGTAACGCTTTTCAATCATTATATGGCTGCAGGTGGAACTTCTTGGGATGATTTGGCTTGTGATGAAGTCTACACAAGTTATGAATTCACCGCTCCTATTGATGAGTTTGGTATTGTACAGAACAACTTATTCAAAGCAAAAGAAATTAATTATTTTTTAGATTCTTTTGAATTTACAAACACTTATCCTATTGATTTTGAATTTAATCAGGAAAATATTTATACCAAGCTAAGGCACGACAATATAAATGATTGTGACTGGCTTTTCATCCGTAATATGAATTCCGAAACAAAGGAAATAGAATTGCCGTTCGAAAAAGACATAAAATTAAGACCTTATGATATGAAAATTTGTCCGGTAAATCTAAAGTTAAAAGGGTGCGAAATTGAATTTTCAGACGTAGAGATATTTGCAAGACTTCACAATAAAAATGAAGAAGCAATCTTTATGATAGCAGACAAAGATGCAAACATATATTTAAAAGAACACGGAATTATTTCAGGTGACAGAAAGGATTTCGACAATCTGACATTTGAAAAAGACGGCAAAAAGACTCAGTTTGTATTTTTGACAAAACATATGGCTGACAAAAGCTGGATGCTGAAGGACAAACTTATTTTCAACGCTGACTATGTACTTCCAAACGGTGCTGCCGCAATAGAAAAAAATGCCGATATCGCTTATTTTGATTTAAAGCATAAATTCGCCAAAAAATATTGTGTTGTAACTGAATTTAAAGATTATCACAAACCCGAAATAATAGAAGATTTTTCAATTGATTTTTGTTCACCGGAAATAGATTTGCATTACGACTATTCAAATTGGAGAAAAATAGGAGAAAAAACAGATTCACTCTCTTGCGGCTTGTATGATGAATTTGTATGGTACAAAGCACAAATCCCCGATAATATTGAAGAAATTACTCTCAGTGCAAGGCATCTTTTTGCGGTATACATCAACGGGAAAGAAGTTCTAAACCGTAACAGCTATAAAATTGAAAAGTTACAAGAAGTCCCTGAAACAATTTCAATTATGCTTGATAAAAATATTCTTTCGCAAGATATAAATGAACTTACCATACTTGTGCAAAATTTAGGGTTTGATAAGGGATTTTCGGGTGACACAAACTCCCCGCGAGGACTCGTAACTTTTGTGACTAAACCCGAAATCCCCGTTCAATTTTATGTAAACGAAAAACTTTCACTGGAACGCGGAGATAACAGAGAAAGCGATAATCCTTATCTTACAAAAATTACTGTAAATTTTGATGTTGATTTCAAAAATGATGTATTTTTTGCTAAATACCTTTCATTGGAAAATTTTTGGTACAGACGTGCAACAATATTTCTAAACGGAGTTAAAATAGGACGTTATATTAAACGAACACGTGTTCAGGATAAATTCTATCTTATTAACGAATTTTTAAAACCGCATAACACCTTGGAAATAGTCATTTGGGAAAAAGACAGGAACATAAAATCGGTATGGGGCTTTAAATCTGACATGAAAAATGTTATAATACAGATAGGTACGCAAAAAATGTATCAATTGTTTAAATAGCTGGATTTTACTGAAAAGAGGTATTTGAAATGGTTGTCGTCCCTGAATTTTTGATTAAAAGAGTTTACAAAAAAGGTTCATTAAAAAAAATTGACAACGGAGCAAGTCTGGAATTAAAAAATGTTCTGGGGCCTGGATTTATTAGCGGATTTAATTACGTAAAAATTAATGATGCACTTTTTGAACCAAAAGATGTTAAATTTATCACAGGCGGTCAGGAGCTTGCAGGAGAAAGTGTGTCAGAGTCAAATCAAATTGCCTTTAGATTAAATCAGGAGGGTACCCTTATTATGAATGGCAAAGATTGCGTTGTTGAGGGTAAAAACAAAATCGTTATTGAAGTTATGAACCCTGAAGCCGGAAAAGTTCAGCTCTCTGTCGAAGATTTCGTATAATTGTAAAAATTGTTGCACGATTAAGAATTAGTTACATATGTAATCTTAAAACTATTTCCAAAGTTTCAAACATTTGCAAATTTGTGTTCAAATCCTTGTAATAGTAAATAAAAAGACGGGATATACACCCCGCCTTATAATGAACATATATACATGAATTATTTGCCAAACAATACTGCTCTTGCTGAATCTGTTGCAGGTTCAAATGTTTGTCCGTGGAAGATTACAGGGAACATATCTGTAATTTCTGATGATTCACATGAGCCTGATGCTGCATCTGCACAGTAAATAACTGTATTAGGACCTGTTGCACCGTTTACATCAATGAAACCATAACAGTCATTTTCCGTTGCCGTTTCATCTGTACATTTATAAGCATTTTTATTATACCAAAATGCTGTACCATCCGCGAATGAATATTTTACATAGTCGCCGACAGTTGTTGACATTGATTTTTTTATTACCGCAGTATGAGTGGTTGCATCACAACTAGCACCCTCAGGAACTGTCAAACCAGAACCTGCACTAGGGGCAGGGATTTGCCAGTTTGGCGACTCTGCACTACCTTCATTTTCACATTGAATTGTATAATCCATAATCGGAGCAGCAGGTGTTGGACTATTTTCTTTCAAAGTAATACCAGTTGCAGGATAAGATGCTGAAATTTCAGTTGCTGATTGCATACGACTACCCAAAATTTCAGATAATCTTGTTCCAGCATTTGCTTGAGTGGCGTTGTCATCACCAATAGTACTTAAAACAGTATCTTCCATTGCAATATTCATTAATATTGCTTGGTTCAAAGTTGATAATGCTTTTTTGTAAGCTGTTTTGAACTGGGCTCCGTTTGTGTTTGAAATCAATGTCGGAATTGTCATGGCAGCTACAACGCCGATAATACCTAATGTGATCAATACTTCTGCCAAAGTAAAGCCAAATCTTTTTGTCATAATCTTTTTTACCTTTCTTTTTTTATACAACTATCTCTTGGTTATTCACGCATAACCGTGCGTTGATATCAAAGCCCCATTGCAGCCCAAGTTGTTACAATTATCGAAAGGTGAAATCAATATTGTATCAACATGACAAGTAAGACCCGTCATATTTCGTTTGTTCATAGCGATTACGGGCCGCAATAGGGTTGTGATATCAAATAAATTTTCTATTATACGGAAAAGCCTCTTAAAGCTTAAAGAATGGTACCCCCCCCCCGACTTGTGAGCTAGTCTTGGCAAGGGTTTTAGACATTTCTATATCTATATTAATCTTTTCCATATCTTTTTTAATCATGACAACATTATATTTGTTTTTCAGTTTTTGTCAAGATGTTCATAAGAAAATACAACAAATGTATAACTTATTGCAGAAAAATATTAAAATTATATAATATAGTTAATGAACGACAAATTGAAAGAAAGTTTAAAACTTTTACCTTCGTTACCCGGTTGTTATATTTATTACAACAAGGATAATGAAATAATTTATGTCGGTAAAGCCAAAATTCTCAAACGCCGTGTAAAAAGCTATTTCAACAAAAAACATGACAGCATAAAAGTGCAGGTGCTTGTTTCACAAATTGACCATCTGGAATATATAATTACAAATACAGAAGTTGAGGCATTAATTTTAGAAAGTCATCTGATAAAAAAACATAAGCCAAAATATAATGTATTATTAAAAGATGATAAAAAATATCCGTATTTTCTTGTTACGGACGAAGATTTTCCCAGAATATCGATAGTCCGTAAAAAAAATATAAACTCTGAAAAAGGTCGATATTACGGACCTTATACAGATATTAGGGCAATGCATTCAACTCTTGATTTTTTAAAGAAAATTTTTCCGCTAAAGCAGTGTAAAACTCCGAAATTTAAAAACAGGACATGCCTGTATTACCATATAGGACGCTGTCTTGCACCTTGTCAAAACCTCGTTACAAGTGAAGAATACAAAGCCGTAGTCCGTCAGGCTGAATTATTTTTATCAGGCAAACAGTCGGAATTAATGGAACAGTTAATGGAACAAATTCAAAAATATTCTGACAACCTTCAATTCGAAAAAGCCGCAAAACTTCGTGACAGTTACCTTGATTTGAAAAAAACCCTTGAAAAACAAAAAGTCGTATATGAAAATACTAAACTTAACGAAGATGTTATAGCTCTTGCAGCTGATGAGGGTATTTTTGCAATAGTAATTTTAATGATTAGAGAAGGACGACTTATCGATAAAAAGGATTTTGTATATGATGTGGAAAAAGATGATCATGTAGAGTTTTTTGCAACATTTTTCAAGGAATATTACAGCACACTTACCCTTGGATATCCCGACAAAATAGTTTCTGGAGAACTCGAAGCGGTCGGAGAAAAAACATTATACGAACAATGGTTGGAGATTTTAGCACAAAAAAAGGTTAAAATAAGCTATGGTAAATCATCTCAAGGTAAAGAACTTCAAATGCTTGCGGACAAAAACGCAAATGTCCTTCTGCAAAATGCTAAAATAACCAAAATGTCAAAAATAAAAGATGATTTTAATGAAATTGGCTCTTATCTGGCTGAAAAATTATACCTGAAAAATTTCCCTCACCGCATAGAATGTTATGATATATCACATATTCAGGGAACAAATACTGTAGCCTCAATGGTAACTTTTATAAATGGTGTTAAAAAGAAATCCGAATATAGAAAATTTAAAATTAAAATAACTGAAGGTAAACCCGATGATTTCTTATCAATGAAAGAAGTTTTAACACGCAGATTAATTCATTTGGGTGAAAAAAAATGGGCAAAACCTGATTTAATAATAATAGACGGGGGCAAAGGCCAATTATCAAGTGTTATGCAAATTATAAAAGATCTTGATGTAAAAGGAATTGACGTTGTTAGCTTGGCAAAACGTAATGAAGAAGTATTCTTATCGGAAAAACCAAAACCGGTAATCTTACCCAGAAATTCAAGCGCACTATTTTTAATACAAAGAATAAGAGATGAAGCACACAGATTTGCAATTACCTACCACAGACAGCTACGCTCAAAAACAATGAAAAATAACTGATTGCTAATCTATTCCGCTTTGAGCTTTTCCTATATGCCTTTGCGCATTTTTCATAATCGTTATTAATTCCCCTCTGTTAGAACCCCTGTCTAACCACCTAAAGATATACTTCTCATCAGGCCCTAATCCCCCGGATATCTTCTCTCCGGTCATTATGTCAAATGAAGCTTCGGACATCCCTATCGTTATTATAACTTGAGGAATTTTCGTCGTCCTCGGATCGGAAATGTCTATTTTTAAATTATTGTATCTGTATTTTTTAATGTCACCCGAGGTGTGCGCATCTTGTGATTCAGCTATAAATTCCTTTAATGAACGCGATAATTCGCTTAGTGTTTTTGACATATTTTCCCTTGTTTTTTGTACTTATAAAATTTACTAATCTATACCTAAAGTATACATATTTATAATATTCTTCACCTCAAAAATTACGTCTTTGTTTTTTATGCTTACAAGCCAAATGCTTGCGATAAATCCCAACGTTTGACCGTGAGTTTAAGTTCGACACGCCTGCTTTTATCAAAATCCTCCGTGCCGTCACTTTTTAATATAGGATCTGAAAAACTTTTTCCTTCAACAATAATTTTATCACGCAATTGTTCACTGTAATCCTTGTTATAATCAGTCTTAAAAATGTATTCCGCAACAGAGTTCGCACGCTTCAGACTTAACTCCATATTCTTAATGTATTGCTCATCCTTCGTCTTTAAACCCGAAAAAGACTGAGAATCAGTATGACCTTGTATTACAATATTGTTAATACCGTCAACTAATTCCTGCTTGGAAAATATAGTGTTTATGTATATTGGTATAAGCTTATCAAGATATTGTTTACCATTTGCGGATAAATTCCAACTGTTTAATTCAAATAATTCTAAATCCGAAATCTTTATATCACCGGTCATTTTGTCTACCTCAGCACGAATGTCTTCTTTTTCAAGCTTTTCTATTAATTCCTCCGAGGCTTTAATCTGTTCTTGTTTTTGCTGAATAGAATTTTGCGTAAAACCAGTCATTGCAAGTACAAACAACGTCATAAATATTATCGCTAAACCTAATAAAAGATCGGCCATAGTAGTCCAGAATATGTTGTCATTTGAATATGACGGCTTATTTTTTTTAACTAATATTGCCATTTTTCACCTGCTAAAACAAATCGTCAACTGAATCACCGCCAGTTTTAATATTTTCTTTTAATTGCTTATTCATTTGGTTTACACCGAAGATTAAATTTTCTAAATACGGCACAACGTTACTCGCTATACCCGCATTAAGCGCCATTTTAAAATGATTGGGCATTGCCATAATTAAGTTTGATACTGAATTGTTTTGAATTTTTGTTTCCCTCAAAAGTTCAAATAAAAATTTCTCAGAAGAAATGTTGTCAAATAAATATGCTATTTTATCCTGTACTTTGGCAAGAGGCCTTGCACATTTGAATCCATACAATATTTTCTCAATAATCATGAACATCAATGATGAACCTACCGCAATAACTGAAACCAAAGCCGCAATCTGCATACTGCTCATTAAACCGGCTACTGAAGCAATCGTTCTCTCTTGTGTTGAAAAATCAATTTTACCAAATGCTATTGCTATGTTTAAAAACGTAAATAAAGGCCCAAACCCTGTCAAAATAGTTGGCATAGCTGCCATTAATTTCGAATTATAATTTGATGTTACAAGACTTTCTTCATTGAAAAAATATAACGGGTCAACCGTTGTTTGAATATTTTGAACCGTTGATGAAACATCTTGATAGGTTAAATCATTATCCTCACTTTTTAAAGCTACGGATTCGGAAAATATTAAAGTATTTTTAAATTCAAGCCAACACGCAGAAACATATGGGTTTACTCTCATCCATTCATCTATTTCTTTAAATCTGAAATTTAGGTCATTTTTATTGAAGTTTGCTAAAAAGTTATATAAAAATACCAAATTCTTATTGATAAATACATATTTTCTTATACAAAATATTATTGATGTTACAAATGTCAATATAACTATCAGTATAGGAATATCTGTAAAAATATACATAAAGTTCATTTATATCTCTCCTTTAGCAGGATTATACCATATAACAAACTAAGTGGCAAATTATAACAATATTAGCAAATACTACTATAATAACCTATACCTTTTGGGGATTATTTCCGTTGCAAATCAATTTAAAATTCAAATATAACAGGAGATGTATTATGCTTATGGAAAACAGTTGCGGCAAATACAACCGACTGGAAATAAAAAATGTTGATAAAAATATCATCGATTGGCTAGAAGATATTATTGAAGAAAACAACAGCCGCATAGAAAGAAAAGAATGGAAAAGCAAATATAACAGCTACGTTGTCTACGATTATGAACCATTCTGTACGGACGGATTCGAAATTAATCTTGTGATAACATCATATGATACAGCTTATTTAAACTTTATCAAATATCTTTATGACGAGAAAATAAACACTATAGAATATTTAAATAACTGTATAAATGTTTAGAGGGGTCTTTATAAAACCCCTCTAAATTATTCTTTAGTGTTATTATTTTCTTCAGAAAGCTTTGCAAAACAATCCTTACAATAAACTTCTCTGCCTTCAATCGGTCTAAAAGGAACCTGTGTCTGCACACCGCATTTTGAACAAACAGCATCATACATCTTTCGGTTTCTTCTGTTATTTTGTCTGCGTTTTTTTCTGCATTCAGGACATCTTTTGGGCTTATTTACCAGGCCCTTTTCTGCATAAAATTCCTGTTCACCTGATGTAAAGATGAATTCTACTCCGCAATCTTCACAAACTAATTTTTCGTCTTCGTACATGGTTTTTCTCCTGATTTGGTAATACTAAAAAGAAACCTTAATTCCTTTTATTCTTGAGATTATACACTATTTTTGAAAATCATGCAAGTGGGTACTTTTCAAAACCCTTAATATAATTCTTAAATTTATGTATAAAGTTTCAAAATTTTATTATTTTTGTAAAACAACACTACACACTTGTGGAAAGAGATGGGGCAATAGAAATGAAATGTCTTACCAAATCTGAATCCCACTGAGTACCTGAACCCATTTTCAATATTTCACAAGCCTTTTCAACCGGCATACCTTTTCTGTAGGGTCTGTCACTGATTAGTGCGTGATAAGCATCCGCAACAGAGACTATTCTGGCAGCAAGCGGAATTTTATTCCCTTTCAATTTGTCGGGATAGCCATTTCCGTCAATACGTTCATGGTGGTATTTAACAATCGGAATTAAATTCCGCAAAGCCTCATTAGGCTCAATAACTTTTTCCGCACCAATTACAGGATGTTGTTTCATAATCTCCCATTCCTCATCCGATAATTTATCCGGTTTTTTCAAAACGCTTTCCGGAATACCTATTTTCCCGACATCATGCAACAATGCTCCTAATTTAATTTGCTCTACTTCTTCTTCAGGAAGGTTTACCGCACGTGCAAGAGCCTCGGAATATCTCGAAACAGATGTTGAATGATTTTTTGTATAAGGATCCTTTGCATCAATTGCACCCGCAAGTGATGTCGCCATTTCCATAAGATGGTTATGAGATTTTATTTGTTCATTATTAAATTTATGTAAAAGTTCTTCTTCAAAATTAATCCCGATTTGTGCATGACGCTTTGTTAAAACTTCAGCAAAGGAATTAAGAGCAACATCATCCCAGAAGTTATAATCTGTAGAACTTATAATAGCAGACATTCCTTCTTTATAACCTTTAGCTTGTGAAATATACATAGCCTGTTCTGCCAAAATTAACAACTTTTCTTGATTTTTAGTACATTCAGGATAAGTTGATATACCTACAGAAACCTTTACTGGCCCTACATCATCAACAAAACAACACGAAAGACAATACGTTATATATTCTGCAAGGTATTTTGCCTCTTTTGTGTCTGTATTAGGCATTATGATAGCTATTTCATCCCCGCCGTATCTGCCGGCACTATCTGACGGCCTTATATTTTGTTTTACTTTTTCTGCCACAAGCTTAATTACTTCATCACCTTTTGCATGACCGAGTTCGCGATTAATTTTTGATATGTTATTAACATCAAGCATCACAATCGAAAGTGCCGTTTTATTATCCTCTGCTTTTTGTATTTCTGAAGATAAAACTTCCTGAAATCCTCTGTGATTATATAACGAAGTTAAAGTGTCTGTATTGGCATATTTGTTTGTTTTTGCCATTAATTCAATATTGTGAATGAACATAGCAAAATAATTGGCAAAAAGCTCCAGTATATTTATATTTACATTCGTACTTTCTTTACCTAATATCATAACTCCAATACATTGGTTTACAGAAACCATAGGCAAAATTAGCGCAGGCGAATTTTGTAAATAAGGAATATTTAAAAAGTTAATGTTTTTTTGAGAAATTACTTCAAAATTTTTGAAAGATTGTATTACCGGATTCAATTCATCCGATAGCAATACCTTTGAAGAATATGTCTCACCGCGTTTTGTATATAACCTTAGATTTATACATTTGGCTTTTTCATGGAACACACCAAATGCCGTAAAATTAGAATCAATCTTGTCATAAAAAGTATTGTTAATCAAACTAAAAGTTTCACTTAGCGACTCTTTTTTATTAAACTGATTACTCAACTCCTGTAATAAATCTGCATAATCTACAATTTTATCATTCGTTGCTATGGGATTTGTTATTCCGCCTGAATATAATCTGTTATTGGTTCTATAAGTATTAAAATTATTAATTTTTGCAACTATGTTATTTGTTTTTTCAGAAAAAGGATTTGAAATTTTTTTATGTAAATTTTCTTCTTTTTGAGGAACCACAGACTGCACAAGCTTATCCACAATCGGATTTGTTTTTTTATCTAATAGAGGATTCGAATTCAAAGACTTTTTTGCAGTCCGTTTTTTATTGTTTTCTACCTTATTTTTTTCCAAAACTGAGTTCCACCTACTTATTATGTTAAACCGTTTAATCACATTTTTTTGTTAGCTTAACATTTAAATTTAACATTACTTAAACAATTTTACATCATTTTTTCTCTTATGCAATACGCTATTTAGATGGCAAAATGTAATAATTATAATATATATTACTATAATTATTACTATTTATTCCGCTTACATTAACCCTATTTTCGGTATAACTCTATTTTTATATTTTTTCTAGTAGTAAGTTCTTAATTTTTACAAAAATTAAGAATTATTCTCAGAATTATTTTTTATTGGACATCTGAACATTTTTTGTGTTACTCTACAAAAGGGAGGGTTCATTATGATTGAAAACTTTGTTACAAATAACGGAATGATAATTTCAGGAGCAATTCTTTTAATTGCATATATAATTATAGCGACCGAAAAAATTCAAAAATCAGTAATTGCTTTAGTTGGTGCTGGTTTAACTTTATTATTGGGGTTGTTGCCTTTTCATTCATATTATGATGAAAAAGCAGGAGTTTATGTAAAATCAGTTTTTGAATACATTTCTTTTGATGTGATATTTTTACTTGTAGGAATGATGATTTTAGTTGAAGTTGCAAGTAGAAGCGGAGTTTTCAAATGGATGGCTTTACAACTTTTAAAATCGACTAAAGGACATCCGAAATTAGTTCTTTTCACACTTGCCGCATTTACAGCCGTAGCATCGGCATTTTTAGATAACGTTACAACTGTTGTATTGATGATGCCTGTTACCTTTGTTATTGCAAAAGAACTTGATATTGACCCTATACCATTTTTGATTTCTGAGGTTCTGGCTTCCAATATAGGAGGAACTGCAACGCTCATCGGAGATCCCCCAAATATAATTATCGGTACTAAAGCAGGTTTAAGCTTTACTGATTTTTTGTATGAATTAACCGACATTGTTACATTAATATTTCTGGTGAGTATTTCTGTACTTATTTTTATGTTTAGAAAAAGTTTAGTTTCTACACCTGAAAAAATGGCACAAATAGCTAATATTGATAATTCAAAAACAATTACGGATAAAAATCTTATGATACGTTCAATGATCGTAGTATTCCTTGTAATTTTGGGATTTATAACACACGATATTACTGGAATACCGGCATATGCATTTGCGCTTTCTGGTGCTGCAATACTGTTAATATTTGAAAAACCAAAAGAAATATATGAAAATGTAGAATGGATGACAATATTTTTCTTTGTCGGATTATTTATTATAATCGGTGGATTTGAGGCTAATGGCGGAATAAGTTTTTTGGCAGATAAACTTATTGAACTTACGCAGGGGAGTCTTGCTGCAGCAACAATGTTAATTCTATGGGGGTCGGGTATATTGTCGGGAGTGGTTGATAATATTCCTTATACTGCAACAATGGCACCTTTAATAGCCGAGGTTCAACACACATTACCTTATTTAGGCAATGCGCATCATCATCACCCTTTGTGGTGGGCTTTATCTTTAGGGGCTTGTCTTGGCGGAAACCTAACAATAATCGGTGCTGCAGCTAACGTCATTGTCAGTGAAACCGCTGCTTCTAAAAATCATCCTATATCATTTATGCGATTTATGAAATATGGGGCTTTGATTACATTTATTTCTCTTACTTTAAGTTCAATTTATTTATACTTCAGATATTTGCATTAAAAATCTTATTTTCTTTTTAAAAGATAGTACCGTCTACCGGCTTTTATTATTTTGTATTCACTGTTATTCATTACTCTTTTAAGATCTTTTTTTAGGATTACAACTACTTTGTTATTATCTTTGAGTAACTCTTGTGCATCATAATCCTCCCTATAATCTACCTTTTTACCACCATAATATAGTAACGAATATTTACGCTCAAGCTCAACAGCACCTATATCATAATTATTTTCTTTTGCGTATTTCGCAAATTGCATTAAATCATTCTGTCCAAAAGTATAATCTACTTCAAAAAACTCTTTCGTTAAAAATGCAGATACAGATAGTATAAAAGCAACCAATACTCCGAACAGCGCATAAGGTTTATTAATTTTTACAAAAGTTATTATTAAAATTCCTGTTACAAACAACAAAATTACACAAAACCATTTTATATATAAAATATCCTGATAAAGTTGCTCCGGTAAATATAAAGATGTACATAATCCTGCAATAAAAGCTATAAGAACAATACCACCAAGTATATAAGCCGCTATATCTAATTGTTTTTTGAATTTATTATAATTATTCCAAATATATCCGGTTATAAATGCTGCAGGAACATATATAGGCAACAAGTATGTTATAAGTTTTGTACTTGAAAGGGAATAAAAAAACATAATCCACAAAAATGTTATAGAATTCAGATAAAGAAATTTATGTTCCGTTGATAAAGCTGAGTAATCATAAAGCTTTATCGATTTAAATTTTGCAACAACGGCGGCAATAAAAGAAAAAATCCAAGGAAAAAATCCCCACAAAAAGGTCAGCATAAAGAAATAAAACGGTTGTTCACGACCAATATCATCGGAAGTAAAAAATCTTTCTAAATGATGTTTAATAATATATTCCTGAAAAAACAACGGATCATGAATATTAAACATAAGTGCATGCCAGGGAACAACAATCAAAAGAAATAGAACAATACCCGGAAACACATATAATGGCTTAAAAAGTTCTTTGAAACGCTTAGCAGCTAAAGCGGTAAAAAACATAGTACCAAAAGGAACCACAAAACCCGGAATTCCTTTTGCCATAACAGCAAGTCCAGAAAATATATAAAATAACCACCAAAAATATTTTTTATTTTTTTCTTGACAGAAATAAGTTAACATTCCAAAATAAACAGAAAATGCTATACAAATAGCAAGAACAATATCTAAAATTGCAAATTTTGCAAGAATAACAAATTCCAAACTTGTAGCCAAAATCAACGAAGAAAGCACACCGAATTTTCTTGAAATAATTTTTTTCCCTGTAAAATATACCAAAAAGCATGTCAAAGTACCATACAAAGCTACCGGAAATCGTGCTGTAAATTCATTTATTTTTCCAAACAAAGCAAAAAATAAACATTCACCCCAAAAATACAAAGGTGGTTTTTCGAAAAAATATTCTCCGTTTAAATACAAAGTCATAAAATCCTTTGATAAAAACATATCCCGAGCCATTGATACATACCTTGTTTCATCAACATCCATTAATGCATATTTCCCTATATCATTAAAGAAAATATAGTAAAAAGCTATCAACAACCCAATCAATGTAAACAATTCGGGATGTGCAATTACAAATCGGACTACCTTATTATTTTTCAATTTTTCCAACAAAAACAATTTGTCAGTTAAATTTTTTATAACTGTCATAATCAAAACCTCTTCAAGATGATTATATAATAGGTCTAATTTAGTTGCAATATGCCGATAAATATTATAAAATAAACTTATGAATATACCTGAAAGGTCACGAAAAAAATTTGAAAGACTATTAAACGGCAATAAAAATTTTGTAAACGGCACACCAACAACAAAAAATATGTGTTTTGAGGCCTTAAAAAAATATGCATACCACCAAGCGCCATATGCTTGTGTATTAACTTGTTCTGATTCAAGAGTAATACCTGAGATTATTTTTGACTGCGGAATAGGCGAACTTTTTGTAGTAAGAGTTGCAGGCATGACAACAGGAGCAAATGTTATAGAAAGTATTGAATATGCTGTTAAAAAACTTAAAGTTCCTCTGTTAATACTTTTAGGACATGATGATTGTGGTGTGATGAAGTATGCAAAAGAGCATTATCCTGAACCTATGAGTGATTTTTCATCAATATTAAAATGTGTTTATCCCGTTTTGGATAAAAAAGAAGACATAACTTGTCACAATTTTTTCGCGCAACAGCATACAATTTGGGTAGAGGATTACCTGATGAAGCATTCTGTAATAATAAATGAAGCTGTAAGAAACAATAATTTATATATTGCAAAATGTCATTTTAATCACGATACAGGTATAGTTGAACTGATAGGGTAATCTTAATATGAAACGAATTTTTATTTTTTCCGCCATATTAATAACAATAGTCATCACCGGTTTAACTTTTATGACAAATTTTGATATTCTCAATAAGCGCGGTTGCTGTTCAAACCATGGTGGCGTTTGCGGATGTGCAGGTCAACAAGCACAATGTTGTGACGGAACATTAAGCCCTACGTGTAATTGTTATTAATAAAATCTTCTGATTATGGCAACCATTGCATTTGTTCATAGAGTTTTTGGAGTTTATCGTGTTTTGCAAGACGTCTTTCAGTATTTGCTATTGCCCTGTTCAAATCTTTTGTAATCTTTCTGAACATATCTACCGTATATTGTCCGCAATGAAGTTTAGTCATTCGAGTTTTTTTTTGCTTTTTAATAATAATAAAAATCATAGCAGCACCCACTGTCGCAGCTATAGTACTCAATATAATACTTGTAATTTTATTCATAACTTACTCCTTTAAGATTTTTTCCATTTATAAAGCTAATGCATATGCAAAAAGTTCACCCAACTTATGGTTATAATATTTACCATCATCTTGGGCAAATAAATTTTCCCAATGATTTTCAGGAGAACCGTTTTGAGAATATGAAGGATTTGTCATCATAATCAGATGAGTATTTGTTTCATATTGTAACGGGAAAATATCACCTGTCTGCATAAAACTCGGTAATTTATCGTTTGCCGAATAAAAAGCAAAAAGTGCAGTATTAACCCTGTTAAGTCTTTGTTCGTAGGATAGACCACCTTGATTATTATCATTTTCGACTTCAACCCCCGGGGCATAATCTCTCATATATCTGCATCTTTTTGATAATTCTTTAACAGCATAAAAATCATCACCCGTTATATAATCACTGCCGGCCGTAAGCCCCATATTTCTGTATCGTTCAAAATCATCAGAACTTTTTTCGCCGACAAAACTTATATCAGTTTTGCCCGAGCGGCTGCGAATTTCGTTTAAAATGTACTGCATCTGTGAATATTCAGGCAAAGCTCCAACACCTGTGTAATTCTCCATATCATATCCCCCGATATGCTTTGCTGAATCAATAAACATAGCTTCAAATCCAAGATTCATAAGCTTTACACACTCACTTATATAAAGTTCTATGTGTTTATCATTATGCCAATCAAAGTTCACATCTTGCTTTTGAGGGTGTGCAATTTTTATCTGGTCTGCAGAAATTACCATTCTAAAACCGGATTTAATCCCGCGGAAATGGGCTAAATCATTATAAGCTTTTAATTGTTCTTCCGGAGAAATTTTTTCAGAAATATGATATGAAATAATATTTTGACTGTAACCTGCATTAAGTTTTATTCCATAAATTGAATTTTCTTCAAAAGCACCTTTATTATAACCGTCACCGTAAATATTCGGGAAGATTTGTGAAATAATTACACAATTTGCCCAACTTTTTGCTGAAGGTGGTATTGCCGGAAGAATCTTTATCATACTTAATATTCCGCAACAATCTTTATCTCCGTGCATTTCTGATATAGCTCTGTCATTTATTTCTATGTAATTTGCAAGACGCCCCCATTTATCACCATAGTTTGGAGATTCTATATAATCAGGAAACTTTTCATAAAAAATATTACTTTCAGATAAAGTTAATATTGATTCGACCGCTTTTTTGACATCACGACTTAAAAGTTCAGAAGGAACAATATTTGCTATCCATTTTTTTGATGTATTTATCGCATAATAAGTATGGTTTTCTGCCCATGTATCTTTTTTAAGCTTTATCGTATGTCCCAAAGCTTTTAAAAGTTTGTTTACATAATTCATAATAATTTACGTATAAATAAAATCTAAAATTATTTCATTACCCGAAATATTAATAGTTTCATTTAAATTTTTACATGTTAAACTTAATAATAAAAAAGGAGAAAATTATGATTTCTGAAAAAATGGAGAAAGCTTTTAATGAACAAATTAACAAGGAATTATTTTCTGAATACTTGTATCTTTCTATGCAAGCATATTTTGAGAGATTAAATCTGACAGGATTTACAAATTGGATGACCGTTCAAGTCCAAGAAGAACATGCTCATGCAATGGGAATGTATAACTATTTACACGAAAGAGGCGGCAAAGTCGAGCTTATGTCCATTGATAAACCGCAAACCGATTGGAAATCTCCGTTGGATGTATTTAAAAATGTCCTTGAACATGAAAAATATGTAACTTCAAGAATTAATGCTCTGATGGATGTTGCAGAACAAGAAAAAGACCGTGCCGCATTATCCTTCTTGGATTGGTATTTAAAAGAACAAGTCGAGGAAGAAAATAACGTAGGCGGAGTTCTTGCAAAATTAGAGTTAATCGGCGACGATAAACATGCTTTGTTACTGTTGGATAAAGATCTTGCAACAAGGACATTCGTTGCACCGGTTATAGGTTAAATAAAAAAGAGCCGAAAATTTTCGGCTCTTTTTTTTATTGGAACACTTCAGTATACCTTTGCACAAAGGTTTTTCCGCCTTTTTCAGGATAAACACAAGCATCACCTTCATATCTGAAACGATTTCCGTCAGATCTTATTGTCAACGAATACAAATCATATCCCCACTTATTTGGTCCTTTCATTCCGTTTACATCAATAGCTATAATCCTGCAGGAACTATTACCAGAGCAAAACAGTATAGTACCATCCGCTAAAACATATACCGTTTTTTCATTTAAAATCTTGGAGGTATTGAATCCTCCACAATTTCTCGTTGCATAATCTTGCCAGTATTCTTCATTATAATCTTCATCATTTTTGTGTTTGT
>CASGCE010000008.1 GCA_949299935.1 uncultured bacterium | reverse complement strand
TTGTTTCTTTTTATAATTACTGATTAATGTCGGTATGGTTAATACCGCTATTATCCCGACTATAGCGAGTGTTATCAAAACCTCCGCTAATGTAAATCCTTTTCTTGAACTATAATTCTTCATATTTGAATTATAGCACGTGACATCGATTAGGTCAAAACCCTTGTCTTTTCTACTTAGAGGAGTCGCCCCCCCCCGTTAAAGGTCATTGAAGCTTCATCCATGACTTTTCTCCTTTTGTAACTCATTATAACAAATTTTTTATCATTTGCAAATTTGAAAATCACAAGTCTTAAAAATTTTCAAAATTAATTAGAACCACGGATAATCATCTTTTATCTCCCATCCGTCAAGGAATATCAAATAACCACATAGCATGACCGAAGCACCCGAATTTGACCCGCAAAAATTCAAATAATCCTCTCTATAGATATTATCATAACTATAAAATTTGAAAGTCCTGGATTTTAAATCAAATGTCATATAAAAAACGTCTTTACCCAAGGTATTAGGCTTTGCAAACCCGTTAACATCGACTTTAAACAATATATTTCTGTATTCACTGTATACACAGGAACCGTCAGGATTTGTCCCGCCAATGCAACCTGAGTTTCCAAGAGTAACTGCTACTATAACATTGTTTGATAAACGTACAAAATAACTCATACTATAATTCCCGTAGTAGCTTCCATCTCCAGGGTTGAACGGACCATCGTAATTTATGCGATAAAAATTCGTATAACCATAATCGTCAGCAATTTTTAAATATGGAATAAAATACTTTTGCGTAAAAACAGTTATATTTTTTTCTCTATCAAAATTAGGATCACTCGTTGGCGTACCGTAAATCCCGGAAACTTCCCAATTAGAGGTATCCCCATAGTTAACCTGTGCCATCATCAGAGCCTGTGAAATCAAAGAATATGTTTGTTTCAATTTGGCAACCGTTTGTTTCTTCTTATAATTACTGATTAATGTCGGTATGGTTAATACCGCTATTATCCCGACTATAGCGAGTGTTATCAAAACCTCCGCTAAAGTAAATCCTTTTCTTGAACTATAATTCTTCATATTTGAATTATAGCACATGATATCGATTAGGTCAAAACCCTTGTCTTTTCTACTTAGAGAGGTCGCCCCCCCCCGTTAAACCTGCCGGAAACTTTCATGCATATCCTCCTACTGCTTCGTCAATTATAACAAAATTTATTAAAATTGACAATAATATAATTTTTTTGCTACACTCAAAAAAGGAGGAGAAAATGGTCAGAATTTTAGTAATAATAGCTCTATGCTATGGTGCTTGGTGGTGTTGGAATAACATAGATTTCAACGCAATCATTAATAGTACCGCAAACACAGTTCAAAGTGAAAAAACAATCAAAGCTGTAACTCAAGGCAGACAAAACAGAGCAAGGGATATAAATAATGCCTTAGGGAACCAGAATTAAAATTCTGTTAATACAAGTACACATCCTCAAGAAGCTTAATTTCAAATTCACTTCCTGCAGGGATTGAAATTCTGCCGCCTTTTGAAAAGAGCCCGAATAAAGGTGAGCCGACAAAATTAACCGCATAAACAGCGACACCCGCAACAACCGTAAACGGTGTAAGAATTACGGTGAAAGTGCCGTTTGCAAGTTTTGAAGTTGTTTTCATCATTTTTTTATAGAATTTTGTACCGGGTTTAAGTGAATTTACGGTACCTTTCAAGTATTGTCTTTTGCCTTTTATGTTATTGAGGAATATTTTTTTATGATTAGCTTTGGTAATCTTTGCACTAATACCGACAGTTGAACCTCTAAAGACCATACTATCAATGCCCAAGACAATCAAGCCGCCGTTACCTGAATATTGCGGGAGGTGAGAATCGTAAACTTCACCTTTAAAGACAGTACCTTGCGGAATAGTAACATATCTTTGAGTAACGGAGTTTTGAGAAACAAAAGACAATCTTGTACCGACTCTTGTAGCATCTGATATTGCCTGAGAAGATTTAACAGTGAATTTGGTGCCTTTTTTAATTCTTATAGCTGTTGATTTATCGATTTTTGCAATCACAGGTTTTTGATTCGCAGGAGTTAAAGGCGGCAATTTACCGATAGGTTTTGATTCAGGAATCTCAATCGGCTCCAACGGGGGTTTTGATACCGGCTGATTAGGCTTAATTGACGGAAGCGGAGGTAAAGATTCCAACTCAAGTTTTGACGGGTTGTAATTCTTTCTGATATCTTCATCCACAGAAGTATCCAGCTCCAGCGAAAACGCAGGAGCAATAAACAACATAAAAGCTATGAATACTATACCGAGGTTTTTTATGAACATTTTTTTAGATGCGACCTCATAAATTTATACAATTCGTGAATATCAACATTTGTTCCCGAAACAGGGTAAGAAAAAGTATTTTTTTCTTGCACTAAAGCTAAGAATTTTTGAAATCTACTGTAATTTCTTTTTAAGTATTCTGCAGCATTTGACTTTACGTTAATTCTTATGAGCACCAATCCTTTCATCTCGTACAAATAAATTCTGGCGACATGTTCCCATTCAATAAACCCTTCTGGCAAAATAAGACCTTTTTCATTTACGGTAAAAAGCCACGGGGATTTTGAGAATTTAAAATAAGCAACCGAACCCAACATTGTAAAAAAACACAAATCAATCCAGCCCAGAATTTTATAGAAAAGTACATTTGAAAACCAACTGAGTCCTAAGCTAAAATTAGCATCAGCAGCAAACATATCTGCTTTCAGAATAAAAACCAAACCTGTCAATGTAAAAAGAATAATAGCCAAAAATATAATAAATAAAGTTTTTTTGGTATAACACACCCTGAACTCTTTAAATTCTAAATTTGTATCCATCAAAACACCTATTTTAACATTTCATTAATAGCTTTTGCAGCTTTTTTACCCGCACCCATAGCATTAATAGCGTTAGACTCACCGACAGGAGCGACATCTCCGCCCGCGTAAACCGTTGGAATATTTGTAGAACGTGTTTCACCGTCCACAATAATGTAACCCTTCTTATCCGTAAGAATTTCCAACCCTTCAGCTTCGGCAGACTTTTGGATAATGGGATTTGGGCCTGTACCAAGTGCTACAATAACCGTATCAAGCTCCATAGTTTCAATTTGACATGTCGAAACAGGCCTTCTGCGACCGCTTTCATCAGGTTCACCCAGCTCCATGACTTCCAGTTCAACTGCTTTTACGTAACCGTCCTCACCAAGAATTTCCTTAGGTGCATATAAGAATTTAAACACAACACCTTCTTCTTTTGCGTGACGAATTTCCTCCAATCTTGCAGGAAGTTCCTTTTCCGTACGTCTGTATATTATGTAAACATGTTCAAACCCGACTCTTACAGCAGTTCTTGCAGCATCCATGGCAACGTTACCGCCGCCGAACACTGCTACTTTTTTACCGACTCTAAGCGGTGTAGGGCTTTCTGGAGAACCCGCATGCATCAAGTTTACACGGGTTAAAAATTCGTTTGCGGAAAATACTCCGTTTAAATTTTCACCGGGTATATGAAGCATCTTCGGCAAACCCGCGCCCGAGCATATGAATATTGCATTAAATCCGTCTTGCTTTAGTTGTTTTAACGTTATTGATTTACCTACAACAACATTTGTCTTAAATTCAACACCCAACTTCTTTAAATTGGAGATTTCTTTGTCGAGCACCACTCTTGGCAGCCTGAAAGGCGGGATTCCGTACCTTAAAACTCCTCCAAGTTCGTGAAGTGCCTCAAAAACAACAACTTCATGGCCCGCTTTTCTTAAATCAGCAGCGGCAGTAATACCTGCACAACCGGAACCGACGACCGCAACCTTTTTACCTGAAGGTTTTATCTCCGGCATATCAGCATCTGTGTTATCACCCACATACCTTTCTAAAGCTCCGATAGCTACGGGCTGACCCTTTATTCCTAAAATACAGTTACCTTCACATTGCCTTTCCTGAGGACAAACACGCCCGCATACCGACGGCAACATACTGGTTTCTCGAATAATTTCACCGGCTTTATCTATGTTTCCCTCCTTTAGCGCATTGATAAATTGAGGTATTTGAATGTTAACGGGACATCCCTGAACACATTTAGGATTCTTGCAATTCAAACATCTTGAAGCTTCAAGCTTAACTTGCTCTTCCGTTAAGTTACTTTCTACAGAATCGAAATTTGATCGTCTTTTAATTTTGTCCTGCTCTGTAACCCTTTGTCTTTCACCGGCCATTTTTTGACTCCCCCTTTATATTTACCTATTTTATCAGTAAAAATTAACAATTGCAAATAATTTACTCTTGTTTTTTAATATTGTTATGAATATTGTATCAAAAAGTCTTACGTCACTTGAATTTGATAAGGTACTGGAAAAACTTGCAAATTACGCAAAAATTTCACAGAGCAAGGCTCTTTGTATTAATTTACGAGTTTATGAAAAGCCGGATGAAATAAAAAAACAGCTTGAATACACAAAAGAAGCAAAGAAAATTATTGACAGTGCAACTGACATTCCAATCGAATTTGTAGCAAATATTGAAGAAACAGAAAAAAAATCACACGCAGGCTACCTGTGTGAAAAAGAATTAAATGACATAGGAAAAACTTTACGCACCTCAAGGCTTGTAAAAAGATTTTTGGCAGAAAATTCAATGCCTGATTCAAGTTTGCATATGATTTCAAAAAATTTAATAGTAAACAAAGAACTCGAAGACAGAATTTTTTTAACATTCGATGATTCTTTGAACATAAAACCAGACGCAACAACAGAACTTAAAGGACTTTTTGCATCACTTAAGGAGACTGAAAAAAGTCTGAAAATTAAAGTTAATGAACTAATGACATCAGCTGACTTTTCCAAGCATTTACAGGAAAATATATACACCACCCGAGATGACAGAATAGTTTTTCAGGTTATGGCATCTTCCAAAAGTAAAGTCCCGGGGATTGTCCACGACGTTTCCGCAACAAACAAAACTTTCTACATAGAACCCGAACAAATTGTACCCATTAATAACAAAATTCGTGAAATTAAATCCAAAATCAATGCTGAATTGATAAGAATACTCTCCGAACTTACAAAACTTGTGAAAACACATTATACAGAGCTGAAATTATCCGAAAAACTTCTTGCGGAAATTGATTTTCATTTTGCTAAAGCACGCTATGCAGTTAGTATAAAAGCTTCAGAACCGGAAATTATTACAGAAAAAGAAGTTTGCCTTGAAAACATGCGTCATCCGCTTCTAATTTCAACAGTAAAAAATGTCATAGCAAATAATTTTGAAATAGGGAAAGATTACAAATCGGTAATCATAACAGGCTCTAATACCGGTGGAAAAACAGTAACATTAAAAACTATAGGTCTGTTTTTACTGATGGCAAAATCAGGTATGTTTTTACCCTGCACGAACGCAAAATTATACCCGTTTAAAAATATATATGCAGATATAGGAGATGCACAAAGTATTCAGCAAAGTCTTTCAACCTTTTCTGCACATATGACTAACTTGATAGATATGATAAATAAATCCGATGATGAAACTTTTATACTGTTAGATGAAATTTGTGCCGGAACTGACCCGGTTGAAGGTGCTGTATTGGCGCAGGTAATTCTCGAACATCTGGCGGCAAAAGGCACTTTCTTAACGGTTACAACACACTACGGTGAATTAAAATCGCTTGAATATGTAAATCCGTATTTCAAAAATGCTTCCGTAGAGTTTGACACTGACAGTCTAAAACCCACTTATAAACTACAAATCGGCATACCCGGATTGAGTAATGCCATTGCGATTTCTTCAAATCTGGGTTTGAATAGGAATATTGTTGAAAAAGCAAAAAATATTCTGATATCACAAAAAGATCCGTCCATTTTGGTGGTGGAAAAACTGCAAGAAACCCAACAAAAATTGTCTAAAAACCTCGAAGAAGCCCAAATATTGAAGGAAGCGTCACTTGCAGTAAAACAAGAATATGAAGAAAATTTACACATTGTAAAAAAAGATAAGAAGAAAACAATTAAAAATATAAAGGACAAATTCGACCGGGAACTTTCAGAAGTAAAAGACGAAATAAAAGATATTTTAGAAGAATTAAGACGCGAAAAAACAGAAAAAATTGCCCGCCGTGCGTACGCACGTCTTGCAAAGCTCGAACAAAATTTTCGCGAGCAACTGACAGAACACGAAGAAAAACAAGTTTACCGCGAAATTGACTGGGATAAAATTCAACCAAATGACAAAGTTATGCTGAAAGAAATCCACCAGCCCGTAACAATTATTTCCAAACCGGATAAACACGGAAATATACTTGTCCAAATGGGTAATATAAAAACAAAAATCAAAACCGAAAAACTGGCTTTACCGGATGAAAATTACCCGAAATCGGCAAAGATATATACTCCAAGCAGTTTTGAGAAATTTGAATTGAAACGACTCAGCCTTTCAAATACGCTTGATTTAAGAGGATACAAAGTGGAGGATGCACTTGACAGCCTTGAGTTTTATCTTGATAAAGCAAGTCTTGCAAATCTTTCATCCGTAACAATTATCCACGGACACGGAACAGGTGCTTTAAAATCAGCTGTAAGAAGTTTTTTGTCAACCTCGCCTTATGTCGCAAAATTTCGTCCGGGAGAAGATTTTGAAGGCGGCGACGGCACCAGTATAGTTTACATCAATTAGCATATTTGCTGAAATAAAGTTTTTGTGTTATTATAATTAATATAAAGAGGAAAGATTATGGATATAAAATCATTAAGAAATGAAAATGAATTAATAGATTTATTCTGTAATTTGGCACAGATTCCTTCACCTTCGCTTGGAGAAGAAACTTTAATAAATTGGATTGCCGATTACTGTAAAAATCACAACATCAACTTTGAACTTGATAATTACAAAAACGTTATCATTAAAGTCGCTGCAACAGATTCTAAAAAGCCATCAATACTGTTGTCAGCACATATGGACGTTGTAGGTGATGACTCAGCGGTAAAAATATACTTGGAAGACAACCTTATAAAAGCAGAAGGCAGAACCCTCGGAGCAGATGATAAAGTCGGTGTTGCCAATGCCTTGTATTTTGCATCTCAACTTGCTAATAATAAGGATTATAAACACGGTGGGCTGGAAATTATTTTTACACGAGATGAAGAAAAAGGGTTGACCGGAATAAGAAATGTTGATTTTTCAAAATTGAAATCTAAATACGTGCTTGTTCTTGACAGCGATACTTTGGGACAACTTTTAACCTCAGGCGCAAGCTATACAAATGTTGAAATTGAATTAAATACCTTTAAAGGCGGACATTCCGGAATAGATATTGAAGATCCCACTCGCGAAAATGCTGCAAAATTGCTTGCAGATTTGATATCGGAATTTCCACAAGGAGTTTTTTACTCCGAAAACGGCAAAGTCGTTACCTCTTGTAATTTGGGCGGAATTTCAGCCGGAAAACTTGATGTGACCAATATCATTAATACTCATGGCGAGGCAACTTATTCTATAAGAAGCTCAAATGTCGAAAAAGAAATTGAATTGAGAAATCTTATGAAATTTTTGGTTGATGAATTCAACAAAGAAAATGCCGGAATTGCCCAAGCTAAAATAACGTTTGAAGAACACATGCCGGCATTCGAAAAGATAGACGATGATTATATTCCCTTGTTATTTGAGGCAGTTGCTCGAAAAGAAGGTATCACACCCGAAATTTCATCGTTTCACGCCGGGGCTGAAACTCATATTTATGCAAACCGGACAAATGCTAATGGCGAAAGATTCGCACCCTATCTTGTAGGGCTTGCAAGCGTTTGTAACATGCACTCTCAAGAAGAATACGTCGATTACAAAACAATAATCGACGGACAAAGATTACTTCAAGCATTTTTTGCAGCTTACAACGCCTAAATTTAAATACCTCTAAAGCTTTCTTTTAAGAAAATGCCTTGAATGATCGTTCGGTATTTTTTTCGATAACACTTTTTACTGATTCATATTCGGTCTGAAGTGCATTATGCTCAGTATCAAGTTTTTTAATGTCGTTGTCGTATTTTTTGTCTTTGGCCTCAAGTTCATTTAATTTTTTATTATATTCAGCTTCAGCAGCTGCTATGGCAACTTCGTCTTCAGTTGTTGATATGTCTGTACATGAACTATATATTATCGATGTCCATCTGGTATTTTTTAAACCCGTACCGTCTTCTGATTCATCTACAAATTGCACTTGCTCCATAGTAACAATACCATGCTCCAACGCAAATTGAAGCCACGCCTGACTTGTTAATAAATTATCGTCAAGCTGTTTATAATATTTACCAGCTATGCCGTCAGCTGACTTACGATCACTTTCACCATTTATTCTGTGCCATAAGTTTGTGTACCAAGAAGTTTTTGAATCATCTTCATCAGGGATTAACCTTGTGGGAAGATTAGTTAAACTGGCTATATAATCATTATAAAGTGCGTTACAATTATTTAGCCAAGAATATACATCAAGCCAAGCGTCTGACCAGACTGCGTAATCATGTTGATATTGTTCCTGCTGTTGCTGCATTTTTTCTTGGTACTCAGCTTCTCCTTTTTCGGTTAATCCGGCAAGATCCGCATAGAATTGTTCCCAATCTGCAAATAATTCTTCTGCAGTTTTAGCCTCAGCTGTTGACTGTAATGTGTAAGAATCAGGCTCCAATTGCGTAGAAACTGTTGGATGTATACAGTTATTTTCTACTAAATAATTTATTACATCACAATATAAATCTATTAAATTCTGAACAAGTTCCTGCACACAGGCATAATCTGCAATATCCTCACTTTTGAGTGCATCTATTAAATTTTTACCTGTACCATCTTCATCAATAAAATTAAAATTAGTCAAGGAAAATCCCCAGCCTGTGTTATATCCATCATCATGATTTATAATAGTAATTGTCCCATCAGAATTTGTAATCTGCCCATTATTATCCGTACCAAAAGCATCTGTTGACCAAATTAGTGCAGCAAGATTATGCTCCATATGTCCAATTCCAAGAGCAGAAGCACTTACCGCATCATAGCATTGAGAATCGTTATATGCATTTGCCAAATTAGCAAAATCAGGCATTTCAACTGCGGCAGGCGCCTGCGGCTCCTCGCCTGGATAAGCAGGTGCATTTGAAAATAATTCACTAATCAAATTGCCGTATAAACCGGATTCATAACCAGTAAGAGTAATTCCCGAAATTTGATTCATCCAAGTTTGATATTGCTGTTCTGTCATACTCTGATCAACGCTGCTTGACCAATTGGAGATGTTAAATCCGCTCCAATTGACTAAAGAGCTATCTGTATTAACATCATAAAAATTACTGTAATTAGCACCGTATATCGATTGTAAAGAATTAAAAAACTGCTGGTTAGAAACAAGTTGTACACCATATAATTGGAGAAATTCATCAATATCATTACTTGCTTGAAAATTAGCAGCATCCGTTGAACTTATCAGCAACTGACCGGATGAGTTTGAAATGCCGTATTGATTTTTTAAATCTCCATATTGGTACATTACAGCAGGTGTAAGCGCTACCTCAGTAGCATTTCCGCTTGCGTCATAAGTTTTGTACGTCAGTTTAGTAGCATTCAAGGCATTAATGTATTCCTCACTGGCTTCTTGTGTTTTATCAGCAAGTCGTACTTTAGAATTAGATATTTGCTGAGAATGCAGCTCATTATCTGATAACCTTGCAGTTATACTTAATAATCTTGCTTGTGATGCCGCTAAACCCATAGTTTCCTTTCAATACTTGTATATACATGCGTTTACGGTGTTTTTTTATCTCGTCTTTAATAACTAAAATAAAATGTTACAAAAATTAACATAAAAAAGCGGCACCATAATGCCGCTTATACTTTTAATATCAAAACTAAATGGAGAAAGTTTCCAAATTTAATTCCAAATCAAGAGGATTTTCCTCCAAAATTTCCAACTGTAACTTGTCCTCAACATTAGAAACTACAGGAGCAGGAGCAGGCTGAACCGTAGCGACAGGCTGTTGAGTCTTTACGGCATTTAACATTGCCGGATCAGGATTTGCCTTTAATCTGTTGTAATCCGTCATAATTTTCGCAATGAATCTCCTTGTTTCCGCATAAGGAGGTACTTTATTGTTATATTTTTTGACGTTACCGGGACCTGCGTTGTACGCAGCAAGTGCCAGTTCCATTGATCCGAACATTTTATACATATTTTTGTAGTACATAATGCCGCCTTTAATATTATCATTCAAAGAATATGCGTTAAGCCCCATTCTCTTGGCTGTAGAAGGCATCAACTGAAATACACCTACAGCGCCGTATGCACTTCTTGCTTCATGGCGGAAACCTGATTCTGCTCTTGCAATACTCAATGCTATAGCCGGATCAACTCCCATTTCAATAGAATGTTTTACTATAGTCGCTTTGATTGTATTCACGTCCGTTGCGTATACCTGTGTGCAAGACATAAATACTATTGCAATAGTGAATAGTAATAATTTCTTCAAAATTTGATCCTCTGGTTGTAAATTGAAATCCTCCAAGCCTTCTTTAAACGGTTTTTTGCTTAAATATTAACTTTTTGGAATAAACTTTTATACCTATATGGTAATACAAAAATTTAAAATTTCAAGTCCCGAAAAAAAACACAACGACAAAGCACCTTAAAGACAACTAATATAAGAGTTTTTGCAGCTTAACATTTTTCAAATCAAACAATTGATATTTGGTACGTTGATGTATGTCATTATAATTTGTTTATGGTAAAATAAATTTTGTAAACAATAAGAGGGATAAAAATGGAGCAAAAAAAATTGGCAAAAATAGGAGTGTTTGGCGGTTCCGGATTTTACAAATTTCTTGATGATATAGAAGAAATAAAAGTTGAAACCCCATATGGAATGCCTAGTGATAACATATTTCTGGGGAAAATCGGACAACATAAGGTTGCATTTATGCCGCGTCACGGACGTAATCACACCATCTTGCCGCATTTAATCAATTACAGGGCAAACGTATGGGCAATGAAGTCAATAGGTTGCGAGCGAGTAATTTCGCCTTGTGCAGCAGGGAGCCTACAAAAAGAAGTAAAACCGGGCGATTTTGTAATATGTGACCAATTTGTAGATTGGACGGACGGCAGAAAAACAACATTTTTTGAAGGCCCGGTTGTAACCCACCCTTCTGCTGCTGATCCTTATTGCCCAGAGTTACGAAAACTCGCTATTGCAGAGGGTAAAAAACTTGGCATTAATATTCATGAAAATGGCACCGTTGTTGTGATTAACGGACCGAGATTTTCAACAAAAGCAGAATCAAGGTTTTTTACAAATCAGGGTTGGCAGGTAATTAATATGTCTGCGTTCCCCGAAGCTTATCTGGTAAAAGAGCTTGATATGTGTCCTTTGAATATCTCTTTAATAACGGATTATGATGCAGGGCTTGTAGGTGATGTACCCCCGGTTTCACATCATTCCGTAATTGAGGTTTTCAACAACAATGTGGCAAATCTTAAATCACTTTTGTTTAACATGATAGTGAATATTCCCGCAGAGCGAAATAATTGTGAGTGTGCATTAACAAAAAAACAATCACAACTATAAGAAAGGATTAAAGTATGCATAGCTTATTGCAAGGTGTAAATAATATATTCAACTTATATTTTTTCTTAATAATATTAAGGATATTTTTAAGCTGGATACCAAGCATAAGATGGGAAATTCAGCCATGGCAGACCCTGAGGCAAATAACAGACATTTATTTGAACTTATTCAGGCGTTGGATACCGCCGTTAAACGGACTTGACTTTTCACCCATTGTTGCGTTAATAGTTTTACAGATAGTACAAAGCGTCATAGTTTATGGACTGATGACTATAATACGGTAATATGATATGAAGATTATAATTTTTGGTGCTACGGAAGTTGGATGTTTATTGGCGACAGAGTTCTTCGAGGACCACGATATAACGATAATAGATAAAGAGGAAAATCGTACAGACGAATTCAACAAATTAGACATAAGTTTTGTACAGGGTAACGCGACAGATACCGATGTGTTGAAACAGGCGGATATAAGAAATGCCGACGTATTCATTGCCTGTACTGCAACGGACGAAGCAAATATAGTTGCCTGTCTTGCTGCAAAGAAGGCAGGTGGAGTGCGTACAATATGTTTTGTAAGCAAAGATGAATACAAAAATGCATTAAGCCCTAATGATTACTGCGGACTTTTTATAGATTATATAATTTGGCCTGAGGAGTTGCTGACACAAGATATATTCAGGATAGTAACCGTTGCGCACGCACTTGATGTTGAAAATTTTGCAGATGGTAAAGCACGGCTTTTGGAATACAAAGTAAAACCCGGCTTATCAATAATTAACCGAAAACTGAAAGATATCGGATTTACCAAAGATACCATTATAGTAGGGCTTACACGGGACTGCCAGTTATTCATACCAAACGGTGATACGGAAATTCTTGAAGAAGATAAACTCATATTTATGGGTACCCCTCATTCGCTTGACGTACTGGCAGGGACATTTTTCCACGAAAAAGAACAGGTAAAATCAGCAGCAATAATAGGCGGAGGCAACGTAGGTGCCATGCTTGCCAAAAGTCTTGATGACTTAAGAATAAAAACAAAAATAATTGAGAAGGATTATGAAAGGTGTCAATACTTAGCACAAACGCTTGAACACACTCTGGTAATACACGGTGACGGTACCAACTTAAAAATCCTGGATGAAGAAGAAATAGGCTCAAGTGATGTAGTAATAAGCGTTACTAATAATGACGAAAGGAATTTGTTATGTTCACTTTTATGCAAACAACTGGGAGTAAAACGAGTAATAGCACGTGTTTCTAAAGTTTTAAATATACCATTGTTTGAGAAAGTTGGAATTGATATAGCGATATCACCAAAAAATTCCGCAATAAACGAGGTAAAAAATGATTTAGAAGAAAACAACGTTGATATACTTGCGACAGTAGAACAGGGTCAAGGTGAAGTATTGGAAATAACCGTAAAAGAAGAATTCAACGATAAAATGATAATGGAATTAACGCTTCCGGCAAGAGCGATTATAGGTGCGATACACAGAAAAAATGTCGTAATAATTCCAAAAGGTAACACCCGTATAAGGACAAATGATGTACTTATAACATTTACGAAAGCTGAAGACGCAGACAGTATCAAGGAATTTTTCAAGGTGGGATAATGCGCTTAAACTATCTGTTTTATTCAATAGGGCTGGTTATAAAATATGTTGGAATAACGTTGTTATTTCCAATAATTGTAGCATTATATTACCGGGATTTTTATTCGGTAATACCGTTTTTAAGTTCGGGGATAATATCAATAATACTCGGACAGGTGTTTAAAAAACTTTCAAATGCGAACGGAGAAATCGAAAATCTAAATGACATAAAAAAATCTGAGGCATTGTTCATAGTAGCATTATCGTGGATAATTTTCGGATTAATAGCTTGCATACCATATTTATTTTACGGAATAAACTTAACAGACAGCATATTTGAATCAGTATCTGGTATAACAACGACAGGAGCAACGATACTAACACATTATAATTATCCAAAGACATTATTTTTCTGGCGTGCTTTCACCCAGTGGCTGGGAGGTATGGGAATAATCGTATTATTTGTGGCTGTACTTCCGCAATTTGCAGTGGCGGGCAGGCAGATGTTTTATGCCGAAGCACCAGGTCCGACAGAGGAAAAATTATCGCCGCGAATCCGTAATACAGCCTCAGCATTGTGGGGGATTTATACAGGCTTAACGATACTGGCGGCAGTTTTACTGTACTGGGCGGGCATGCCAAAATTTGATGCACTATGTAACGCACTGTCAACACTTGCTGCAGGTGGGTTTTCACCAAATGCACAAAGCATTATGGGTTATAATTCGAACTTAATAACCTGGATAGTAACGTTTTTCATGTTCATATCAGGTGCGAGCTTTCTGTTACAACTTCGTGTAATCAGACAAAAAAACCCGTTTTTGCTGTTTAAAAGTGAAGAATTTAGGGTTTACACAGGTATTGTCGTGGTATTATCAATCCTTGTTGCGTCAGCATTGTACATAAATGACCATTATAAAGTATATGATGCCATAACGGCAGCTGTATATCAGGTAATAAGTTATACCACCTCAACGGGCAGTGCTTGTGAAGATTGTGCGCAATGGAGTTTCAGTTCAAAGCTGCTGTTATTCATTGCGATGTTTACAGGTTCATGTGCTGGTTCAGCAGGCGGCGGTGTTAAAATGACAAGATGGATTTTGGTATTCAAATCTATGAAAAGCGAAATTTTCAGGATCTTGCATCCAAATGCAGTATTCAATATAAAAATAGACAATACATTAGTACAACCGGAAATTATAAGACAAATTGTAGTGTTTATATTTTTCTATTTCTTTATATTCACAGCAACCTCACTTCTGGTAACGTTAATAGAACAAGATGCAACAATAGGTATAAGCGGAGCTATTACAACGCTTGGGGATTGCGGGCCAGGATTCGGAGCAATAGGTCCTATGGGGAATTATAGTAATCTTCATATATCTACAAAAATAATTTTTATAATAAATATGCTTGTCGGGCGTTTGGAATTAGTTCCATTTTTAGTAATATTTCAACGTGATTTCTGGCAAATAAAACAAAATTAATTTGAATAAATGATTAAAATGAACAAAAACCATGTTTAAATCGTTATATAAAAAACGAGGATAGCAGTTTTGCTTCATAATATAAAAAAATATATGTTACTATGCGTATCTGTTATTATGCTGACAAGCGTTAGCTGTTGCGCAATAGAAGAAATAAGCATACAAAATGACAGTATACTTACACTAACAGATTGCATAAAAATAGCATTGAAAAACAGTCCGGTAATAAAGAGGAATAAATACAATTACGGAGTATCAAAAAGCAATGTAGGAATAGCAAAATCGGCATATTTTCCGACAATAGGTGTGAGTACAGGGTACACCTATAACAACACAAGCAGTTCAGCGCGCTATGGAAACATGATAAACAATAGAAACACCTACAACGTAGAGGCATCGCTAAACCAGCTGATATGGAATTTTGGTAAAACAAATGCGAACATACGTATGCAAAAATTCAATCTGATAACAGCATTATTCAATTTTAACGATGGAGTACTTGATACAATATACGAAGTAAAAACGAATTATTACGGTGTACTTGCGGCGAAAGCGGCGGTAGACATAAACAAGGCAAATGTTCAAATAAATGAAAGAAACTATCAAAGGACAAAAGCTTACTTTGACGAAGGTATAAAATCAAAAATAGACCTTGTAAACGCGGAAGTTAATTTAAGTAATTCCAAAGTAATACTGGTAGATGCGGAAAAGGCTTACAAAAATGCTATGGTAAATCTAAATAATTCAATGTACATAGCTTTCACGCCCGACTACCAAATTGAGCCGACAGAGACCTTCCATTTAAGTACAACATACATAGACCTTGCGGAATTGGATCAAAAGAACAACATAGATGCACTTCCTGATGAAGTATCCGATGCAAAGCTTGTTTCAAAAGTTGAAAAAACAGACATTTTGACAGATTATAAATTTGAGGAATTTCCATACACTTTTGAGAAATCAGTAGAATTAGCCTATCAAAACCGACCCGATATAAAAGCATACGATGCCACATTAAAGGCAATGGAGGAGAATCTGTTATACATAAAACGTGAATATTATCCTGAACTAACGGCAAATGCGGGATACGGATATCGAGATACAAATTCAACAAATTCTTTCAACGTAGGACTAACATTATCAAGCAGCATAAATATTTTAGGTAAAAAACACGAAATAGATGCGGGCAAGCTGCAAGTCCGGTTAGCGCAAAACGAAATAGATCTTTTAAAACAGAACGTATATTTTGAGGTACAAAATGCATACATAAATATGATAGAATTAGAAAAACAAATACCTTTGTTAGCTGTAAAAGTCAGGCAAACATTGGAGAATTTCGAACTTGCAGACGGGAGGTATTCCGTCGGTCTGGGCGACTTTATAGAGTTGCAGGACGCGAAGGTTCAATATAACAATGCACAACATAGTTATGTACAAACGGTATATAATTATAATGTAGCACGTGCGGGGCTGGAAAAAGCCATAGCCTTACAGCAGGATATAACGATAACGATTGAGGAAGTGAATTAAATGAAGAGAAAACAGTTAATAATTATAGCAACAGCAATAGCGACAGCAATAATTCTTGTAACACTGAACATAAAATCAAACGGAGTAAAATACGAAACCCGAAAAATAAAACGCTGTACAATAACTGAGGTTGTTGAGGCATCGGGCACCGTAAATCCTGTAAATACAGTCAGTGTAGGTTCCACAGTATCAGGGTTAATAAAAGAGATATATGTAGATTTCAATTCACAAGTAAAAAAAGGGCAAATACTAGCCCAAATAGATCCAGCGAACTTTCAAGCATCTGTAGACCAAGCTGCGGCGCAAATAAATAATGCACGAGCAAATCTGGCTAATGCACAGGCAGTTTTAGATATGTCCACAAAAACATACAATCGATATAAAAACCTGTATGCAAAGAACTTTATAGCAAAAAGTGAGCTTGATCAGGCACAAAGTGATTATTTAGCGAACAAAGCACAAGTCAATTCAGCAAAAGCGCAAATTTCACAGGCACAAGCAACCTACAACACTGCAATGACCAATTTAGGTTACACAAAAATAATAGCACCTGTAGACGGCACAATAATTTCGAGAGAAATAGACCTTGGGCAACCGGTAGCGGCGAGTTTTCAAGCACCGGAATTATTTACAATAGCACAAGATTTAACCAACACGCAAATAGAAGTAAACGTTTCAGAGGCGGACATAGGCAAAGTTAAAGTGGGACAAGACGTCACCTACACATTAGACGGGTATCCGGACAGTGATTTTTCAGGCAAAGTAACTCAGGTAAGGATTTCACCGACAACAGTTTCAAACGTTGTTACCTACGTGGTAATAGTAAACGTAAAAAATGAAGATTTAAAGCTTATTCCCGGTATGACAGCAAATGTATCGATAATAACCGACAAGAAGGAAGACGTACTTTGTGTGCCGAATATAGCGTTAAAATTCACACCCGAAACCGACGGACAAAAATATAAAAATCAAGGTATATGGTTGTTAAAAAACAATAAGCCGATACGAATAGACATAGAACAAGGAGCGAGTGACGATTCAAAATTTGAAGTAATAACTGACGAAATAAAAGAAGGCGATCTTGTATTAACAGGTTCAACAAACGTCAAGAAAACAGAAACAAAAAAACGAAGACCGGGGATGTTTTGATGGCACTGATAGAAGTTAAAAACGCAATAAAGACATACCAAACCGGAGAGGACAGTTTCAACGCGATGAACAATGTTTCATTGAGCATAGAAAAGGGTGAATTTGTTGCAATAATGGGAGCTTCAGGTTCAGGCAAATCGACATTTATGAATATGCTGGGAACACTAGACAAGCCAAACAGCGGCAGTTATTTTCTTGAAGGCAGAGATATGCTTGCATTAGGAGCGAATGAGCTTGCACAAATCAGGAATTTAAAAATGGGTTTTGTTTTTCAAGGTTTCAATTTAATATCAAGGACGACAGCATTAGAGAACGTAGAGTTACCGATGATATACAAAGGTATAGCAGAGGAAGAACGAATAATAAGGGCTAAGGAGGTATTAAAAATAGTAGGACTGGCAGACAGGGAAGATCATATGCCAAATCAAATGTCAGGAGGACAACAGCAGAGGGTTGCGATAGCCCGAGCGATAGTAAACGATCCGCCGCTAATATTAGCTGATGAACCGACAGGGAATCTTGACACAAAAACGAGCATAGAAGTTATGGAATTTTTTGTGAAACTGAACGAACAAATGGGTAAGACAATAGTTCTGGTAACACACGAACCTGACATAGCCGAATATTGCAAGCGAATTGTAAGATTTAAAGACGGAAGTATAATTTCGGATGAGGTAAAGACTAAATGATAGATTTCAAATCCACGTTAAAAATGGCAATAGTTTCGTTAAAGATAAACAAAATGCGTTCAGTACTGACGAGTCTGGGTATAATAATCGGTGTAAGCGCGGTAATAATAATGCTTGCGGTAGGTTCAGGTGCCAGCAAAAAAATAGCAGAAGATATGGAATCAATGGGCAGCAATCTTTTGATGATAAGGTCAGCATCAGCCACCTCCGGCGGAGTAAGAATGGGTTTTGGGACAAAACCGACATTAACACTAAAAGATGCAGAAGCAATAAACAAATACTGCCGTGGGATATTGGCGGTAGCGCCGTATTCTTCTGCGACAAGTCAACTCACATACGGGAATCAAAACTGGTCAACCACAGTCGGCGGGACAACAGGGGAATATATTTTTATAAGAAACTACGAAATAAAAGAGGGAAGAAATTTCATTGAAGAAGACATAAAAAACAACACAAAAGTAGCTATAATAGGGAGTACCATAGCCACGGAGCTATTCGGAGATATGAACCCGATAAACAAAACAATGCGAATAGGCAATGTTCCATTTAAGGTAATAGGTTTACTAAAGACCAAAGGTCAAAGCGGAATGGGAGTAGACCAAGACGATTTAGTATTCATACCGGTAACGACAGCGCAGAAAAAAGTATTCGGGACGGAATACCCGGGTACGGTAAAGATGATTAACATAAAGGCACAAAACTCAGATGTTCTTGATATTGCACAAGATGATATAACAGATCTTTTGAGAAACAGGCACAACATAGGCAAAAATCAAGAAGACGACTTTGAAATAAGGAATTTAGCAGAAATGCAGGAGACGATAAAATCTTCAGCGAAAACAATGTCAATATTACTTGGTGCAATAGCATCCGTTTCACTACTGGTTGGGGGGATCGGTATAATGAATATAATGTTGGTATCAGTGACGGAACGGACAAAAGAAATCGGAATTAGGATGGCAATAGGAGCAAAAGCCACAGATATAAGAATTCAATTTTTAATTGAATCATTTTTACTTTCGGTAATAGGTGGAATAATAGGCGTTATAGTCGGTATTGCGGGTGCAAAGATAGTTGAATTAACAGATGCAATGTCAATATCAATATCAAGCGGTTCAATAATTTTATCATTAGGTTTTTCCGGGGCAATAGGAATAATTTTCGGTTATTATCCGGCATACAAAGCTTCACTACTGAACCCGATTGATGCATTGCGGTATGAATAAAGCAAAACAATCAAAGAGCTTCAAGCAGAGCTATTTTCATCAAATCGACATTGGGTTTTCGGCCGGTCCAAATTTCTTCTGCCGCAGCAGCCTGAGCGATAAACATATCAACACCGTTAACTGTTTTATAGCCGAGTTCTTGAGCGAGCTTTAAGAGTACTGTATTCTTGGGATTATAAATAACATCATAAACGAGCGCACCCTCAGGAAGTGTCATCAGTTGAGGTTTTTCAACGGGTGTCATATCCGCCGAACGACCCAACATTCCGATAGGGGTAGCATTTACAAGAATATCAATCATAGATAAATCTCTAATATATTCTATTTGGTAAGCATCAAATTTAATTTTTGGAAACAATCTGCGCATATAGTTCAACAATTCCAAAGAATTCGGGATACTTCTAGTATAAAAACGTATTTCATTGACATTAGAATCAGCAAGCGCGACGCAAGCAGCATGGGCGGCACCGCCGGTACCCAAAATCCCGGCAGTTTTCCCGTTGAGGCTAAAATCGTTCATAATTGCGCTTTTGAAACCTATAACATCAGTATTATAACCTTTCAAAGTTCTATCCGGGTTTATGACAACCGTATTAATAGCACTTGCGATATCAGCCGATTTATCAACCTCATCAACAAAAAGTGCCACAGGCAGTTTCAACGGTATAGTCACGTTAAATCCTTTGTAATTGTTATTTTTCAAGTATTTAATTTTTTCAACAAGTGTTTCAGGAGGGGTTTCAAGGGTTTCATAGCTCGCTTGTAAACCCATACTCTTAAATCCGGCGGTATGCACAACAAAAGACAATGAATGACCGAGAGGATAACCTATTACACAAAATTTGTTTTGACGTCTATCAATAATTTGAGGCTCATAACCACTGGTTTGAATTTTTTGGGATTGGTCAAAAGACTGCTTTAACGGCAATTCAGCACCAAAAATTTGCGAATTTTGTTCAAGAGACTCCGCAAATTTGGCATTTTCGCAATTTTGTTCAGGCTGCACGATTGAGTTATTAAGGGATTTTTCGCCCTTCAACTCATCTATGGAGACTCCCAATTTTTTAGCTTTTTTTTGTAAATATCTTTCGTAAAGTTCCTTATTCAGCATTTTCTACAGCCTCTTTTTTGTAACCGCATTTTGTATTAGAACAAACAACAGTATCGCCTTTTTTTAGGACTTTTCTAACCAGAAGGGAACCGCAATTGGGGCAATACTCACCTGTAGGTTCATTCCACAACATAAAATCACAATCAGGGTACTTATCACAGCCATAAAAAACCGTACCGCGTTTCGATTTTCTTTCGACAATGCTGCCTTCACTGCACTTAGGGCATTTAACACCCGTTGATTTACGGTAAGGTTTTCTGTGCTCACAATTTTTACATTCCATATATTTTCCATACGGGCCTACTTTAAATATCATATCCCCGCCGCATTTTTCACATTTTTCCTCACACAAATCTTCGGACTGAGTTTCGACATTTTCTTCTTCCTGCTCATTCAAGACATTCATTGACATAACGGTCTTACATTCCGGATAACCGGAACACCCTAAAAATTGCGTCCCGAATTTGCTTGTTCTGACAACCATTGGTTTGCCGCAATTCGGACAGTTAACCTTTGTTTCTATGCTTATTTTTTTTGCTGTTTTCATAACAGAATTAACTTCATCCATAAAGGGGTCATAAAAATCTTTTAAGACTTTAGTCCACACTGCTTTTTTATCGGCAATTTTATCCAATTTTTCTTCCATGCCGGCAGTGAATTTATAATCCATAATATCGGAAAACTGAGTTACAAGCTGTTTTGCAACGGCACGCCCAAGTATAGTCGGATATAAGACTTTATCGCGTTTTTCAACATATTTGCGAGTTTGTATTACCGTAATAATAGTTGCATATGTAGACGGGCGTCCTATACCGTACTCCTCTAATGCCTTAACAAGTGATGCTTCATTGTATCTTGCGGGAGGTTGGGTAAAATGCTGTTTAGGAATTATTTTTTCGCATTCAACTTTATCACCCTTTTCTAAATCCGGAATTTTACAATCCAGTGAATTTTCTTTTTCATTTTCAGAGTCGTTATAAAGCTTTAAAAATCCCTCGAACACAACTTTGCTGGTACCTGCTTTCAATTTATAATCGCCGGCTGTTATTTCAATTGACTTGTTTGCTATTTGGGCATTTGACATCTGAGATGACATAAACTTCTCCCATATAAGTTTGTACAACTTATATTGGTCATTATCCAAATATTGTTTAATACTTTCGGGTGTTCTTTCGGGGTAAGAAGGTCTGATTGCTTCGTGTGCATCCTGAACATTCTGTTTATTTTTCACGTATACATTTGGAGTTTCTGGGTAATATTCCTCTCCAAAGTGCTTTAGGATAAATTCCTTTGCCAAGGACATAGCATCATCGGAAACTCTGGTGCTGTCAGTTCTCATATAAGTAATAAGACCGACTGCTCCCGTTTCTAACTCTATACCTTCGTATAACTTTTGGGCAACCTGCATTGTCTTTTGAACTCCAAATCCCAATTTTGAACTTGCTTCACGCTGCAATGTGGATGTTATAAATGGTGCCGTCGGCTTGCGTTTTGTTAACTTGTCGGTAACTTTTGAAACTATATAATCAGATTTTTTTAAGTATTCCACAATTTTCTGGGCTTCACACTCATTTTTAACGTTTTTTTCAAGTGCTTTGTCCTTAAATTTAGACACTTCAGCCTCAAATATTTTTCCATCTTTTGCAAGTTCAGCATGAATTGACCAATATTCCTGAGGAATAAACGCTTCTATTTCATCTTCGCGTTCACAAATCATTCTTAACGCAACCGATTGAACCCTACCCGCCGAAAGATTATAATTTCCCATCTGTTTCCACAAAACCGGGCTTAACTTATAGCCTACGAGCTTATCCAGAATTTGACGGGTTTGCTGTGCCTGTACCATATCCATATTAATCATTCGCGGGTGTTCCACAGAATATTTTACTGCCTTCGGTGTTATTTCATTGAATTCTATTCTCTTAATTTTTTCATCAGGCACTTTTAAAATTTGTCTTACATGCCATGCTATAGCTTCACCCTCTCTGTCGGGGTCGGAGGCCAAGTATATTTTATCAAATTTTTGGGCTAAGTCATTTAATTTTTTCACTACGGCTTTTTTCCCTGGTATAATTTCGAACTTGGGCTCAAAGTTTTTTTCCACATCAAAGCCCAGATTATCAGTTTTGGAATCTTTTGCGGGAAGGTTCCTTATGTGTCCAAAACTCGCTTCAATCTGGTAACCGTCGCCTAAAATCTTTTTAATGGTTTTGGATTTTGCCGGAGACTCAACAATAACTAACGATTTTTCTTTTTTCTTTTTAGCTGTTTCTGCCACTATTACACCTTTTTATACCTGTCCGAACCGACTTGTTTTATTATGCCCTTAAGCTCCAATGTTGTCAAGTATGTCAATAAATTTTCCAAATTCATCTTTGTAATTGAAATAAGTTCATCCACACCTTTTTCTTCAATTTCAAGTGCTTTAAGCACAACTAATTCACTATCATTCAAAAGCGGGATTTGTGTCTGAAGTGGTACTTTTTTAACTTCCCAATTAAGAGCATTTAAAATATCCGCAGCAGAGGTAACAAGTGTTGCACCGTTTTTGAGCAGTTTATAAATCCCTTCGGTATTAGGGTTTGAGATTAACCCAGGAATACACATAAGTTCTCTGCCCTGCTCCAGCGTAAGATTTGCAGTAATTAAAGCTCCGCTTTTTAATGAAGCCTCCGCAACAAGTGTACCGTATGAAAGACCTGATACTATTCTGTTTCTCTGCGGAAATCTGAACTTCAAAGGTTCAAACGTCGGGAAATATTCACTCAAAACAGCGCCATTACCATTTTCTATTCGTTCATAAAGCTGTTTGTTACTCGTCGGATAGAAAAAATCCAACCCGCTTGCAATTACACCTATCGTTTTAAGATTATTCTCGAGTGCTGACAAATGAGCCTGTGAATCAATCCCCGCCGCTAAGCCTGACACTATACAAATATCTGTACCCGCAAATTCGGATATAATTTTGCCCAACTGCTCCTTTGCACTATAGCTGGCTCGCCTGGAACCTACTACAGCAAGCGTTTTTTCAAGATTACATATATCAAGACTGCCTTTATAATACAATACTGCCGGCGGATCTGATATATTCTTGAGCAACTTAGGATAATTTTCGTCCTCAAGCGTTACATATTTTATGTTTCGTCGGGTAACTTCCTCTAAAGCCTTATCAGGATTAACCCTGGCACGTAATGCTAAAAAGTTTTCAGCCTTTTTTATGCTTAACCCGTCAATATTCATCAGGTCAAGCCGTGATGCCTTGAATGCCTCCTCTATATCCCCGAAATATTCATATATTTTGCTTATAAACCCGCTGTCTATTTGCTCTATTGACGACAGCGCAACCCAGTATTTACTTTTCATCTTTTTTCTTTTTTATTTTTTCTATCAACACTTTTACACTGTCAATTTCTTCTTCCGGTAAATCAAGCTTTATATAATCCTCAAAATACTCAATTGCATCATCACAATCTCCTCGTGCCATAAAGAGTATTCCGACCTTTTTGTATGCTGGAGCAAATTTGTCATTTAACGTAATCAGCTTTAAATAATTTGAGATTGCTTTATCAATTTCGTCATTAGCTTCGTACGCCTGTGCTAAAATATAATAAACAAACTCATTATTTTCTTTGTATTCAAGTACATTTTCGAAATTTTCAATTGCAAGCTGGTAATTTCCAAGCTCAAAATGTACTTTTCCTAAGTCATAATAAGCATCGTAATTATCAGGCTGACGTTCCAATATTTTCTCCAGTTCATCTATTGCCATATCAAGTCTTGAATCTTCCATATAAAATCTTGCAAGATAATGTGATAAAATTAACTCATCCGGCAATTCATAAACTCCGGTATTCAAAAGTCCTATACCGTGTTCGTAATCCTTTTGCCGATAATATATATCCGCAAGATTTATATATGCCTGAACAATTTTCGGATTTAATTCAATTGCTCGAAGATAGTTTTTTTCAGCCTTTGCATAATCACCCTTGTTAGCATAACACAATGCAAGATTATTATATATCTCGGCATTATTCGGCATAGTTTCCATAACCGCCGTGAATGTATCTATTGCCTTATCCCAATCGCGTTTTTTAAAATATTCAATTGCTTTATCTATCTGTTTTTGCATACCTTTTCCTTATAAACCAAGTGTCATACCGGAATCCTCCGCATTACCCGAACCTATATTTTTGATTACGGTTCTGGTATTACCGGTCGCTTGAAAATCTTTCGGTTCAAGAGTCATTCTGATTTTATCGGCATATATTGTCCTTACCCCCTGCGTTATGCTTGAACGACCGGTAAAATATATTTCATTAGGTTTGCCGGTAGTTTTATCGGGGTAAAAAGTAATTTTCGGTCCTACCGCATAGTAATCCTGATACCAAACACGGACATTGCCGCTGGCATTATAAATATTTTTCTTTTTACTGTACTCCTGATAAACAGATTTCAAAACAAGCTTCTCACCGCTTTCCATTGTAGCATTGGAGGTAGTATTACCCGTTGCAACCAAAATTTCCGTTACAGGATCATATACAAATTTATCCGCAAAAGACTCGTTATTCTGCTCCTTAACCCTTGCGTTACCCGTTAATGTAATATTCTTTAAATCTCCATTTTTATCGGTTTTGATAGTTGCGTGATTTGAAAATGTTTCTATATCTTTATATTTTATCGTAACAGTACCGTCAGCATCCATTATACCGTTATTTGTATCATATTCCTGCATATCCGCATTTATGACAACAATAGGTGTTTTGCCGTCATATACAATTGACTGAGTATCACCTTCAGCCTTTATAATTTTTGTTATCAAAGAAACTTTCAAAATATTTGCCTTAACCTCGCGTTTTTTATTTTTTTTGACTTCATAAGCATAAGGCTTATCGTAAAAAGTAGCCGTATCCGGCTGCTGATTTTCGGTCATATTAACGTCAGCAGTTTGCCCTTCAACTCTTATATCATCCACGGAAACTTTAACATCTCCCACGAATTTAATCTTATTTTCAGATTCCGCATAGCTCTGTGACTTGGAATCAATAACAAGATCCGACGCACTCACTGCAATTCCAGTAACCAATATTACCGACGTTAGTATTGCTAATATTCTTTTCATTCTTTCTCCTTAGCCTCATATATTTTTGAAGTTGTATTTCCCGTAATTTTAAAATGCACATAATCAGGACTAATTTCAACATTATCAGCTGTCGCCACAAAATTGTTATCCCGAGTGATTACGACATTACCTGTTGCAACAATGGGTTCATCATTACCAGCGTAGCGCAACCTGTCTGATTTGAGCGTTGTTTTGTCTTTAAGCACAATGAACGTGTCTTGATATAACACTATAACCCTCGTTTTTGAGTTATAACTTCCCTTCGAAGATTGAAAACTCATTGCAACTTCATTTTCTTTGTAAAAATTTCCTATAACTTTATCCATCACGGCAACTTCGTTGTTACTGTCATAAGAGCCCGTTTCACCATATATTTCCCAGTATTTTTTTTCATCTTTTGTTTCGGTCAAAATTATACCGTTTATCAAAGCCTCTTGGTGATCTTTATTGGTAGAAAGCTGACTCCTGTTAAAATCATGAGTAATTATACCTGCGGAAACAAATGCCCACACCAGCACTGATGCCAATACAACAAAGGCACCTATATACGCTTTCTTTTTTCTGCTTAAATTTCTCCACCGGTTCATAAAAAGATTTTAACATGAAGGAAATTTATTATCAATTTTTAAATAAGTTTCGAGGCAAACGGAATTTTATACAAAAAATATTAACTAACTTTAATATTTAATATAAAATTTGGAATTTTTGTTATATAATATAAAGGGAAAGGGGAGAAATATATGCCAATAAGATACGATGCAGGTGAAGTTATCACAGCAATGGTCACGCCTATGGATGAGAAAAGGGAAGTTGACTACAACAGAGTTGAATCACTTGCCAAGCACTTGCTCAGTAACGGAAGTGATGCGATTTTAGTATGCGGCACCACAGGGGAATCTCCGACACTTACGCACGAAGAAGAAGTCGAAATAATAAGTACGGTAAAACGTGCAGCGGCAAACAAAGCCAAAATAATTGCAGGTGCCGGCTCAAACTCAACGGAAACTGCGGTTATGTCTGCCAAGCTGGCACAAAAGGAAGAAGTAGATGCAATTTTATCTGTAGTTCCATACTATAACAAACCATCACAAAAAGGGTTAATTGAGCATTTTTCAGCGATAGCAGAGGCAGTAAATTTACCGATTATTTTGTACAACATACCTTCAAGAACAGGTATTACAATGCAGCCGTCAACAGTTGCATACCTTGCGGGAAAATATGACAACATAACAGCTTTAAAACAAAGTTGCCCTGATATGGATCTGGTAAGTGAAATGCGTATACTTTGTCCTGAAGATTTTATAATATACTCAGGTGATGACAGCCTGACATTACCGATGCTTTCTTTGGGTGCACACGGAGTAATTTCGGTAGCTTCACATCTTTTCGGCGCTGAAATTAAGTCTATGATAAGAAACTTCAAAACCGGAAACCCCACCGCGGCAAAAAATATGCATACAAAGCTTTTCCCGATATTCAAAAAACTTTTTATGGCGCCCAATCCTGTGCCGGTAAAAGCAGCTCTTGCGCATAAAAAACTTATTGATGAATACGTGAGAAGACCGCTGGTCGAACTCACTGATGATGAAAAGATTATTCTTTTCGCAGCTATTGAAGGATTTCACGCTTATTAGCCCATACAGGCTATGAACTAAATTTTATTTTTGATAAACTATCAGTATAGAGAGGATAAACAAAAGTGAAAAACAAAATTATCATGTTCTGGGCAATTGTAGTTATTGTAATCGTATCAACGGTTATAATATTTGTAAAGCCTACAAAACTCGGGTTGGATTTGGTAGGCGGTTCGCGCCTTATGATTGAAGCTGAAACAACCAAGTCCATAGCAAAAATAACACCGGAGGTTATGGGGCGTTTGCAGTTTGCAATAGAAAACCGCGTAAATAAACTTGGTGTTGCTGAAACAGTAGTTCAACAGATAGGAGACAAGCGGCTTTTAATAGAAATTCCAAATGTTACGGATTTAAAGGAAGCAAAAGCATTTTTAGGTGAAACAGCGCAATTGGAATTTAAAAAAGAAGGCAAAGATGCGGAAGGCAACCCAATTTGGGTAGAAACAGGTCTAACGGGTCAGGATTTACAAAAATCATTATTGAGCACTGATCAAACAGGACAGTGGGTAGTTTCTTTGGAATTTAATGATGCCGGTGCAAAGAAATTCGCCGATTTAACAAAATCCCTAGTGGGTCAGCAAATGGCGATATTCTTTGACGGAGAACTTCAATCAGCTCCGGTAATCAGAGAAGCAATATATGGTGGTAAAGCGCAAATTTCAGGCGGAAACAGTGGATTTGAGTATGCTGAAGCGGAAAGAATGGTGAATCTGTTAAATGCCGGTGCACTTCCCGTTCCTGCCAAAATTGTTGAAGAAAATACAGTAGGTCCGACTTTGGGGGCTGACAGTATTGAAAAATCAAAACTGGCTGGGATTATCGGTTTAGGTGCGGTAATGCTGTTTATGATAGCATACTACAGATTACCAGGGCTTATTGCGGATATTGCGTTGATAATCTATAGCTTAATATTGTTCGCTTTATTCAAGACAATCCCTGTAACCCTCACTCTCGCAGGCATTGCCGGCTTCATTCTTTCAATAGGTATGGCTGTTGATGCTAATATACTTATTTTTGAAAGAACTAAGGAAGAATTAAGATCCGGAAGAAACCTTTTCACAGCTATAAATTCGGGTTTTGACAGGGCCTTCACCAGTATTTTTGATTCAAATATGACCACCATCATAACCTGTACAATTTTGTACTTATTGGGTACAAGTATTGTTAAAGGTTTTGCATTAACTCTTGCTTTGGGTGTAATTGTTTCAATGTTCAGTGCAATTACGATTACGAAAAACTTTATGCATTTAATATTCGGTACAGGTGAACTTAAATATCCTGCACTATTCGGACTTTCAAAGGACGAAATCGGAAAGAGTTACGAAGCAACTGAAACCAAACGTGAAAAAGCCCGTTTTGGTATTTTAGACTAGGAAAGGATTAAATAAAATGTTTGCACTAAAAAAACACGTAGTACATATAGTTAAGTACAGAGTATTGTGGATAGTGTTATCCGCGATTTTGCTAACACCCGGCATCATAGCTATGTTATACTCCTCTATAACATATCCAAATCACGCGCCGATGAAGGTTGGAATTGATTATACAGGCGGAACAATTTTGCAGTACGGATTAAAACAAAATATTTCAAACAAAGACCTCACAACGACGCGTACAAACCTTGAGAAAATTGGAGTTGAAAATCCTTATTTACAGATTTTAAATGTAAACAACACTCAACAAAATGAAACCCAAAACAACATTAATTCAATAATCTCAATAAGAACAAAGTTTATAGGAGAAAGCTCTGATGATGTTCAAAACATAACAAACGCTTTGCAAACACAATTTGAAAATCCGGAGCTTATTCAAGTAAGCTCAGTAGGACCAACCATGGGTAAAGAATTGTTTAAAAATTCTTTCATAGCGGTTGCGCTGGCATTTTTAGGGATTTGCATATATCTTTCATTACGTTTCAGATTTGACTATGCTATTGCGGCAATACTTGGAATTTTCCACGATGTAATATTTGTATGCGGAATGTTTTCAATTTTGGGATTAAGATATAATGTTCAAATAAACGGTTTATTTATCACCGCAATTTTGACAGTAATCGGTTTTTCTGTTCACGACACAATAGTTGTATTTGACAGGATAAGAGAAAATTTAAGATATTATTCCAAGAAAATGACCTTTGGAGAGATTGTCGACGCCTCAGTTAACCAAACTTTAGCCAGAAGTATCAACACCTCATTAACAACATTAATTACACTACTGGCGTTGTACTTCTTTGGGGGAGTAACGACAAAGGATTTTGTACTTGCAATGATTTTGGGTATAGCAATCGGGACATATTCAAGCATATTCTTCTGTAGCATGCTTGTTGATTTTTGGAACGACAAAAAGAATTCTCCCAGACCGCCCGTAAAAGAAACTGTTACGGCTTAGATAAATTTTACGACATTATAAATAAAGGCGGATTAAAATCCGCCTTTATTTTCGTGCAGATTTATGAAGCAATATTAACCGACGTATCAAATCACAAAAAACGAACGGTATTCATAGCTTGAACCATACCTGTTTCATCGGCAATATTTTTACCTGCGATATCAAAAGCCGTACCGTGCCCGGGAGAAGTTCTTATAACATCCAAACCTATAGTCATATTTACGGTTTTTAAACCTGCCAACGTTTTAATCGGTATTAAGCCCTGATCATGATAGTTAGCAATAATACAATCATAATCAAAATATTTAGCAAAAAGCGTATCTGCCGGCAACGGCTTTGATATATTTATTCCACGTTGCCGTAAAAACTCTACGGCAGGTTGCAAAATTTCTATTTCTTCTCTGCCTAAAATTCCATCCTCACCGGAGTGCGGATTAAACCCGCACAATGCGAATTTAGGTTCACTTATCCTCAATTTTTCGGTAAAAAATCGGTAAAGAGTTGTAACTTTTTCAACAACCAGCTCTTTTGTCAGCACAACCTCCTTCAAGGCACAATGACGCGTCAAAAGCAAAACCCTGAAATTCCCCGAAACAAAAAGCATCTCAGCAAGCTGTCCGTCATACGAAAGATATTCTTGCAGAATTTCGGTCTGCCCGTTAAAATTATGTCCTGCAAGGTGAAGCGCTTTTTTTGCAACAGGTGCTGTCACGATCGCTCTGCCTTTAAGCTCACACGCCTTTTTCAACGACATATAGCTGAACTCACCGGCTTGAGCTGTAACTTTCCCTGGTAAAATATCGGATTTTTTGTACGGAACTTCTATAATCTCATAGTTTTTATTCAATTTCCCGTAAAAATTAATAATCTCAGAGTTTGAAACTATAACCACATCTGATACAGGTAAATCAATCTTATTCAAAGCTTTTAGAGTAATTTCAGCACCGATACCGTTCGGATCGCCTGTTGTTATAATAATCTTATCCTTCATGATGATCAAAATATTTCAATATATCAATTAAAGTATTAACGCCGCCAAGATTACCGGATTTTGTGACAATCCAACGCGCGTCATGGTCCATGCACAAAGCAATTGCAGGTGCCACTTCATCAATTAACTGTAGTTGATTAGCACCTATTTTAGCACAACATTTATATGAGGTTTCACCCCCGAGTGTTATAAGAATAAGCTCCTTCTTCTCAGTAACCCGAAGCACTAAATCCGAAAGAAAATCCGTTATAACACTTGCCAGTTCAGCTTTGGTCAGCTCGGCACGTAATGATTCATCCGAAAATCCGTCAAAATTTCTTATAAGATTTGAAGTGTGAACAACAACAACATTATTCGCTGCCAGATTTGAAATTATACGATTAGTCAGCTCCTCACTTACACCATTCAAAACCGTCTCCAAATCAAGACTTATAATAAGCGTATTCTCGTCAAATTCCTCACTTTGCTCCAATCTTTCTATCTGATTTGCTGTAATCTGCGTTGCACTACCAGAAACTATAAATTTCGGAAGCTCGGGTAAAACTTTTGTAACTGTATCCGTATCATTATCGGAAAACCATACATTGCTAAATGCACGCGCTGCTGCTGCTGTTCCTCCGGGTAAAATCTTGTATTCGGATTTTCCGATCGCAAGCACAATCTGCTCTATGTCGGTCGTGGAAACGGCATCTGCAACAATAAGCTTTTTACCGTATTTTATCAACTCATTAAGTTTCCTTACAATGGGCCCTGCACCCTTCATTACAGTCGATAAATCCAATGATTCGACCAAATGATGATATTCCTGTGAAATTTGAGATTTTAACAGTGTAGGCAAATGTGACTCAATTATCGGAAAATGCGGATCCCGAGCCATTTCTGTCCTTTCAATAGGAATACCTTTTAGCAAATGGTATCCTCCTACGGTTACCCTTCCTTCTGAAGGAAATGCCGGTATTAAAACCGCTGCATCTGAACCCAATACCTCAAGCATCGCCAGCGTCTCTACCGCAATATTACCCCTTACCGTGGAATCTATTTTTTTATAAAAATAATCCGGCTTTAAAATTTCCGAAAACATCCTGCTAACCCGTTTAACTTTTTCATACGCTTCGTGATAAGTTACATTACGGGTTTCCGTAGATATTGCCCAGGTCTGTGTCCCTGCAATATTTAACGGCTCAACTTCATCACTCAATAAAATTTGAGTATTCGCACCCCTCAAACGAAACTGCAATGCTGTATCGTTCGCCCCTGTCAGATCATCCGCAATTATGCCGACTATATTTGAATTGATTATCATATCTGTGCTTCCGCATCTTTTTTGGAACTCAACAATCTTATGCTGTTTGCTATTATCATAAAGTTCTCTCTGTCATTTCCGGTAGCTTTGTCAGTCCATTTGTTCTGACCGATCCTGCCGTCTACTACAACTTGAATACCTTTTTTTACGTATTCACCGGCAAACTCAGCCTGCTTGTCCCAAACATCTATATTAAACCAATCCGCAACCTCTGATTTGGTTTTGGGATCCCATCGATTTACGGCAACCGAAAAGCTCGCCTTTACTTTCCCTGACTCAAAATATCGGACTTCCGCATCACGACCAACACGACCTACTATTACTACTGTATTCATTCTTACCTCTTTCGTACTCTACTATATTCTACAATAAAAACGAAAATCCTGAGGGAAAAAATAAATAAGTTAAGAAATGTTAATCTTTTAACGGCATAAGTTTATCAACAGTTACTCCAAGAGCAATTGCCAGTTTGACTATCACCACAAGCGACGGACTATATTTTTCATGCTCTATCCTGGCTAAATATTCCGGCGTAATATCAGCCTTCTCCGCTAAATACTCCTGGGAAAACTTTCTTCTCGCCCTTTCCGCTCTTAAATTCTCTGCAAAAATTCTTATAATATCTTTTCTTTCCATAATAATAATATTACCCTTTTTTTTATCTCATGCTAATGATTTATAATTGTGTTAATAAGATTTATAAATCATAACCGAGCCATTATAGGCATTCAATTCCCAAATTTAGCAATGTGCATGCCAAAATAATTTTGTGTTACAATCATAAACGTAGAGTTAGGGGGGTCCACCCCGGGCGGTAAAAGTTTTTATAAATGTTATTATTTAAACAGAATTTACCGAGAACCCAAAGGACGAAAGGATTACAATGGAAAAAAACGAATCAACACTTAAACTGCTCAGACACTCAGCGTCACACGTTATGGCACAGGCAGTTCAGAAATTATTTCCGCAAGCAAAGTTAGCTATCGGACCGTCAACTGATACCGGATTTTATTATGATTTTGATTTAACGGACGGGCATGCTTTCACGGAAGATGACCTGATTAAAATTGAAGATGAAATGAAAAACATAGTAAAACAAAATTTGATCTTCGAAAAACACTACGTTGAAGATGTTGATGCGCAAATTGATGAATTTAAAAGGGAAGGTGAAATATATAAAGCAGAACTACTTGAGGAGCACAGAAACGACAATCCTACACTGTATCTGACAAAAGACAAGGACGGGAAAGTTTTATTTAATGATTTATGTGCAGGACCGCACCTTCCGGATACAAGCTACATAAAGCCAAATGCGATTAAACTTTTGAAAGTAGCCGGAGCATACTGGAGAGGGAATGAAAATAATAAAATGCTCCAAAGAATTTATGCGACTGCATACTGGACAAAGGAAGATTTAGCGGATTATCTGCATTTTCTTGAAGAGGCTGAAAAACGTGACCACAGAAAACTCGGAGCAAAACTTGACCTATTCTCAACCCGTGACGAATTGGGCGGAGGACTTGTACTTTGGCATCCGAACTTGGCGGTTGTAAGAGAAGAAATTGAAAATTACTGGAGAACAGAACATAGAAAACGCGGTTACGTTATCGTTAACACTCCACACATTGCAAAATCAAAGCTTTGGGAGATTTCAGGGCATGCTGATCACTACAAAGAGAATATGTTCTTTATCCAAAAAGACGACGATAGCGATGAACAGTTTATACTTAAACCGATGAATTGTCCGTTTCATATTCTTATTTATCAGGCAAACAGATATTCATACCGCTCACTGCCGTTGAGAATGGCAGAACTTGGTACAGTATACAGAAAAGAAAAATCAGGTGCACTTTCAGGTTTAACCCGTGTTCAAGGCTTTACACAAGACGATGCTCACGTATTTTGTACTCCGGAACAACTTGTCGATGAAATCAATGAAATTATTGATTTTGTTGCAGATACTATGGCAATATTCAATATGGAATTTGAAGTTGAGCTGTCAACCCGCCCCGAAAGCTACGTGGGAGAACTTGAGAACTGGAACAGAGCTGAAGCAGGATTAAAAGAAGCCATGGACAGACGTGGTATGAAATACGAAATCAACGAGGGCGACGGCGCATTTTACGGTCCCAAAATTGATTTCAAGGTTAAAGACGCCATCGGCAGAACTTGGCAGTGTGCAACAATTCAATTGGACTTTAACCTGCCAGAACGCTTCGGCATTAAATATCAGGATAAAGACGGTTCAATGAAAACTCCCGTAATGCTACATCGGGTCATTTTCGGTTCAATGGAACGTTTCCACGGTATCTTAATTGAACACTACGCCGGTGCCTTCCCAACCTGGCTTGCACCGACACAAGTTGCAATAGTACCCATTTCAAATGAAAAACACGTGGATTTTGCTGAAAACGTTTATAAAAAAATGATAAAAATGGGAATTCGTGCAAAACTCGATGATCGTTCCGAAAGCATGAATTATAAAATCAGAGAAAGCTTGCAAGATAAGAAAATCCCTTATGTCGTGGTAATAGGCGATAAGGAAATTGAACAAAATTCTGTCGCAGTCCGCGCAAGAGGTATCGGGCAGGTCGGTATGTTCAATGTCGACGAATTTATTTCAAAAATCCAAAATGAAATCCATTCACGCTCATCCGAATCTTTCGCTAAAGAACTTTCTAAGGCATAACGGTATCCGCAAAATATGACTGCCTTATACTGAAGTATAAATATAATGCAAGACAGGTTTTGAGGGCAAATCTATGCAAAATGTGAAGGTAAGTGTTATTATTCCGGTTTATAACTGTCAGGATTATTTGAAAAGATGTCTTGACAGTTTACTTAATCAAACACTTGAAGATATTGAAATAATTTGTGTTAATGACGGCTCAAATGATAATTCGCTTAATATTCTCAGGGAATATCAGGCAAAAGACAGCAGGTTTGTCGTAATTGATAAAGAAAATGGCGGTCAATCAATAGCCAGAAATACTGGTATTGACATCGCCAAAGGTGAATATATCGGATTTGTTGACAGCGATGATTGGGTAGACTTGGATTTTTATGAAAAACTATACTACACCGCCAAAATGCATAAAGCTGACATAGCAGCAGCAGGGATAATACGCTTGAACAATATTAAAAAGAGATTTTATCTTAAGATAACAGATGAAATTTCATCAACTAATTACGATACCAAGCTAAAATTATGCGACGTCCCTGATAAATCATATATTTGGAACAAGATATATAAAACAGAAAGTTATAAAAAACTTAACCTGAAATTTACTGAAAACAGATTTTATGAGGATATTGTATTTACCCCCCAAATTTTGTTTTATTTGGAAAAATTAGTTACCGTCCCTGATACATATTACTATTATTGGGATAGACCCAATTCTACAGTCACATTTAAGGACAAAAAGCATCTAAGCGACAAATTATGGGCTGACGAACAATCTTACAAGTTTTTTGCGGAACATAACATTAATATTGCAAAACACAAAACAATGACTAAACGTATAAAATTTCTGGGGCTTACTATATTTAAAGTAACAACAAAAAATAATCACAAACACTATAGATTATTTAATATTATAAGATGGAGCAAAAGTACCACAGAATAATTATACATTTTCCACAAAATAATTTATAATACTTTCTACAACAGAAATTACCTTAGATTTGGCAACTTCGTTTGCGTAACAGTCTTGTTTTTCATAAAAATCCATATCTGCATCCAATATTTGAAGATTTTTGTCTTTATACCCGTGGACAAGTGAAACATCCATTTTGGCAACATCTTTGTGTGCATAGAGAGGCACTTTGAAAGTGTTATATAAAGATTTTACAATACTTTCACGAGCTTCATTATCTTTGAACATATTTTGATAATTTAAATCATCAATCTTCACAAGGAGTTGAGTAAGATTATCTTGTTTGTCAATCGGAAGTTTATAAAAAGTTTCAAGCGGTTTAGTGGCGTTTTGTAGTTCATTTGCAGCAAATTCAAGTATGGCAAATCTCTCCTGTTCTTGTCTTGGTGCTGTCAGACTTATAATATTCTTAAAAATCTCAGATGAAGGTGTCAATCCGGTATATTCTTCATTAAGTTCGAGTGCCTCCATTAATATATTTTTTTTATCTGCAGGTTGTTTGACCACTTTTAATCTTCTTAAAATATCTGTAATATCATCTTCAGCAAATCGTCTTTTAACACCGTTTCTTGCAGCACGTAAAATTTCAATACATTCATTTTCAATGCTATCGGCACCGCTAGCCAAACACCCGAAATAAATACCTGTACCGCCAGCATTATATACGGATTTTTGCAGACCGTAAACAGGTACTTGTGATAAATCCGCAGCCTTATTTTCTGACGGCTTTTGACAGCTCAGTTTATTGTTATAAATAGTTATTTTGTTTACGTTCATATCAAAAAGTCCTTCCCGTATTTATAAAACACAAAAAGAACTTTTTTGATAATTGTATTAAGAAATTTTAACTATGTTTTTCAATAATGGCTTTTGCCATCTCATCAAGCTTTTGAAAGGTATCGGTTTTAGCCCTGCCTTTAACCAATATTGGTTCAATAAGTTCCGCTTTAAGGTTAGACATAATACAAGTCAACTTACCGACCAAATCGCCGCCCCAGCCGTATGAACCGATTATTGAAATATATTCAGTTTTAGGGTTAAGGATATTAACAAGGTATGCGGCATTTGCAGCCGCCGGATGCGGAGAGCATAAAACCATTGACACTCCGAAAACTATCGTTTTAGCATCCACCAATGCCACGGCTAAATCTCCAAGATCATCAGATACAATATCGTGTTTAATGGTTTGGATACCTGCATCATTAAGCTTGTCCGACAGATAGTTAACCATTTCTGCCACACTGCCATACATGGAAACATACGGCAGCAAAACAAGATTTTTAGCATTATCAGCCGACCAATCTTCGTATAAATTCAAAATAAATTCAGGATTTTTATAAATCGGTCCGTGACTCGGTAAAATCATCTCCGGTTTAAGCTCTTTAATCTGCTTTACGTATTTTTGACACATTTTTCTGAACGGCATCATAATTTCAGCATAATAACGCTTAGCACAGTGCGCAAGATTTTCACTGTCATCGGCAAAAATATCATCGAAAGTATAATGCGCACCTAAAAAGTCACACGTACAGAGCAAATTATCTTCCACGATATGTGTAAACATGGTATCAGGCCAGTGCACACCGGGTGCTATTATAAATTTTAGAGTTTTGTCACCTAATGAAAGCTTTTCATCATTTCTTACAACCTTAATTCTATCCTCAGGAATAAAAAGCATTTCCATTATGTTATTTTTACAAAACTGGTTTGTAACGACAACAGCGTCAGGATGTCTTTTGATTAATTCAGGCAAAACACCGGTATGATCCTGTTCTCCATGATTGAGAATAATATAATCAACTTTTGTAACTTTATTTTCATCAAGATTTTTAAAATATTCATCAGCCTTTGGAGGGTACATTGTGTCAATAATTGCAACTTTTTCAGAACCGTTCACAAGATAAGAATTATAGCTTGTCCCCTGCTCCAACGGAATAAGTTCATCGAAAATTTTTCTTTCCTTATCGTTCAAACCACAGTAAAATACATTATTTTTAATCTCACGAAATTTCATTATCGCTCCTTCTCAAAACTATTTATATAACATTTTGTCATTTTGTACAAAACCCATTTTGGCTATCTTTTTATTTTAAAGAAAAACACGGTAGGTTCATTACACAAAGGGCAATAATCCGGCCTTTCTTTTTGCTCAATAATGCAACCGCACTCAGAACACATATAGCTAAAATTCCCGTTTGCATCAGGCAAAACTTCAGATTCATTCAACATCAGCAAAAGTCGTTCCATAACTTCAGCATGATGTTTTTCGATATCGGCTACCTTTTCGAAAAGTCCGGCTATATGCTCAAAATTATCCTGACGAGCATCTTCAGCGTATTGTAAATATTTATCGGTCCACTGTTTTTTTTCAAATTCCAGAGCATTTTTCAAATTAAATTCTGTAGACGGCAGCTTACCATCATTAACAAGTCTTAACCACAATTTGGCATGTTCATTTTCGTTATTTGCAAAATCATCCAAAACTCGGGCAGCAGTTTCAAAACCCTCTGCCCGAGCCGCATTCGCATATATTGAATACTTACATCTGGCCAAAGCTTCGTCTTCAAAAGCTTCAATAAGATTTTGTTCTGTTCTTGTTCCTTTAACCGACATCTTATCTCCTAGTAGTTTTTTGCCTTCACAAAAAAGTAGGATTTGGGATGCTTACAAACCGGACAAATCTCAGGTGCAACTTCACCTTCTAAAACGTGTCCGCAATTCCCACACTCCCATGTAACTGATGAAGGTTTGCTGAATACCGTATTATTTTTGATATTTTCCAACAGCTTTCTGTAACGGGCTTCGTGCTCTTTTTCAATTTTGGCAACCATTTCAAAAAGTATTCCAAGCTCACTAAAACCTTCTTCTTTAGCCTCCTGTGCAAACTGCGCATACATCTGAGTCCATTCGTAATGTTCACCATTTGCTGCGTCTTCAAGCGCCTTGATGGTTTCGGGAACTTTGCCTTCGTGAAGATATTTGAACCACAACTTTGCATGTTCTTTTTCGTTATTTGCGGTTTCCTCAAAAATTCGACTTATTTGCACAAAACCATCTTTTTTCGCTTGTGAAGCATAGTAAGTATATTTATTTCTTGCCTCCGATTCGCCGGCAAACGCTGTCATAAGATTCTTTTCCGTTTTGGTACCTTTTAATTCCATATAACATACCCCTATTCTTCAACTAATACTTCAAACATCTCTTTAGGCATGGCGCATAAAGGGCAAGTCCAATCATCTTCAAGCTTCTTAAACGGTATATCACCATTTTCAGCCGGATCATAAACATAACCGCACACTGTACACAAATACTTTTCCATAATTTCTCTCCTTTTAATTTTTACAGTCTTTACACAAGCCTTTGAATACTATTTCGTGACTCGTAATTTTAAAACCCGTTTCCTGCTCAGCTTTTTTTACAATATTCTGAGCAACATCAGTACTTATATCAAACACTTTACCACATTTTTCACAAATAAAATGATAGTGTAACTTTGTATTATGGTCAAAATGCGCTGATGAGTCAAGTCCGTCAATTTTTCTTATTAAACCCGCTTTTGCAAGTTGACTCAAATTCCTGTATAAAGTAGCTTTACTGACTTCGGGATATTCAATCTGAATTATAGAATACAAATTCTCTGCAGTAGGATGTATTACGTTTTCTTTTAACGAATTTAATACAACTTCTCTTTGTTTCGAATAATTCATGTTTTAAACCTCAAATTGATAATTATTCTTATTTTATACTCCATTAAACAATAAGTCAAATGAAAAGCCAATAAAATCTTAATATAAATACAAACAAAAGGCAATTTTTTTATGTTTATTGTTTTAATAAAACTATGGAAACAGTAGTGAAGGAAAATGCGGCAAACTTGCCGATGAAAAATCCGCCATATGTTCTTGGTGAAGTGCAAGCACCGGATTATCATCCGGAGCCGGAGATATATTCACACTATAAAGCAACAAAAAATTTTAATCAAATATCACAAGATATTTTCGTAAAACAAAAAAAGGAAAAAAGAGCCGACAGAAAAAAAACACCGGTAGGTGTTTGGTGCACACTTTTGGCAGTTGCAGGTATAGGTGTGTACAAAACAGTCAAACACATGGTTTTCAAAAAATAACCTTATAACTACTTTTCTATTAAAAATTTTATAGTAATATTTAAGTAGAAGGGGATAATATGAGAAACGTAATTATTTTATTGTGTTTGACAATACTATGCGGATATGCTTCAGCGGCCGAGTTTAATGTATACAAACTTGACAACGGTCAAACTGTTATAATAGAAGAAGTACACACAAATCCAATAGTAACAATAGATACATGGGTAAAAACAGGTTCAATAAACGAAACAGACGAGAATAACGGCGTATCACATTTTTTAGAGCATTTATTTTTTAAAGGGACAACAAACCACGAACCGGGGGAATTTGATCGCATACTTGAAGCAAAGGGCGCAGTAAACAATGCAGCCACAAGCAAAGATTTTACACATTATCACATAACCATACCCTCAAAAGATTTTGATTTGGCACTAAACATGCATGCCGATATGCTTCAAAATCCGCTCATTCCGAGAAAAGAAATGGAAAAGGAGAGAAAAGTTGTTCTGGAGGAAATCAGTAAAGACATAAATTCTCCGACGACAAAGGTATATGACAATCTGGTAAAAATGATGTATAAAGTTCATCCCTATAAACGCAAAGTAATAGGTGAAAACAACATTATCGAAACTATTACGCGCGAAGAGGTTCTGAATTATTTCAACAAATACTACGCACCGTCAAACATGGTTACAATAATAGTGGGGGACGTAAAAACACCGGAAGTATTGACAAAAGTCAAATCTGAGTTTTCAACCGAATACAAAAAAGTACCTAAGCATAATTATCCGAAAGAAAAACCTATAACTTCGCAGTTGAGAAAAACGGAATATATACCCACCCAATCGGGATATATGCTAATAGGCTTTCGCGGCAGCGACACAACAAACAAAGATTCGTACGCTCTTGATGTACTTGCGGCAATATTAGGCGAGGGTAGGTCTTCCATACTTTACCAGACCATAAAAGATAAAAAGCAACTTGCATTCAGTATAAGTGCTACCAATAACACTTTCAAAGAGGACGGCCTTTTTGCCATTTCAGCGAACTTTATACCTGAAAATGCCGAAAAGCTGGAAAAAAACATTTTTGATGAAATTGCGCAAATAAAGAAAAACGGGGTTACATCAGAACAGGTCCGACTGGCGCAAAATATGATAGAACGGGATACATACTATGCAAGAGAATCAATAACAAACATCGCACAGGAACTTGGTTATACTGTTGTGACAACCGGAGGGACAAAATTTTACGAAGAATACATTTCAAACATAAAAAAAGTAACGCCGCAAGAGGTAAAACGAGTTGCAAATAAATACCTAGGTGTTGAAAAAAGCGCCGTATCAATAATTTTACCGGAAAACACAAAGGAGATAAAGATTTCTGACAGAAAAACATTGAACACAAAATCAACACTAATAAGTGAAAGCTCAGGTACACAAAAATACAAACTTGCAAACGGTGCAACACTTCTTTTAACGCCGAATACGGCAAACGATATTATAGCCATAAGCATCTTTTCAAAAGGCGGAGAATTTACAGAGGCAATACCGGGCACAGGAAAAATTACCGCAGCAGTGATGTTGAAAGGTACCAAGAAATATTCTTCAACTGAGTTTGCACAAATAATGGAGGATAACGGGATAAAAATCGTACCTGATTCTAAAGCCGATGCGTTTTCGATAAATATATTAACAACCAAAAACGAATACGAAAAAACGCTTGAACTTCTGGATGAACTAGTAAATAATGCGATACTTGACGACTACGAAATCGAAAAAATACGTTCGGAAAAAATTAATTCTATTCGCAAAAATCGTGACCTGCCTTTACAAAAAGCGCTTGAAGAATACAACACATTAATCTATCAGGGAAGCGTATACTCAAATTCCACAAAAATTTTGGAAAAAACATTACCGCAAATTGAACAATCGGATATTCAGAAATTTTACGGCGGTTTATTTGCCCCCGAAAACACAGTGATATCAATAAACGGTAACCCCGACAAAGAAAAAACAATCAATGCACTTACAAAAATATTTCAGAACAAATCGGCTGAAGCTTTTGACTATAACAAGTATACCATTGCAAATAACCAAAAGCCGAAAATATCAATACAAACTGACAAAAACAGCGAAACTGCATGGATATTTTTGGGCTGGCAAACATCAGGTTTACAGGATTTGAAAGACTATGCCACGCTTCAGGTAATAAATTCAATGCTCGGTTCCGGCATGAGTTCGCGCTTATTCAAAAATCTTAGGGATCAAGAGGGTCTTGCCTACCAATTGGGCTCAAATTACAGCCCCGGCATGCTAAAGGGAAACTTTGTAGTATACATAGGTACAAACCCTAAAACCCTTGAACGCGCAAAAACTAAATTATTTGAAGAAATTAACAGACTGAAAACCGAATACGTAGGAACAAAAGAGCTTCAAAACGCCAAAGACAAGCTAATCGGACAGTTTGTCATAGCACAGGAAACAAACCTTGAAAAAGCCACGACTTCAGGATGGTTTGAGGTTTCGAAACGGGGCTATGATTTTAAAAATAAATATGCAAAACTTATAAACAGTGTAACAGAATCCGATATAACAGAAACAGCTAACAAATATTTTAACGATAATTATATCCTGTCAATTGTTAAAAACTAATTGGAAACAATTAACAATTTTCACTCAATATTCGAGAATGAATAAAAAAATTTAAACAAAATTTATTATTTCTTCTTAACAAATGAACAATTTTTGCAAAAAACAGTTATAATAAATTATAATAACTAGAGATACTATATGGGTTAGTATGTAAAAAAAGGAGAAAAGATTATGACAGAAGAAAAAAAATTTGAAGACAAGCAATGTGAATGCATATGCATGTCAAAAAGTTTCAGGAAATTTTTAATCGTAACTTGCGGTTCATTTTTCGGAGTATTTTTTGCATTGTGCCTGTTTCATGCAATAGAAAAACCACCTGTACCAAATCCGGGTATGTATCCTCCGCCGTATCATCACGAATGCGGATGTGACCGCTACAGACATCATATTGATTTTGATGGGGAAGCAGTTCCTCCGGTAGAGCACAAAGCACCTCACAAGTTTGATAAAAAAACAGGTAAATAACAAAACAAGGGCGGATGTCAAATCCGCCTTTAAAATTACCAATTAGTTCTTACAACTTTTTGTTTACCGTTTCTGTCATACATTTTTTCCTTGTACCACAAACCCTTAAATTTACCGTCAGGTTCGTACATATATTGCATATCCTTTGACACAAAATATATGGCACTTACAAGTTTCCCATCGGCTTTGTACTGCTTTGAGTCATAAGGAAAATCAGGATAATTTTCAGAAATAACGTCCACGTAGCGTAAATGTCCGTAAGGGTCATAATAAAAGACATTACGAGGATTATCTTTGTATTGAAGTGCGTAAATAATGAGTATATTTTTCTTGTAGTAAAAGGAACAAATATTAGCCTCAGCAGTTTCCTTAACATCTTCTTTTGCAAGCATATAATGTTCCTTGTAATTTTGGTCTTTTTTAAACGGCTTGAATTGTTCCGTGAATTGATCTTTCGAATAATTATTAACACTGTTATCGCCAAAAAGGATATTGTGATAATATTCAATTGTCGAATCGCGCTGAATCTGAGTCATATCAACCCAGTCAAAGCGAGCCTCACCCGTCAGAGTAATACCCTCGGCATTAACCGTCAATCCGAAAAATAATAAAGCCACTAAACAGAATATTCTTTTCATATTAAACATACTAACAAAAATTCTCAAGATTTGCAAGGATTTATACAGTTAAACAAAAGAGAGTAAAACCAACAGGGCAAAAGTTAAAGCCGGGAATGCAAAATAGCCGCAAATGGATATATAAGATTTATATCTTGACAGCCAAATACAGATATAATGCGGCTTTCAAGACATAAGAAAATCAATGTAACAAAAAATTAACAAACAATAAAAAATAGGTTTAAGATTTCTTGACTAAAAATATTGATGTAATATGATGAAGTAACATGCAAAAGTAAAGTGGGGGTTGTATGTGTTCAAAACCCAAAAGCCCCTAAGAATATATATATTTGCCGATTTTCGGCAAAAGGTTAACAGCCTCAAGTTAGAAAAATTTTAAAAGTTTAGTACGTACACCATTTATGAAAATGAGGTAATTTAATGTCTAAGACAAAATACGCAGAAAGAGTAACTCCAATGGGTATTCCGCATACTCGATTGGATGATTTACCGGACCTTATTGAAGTGCAAAAGAAATCTTTCGAGTGGTTTTTAAAAGAGGGTTTAAAGGAGGAATTACTGTCTTTCAGCCCGATAAAAGACTACACCGGGAGATTAGAATTACACTTCTTGCCAAATTATACTTTTGATAATGCAAAGTATACAGTAGAAGAAGCAAGGATTCACGATGCGACATATGCGAAGCAATTGCGTGTCATGATAAGATTAGTGAACCGTGACAGCGGAGAAATCAAAGAACAAGAGGTATACATAGGTGATATACCGACAATGACGGACAAGGGTACATTCATTGTAAACGGAGCAGAGCGGGTAATCGTATCACAGATAGTGCGTTCGCCCGGAGTATATTTCAAGCGTGAAGTTTCACCAACAGGAAAGAGATTATACAATGCAACAATGATACCTAACCGCGGAGCATGGTTAAAAATAGAAACAGACAGCAACGATTTAATCTATGTTAAGATAGACAAGAACAGAAAAATCCTAGCAACAACTCTATTAAAGGCAATGGGTATAACCGTTTCTGAAATGGAGACTTTGTTCACGCACTTTGAATTTTTGAAAAAGACATTGGACAAAGATACAACAGAAACAACAGACGATGCCTTAATCGAAGTATACAAAAAACTAAGACCCGGCGATCCGGCATCTCCTCAAGGCGGGCGTTCAATATTGGAAGCACGTTTCTTTGATGAGAAAAAATACGACATCGGTCGTGTAGGTCGTTATAAGTTAAACAAAAAATTGAACTTAAACATTCCGAAAAACCAAAGAACATTAACAGTTCAAGATATCGTTGCATCGATTGAATACCTGATTAATTTAACATATGACGAAGGTACATTGGATGACATCGACCACTTGGGGAACAGAAGAATCCGTTCAGTAGGTGAATTGTTACAAAACCAATTCAGAGTAGGTCTTTCAAGAATTGAAAGAATTGTGAAAGAAAGAATGACCCTGCAGGATTCAGAAACATTAACCCCGTTGAACTTGTTGAACACTAAACCATTAGTTGCTTCATTGAAAGAATTTTTTGGAAGTTCACAATTATCACAATTCATGGACCAAACAAACCCATTAGCTGAATTAACACACAAAAGACGTATTTCAGCATTAGGACCTGGCGGTTTAATGAGAGAACGTGCAGGTTTTGCAGTTCGAGATATTCATCCGTCACACTACGGACGTATTTGTCCTGTTGAAACACCTGAAGGTCCGAATGCAGGTTTGATAGGTTCATTGGCAACACACGCAAAAGTAAACGACTACGGATTTGTAGAATCACCTTTCTTTGTGGTAAAAGACGGAATTGTTACGGACGAAGTACACTACTTGACAGCGGATGAAGATGAAAACTTCCGTGTAGCGCCGGCGGACGTACAATTAAATAAAGACAGAAGCTTTAAAGATGAATATGTACCGGTACGATACCACTCAGAGTTCACAATGGGTGATTCAAAGAAAGTTGACTACGTGGGAGTTTGTCCTATTCAGATAATATCAGTTGCCACATCAATGATTCCGTTTATTGAACACGACGATGCGAACCGTGCGCTAATGGGCTCAAACATGCAGCGTCAAGCAGTTCCGTTATTTATTACGGAAAGACCCGTAGTAGGTACGGGTTTAGAATCAAGAGCAGCCAAAGACTCAGGTATGGTAATAGTATCAGATGTTGACGGGACTGTGGAAAAAGTAGTCGGTGAAGAAATCATCATTCGTGATAAACAGAATAATCCTCACGTATATCAGTTGATGAAATACGTAAGAAGTAACCAAGATACGTGCATTAACCAAAGACCGATAGTAAATGAAGGCGACAAGGTAAAAGTTGGCGATGTGATTGCAGACGGTGCATCAACATGCGGCGGAGAGCTTTCATTGGGCAAAAACGTAATAGTGGCGTATATGCCTTGGGAAGGTTACAACTTCGAAGATGCCATCTTGTTATCAGAAAGATGCGTTCACGATGATATTTTCACATCAATTCACATTGAAAAATTGGAAATAGACGCAAGACAAACAAAACTCGGACCGGAAGAAATTACACGTGAAATTCCGAACGTGTCAGAAGATGCGTTGAGACATTTGGATGAACGCGGGATTGTCCGTATCGGTGCAAGAGTTTATGCAGACGATATATTAGTCGGTAAAGTTACACCAAAAGGTGAATCTGAACATCCGCCTGAAGAAAAACTTTTAAGAGCAATCTTTGCTGAAAAAGCAAGAGATGTAAAAGATAACTCTTTAAGGGTTCCCCACGGCGAAGGCGGCCGCGTTATCGACGTTAAGGTGTTTGACAGAGAAAAAGGCGACGAATTGCCGCCGGGTGCAAATACCGTAATCCGAGTTTACATAGCACAAAAACGTAAAGTTTCAGTTGGTGATAAACTTTCAGGACGTCACGGTAACAAAGGTATCGTATCACGTATTTTACCGAAGGAAGATATGCCGTTTATGCCGGACGGTACACCTGTTGATATCGTGTTGAACCCGCTTGGTGTTCCTTCACGTATGAACGTTGGTCAAACTTACGAGTTATTGCTTGGTTTGGCAGCATATTTAACAGGAAACTACTACGAAGCACCTTCATTCGATGAAATGTACGGTGAAGCTCAATCAGAAATCGCAACAAAATATGAATTATTGAAAGGTATTAAAGAAAGCGGATGCGATTGGGTAACAGAAGACGGTAAAGTAAGACTTATCGACGGAAGAACAGGTGAACCGTTTGATGAACCGGTTGCAGTAGGACTTTCATACATCCTAAAACTTGTCCACCTGGTTGACGACAAAATTCACGCACGTTCAACAGGGCCATACTCATTGGTAACTCAACAACCTTTAGGCGGTAAGGCACAATTCGGCGGACAAAGATTCGGAGAAATGGAAGTATGGGCATTGGAAGCATACGGTGCTGCTTATACATTACAGGAAATGTTAACAATCAAATCCGATGATGTAAACGGCAGAAACCGAGCTTACGAATCAATCGTAAAAGGCGATAATATCCCAAGACCCGGCATTCCTGAATCGTTTAAGGTACTTGTAAGAGAATTGCAAAGTATCGGTTTGGATATTACAGTAGCGAAAAAAGACGGTGAAGAAGTCGACTTAATGAGCGATATGGATGATTTGAGAAAATCAGCACCAAAACGCACATTATCAGATATAGATTCAGAGTTGTTGAATATCAACTTCTTTGAAACACCGACAACTTTCGGTGATCTTTAGAAATAATTTAAGCGGGGATAATATCCCCGCCAATAAAAGGAGAAACTAATGTCAACAAGCATAGATTATTTTGACTATATACGAATAAGTATAGCTTCACCGGAAAGGATTTTGAAATGGTCCTACGGTGAAGTAACAAAACCGGAAACAATAAATTACCGAACCTTGAAGCCTGAAAGAGACGGTCTGTTCTGCGAAAGAATTTTCGGACCGACAAAGGATTGGGAATGCTATTGCGGTAAATATAAAAGAGTAAGACACAAAGGCATTATCTGCGAACGCTGCGGTGTTGAAGTTACGGATTCAAAAGTCCGTCGTCACAGAATGGGACATATCAAACTCGCGGCTCCGGTATCACATATTTGGTTTTTAAAAGGTATTCCATCATACCTTGGTTTACTGTTGGATATGACTTTGAAAGATCTGGAACAGGTAATTTACTTCAACAACTACGTAGTAATAGAACCCGGAGAAAGCCCATTTAAGAAATTGCAATTGCTGGGTGAAGAAGAATACGAAGATTACATCACCGAAAATGAAGAAACCGAATTAAAAGTAGGTATCGGTGCAGAGGCCATAAAAGAATTGTTGTCAGAAATTAACATAAACGAATTGGCTGAAGAAATAAGAACAGAATTAGCAGGCAACATAACATCAGTACAGAGAAAAAGCAAACTGATTAAACGATTAAGATTGCTTGATGCACTAATATCATCCGAAACGGATCCGACCTGGATGATAATGGATGTATTACCTGTAACACCACCGGATTTAAGACCGATGGTACAGTTAGATGGCGGACGTTTTGCGACATCGGATTTGAATGATTTATACAGACGCGTAATTAACAGAAACAACCGTTTGCAAAGACTTTTGGAAATGGGAGCTCCTGAAATAATCGTAAGAAACGAAAAACGTATGCTGCAAGAAGCAGTTGATGCATTGATTGATAACGGTCGCAGAGGAAGAACCGTTGTTGGTCCTAACAACCGTGCATTAAAATCATTATCAAATATCATTGAAGGTAAACAAGGTCGTTTCAGACAAAACTTGCTCGGTAAACGTGTTGACTACTCAGGTCGTTCGGTTATCGTAGTAGGTCCGCAATTGAGCTTGAATCAATGCGGTTTGCCAAAAGAAATGGCTATTGAATTGTTTAAACCATTTGTAGTCAATAAACTTATCGAAAGAGGATATGTTCAAAACATTAAATCGGCTAAAAAGAAAATTGAACGTTCCGAAGCGATAGTTTGGGATATATTAGAAGAGGTAATTGACGGGCACCCGGTATTATTGAACCGTGCTCCAACCTTGCACAGATTAGGTATTCAGGCATTTGAACCTAAACTTGTTGAAGGCAGAGCAATTCAATTGCACCCATTGGTGTGTACAGCATTTAACGCTGACTTTGACGGCGACCAAATGGCTGTTCACGTACCGCTTTCAATTGAAGCTCAGACAGAAGCAAGAATGTTAATGCTTGCTACAAACAACATTCTGGCTCCGGCAAACGGAAAGCCTATTATTACACCTTCTCAAGATATGGTACTTGGTATGTATTACCTGACTATCTTGAAAAATCCTGAACAAGAACCTAAAGGTTACTTCTACAACTTCCAAGATGCAATTTCGGCTCTTGAAGTCGGTGTAATTGATTTACACGATAAGATAGTTGTAAGAAATGACAAAGGTGAAAGAATTGAAACTACAGTCGGAAGAATAATTTTTAACGAAACAGTTAAAAATGCTCTGGCTTAAATATAGTTTTATTGATTTGTAATAAAATAACAAAAAGGGAATATATAATGGAAACAACATACATTCATGAAAAAAAGACACCCGAATACATTAACAAACAAATGGATAAAAAAGGATTAAACAATTTGCTTGCGCAAATGTATTTGGAATACGGTGGAGCAAAAACAGCAGAACTTGCAAACGCTTTGAAAAACTTGGGTTATAAATATGCAACCAAATCAGGAACAACTATTTCGATAGCAGATTTGCAAGTGCCTCCTGCAAAAAAAGATCTTTTGCAAGAAGCTGAAAAAGAAATTGAACAATCAACAAACAGATACCTTAAAGGTGAAATTACTGAAGTAGAAAGATATACAAAAGTTATCGACACCTGGTCGGAAACAACCGCAAAATTAACTGAACAGGTGGTAGAAAATTTTGATAAATTAAATCCGGTTTACATGATGGCATTTTCAGGTGCCAGAGGTAACTTATCACAGGTATCACAATTGGTTGGTATGCGTGGTTTAATGGCTGATGCACAGGGGCAAATTATCGACTTGCCTATCAAATCAAACTTTAAAGAGGGCTTATCCGTAACAGAATATATTATTTCCTCATACGGTGCACGTAAAGGTTTGGTAGATACGGCTTTGAAAACAGCCGATTCAGGATATTTAACAAGACGTCTGGTGGACGTTGCTCAAGACGTTATAATCAGAGCAGATGACTGTCATACGAAAAAATCAATTAACATGAAACCTATCGTGGACGGAGATATAGTTATTGTACCATTAATTGATAGGTTACTAGGAAGAACAATAGCCGAGGATATTAAAGATAAAGACGGAACAGTACTTGTTAAGTCAGGTACAACACTAAATCGTGAGGATATCAAAAAAATAGCACATTTGAACTTGCAAGAACTAAAAGTCAGATCAGGCTTGACCTGCGGACTTGAATACGGTATCTGCCAAAAATGCTACGGATGGGCAATGACTACCCAAAAACTCGTTGACGTAGGTGAAGCTATCGGTATTATTGCCGCACAGTCAATCGGTGAACCGGGTACACAGCTTACAATGAGAACATTCCACACAGGTGGTGTATTCAAAGGTTCAGGCGCTATGAAACACGTTGATGCAAAATCTGCCGGCGAAGTTATATCTAATGTTAAAACAAGAGAATTAAGAACACGTCACGGAGATATCGTTAATGTCGCAAATTACGAAGCCGATATTGAAGTTAAAGGTTCAAAAAGAACAGAAAAATATCACATCCCTGCAGGCTCAACCGTGTTCTTTACAAACGGTATGAAGGTCGAAAAAGGATATACTCTGGCTGCATATGAACCAACCTCACAAGGCGACGGTTCACGTTTAACTGAAAAAGCTACTAAAGATATCAACGCAGACTTAAGCGGAGAAGTTATCTATGAAGATTTTGTAGCTGATGAAAAGAAAGACAGACAAGGCAATATCTCAAGAACTACAAATAAACAAGGCGTAATCTGGGTTCTTGGAGGCGATGTCTATAACCTGCCGGGCGGCTCTAAAGTAATCGTAAAAGATGGCCAAAAGATTAAGGAAGGTGAAAAACTTGCTGAAACTTTGACTATTTCTGAACACGGAGGAGAAGTCCGATTTGGTGAAGATTTGGTTATCGAAAATGTTAATTTTGAAGGCAAAAAAATTAAAAAAATAGTCCAAGGTAAGGAAATTACAATCGTAATAGCTTCCTTGATGCCCGAAAATGCAACTTTTGAACAAACTAAAAAAGAACAATTATGGACAGTAAAGAAAACTGGTGAAAAATACATAGTAAAAGCACCCGTGGATACAACGGTAGAAAACGGGATGATTATAGCAGAGCTTTTGGATGAAGAATGCTCCGTTACAAGCTCAGGTGAAATCAGATACGTTGATGTTGAAGTTGATGAAAATCAGATTATTACTAAGCCCGGCAAAGTTGTATTTATTCCCGAAGAAATCCACCAAATTTCAAAAGATAGTTCATTAAAAATGGTAGACAACGGAACATACGTTACAGCCGGTACTGAGGTCGTAAAAGATGTTTATTGCCACATCGACGGTATCGTTGAATTCAAAGAGTACAACGATATAATCCACGAAATTACCGTAAGACCCGGACAAATTCATACTTTACCAAGCGTTTCGGAATTAAAAGTGGATGAAGGCGAAATAGTTAAAAAGGGTACCTTAATTGCTGACGGTATCAAGGCTAAAGAAACTTCCATCGTGACCATTATGGATTCATCTTTGGACGAGCTAGAAATAGATGATTTAGACGAAGAACTTGATGCAAATCTCACTTTGGATGAAGATAATATCTCTAATCAGCCTATACAAATCTTGGTAAGACCTGTACAGGTATTGGATGTCCAACAAAAGGACGTTTCTATTAAATTTAATACAACTGATGAGTTAATAGATATAGTCCCTGTAACTCAACTTCAATACAAAGATGGCGCAAGAGTAAGAAATCTCGACGGTTCGACAATTACAAGAACAAGTCTTGTACTTCAAATGCAAGGTTACTTATCACACTTAAAAGGTATGGTAGAATTGGATGAAAAAGGTAATTTGAGAATTGTAGTTCTTGAAAACCTGATTGTCCGCCGAGAATTTGAAGGTAATTCTAAGCTTTTATCAGCACTTCAGACAGAATTGCTTGTTAAAGACGGTCAGACAATTGAACCTAAAACTCCTATTGCAAAAACACAAGTCTTAGCAATAAATGAAGGTGTGGCATCAATTAATGAAAATAAAACAGATAACAGACGCCTTTTGTTAACAAGTAAAAATTATGAGGAAGTTATTAAAATTAAATCAAGTGCAAGCGTGAAAAAAGGTAATTTTATAAAAACCGACTCAATAATTTCATCAAGCGGAGAAACCTCACCTGTATCGGGTCAGGTAGTGGCCGTAAATAAAGGCGAAATTGTTGTGAGAACCGGAAGACCCTACCTAATCAGCCCTGGTACAATGCTACAAGTAGAATCAGGTGCATTGGTACTTCGAGGTGATATGCTTGCTACATTGGTATTTGAAAGACAAAAAACCGGCGACATCGTACAAGGTTTGCCAAGGGTTGAGGAGCTTCTTGAAGGCCGTAAGCCTAAAGATTGTGCAATTCTTGCCGAAGAAGACGGTTTTGCTGAAATTGAAACCGATGAAGATTTACCAAGATTATACCTGGTAAATGATAACGGCAGAGTGGAAATAAAATATGCAATCGACGCAAATATTATAGTCCACGACAAGCAGAAAATAACAAAAGGACAGCCACTGACAAGCGGTCCGTTGAACCCGCATGACGTTATAAGACTTTGCGGAGTTGAGGCAGCACAACAATACTTGGTTGACGAAGTACAACGTGTATACCGTTCACAAGGTGTAGAAATCGCAGACAAACATATCGAAATTATCGTACGTCAGATGACTAAAAAGGTAAGAGTCCTTGACGCAGGCGATACTGACCTTTTACCAGGTGAGTTAATTGAGCTTCAAACTTTTGAAGAAGCAAATAAAAAGGTTGAAGAAGACGGTAAAACCCCCGCAACTTGTGAATACATGTTGTTGGGTATTACTAAGGCTTCTTTGAATACCGAAAGCTTCATATCAGCAGCCTCCTTCCAGGAAACAACAAGAATCCTGACAGAAGCTGCCGTTGACGGTAAGAAAGATATGCTCAGAGGCTTGAAAGAAAACGTAATTATCGGACGTTTAATACCTGCAGGTACAGGCTTCCACCATCTGTCTAACGCCAACGAAGAAAAAGAACGCGAAGCAAGAAAACGTGCAGTAGCACAAAGAAATCAGGCAAGAAAACCGTCTGCAATTTTGGAAGAAATTGAAGGCATGTTCGGCGCTCCTGATTTCACATTAGACGATAACGAAGATGAATAATCATACTTCAAAATAACAAAAAAAGCCTCCAAATCCGGAGGCTTTTTTCATTTATTTACATTATATACAAAAAACAAAAATCTTATATAATATAGTATATGAAAGAAAAAACTATAGACGATTACAGACGCGAATTTTATCAGGTATATCATAAAGAAATTCTGCCAACACTTATTGAATTTGAAGAAAAAAGAAAAGGCAGCTTCAGCTTTTGTTTTTTTATTGAAGTAATTGTAATAGCCGCATTTGCATTGGTATCTTATTATTCACTAAAGGATGCAACAGATATAGTATGTCAAATTTTGAGTCTTATTCTTGGATTGGCTGCAATAGCAATTCCACATTATATGAATAAAAATTTTATAAAAATGCTAAAAAAAGAATGCATGCACAGTTTAACAAAAGTATTTGGTGATGTAGAATGGGGGAATGGACTATTTTTTATAACAGATGAAGAACTGGGGAAAAGCGAATTATTTGCTGGATATAACAGAAGAAGCAACGATGATTCTTTCAAAGGTAAATATAACGGGGTTAACTTTGTAATTTCGGAAACAAAACTTGTAAACCAAACAGGCAGCGGCAAAAATCGTCGCAGACGGACAATATTCAAAGGAATCATAATAAATTTTGAATCAAACAAAACTATACGTAATAAAACAATTATTACTACAAAATGGGATATGCATACCGCCAGAATGGGCAAGTGGATGTTTTTCAGCTCCATTTTACCCCTATTTGCATATATATACTTATTCCCTGAGCTCAAAATCCTGCTTATAGCAGCGGTAGCACTTGCAATAATTGCGATTTTCACATTCTTTTCAAAAGGGAACGGTGAAGTAATGGACGAAGTTAACCTTGAAGATCCAGTATTCGAAAAGAAATTCAATGTATATTCATCCGATCAGGTGGAAGCAAGATACTTAATTACAACCGCATTTATGGAAAGATTTAATAACCTGAATACAGCTTTTGGTGCTAAAAAAGCAAAATGTTCTTTTTTTGATAACACAATAATGTTTGCGATTTCAACACACAAAAACCTGTTTGAAATAGGGAACTTATTTATGAGGCTGGATGACCCAAACAGAATAACCAAATTTTTTAACGAAATCGCATCAATTCTGATACTTGTTGACTATTTCAAACTTGATGAACACATAAAATTATAAGTCAAATTACAAAAGAGATTTTTAAACAAAATAGCTGATTTTGCAAAGGTTTAGGGAATTTTTTGCCGTATAAAGTAATAAAGAAAGGAACTTTTATGGCAAGAATAATTGAAGGTGAAAGAAGATTAATAAAAATGAGTGTAGATGACGTGATTAGCATAGTTCAAGAATATCAACAAATCTGTAAGAACAGCTGCTGCTACGAACATACCCGAGAATTACTCGCAAAGGCAGATTTTTATATACCGGAAGATTAATTAGAGCTTACAAATCTTATAGATTTCTGGATTTTATTTTGCAGATAGTTTACATAAAAACTATTACTGAACCCATGTTTAATTTAAAAGATGAGGTTAAGTGCTGCGCGCACGGCGGCAACTTTTGGTGGCAAAAGTTGCACAAAACCACCGCACGCTGCGTTCACTAATAACTTGTACGCCTCAACATAAAGGCGTGTAAACTCGCTTTAAAAATAATCAACTTTTCTAACCACAAATACTTTTACCGCTCAAACAGTACACGCCTCTAACGTTTGTTTCGGCTACAGTTATTGCTCACTCCGCTATCGCGGAGTTTAGTCAAACCTTGCCGTGTTTATAGGCGCAGTTTAAAAACAATTCGACCTTAACGGAACGAGCAATCATTACATAACAAAACAACAACAGAGCGAGCGTTGTCTGAGCGAAGCGAGTTTGCGAGCTTGGGTTGAGTTATAGTAATGATTAGCGAGTGTAGTTCCGGTCGAGAGTTTCTTGGGGTACTTTCTTGTCGGTACAAGAAAGTACTTTGTTCCGGTAATAGTTTTTATGTAATATTAACCCGAAACATTACCCACATGTGGTTATTGATATTTTCTTTTTGTTTTATGCTAATATAGAAGTCAAAAGGAGTAAATTATGAGAAAAAATTTGATAACAATATTGCTAATAATAGCAGTGCCCATAATATGCTATATGGCACTTACAAAATCGGCTGCTACGACAGCCCAAACGACCAATACGGAACAAAGCGGCATTCCGCAAGTGATAAAATTCACATCAACAATGTGTTTGGATTGTCAAAAAATGGACAAAATTTTTAAAGAAATATTTCCAAAATATGAAGGTAAAATAATTCTGACAGAAATACCGGTACAAGATCGAAACTCATTTACAAATGAACAGATTGAGAAATACAACGTAACCCTTGTGCCTACGGTAATATTACTCGATTCAACAGGTAAAATGACAAAACGTATAGAAGGTGCCATAGAAAAAGACGAGTTGGAAGCATATCTGAAAGGTCTTAATTAATGGATTACGGTGATATTTTTACAACCAACACAAGCACGCTGATACTTTTTGCGATATCATTTCTGGGAGGTTTAATAGCCTCAATATCACCGTGCTCATTAGCAATGCTTCCGATAATAATAGGCTACATTGGAGGATACTCAAGTGCAAAACCGGCAAAAACTTTGCTGCAGATGATTTTTTTCGTATTGGGGACAGCTATAATATTTTCAATACTGGGCATAATATGTGCAATAACAGGAAAAGTTTTTGTATCAAACAGTTATTTTGCTTTAATACTGGCATCAATACTGTTAATAATGGGTTTAAAACTTATAGGCATAATAGATTTTGAGCTTCCGGTACTGATAAAAGAGGTGCCCAAAAACAAAAATCAACATACATATTTGTATCCGATAATATTAGGTGGAGTATTTGCGCTAATCGGAACACCGTGTTCGACACCTATTTTGGCTGGAATAATGGCCTTTGCATCACTTTCAGCCAACATAATAAATGCAATAATAATGTTATTTTTATTTTCACTCGGTCAAGGACTTATACTGATAATTGCCGGCTTTTTGACATCAGGGCTTAAAAATCAACAAAATTTTCACAAAATTTCCGATATTTTAATGAAAATAAGCGGAATATTGCTTATTCTGGCATCATTATATATTTTTTATAAGATTTTCGTACCACTTATTGTAAAATAGGGCTCTGTGGTGTACAATGTATGCAAAGGAGTATATTAAGATGAAAACATACGAAGGTCAACTAACGACAGCAGGAGAAAGATTCTGTATAATAATCTCAAGATTTAATGATTTTATTGTTTCAAAGCTATTGTCAGGCGCAATAGATGAACTAAAACGTCACGGAGTAAAGGAAACTAATATTGACATAGTAAAAGTTCCTGGTGCATTTGAGATACCGCTTGCGGCGAAGAAGTTTGCAGGAAGCGGTGAATATGATGCAGTCATAACATTAGGTGCAATAATAAAAGGTTCAACACCGCATTTTGAATATGTAAGTGCAGAGGTTTCAAAAGGTATTGGACAAGTAGCATTAGCGACTAATATTCCTGTAATATTCGGGATATTAACAACCGATAACATAGAACAAGCAATAGAAAGAGCCGGAACCAAAGCAGGTAACAAAGGCGCTGACGCAGCAAAAGCCGCAATAGAAATGGCCAATCTGTTTAAATTAATATAGTGTTTTCAGGGGGAAAAATGAGCGAAGCAATAACAGAGTATAGGAATGAGAATACCAAAAACATTGATTTGTTGTCTACTGTTGATATGGTAAAAAAAATGAACGAGGAGGACAAACTTGTTGCGCTTGCGGTAGAGGACGAAGCTGAACATATAGCAGAAGCGATAGATATAATTGCAAAACAATTTTTAAAAGGTGGGAGATTGTTTTATTTTGGTGCTGGTACATCAGGCAGACTTGGTATATTAGATGCTTCAGAATGCCCACCGACTTTTAGCGTACCGTACGATATGGTACAAGGAAAAATTGCCGGAGGTAAAGATGCATTTTTGTATTCAGTTGAAGGTGCCGAGGATAACTTTGATTTAGGTGTAAATGATGCAAAAGTCTTAACTGACAAAGATGTATGCGTTGTCATATCTGCAAGCGGCAATCCTAAATATCTTTTAGGAGTTTTGCAGCAAGCAGAAGAAGCGGGTTCCAAGACTATCGCCATAACATGCAACTCAAACGGGAGAATAGCGGAAGAAGCCGGATTGGTAATCTGCGTTGAAGTAGGGCCTGAAGTTATAGCAGGTTCAAGCCGACTTAAAGCAGGTACTGCTCAAAAGATGATTTTAAATATGCTTTCCACAGGTTCGATGATTAAAATCGGCAAAACATATGAAAATTTTATGATTGATCTGAAGGCAGTTAATGAAAAATTAAAGGATCGTGCAATACGGATTGTGGGTCAAATTGCTGGAGTAAGTCTGGCAGATGCACTTTCGACACTTTTAAAATGTGACTGGGAAATAAAAACCGCGATTGTGTCAATAATGATGAAGATTAGTATAGACGAAGCCAGGAGTGAGCTAAAAAAACACGGTGGAGTTTTAAGAAAAATAATTTATAAAGCGGTGGTATAAGGAGAGACTATGAAACTTACGGTACTTGGAGCAGGATGTTGGGGGTTAACATTAGCATGGCTTTTGACTGATAATTTTGAGGAAATAACCGTTTGGGGCAGGCAAAAGGATTTATCAGAGGATTTAATAACCAACAAACACACTTCAAAACCATTAGAAGTACAACTTTCAAATAAAGTCAATATAACATCTGATATGAACACCGCCATCAAAGGAGCGGATATAATTTTAAATGTAGTATCAACATCAGGTACAAGGAGTGTTTGTGAGAATTTAAAGAATTCCGGAATAAATTCGGATCAAATTCTTGTAAATGCCTCAAAGGGCATTGAACTACCGTCGTTAATGAGAATGAGCGAAGTAATAAAAGAGGTTTTGCCCAAACAAAAACTGGCGATTTTATCAGGACCGACATTAGCAAAAGAAGTTTTGCAATCAAAGCCCACAGCAGCATGTATAGCTAGTGAAGATATTGAAACAGCAGAATTTGTTCAACAAGCACTAAATGTCCCCGGCAGATTCAGACTATATACAAATAATGACGTAGTGGGTGTAGAACTGGGCGGGAGCCTGAAGAATGTAATAGCAATTGCATCAGGGTTTGCACACGCAATGGATTTAGGTGATAATTGTACCGGTACGCTTTTAACCCGCGGGATGGCGGAAATTGTAAGAGTTAGCATCAGGCTTGGAGCAAATCCATCAACACTGTACGGACTTTCAGGCATGGGTGATTTAATTGCGACTTGCTCAAGCCCTATGTCAAGAAATTATACAGTAGGTGCAATGCTCGGACAAGGCAAAAAAATCGAGGATATTCTGAATGAGCTCGGCTCTGTAGCAGAAGGTGTAAAAACCTCAAAAGCAATTTGCGAACTTGCTCAAAAGCTCAATATTGAAGTACCGGTGTCTAACGCTATATATGAAGCGGTCTATACTGATATAACTCCGCAAAAGTTATTGGAAAAATTAATGAATAGGAAGTTAAAAGAAGAAGAAAAATATGTATAAATTTGCAGTAAGATACCTTAAAAACACATTTTATCCCCTAACAGTGCCGGAAACAATTCATCTTGAAGATGGGCAGCTTGTAATAGTGAGAACCGAAAAGGGAGAAGAAGCCCTAAAAGTTTTCGTTGTTAATTCCGAAATTTCCCAAAGTTGGGAAAAAAGCGACATAACACCTGAGCCTTTGCCTGTAATAAGAGTTTTATCACAAAAAGATTTACAGACACTTGATGATATTAAAAAAGAGGAAGTAACCTCATTTTTTAAGTGTCAAGAGCTTGTAAAGCAGCACGGTTTGAATATGAATCTTGTACAATGCAGAATAACTTTTGACAGAAAAAAGATTACATTTTATTACACCGCACCAGAACGTGTAGATTTTAGGGCGTTATTAAAAGATTTAACACAAGTATTTACGCGTGTCCGAATAGATTTAAGACATATCGGTGTCAGAGATGAAACCTCAATTGTCGACGGTATGGGAATATGCGGGAGACCATTTTGCTGCTCAAGTTTTCTAAGGAAATTTGCCACAATTAATGTGAAACTTGCCAAAGATCAAGGAATGCCGATTACTCCGGGGAAAATTTCCGGTACTTGCGGGCGGTTATTGTGCTGCTTAACATATGAATATTCAAACTACATAGATGCAGCCAAAGGCATGCCACCTGTTGGATCATCCGTTATGACCCCCGAAGGTCTCGGCAAAGTATGTTATTTGCAATTTTTGAGCGGAAAAGTTGCGGTTAAAACTGAAGACGGCAAAGTCAAGGAATTTCTTAAGACTGATATTGAAATGGTTGATGCTGATGTTAACGTTGAAATTGATATTCAGCCACTTAACACATCTTACGTTGAAGAAGACGAGCTAAATATTGATATTAAACAGCTTGAGGATGACAAAAACAGCTCAACCGGAAATATATAGTAAATTAAAGTCTTTACACAACGCGAGGGTTTTGCACACCCTACAAGCCCAATCCTGAAATAAATATCCCCTTTACCGCGTAAAATATCGTAAAAAGCAAGCAAAATCACCTGCATCCATGCCAGAGCCGGATTTATTGTGTAAATCTTCTTCCGAAATCTAAAACCACAAAATTTATCACGGTTTAACATAAACGTAATATACGTCACCATCTACAAGCTTAACCGAATATTTCACGTAGTTTTTGTGTTTAGGATCTTGTCCTTCCTGTGTAACATTCACAACAAAATCACTTTCAACAAATTTTCTTACTTCATTAATAGTAAAGTATTCCTTAGCAAGATATTTGGTAAATTTATCATATTCACGATTCTCATCCATAGATATATTATACCCTTTTATTTAAAAAAAGCAACATTATTTAACATTTTTAAAAAACTCATCCGCAATAAGTTGAGAATATTTTTCCTTCTCGGAAACTGATAAAAGTAATCTATCATTGCCTTCGGAATCTTCAACAACAGAAATTATACCAGCCACATCCCCTATCGGAAATTTTTTAACTTTAGCTTCAAATTTGATATAAGGTGCTGATTTACCATATGAAAAAAGTGTTCCGCGTTTTGTAACGGATATATCATTGATCGAAAATGTTTGGTATTTAAATTTCTTAACAGAATTACGCAATTTTTCCTCAACATTATCAGATTTTATGTCTTCGGCAGTCAATATAACCTTTTCACCGGTATCAACAACAAGCATTTTTTGTCCTGATGCTTTATGCTCCGCTATCACTGCATTATAACCCAAAATCCCCGAGGCTTTTTCTATTTCAAATTCATCATTAATTTTCGAGAAATCACCGACTTTTTTAGCCCTTTCAAGCAAAACTTCAGGTGAAGGATTTAACCAATTTCCAATCCAGCCGCCAATAAGCTCCTTACCGCCAAGTGACATAAAACCCACAATAGCAAGAGTTATAACAACAGCTCTAATGACATTTCTCAGACAACCAATCATATTAAATTCCTTCTTTTTTTTGACCCGATATAATTCTAACAAATTTTTGATGGTATAATAGTATTATAGATATGACAAAAATGGAAATCAACAATATAAATAGCTGGGAAGTAATACCGGAAGATACCACGCCGGTCATGCGCCAGTATTTGGAAATAAAGCGCGAAAATCCGAACATGCTGCTTTTGTACAGGCTGGGCGATTTTTATGAAACTTTTTTTGAAGACGCACTAAAATTGTCAAAGGCATTGGAATTAACATTAACCAGCAAAGATGCCGGGGATTTGGGAAGAATACCGCTCGCCGGAATACCAGCCAAAGCCGCAGATACTTACATTGAAAAGCTTGTGCAAAAAAATATTAAAGTCGCCATCTGTGAACAACTTGAAGATCCTAAGTATACAAAAGATCTCGTTAAACGTGGTGTAACAAGGATTATAACAGCCGGCACCATTGTCGAAAGCAATTTTCTTGAACAAAATACCAACAACTATATCTGTGCAATGTATAATGATGAAAAAAACGGACTTTATGGCTTTGCATATACAGATATTTCGACAGGCGAATTCAAGGTAACACAAGCTTCTTTGGATTTAATTATTGCAGAGCTTGCAAGGCTTAACCCAGCAGAAATAATAGCTCCCTCAATTCGTGAAGAAATTAAACCTTTTCAAATTGTGCCTGATGAAAAAATTGACCTGCCCGAAAATATAACAAAGATTTATAATTGTTCAAAGATACCTCCCTCAGTGTTTGAGCCTGCATTTGCCGAAAGCAATTTGAAAGCGGTTTTTGAGACCAAAAGTTTGGAAGCATTCGGATATGCAAGCTGCAAATCAGGTTTCCGTGCGGCAGGCGCGCTTTTATCATACATCTGGGAAACCCAAAAAGGAAACATGCCCAAATTTGAAAGAATTGAGCACTATGAACTTTCCGAATACATGCTTATCGACGTAAATACAAGAAAAAATTTAGAATTAACCGAAACAATGCGGGAAAAAAATAAATACGGTTCACTTTTATGGTCTATTGATAAAACAAGAACAAACATGGGTGCAAGACTTTTAAGAAGCCGAATCTGTCAGCCATTAAAAAAAGTTGAGGACATACAGAAGCGTCAAGATGCGGTATCCGAACTGGTGGAAAAAGGAACCTTAAGACGTGAACTTTCGATAAAACTTGAAAAAATCCAGGATATTCAAAGACTTTCAACAAGAATAAGCAACAGCAGCGCCACACCACGTGACTTCATAGGTTTGAAAACCTCGCTACAGGCTTTGCCTGAAATTTTGGATATCGCTAAAAATCTGGATAATAATCCGTTTGAAAAAATTGAAAATTACCGCCAAGATATATCTATTTACGCAGATCTTATAGAAAAAACAATTATTGATAATCCGCCTGTACATATCAAAGAAGGCGGTATAATCAAAGATAATGTGAATGGTGAACTGGATTATTTCAGGGATTTGCTTACCGGCGGAGAAGAATGGCTCAAAAAATTTGAAGAAACCGAACGAGAAAAAACCGGAATTAAGAATTTGAAAGTCGGTTATAATAAAGTTTTCGGATATTTTATTGAAATTACAAATGCTAACATAAATATGGCACCCGAAAATTACATAAGAAAACAAACTCTTACAAATGCCGAAAGATTTATTACAGAAGAATTGAAAAAACACGAGGATGATGTTCTTTCAGCACGCTTCAAGTCCACTGAGCTGGAATATAAGCTTTATAATGATTTTCGAGATTACTCAAAAGAGTATGTAACAAAAATTCGAGAAATTGCAGAGTCAGTGGCGGTTTTGGACGTTTCAACATCTCTGGCTGAAATTGCCGTGGAAAATAATTATACAAAACCGATTGTCGATGAATCTGATGATTTTATAGTTAAAAACGGCAGACATCCGGTTTTGGAAAAAATACTGCCTCTCGGAGAATACGTGCCAAATGATTTGACCTTGAAAAGCAATTCCCTTGACACTACACAATTTATGATACTGACAGGTCCTAATATGGCAGGTAAATCAACTTATATGCGCCAAAACGCTTTAATTGGAATACTTGCACAAATAGGTTCTTGGGTTCCGGCAGATTACGCAAAAATTGGTGTTTTTGATAAAATTTTTACCCGAGTAGGCGCATCCGATGACTTAACCTTAGGGCAATCCACATTTATGGTGGAAATGATAGAAACAGCCTGCATCTTAAACTCAGCAACAGAAAAAAGCTTTATCTTGCTCGACGAAATCGGACGCGGAACAAGTACCTATGACGGGGTCGCAATCGCTTGGGCTGTAGCAGAATATATCGCAACAAAAATAAAATCCCGCTGTATTTTTGCAACTCATTACCACGAACTTAATGTTATGACAAATACTTACCCGCAAATAAAAAATTACCGGATAACCGTTGCCGAACAAAACGGTGAAATAGAATTTTTACGTAAAATTGTACAGGGCGGTGCAAGCAAAAGTTACGGAATTCAGGTCGCTAAAATGGCAGGACTTCCAAATATTGTTATCAAACGTTCCCAGGATTTGATGAATAAAATGCAACGCGATTTTTCGAATAATCTATCCACTCGCAAAAAGTCTGACACCCTTGAAGCTGATATCCCTCAATTAAATTTGTTTAATTGATAAAATTTGTAAATTTTTATGAATAAAATGAGCAAAAAAAATATTTACAAGTTTTAATATATATAGTAGAAAAGGAGTGCGTATGCAAATTTACTTCAATCCTAGTATGAGTTTCAAACAACAAATGCCTAAAGATGTTCAAGAGCAAGAAAAAACTCTACAACAGCTGCCTGCAGCTAAAGCTCTTACTCAAGAACAAGATGCATACGCAGCTACTAAAAAACAGAAAAAATCCGGATTTGTAGAGGGTTTGAGCAAAATTGCCAAATTTTTCACAACATTAAGTGAAATGACCAAGGCAATATTCAAAGCGGTTGGTTACGGAGCATTAACAGTTGCTGCTTCACTTACAAGTTTTTGGGCTTTTGGCGCTGTGCCAAGAGGGCTAAAAAAAGGAAATAGCATAATTGAAGCATTCAAACACCCGATTAAGAATATAAGCAAAAAAGGTAAGATTATTACAGGAATACTGGGGTTAGGCGTTGTCTCTTACCACTTGATAAAAGGTAAATTAAGTGCAAACCAAAGAACAGCAAACGTTGATCATCAGCTTAAAACAGGGCATAGAACAACCTAAGCGGATTTATTTCAACATATTACAGTAATGTTTATTATAAAAATCCCCAAATTTATCCGCCAATATGGCCTCGCGACATTTTTGAGAAAATTCTACCATAAATCTGATATTGTGAATTGACAGCAAAGTAGAAGCCGTGCTTTCACCACAACGCCACAAGTGCCTGATATAAGCTCTGGAATGATTCTGACAGGCATAGCAGTCACAATCTTTTTCAAGCGGACGAGGATCATCATAAAATTCTTTATTTTTAATATTACGTTTGCCATCATAAGTAAAAAAAGAACCGTGTCTGGCATTTCTGGTAGGTAATACGCAATCAAACATATCTACCCCTCTGATAATCCCGTCAAGCAAATCTTGCGGAGTACCGACGCCCATAAGATAACGCGGCTTGTTAATCGGAAGCAACGGTGCAGTAAGTTCAACAAAATGATTCATAATCTCCTTTGATTCACCCACACTTAGCCCGCCTATTGCATAACCCAATGCATCATAAGATGAAACCACCTCAGCACTTTCTCGCCTCAGATCATCAAAAAAAGCACCCTGTACAATCGGAAACAAGGCTTGATGCTCATTTGATTTAGCATTTATACATCTTTCAAGCCACCTGTGTGTGCGTTCCATAGCTTTTTTTGCTGTTTCATAATCACAAGGATACGGTGCACACTCGTCAAATGCCATAATTATATCAGCACCTATATCCTGTTGAATTTGCATGGAAACTTCCGGTGAGATAAAATGTTTTTTACCGTCTTTAGGGTCACGGAATTCCACACCATCTTCGGTAATTTCCCTCAAATGTGCCAATGAAAATACTTGAAACCCCCCTGAATCAGTTAATACAGGTCTATCCCAATTCATCCAGGCATGAATACCTCCAAATTGTTTTATTAATGCAGTTCCGGCTCGTAAATACAAATGATAAGAATTTGCTAAAATTATCTGCGCACCCGTATCCTTAACCATATCAGAGGTAAGCGTTTTAACAACAGAATTAGTACCAACCGGCATGAAAATAGGAGTCAAAATTTTTCCGTGCGGAGTAGTTAAAATTCCCGCACGTGCACCTGTTTGTGCGCACCGGTGAACCAATTCGTAACTAAAAAATTCACGCATCTATTTTAAATCTTCCTTCTCCGTGACAAGTTCAGTCATATTTTTCCAGTCAATACAAAGTTCCTCCGGCTTGAAATAAATAGCGATTTCGCGTTCGGCACTTTCAACACAATCAGAACCGTGCACCACATTATACTCTTTCAACTGTGCAAAATCGGCACGAATAGTACCCACCTGTGCTTCAGCAGGATCAGTTGCGCCCATAAGTTGACGCGCACCATTGATTACTCCATATCCTTGAAGCACCATTGCCACTATCGGACCGCTTGTAATATATCTTATAAGCCTATCATAAAACGGTTTTCCATAGTGTTCAGCATAATGTTTTGCGGCCTGTTCGGGCGTCACCATAAGCATTTTTAAACCTATTATTTTGTAGCCCTTATCCTCAAATCTTTTAAGTATAACACTGGTAAGTCCTCTTATTACGGCATCAGGCTTAATAGCAACAAATGTTCTCTCTTCAGTATGTCCCATGTTATTTACCTCCATACAACGCTATGATAACATAAAACATCTGAAAAATCTAATAATCTTCTGCAACTATAGCAAAATCAAGGTTCTTTCTGGCATCATTAATATATTTCCTTAAGATAACAAGCATAATAGTACAAAGTATAACCGCAGCACATAAAAGTCCAAACCAAAATCCCATTATATTCATATCATACTTAAACGCAAGAATATAGCCTAAAGGAATTGAAATCAGCCAATAGCCGACAAAATTGGCAATCATAACGATTTTAGTTTTCTTTATGCCCTTGAATATACCGGACAAAGACACTTGCAATCCGTCGAAAATCTGGAACATTGCCAAAATATACAAAACCGGCACACTGATTTTAATGAGGTCAAAATCATTTGTAAATAATCCTACAAGAAAATTAGGAAAACTTGCAAAAACAATTGAGCTGCAAACCATAAAACCCACAGCCATAGCCAAGCCAGTATAAGCATACCGCCTTAATTCCACAAGATTATGTGCACCATTTGCAAAACCAACCTTAACGGCAATAGCATTTGATATAGCAAGCGGGACCATAAACGATACAGTGGTCAAAGTACATACAAGATTCTGTGCTGCAGCATAAACCCCTGCGACACGACCCATTATAATGGCAACACAATTAAATGCAATAAATTCTATTAAAATAGCAATCGATATCGGCATCCCAATTCTCATAAGACCTTTAAAATATTCTCTATCAACCTTGTAGTTACGGAATTTCATAAGTTTAAAGCAGTACCACAACAGCACAAATCCCATAAAATATCTTACGATAAAACTGGCGATTGCAAGACCTACGGCACCCAACGACGGCAAAGGCCCGTAACCGAATACAAGTAGTATATTTAAAACCAGATTTAAAAAAACTGAAATTACAGTAACAACATTAGGCAAAAAAACAATCTCAAATGCTTGCAAAAACTCCTTCAAAGCAGCGTGTAAATATGTACCGAAGGTTGAAAATGCCGTTATAATCATATAAATCTTTATAGGCATCACAAGTTTAGGTTCAAATTGCATATAATCAATTAAGGGGACACATAACAATACAGCAATCATCATAATAAAAGCCAAAATCATAGAAAATCTTATTGTAGGGAAAAAATATTTTTTAGCGGAATGCTTTTGCCCTCTGTAATTTGATAACAAAGGCGAAACACTTGCAATTAAACCGATACCAAATGTCATAATGCAATTTGAAATAGCTGTTGCAATAGAAATTGCCGCGAGAGTGTCAGTCGAGTGTCTTCCTGCAATCAAAACATCACCGGCACCTATCATGATAAATCCCAAGTTACCCATTATTATAGGCAGGGCAATATGTAACAGTTCTTTTGCATAATGTTTAAATTCGGATAAACGCATGTCTATATACTATCATGAAAAAACAGACTTAATGAATTATGCATACACATTATCAGTCAACCGAAAAAATTTCCTTCAAATCTTCCATAGTAAGTGATTTTGTAATATTTCTGTCAACAGAAATCACGCTGTCAACGAGGTTACGCTTAATAGTCTTAAGTTTTTGAATTTTTTCCTCAACCGTATTTTTTGTAATAAGCCTATAAACAAAAACCTTTTTGGTCTGACCGATACGGTAAGCACGGTCAGTTGCCTGATCTTCGACAGCAGGGTTCCACCAAGGGTCGTAGTGGATAACATAATCCGCTCCGGTAAGATTCAAGCCCGTTCCGCCTGCTTTCAAACTAACCAGAAAAATCGGAATAGACGGCGTTGAATTAAACCTTTCAACAGCAGCCTGTCTGTCTTTGGTTTTACCTGTAAGATATTCGTAATTAATACCTTCTCGTTCAAGCCATGCTTTTACAATATCCAGCATATCCACAAATTGACTGAATAAAAGCACCCTATGACCTTCGGAAATAATTTCTTCAAGCATTGATTTAAGTTTTTCGAATTTACCGGATGACATAATATTTTTGACATTTTCCTTATCATAGAGTCTGGGGTGGCAACAAATTTGACGTAATCTGAGCAATGCAGAAAAAATCGATAATCTGCTTTTTTCAAGACCGTTTTGTTCAATACTTTTAAACAATTCTTCTTTTGTGCTATCCAAAACTTGAAGATAAAAATCCTTTTGTTCATCAGTAAGTTCGCAATATGCAATATTTTCGACCTTATCAGGCAAATCTTTGGCTACATCACGTTTCATACGGCGCAAAATGAACGGATAAATCTGTAATTTCAAGCGTTTTTCGACGATTTTATCCTGCCTCTCCATAATGGGATTAACATACCTGTAATTAAAGTCAGCAACGCTGAACAAAAATCCGGGCATTAAAAAATCAAATACAGACCACAGTTCCTCTAATTTATTTTCAATCGGTGTGCCTGAAAGTGCGAGCTTATGCTGCGCCTGCAGTTTTTTAACCGCCTGAGCAGTTTGCGACATGGCATTTTTAATATTTTGCGATTCATCCAAAATAATGTAACGGAAATTAATATTTTTTAATTTTTCGACATCACGCCTTATCAGCGCATAACTGGTAATGATAACATCATAATTCGGAATTTCCTTAAACATTTGCTTGCGCTCAACACCGGAGAGTTTAAGACAAGACAACGTAGGAACAAACTTTTGTATTTCTGCTTCCCAGTTAAAGACAACAGTAGTCGGGCAAATAACCAACACAGGCATAGGACCATCTTCTTCCTTTGCTTTTTGTATCACGGTCAATGCCTGTAAAGTTTTACCCAACCCCATATCATCAGCCAAAATACCATTAAGACCATACTTGTACATGAACCATAGCCAGCCAAAACCTTTGGTCTGATATTCACGGAATTCTGCACGAATTCCCTTTGGCAAATTCAGGTCTTGAGAAGTTGAAAATGTTGACATCTGCTCCCAGAATTTTTCAAAATCTTCACTCAGGATTAACTCAACTCCAAGATTTTTTAACTCATTAATCAAACCCGCACGGTAAGTCTTTACAGTAAATCTGTTATCAGGAGTTCTGTAAACATCAAACGAATTAAATGCCCTCATCATCGCGTAAATATTTTGTGCAGGATATTCCACAAACCCCAAACTTCTTATACGTGCATATTTTTCACCGTTTTGAATAGTATCATAAATATCATCAAAATTTATAATCTCATCACCGGCTTTTCCAAATATATGAATTTCAAAACTGTCCTGCGATTCTTCACTAAATTTAATCTCTGCACACAATTTAAACGGATCTTCCATAAGTTTGAAGAAACTCATATCATCTTTTTCTTCAAATCTCCAGCCTTCACCCGCCTGTTTTATGTAATAATTGTAAAAATCAATTGCATTTTCTTTTTCCAAAGCCAAATTATTAGTCTGCATCGGAACGAACTTACAAGCCAAAAGCATGTTATAGGCATCGATTTCATGTTTATAATTGCGCTTAACCCAATAAATTAAATCCTCATCAGGTTTTTTAATAGTAAGATAAGGTGATTTTTCACTTGCATTTTTTGAAAACGGAACTCTGACTCCATCATACTCAAATTCCAAGGTAGCTTTTAATGATTGATCATAATCAATACCGAGTGTAACAATATTCAGAGGCGGTCGAGATTCAAGCATAAGTTTAGAAATATTATCAGCAATTCTAACATCCATAATTCCCTGCAATTTAGGTAATTCTTCATAAATAAACTTACCGCCTTCAGCATCCTTAAGATCGGTGAACGAAGATTTCAAAAGGTTCTGCGGAATAGATTGCATAGCAATATTTGTAGGGAAAATAATATTTTTATATCTACCCCACTTTAAATGTCTGGAAAAATACCTGACATCCTCAAACAAATAAACATCATCCTTATCAGGGCGTTGCCATTCAAGCGACAAAAGTATAGTGCCTGCTTGAGAGCTGTTTACGTACAACACAAGCTGCCATTCTTTGTCAGTGAATTTCAATCTTTGTTTTGTTTTTTCATCTAACACTTCATCCGCCATAGCAAGCAGATTGAACATAGGACCAAATTTTGTAATGGGTATATCATACCAGCCTGCTTTTTTATCCTGTCGCGAAATTTTAAGCAATTCTTTTAAGATATTCAATTCAACTTTTTGAGTATTATTAAGTTCAAAACTTTTATCCTGCTTTTGCGCTTCAATAAAATTTCTCAAAATAGGCTCAATCTGTCTGACCACTTTACCGGTTTCTCTTGACATAACGAGTATAGAGAAGAAATTAGCCTTACGCTTCGGATTAAAATGGAATATATAATTTCCTTTAGGTTCTTCGGTAAGAGTTGTATTTTCATCAGGGTAATCAAATTCCAAGCCAAACTTAGTTTCGAGCCAATCCTCGTAAGCGTGTTCATCAATTGCCTTCAAGCCAACGGCAACGGCATGCTTACACCATTCTTCCTTTAAAGGGCAATTACAGCGGGCAGTAACACCGTTTTTCTTAAAAATCAAGTCAGTATTATAATGATCCTGGAAGTTACCTTTAACTTTTCCCATATAAAAATTTTTTTCAGGATAAGTATCAAATACCATATCTTTAAGATGGTATTCATAGCCTCTGCGCCAACTTCCCGGACTTGCATGCTCTTTTATAAACTTATAATTAAATTCCTCAGCACCCATTTGTTGAGTATAATCTTCCTTTTCTAAGGGGATAACATCGGATATAGACAACTAAATCTATAAACCCTTATAACTACATTATACACAAATAAAACAAAAGTGCAAGTATTTTTTAAGACAAAAGGAAATTATGAAAAGCAAAAGCAAATAAGACACCGAACACAGCACCGAAAAAGACTTCCAAAGGAGTATGCCCCAAAAGTTCTTTAAGCTTACCGCCAAATGCCTGTAGATCGTGTTTATAAAAATCATCCATCATACGATTCAAACAAGCAGCCGTTTTACCAGCGGCACGACGCAAACCTGCAGCATCATACATTACAATGAGTGCGTAACCAAAGGCAACTGCAAAAATCAATGAACTAAAACCGGCTATTATACCGATAGAAGCGGACAATCCCATAACACCTGCAGAATGTGAGCTGGGCATTCCGCCGGTAGTTGTAAATATTTTAAAATTAATCTTTCTTGTACGAATTGTAAAAACACAAAACTTAATTACCTGCGCGAAAAATGCGGACAAAATACCGCAAATTAGTGCTTCATATCCGTTATTTATAATCAAAGTATGCATAAATCTATCATCCTGTAAATTCTACAAATCAACGGTAATTATATCAAATATAGAAATTCATTGCAAAAACTTTACAATTATTATGTAACAGCAATTTTACCGATAATTTGTTCAAAAATTTCAGATTGAAAAGCATTTTTCATTAAAACAGACCTGCAATCATGCAGCAAATGAGCAAGGTCTGAGCGGGCTTTATCCAACCCAAAAAGCGCAGTATAAGTCAATTTACCTTCGAGTTTATCTTTACCGAGAGTTTTACCCATTTTTTCAAAAGTGGAAGTTTCATCCAGAATATCATCTGCGATTTGAAAAGCGAAGCCGAGTTTTTGTGCAAAATCGGTCATAGCCGAAATCTGTGCTTCGTCTGCATCTGCAATAATCGCACCTGTTCTTATGGAAAGCTTAAATAAATCAGCGGTTTTATGCGTGTGAATAAAATCCAGAGTTTCGGCAGAAGCGACAGAAACCGTATTTTCATTTAAAATATCGACAACCTGTCCTGCGATAACACCGTAAGCTCCTGCGTATTGAAAATATTCTTCAAGTATTTTCAACAATTTAACAGCGCCCAGCTTTTGGGAATTTTTAACAATAACCTGTGGAGCAAAAGTTAACAGTGCATCGCCTGCAAGCACCGCCAAAGCTTCGCCAAAAACTTTGTGGTTGGTTAATTTACCGCGTCGGTAATCGTCGTTATCCATACAGGGCAAATCATCATGAATCAAAGTCTGAGCATGGAGCATTTCTATAGCACAGGCGGCAGGTAATGCATCCATAATATTTCCGCCAAGCATTCTACAGGTTTCAAGACACATTACAGGTCTTAACCGCTTACCGGGTAACAACACCGTGTATCTCATAGCCTTAAAAATATCCTCCGGATATCTTATTTCAATATATTTATCCAAATTTTCATTTACAAGTTCAATAAGTCTGTTCATGCTCTGTAATTTCCTTATATAATCGCTGTTTTAAATTATTCCTTGCGCTTTGACGTTTTTTACCGCTAATCTTAGCGACTTGCTTGTTGTTTAAAAACTTTTTATAATTCTCTGTCTTTTGCCCCTCATTTTTAACCTTTTGTTTGTAATCCTCAGCTTCCTCAACAAATGCAAGATAACTTTCGTATCTGGACAGATCAATCTTATCAAGATTTGCAAGCACGCAGCAGCCATCTTCATTTTTGTGCAGACAATCGCTGTATTTACAACCCGAGCTGAATTGTGCAATATCCTCAAACAAAATACTAACATCTTTTGGCATTATAAAATCAAACTTTACATTACTAAATCCGGGCGTATCCACTATACGGGAATTTTCATTTATCTTTACGATTTCACAGTGTCTTGTGGTATGAGTACCTCTGCCGATTTTTTCACTAACACGACTTGTACGCATATTTAAAGCCGGATTCAAAGCATTTATCAGACTTGATTTGCCAGCACCGGAAATCCCGCATAATACACTTGTTTTATTTTTTAAAACCTCTGCCAGTCCCTCCAATCCTTTACGTTTGATAGCAGAAGTGAATAATACTTTGTATCCCAAAGGCTCATATATAGACATAATTTTGGGTTTCAAATCCTTATCCCACTTTAAATCACTCTTATTGAAACACAAAACTGCATCAATATTATGGTATTTAGCAAAAGCTATATATCGGTTCAACTGTTTAAAATTCAAATCGGGCTCCTTGAGTGCCAGTACAATAACTATTTGATCAATATTTGCGGCACTTGGTCGGGAAATAAAATTTTTTCTCGGAAATATTGATCGTATAACTCCATTGTTAAATTCAACAAAATCTCCGACGTAAATTTTTTCCTTTTGTTTTTTCAAAACCTCCCTAATCTTGCACTCATAAGAGTTCACACCGTCATCAACATAATAAAAATCAGAATGTATTTTATATATTTGTCCTTCTGTCATAACATACTAATTTTAGCATAAAAACTAAAATTACAGGCAGAATTAATTTATCAATTTGTTAAGCTGGTTTGAAATTTTATATTTTTATGTTATCATCAGTGTATTCAAAAGACATACAGAGTAAAAGGGGAAAAATATGATTTCAGTAAACGACTTAAAAACGGGCCTGACTCTTGAGTTAGATAATGGTTTATGGTCAGTAGTCGAGTTTTTACACGTTAAGCCGGGAAAGGGTGCCGCTTTTGTAAGATCAAAACTTAAAAATGTTGAAACAGGTCAGGTAGTTGAAAAGACTTTTCGAGCAGGAGAAAAGGTTGCAAAAGCAATGCTGGATAGACGGGAAATGCAATATTTATACAAAGAAGGTAAAGAATTCGTAATGATGGATATGGAATCATACGAACAATTGCAATTGACTGAAGAACAGGTTGGAGCAGGGATTAAATACCTCAAAGAAAATATGGTTGTTCAGGTTTTAATGCACGATAAAAGAATTATCGGTGTAGATATTCCGGCGCACGTTGAATTGGAAGTCATTGATACTCCACCTTCAGAAAAAGGCAACACGGCGCAAGGCGGAACAAAACCGGCAAAACTTGAAACCGGCGCCGTTGTTAATGTCCCGTTCTTCATTTCAAATGGAGATAAAATAAGAGTTGATACACGAACAAATGAATATTTGGATCGTGCATAATTAAGAAAGGCATATAATATGAAATTTGATACAGATTATATTGAGAAATTAGCTGAAATAATTGAGGCAAAAAATTTGACAGAAATTTCACTGGAAGATGGCAATCAGGCAATAACCGTAAGACGCGAATTATATACGGGCGCACCGGCAATTGCACCTTTACAGGCTGCGCCAACCGTTTCAATTCAGCAGTCACCTCAAACCGCTGCTAAAACTGAAGTTAAAAAAGGTCAACCGGTTACATCTCCTATGGTTGGAACTTTTTATAAAGCCCCTTCACCTGATGCAAAACCTTTTGTGGAGGTTGGTCAAACAGTCTCAAAGGGCGATGTTGTTTGCATAGTTGAGGCTATGAAGTTAATGAACGAAATTGAATCCGAATTTTCCGGAAGGATTGTTGAAATCTGCGTGGAGGACGGTCAACCGGTTGAGTTCGGTCAAGTTTTAATGTATATAGAATAGTTAATAAGTGAGCTGATTATTTCACTTATTTTTAAGGAAAAGTGTATGTTTAGAAAAGTATTGATAGCAAACCGCGGTGAAATTGCGGTAAGGATTATTAGGGCGTGCCGAGAAATCGGACTTCCGACAGTGGCAATATATTCACAGGCTGACGCAAATTCACTTCACGTAAGGCTTGCAACCGAAGCATACTGCATAGGCCCTGCAGCAAGCTCCCAGAGTTATTTAAGTATTCCGGCAATAATTTCTGCAGCACTTGTTTCAGGCGCTGATGCTATTCACCCGGGTTACGGTTTTATGTCTGAAAGGGCAGATTTTGCGGAAATTTGTGCTAAACATAATATCAAATTTATTGGACCCACGCCTGAAGCTATGCATAAAATGGGTGACAAAGCAACCGCCCGCAAAACTATGATTGAAAATAATGTTCCGGTAACACCCGGAACCGGAATCTTGAAAACACCTGATGAAGTTAAAGAATTCGCTAAAAAAGCTGGTTACCCCATTATACTTAAAGCAACTGCAGGCGGTGGCGGCAAGGGCATGAGAATAGTCCGAAACGATGATGAGGTTGAAACTAATATGAACTTGTGTCAGGCTGAAGCACAAAATTTCTTCGGTAATCCTGATGTTTATGCCGAAAAATACCTCGAAAACCCAAGACATATCGAGGTTCAAATTCTTGCAGATCAATACGGCAATGTTGTACATCTCGGTGAACGTGACTGCTCTATACAAAGACGCCACCAAAAATTGATTGAAGAAGCACCTTCTCCTGCAATTAATGAAGAAACCAGACGTGAAATGGGTGCTGCTGCTGTTCGGGCAGCTAAGGCTATTAACTATGAAGGTGCAGGAACCTGTGAATTCCTGCTTGATCACGATGGAAAGTGGTATTTTATGGAGATGAATACTCGGATCCAGGTTGAACACTGCGTAACAGAGATGATTTCCAATGTTGATTTGGTTCGTGAACAAATTATGGTTGCTGCCGGAGAAAAACTTGACTTTACTCAAGATGAAATTGTCTTAAGAGGTCACGCAATAGAATGCAGAATTAACGCTGAAAACCCCGATAAAGACTTTATGCCTAATCCGGGTAAAATTACCGGTTATGTTACACCGGGAGGATTCGGCGTAAGAGTTGATTCTCACGTATATCAAGACTATAGTATCCCTCCTTATTATGACTCAATGATAGGAAAATTAATCTGTTGGGGCAGAACACGCAACGAGGCCAGACGCAGAATGTATCGTGCATTAAAAGAATATGTCGTCACCGGTATTGAAACAACTATTCCGTTTCATCAAGATATCGTTGAGGATGAAGTATTTATAAGCGGAAACTTCAATACCGGCTTTATTGAAGATTACTATAAAAGGAAAAATGAAAATATTGATTAATGATTTTTATACAAAAACGGGGAGTACTTTGTGTACTCCCCGAAATTTGTGAAACTCAATTACTTGCCGTTAACTGCAGTCTTGAATTTTTTGCCTGCTGAAAATGCAGGAACTGTCTTAGCAGCAATTTTAAGTTCTTTACCTGTTTGAGGATTTCTGCCGATTCTTGCAGCTCTCTTACGGGATTCAAATGTACCGAAACCTACTAAAGTAACTTTTTTACCTTTAGCAACTGTTTTTTGGATTGTATCAACCCAAGCACCTAATACTTCTGATGCCTCTTTTTGTGTAACATTTGCTTTTTTAGCAATTTCTTGTACTAATTCTTCTTTGTTCATCTTAAAACTCCTCTTTTTGTGTACATGTTTATTATAGCCAAAGTTTTAACCAGTGCAACTATTTTACAATATTTAACCTTGAAAAACCTCTATAAGCATGATATTTAGCATATTTTGTATACAAAAAGTAATAATACCAAGAAAATTATACAACTTTTAGTGTTTTTTGGTAAAATTACATGTGGAAGATATGAAGGAAAGAGTATTATTATTCGCAATAGTTTTTGGTTTGGGTGTATTCATATACATCTTTCAAAGTTACTTTAATACAATGTGGGGATTGGCATTTTTAATCGCCGCTATGGTCTTATACGCTTTATTTACCAGCCTTGCCTATAAGATTAGAAGTCGGCAGTTACAAAAATATCCTCAAATAATTAATGAAAGCTATAAACCGTTTATCTCCATAATGATTCCTGCACACAACGAGGAAAGTGTAATCTCTCAGACCGTTGAAAATATCCTGCAAATTGATTATGAACCTTTTGAAATCATTGTGATAGACGACAGAAGCACTGATAATACTGCTTCTGTTATTAAAGATTTGGAAAAGAAGCATCCGCAAATAATCGCATTTATTCGTCCAAAAGATGCGTTCCCCGGTAAATCCGCAGTCTTAAATGATGCTTTAAGTTATGCCAAGGGGGATGCAATTTTGGTATTTGATGCAGATGCCCGAGTTGAGAGGGATTTTATAAAAAAACTTATACCAAACCTTGAACCAAAGGATGTTGGTGCTGTCCAGGCCAGAAAAGTAATCCGTAACAAAGATGAAAATATCTTAACACGTTGTCAAAATAACGAAATGACTATTGACACACACTTTCAGATTGGCAGAGATTCCGTAAAAGGTGCCGTAGAATTACGTGGAAACGGTGAATTGATTAAACGTGAAGCACTCGATGATATAGGAGGATGGAATAATTATACAATCACTGATGATTTGGATATGTCAACCAGACTCCATATAAAGGGCTGGGACGTTAGATTTTGCAAAGATGCAATAGTTTATGAGGAAGGAATTATTTATCTTTGGCCGTTATACCGGCAAAGACGAAGATGGCTGGAGGGTACAATACGACGTTATCTGGAATATGCAGGAGATGTCCTCACCTCAAAAGACATGTCTTTAAGAGTCAGCTTAGATTTGGTTGCTTATATTTCACAATTTATTATGCCGGCTTGGCTTATAATGGAAATTGTTATACGCGGCTTTAAAGTCCTTGCAAAAGATGCACCGCCTCATATGCTTTTTTCATCAGTAATTATAGGCTGCGTGATAGGAATAGGATTTTTCACCGCAGCCAGATACAGCCTCAGACGCTATGATAATCTTTCCAGACTTGATGCTTTTAATCAGGCAATTGAAACAACCATTTATCTTTTCATAATCTGGTTTCCGCTTGTTTTATTTATAGGCTTCAAAATCTTGTTTATGAAAAAAGACATGAACTGGGGCAAAACCGCTCACGGACTTGTGCAGAGAGAACACGCCATTCAAAAGGCAAAAGAAAAAATAAGATTAGCAAAAGAAGAATTAAAAAAATTATTACTAACTAAATAGGAGAAACTATAGATGAACACAACCGATGCAGTAGCAAAAGTAAAAGACAAAATCCGTTCAGTCAAAGACTTTCCTCAAAAAGGGATTATCTTCCGTGACATAACGACCGCACTGAAAGAACCTGATATACTTAAAGAGATGATTGATTACCTTTGTGACCAATTCAAAGATGTAAAAATTGATTACATTGCAGGAATTGAAAGCCGCGGATTTATATTTGGCATGCCAATGGCATATAAACTCAATGCAGGATTTGTGCCGATAAGAAAACCTAATAAACTTCCTGCTGAAACCATAAGTCAGGAATACCAACTTGAATACGGCACTGATAAAATTGAAATCCACACGGATGCCATCAACGAAGGCGACAACGTTTTAATCGTGGATGATTTGCTTGCAACAGGCGGAACTGCTGATGCTGCTTGCAAACTTATCAAAAAAACAGGCGGAAATCTTGTCGGTATAGCATTTTTAATAGAACTTGAAGACCTAAAAGGCCGTAAAAAATTCGACAAAGATTTGAAAATCGTTTCAATGCTCAAGTACTAATCATACCAATAATCGGCATTACCCCAACGTCTTATCCATTCACCGCATGTCATGCCATTTACATTGATATTTGTTTCCGTATTTTGGTTTACCTTATTACAATTTCTTTTTATATAGCTATCATTCCAATCATAATACTTTGGTAATATTCCTTTCGGAGTGACGGTAAATAAAAAATGATCCAAGCCTAATCTGCTAAATTTATTCGCAGTTATAAATGCATATATACTGCCGCAGTCATTTTTATGTATATTCTCATTTCCGGCGGCATCAACAGTGGTGTAAATACAACCGGTATGACTACTCACATAATACAAAGCGATACCATTACCGAATTTTTCTTTCACCACTGTCGAATAATTACCCAAATGTCCATATCTGGTTTCACCTGTCAACGCAACAACTTGTATATCACTGGGCAGACAACCTTTTTTATAATAGCATTTTTCATCAACACGCATATATTTTGACAAAATCTCTGCCAAATCTTGAGGATTATCTAATTCCCATACTTCCGGCGCTCCATTTTCCGCCACCGCCATCGTGAAAGCATTCGCTAATGTTGAATATACCCACTTAAATCGTGTTACAGTTTGTTTTTCCTGATATTTCACAATTAAATTCGGAATCGTTAGCGCTGCAACCACTCCTATTATCCCTATTGTTATCAATACCTCTGATAATGTGAAACCTTTTCTTGTACTATAATTCTTCATACTTGAATTATAGCACATAATACCGATTGGGTCGAAAACCTTGCTATATCTACTTAGAAGGGTCGCCCCCCCCCGTTATTTCTCCCGAATTTCATTTGTTCTACTCCTGTTTTAACAAATCAACCAGCCCACGGCACAATTTTACATTATGAACCCTTAAATAGTCAATTCCTTTACAAATAGCAACAGAATGCAATGCCGTACTATAAATATCTTTTGTAAAATTGTCTTTGTCAGGCATGTTTAAAATACTTTTACGGGAAAGCCCCAGCATAAGAGGATAACCCAAACCACGGAGTTCCTCAATACGCTTAAGTATTTCAAAATTATCTTTACGTGTTTTACCAAAACCAATCCCCGGATCAACAATTATGTTTTCGCACTTTATACCGTTCAACACAGCCAATTCTATTTTATTTTTTAAACTCAAATATATTGCATCCATTAAATTGTCATACTCGGGATTATCTTGCATTTTATCCGGAGTACACTTTGAATGTTGAATAATAACTTTTGCATTATATTTTGCTATAATTCCGGGCATCCCTTTATCGTAATCAAAACCTGAAACATCGTTAATCATCACAGCGCCCAGCTGTAAACATCTCTTTGCAACAATTGAGCTTCTGGTGTCTATGCTTACCGGTATATCTATATTATTCGCCCTAATATACTCAAGCACAGGTATAAGTTTTGCTAATTGTTCATTATCACCCACCGCAGTTGAATAAGGTTTGGTGGATTCCGCACCGATATCGATTATGTCTGCACCGTCACTTATCAATTCATGTAAGTGATTGAGTGCATCTGTTAACTCATAAAACTCTCCGCCATCTGAAAATGAATTTTGTGTTAAGTTTAATATCCCCACAATTTTTGTAGGATTTGTTTTGTTAAATGACAAAAAATTATCAATTTGCTCACCTAAAAACTTCAACCCAAAAGGCTGTAGAACAAGTTTTGCAGCTATTTTTTTTAATTGAGAATAACTACCACCCAACAGACAGTCTGTTTTATCTATCTTAGCGGTAATAGTTTCTCGATGAGTTGCACAATCCGCGCCAACAGATATTGCTGTCTGTTTTAAAATATTTGCCTGCGCCATTGATAAATTATAAATTTTCAAATTCTTATACACAAATTTTTTACAAGCTTCGTTGAGATATGACTTGTCAAACCCAATATCTGCAAGCTCTTTTCCCATATCCGCATTTATAACTTCTTTAATAACAAAATCGTGCATAACCGAAGTTTAGCACGATTTTGTTATTTTAACAATATTACTTAATCCCCTTTGTTTGCAAGTTTACTGAAGGTATTTCCCATTTCACCAATACCGGAAATGAATACAAATACAGCCGTCACACCACCAATTGCGGCAGAAACTTTTGCAAAAGCCTTGCTTTCAAAAATCGGCTTCATCCATTTAGCAACTTTTAATGACTTACCCCAGTTGATAATGCTTTCTTTGTAAGTTTTAGCATTCATAAGCATTCTATTCCAAAGTGTCTTAGATTTTTTGCCGACATTCGCAGCATCTCTTATAGCTTGAGTGGTTTTGCCTGATAACTGGACAACATCACCAACTTTATTCAACTTAAATCTCTTGAAAGCATTAATTCCGTATTTAGCACCGCCAACAGTAGCACCGGCACCCACACCGACTTCAGTGGCTCTGACACGTCTTTCGTCATTACCTGAACCATTACCTGTATATGAAACTCCTTCAACTGCTAACATCATAGATTAATCCTTAGTAACATCTTGTAAGGCTGTAACTCCGCCTGTAACTCCACCACTGAATGCAAATAGGTTAACAACACCTTTTTCCACTTGTTCTTCCGTAATTTGAGATACATATTTACGCGCTCTGCTTGAAAGTCCGTTTATACCATCCTTAACTTTGGAAGCGCCTTCGAAAACAACTCTAGCAGGTTTTGATTTATTAAACTCTGAAATACTTGTAGCTAATTTTGTTTCTTTATATTTTTTGCCTATATTAACAAAGAACTCAGAAGAGGCTTTTATTAATTTTGAGTCCATTATACTGTTATATACGTTAGTGCAAATTTCATTTATCTGCCCCTTCGCATAAGCAAATTTTTTGGCAGCATTTTCAAAGAAAGTTTTTTCCTTTAACTTACCCAGCCAAGCTGCACCTTTTCTAATGAGTTTTGCCATACCTTGAGCACCATATTTCATACTTACAAAACCCAAAACAGAGCCTATACCAACCGAAACCAGTTTACCAAAAACCCTTACAGGCTTCGGTATTGATTTATCTTCAATAACTTTATTAATTTCGGCTAAATGTTCCTCCAAAGCAGACTTATCTTTTACATATGAATTCTTAGGATAATACTCATCCTTCAGGGTAAACTCGACATCTTCCACCTCATCGTAGTTTGGACGATAACCACCAAATGCAGGTCTTAAATTTACTGATTGTACACTTAACATATTTTCTCCAATACTATTGCAAACAGTCTAAAATGTATGAATAATATTTTTTGCCTAATTTTTCTTTGTATTTTAACAAAATTTTACAAACTAACCAAGAAAATTATTACACATTATCACTTAATTGTAAACAAATTTGTTGCCTTGATATGAATTTCTCTTAACAAATTCCTTATCAATTTTATTAAGACAATCGAATTTTGCTCCCAACCACTTTGGTGCAATTAAAGTATCTTTACTACCGTTACCCGCAAGACGATGAATTGTAGTTTCTTTGGGAAGATATTCCAAAAAGTCACACACATAATTCACATACTCATCCTCACCCATAAAATCTACTTCACCATTTGCATACATATTTGCAAGTTTAGTCCCCTCCAAAGCACAAAGCATGTGAATTTTGACTCCATCAACACCCAGTTGTGCAAGCTTTTTTGCAGTCTGCATAATTTCCTCATGAGTTTCCCACAATCCGAAAATAACATGAACACATACATTTATGCCGCGTTTTTTCGTTTTTTCATAAGCATCTAAAAAACAATTCATATCATGCCCGCGATTTATCCTGCGCAAAGTCTTATCGTGAATGGATTGTAGTCCGTACTCTATCCAGGTGTAATAATCGTCTTTATATGAAGCTATTAAATCCAGTTTTGCATCATCAACACAATCAGGTCTTGTACCGATTGAAATCCCCACAATTTTGTCATTTTTCAAAGCACAATTATAAATCTTTTCTAATTCCTTAACAGGCTTGTAAGTATTTGTATAAGCTTGAAAATAGGACATAAACTTTTCGGCTTTAAAACGCTCCGACAAGTTTTTTATCCCAATTTCCACCTGTTCTTCAATATCAAGCCTATTTGAATGAGCACCCGAAAAACTACCCTCCTCATCACAAAAAATACATCCGCCGGTCGAAATTGTACCATCTCTGTTTGGACACGAAAAACCCGCGTCAAGCGTTATTTTATAAACCTTAACTCCAAATTTATTTTTCAAATACGTACTATACTGATTATAGCGTTTATCAGTATTGTTAAACATGGTTACGATTCGTTTTCATTCTCGTTCAAAATCGGGTACACGTAGTGTTCCCCACAGTTCGGACACACAACCTCTTGCTGTTTCCCGTCCTCTAATTGCGCAACTTCAAAAAGAGTCTTGCACCCTGATTGAACGCATCTTATTGCCCAAGAAGGTCTGATTAATCTTGCCATATGATTTTCCTCTCTTTTATAAATCTATTTTAACATTGAACGTTAGTTTGTGCAAGTATTAAACACGTGGGTAATATAAAAAGAATAAAGTCAGGCTAAAATATCACATGAAGGAGAACATAATGAAAAAGTTCCTTATATTTTTATCAATTGCAGTTGTATTAACACTTGCAGGAATCGATGCAAAAGACAGAATTAACGAGCTGGAAGAAATTGCCATAAAAACACCGGCTCAGGTCGAAATGAAAAATGATATGATAAAAAGGGATACCGATAAAAACACTATGATGCCTAAAAAAACGCAAAATCAAAATCCGGACAATTCCTTCAATGAAAGATTAAGAGAACAACAAAACAATAATCTGCCCCAAACAAGACAACCAGATCCGTTTAAAAACTAAAAATCAAAAATCATTTCACTATCAATTTCTTCGTACTCTTTATTTTCTTGCGGCTTGAAATTTGTGCCTTGCAAAGGATTGGGGCGAAAATCCGTTGTTTCGGTTTTTTCAATCGATTGCGGCAAAATAGGTTCGGTAACCTTGGGATAAAAACGCAAAACTACATTTTCCGATATATTTTTTGAAATGATATCCCTGGAATAAAATTTTAATTTTTCTAATTGTGACAATGCTTGAGCACTTGTAAGCGCCCAAAACCTTGACTCATTATCTGCAAGACGCCTTTTATATTTTCCACTCCACATTACAACATCATTTACATTATCCGTCAATACCGCATATGTCTCCATTGTATAACTGCTGTAAGCTTCAAAAACACTCGAAACCTCCATTACTTCCCATACACTGCGTCTTGAATTCGGCTGCGTTACAAGACTGTTTATTAAAAGTAAAGATTTCGCACCAAAAGCATCCGCAATAACTTTTGCTGACGTGAAATCAATAGAATTTTTGTTCTTGAATCTGGTTAATGTATTTACTGCTGAAGCCTTTAATTTGGAATCCCCTTCGAACTTTTTTCTTATATCATAAATATTTGGTGAAACAATTTTGCCGCATTTATTAAAATTATTTATTACATCTTCAGCTATAATCTCCGATACTTCAGGAAAACAATAGTAATTGTCACAAACCGAAAATAAATCAACCGGCAAAACCACAACCTTGAAAGGCTCTGCACTTACGCAATTACCCAACAATAAACACAACAGTACAATTATTTTCGTGAAAAATTTCATAACAAAATTATAGCACAATCCTACGTGTAATGGATTATATTTCTAAAATAATATCCTAAAATGATATTAAAAGGAGAGAATATTATGGATTACAAAATCTTAATGGAAAAAGCTATGGAAGCTTCAAAAAATGCTTATGTACCATATTCAAAGTTTCCGGTGGGTGCCTGCGTTCTGACTGAAAATGATAAAATATACACCGGTTGCAATTTCGAAAATGCCAGTTACGGACTTACAATTTGTGCAGAAAGAAATGCCATAGGAAGCGCCATAACAGACAATGAAAGAAAAATCAAAGCAATTGCAATATATTCTCCCAATAAGGAAAACTGTTATCCCTGCGGAGCTTGCAGACAGGTTTTGTTTGAATTCAAATCTCAAGACGGAGTTGTCATAATACTTAAAAATGGCGATGAACTTGCTTTGCATAAAATTGAAGACCTTTTGCCGGGAGGATTCAGCCTTTAATGTATTTTATAGAACTTCTTGTTAAAAAAATTAAACGGAAAAAACAGGACGAAAGCTTCTACAACCCGTTAACTGAATACGATTCTCAAAAAGAAAATTGCGAACATATATTCATGCCTATAGACAGCACCGGAGAAATCCTTTCCTGTCGTAATTGCGGTCTTGTAGTCAAAAAATCGGATCTGAAAGATATAAATTTCTTCCGCAAACACGATTAATACTAATATGCATTTATTACCGCAAAGAAAGAAGCCCCATAAAATAGGGCTTCTTTCTTGTTTCCCATAAATCCTTTAAACAACCTTATTGCAATAAAGTTTCCAAGAGTTCGGCATTTTTTCCTGCCGCAGTTGATTCTCGTACCTTTTGCTTGTAAATATAAGTTCGCAGAGCTTCTCTAATTAGTTCACTTCTGGAACGATTTTCACCATCAGCTACCTGATCTATTTTGTTAAGAAATTCTTCGGGCATAGAAATTAGTACTCGTGCCATATATTCTCCTTTTTCTTTTATTATGCTCTGATATATTATTAAAAACATCTTTAAAGAAAAAAGTGCTATTTTTTATATCCTAAATATATATATTTTTTAAATTTCCTAATATGACTGGATTACAGCATATAAGATATGTTTACATAACTTAACTTTTCAATAAAACACAGTTCTTGAATTGCAAATGTGTCTGTGATATCCTCATTAGTGCTATAAGAAGAAAGAAGGGAACATGACAGAAATCAGAGTACGAATCGCGCCTTCACCAAGCGGGAACTTGCATATAGGAACCGCACGAACAGCGCTGTTTAACTATTTATTTGCGAAAAAAAATAACGGAAAATTCGTTTTAAGAATTGAGGATACTGATGCAGAACGAACAAGTCAATCCTATATCGATAATATTTTCGATAGTTTAAAGGCACTTGGCTTGAATTGGGATGAAGGTCCGGATGTAGGCGGACCTTACGGCCCTTATACTCAATCCGAAAGATTTGATATCTATCCTAAATATGCTCAGATACTTTTGGAAAAAGGATTTGCATATGAATGTTTTTGCACTCCCGAAGAATTGGAAGCTGAAAAACAATCCGCCACACAAAATAAAAAACCCTACGTTTATTCAAAAAAATGCGAAAATTTATCTGAAAATGAAAAGGCAAGATTACGAGCTGAAGGCAGAAAACCCGCAATTCGCTTCAATATCTCAAAGGTGCAAAAAACATTTCACGACAACTCTGTCTTGAAGTTTGATGACCTTGTAAAAGGTGAACTTCATATGGACACAGACTTGTTAGGCGATTTTGTTATTATGAAATCAAACGGAACACCAACTTATAATTTTGCAGTAGTTATTGACGATATGTTGATGAAAATATCACACGTAATCCGCGGAGAAGATCATATTTCAAATACCTTCAAGCAAATTCTTATTTTCGAAGCACTGGGAGCTCAAATCCCCAAATTCGGACATCTTGGAATGATTTTGGCACCGGACAGGAGTAAACTTTCAAAAAGACACGGCGCAACCGCAGTTTCTGAATTTGTTGAAAAGGGTTATTTGACTGAAGCGTTAATTAACTTTGTAGCTCTATTGGGTTGGTCACCCTCTGACGGAAAGGAAATCAAATCAATCGATGAAATTGCTCAAGATTTTAGAATAGGAGATATTTCTTCATCTAACTCAATTTTCGAATATGACAAGTTAAACTGGATGAACAGCCACTATATTAAAATGCTTAGCATAGAAGAATTAAAAGAAAAACTCAAACCCTATTTGACTAAATACGATTTGTCAGAACTTACTGATGCACAATATACGAGAATGGTTGAAATAACTTATGAACCTTTAACATTGTTGTCTAATATAACTGACGCTGTACCTTATTTCTTTGGTGAGGATGTCGAAATTGAACCTAAAGCTCAAATTGACGTTCTGGATACTGATGTGGCACAAGATGTTTTGAAAGAATTTTTAAAACAAGCCGAAAACTGGGAGTTTAGTGAGGATAATCTTCACGAAAAACTGGAAGCTTTCCGTGCCGAATATAAAGAAAAAGGTATTAAACCTAAAGTTACTATGTGGGCTATTCGAGCTGCAGTTACAGGCAGAACCTGCGGCGCTGATATGACTGCTATTCTTGCCATACTCGGCAAAGATAAGGTGTTCCGCAGAATTAAAAATGCTATTAAATAAATTTTATACTTGATTTTTTCACGTAAATCCGGAAAAATTCTTATCTTTTTCCGGATTTTTCTCAGCGCTCTTTACAAAACATTTGCACTTTTTGTTTGGCTCTGTCTGTCTTAAAATAAATGTTAATAAATGTAAATTTTTCTAAATAATCTGCCCTTAATATAAAAGCTTAACACCGATTCTTCCGTATATACATATTGTCTGCATCGTATTTGGGATATTAAAAGAGATGGAATTTAGTAAAGACATTCTTAACATGCTTATTAACTGCATTGAACGCCCGGAAAAAGGCGAAATTAACATTGATGAAATAATCGTTGATATACCAGCCAGACTGCAAAATAAAAAAATGGTAGAAGTAAAACAGACTATCCAAATTATTGATGCAAACGACAACAGTAAAATGACGTCGTATTCTTATGATAAATTTATAGAAATTTACGATAATTACGGTCTTGGCGGTTTTATTTTTTAATGTTAAAATTCTTTTATGGAAGAATTTAAACATTATACTGTGATGAAAAAGGAGGCAGTTGACGCATTAGAGTGCAAAAATGGGCTTATATACGTAGATTGCACCCTTGGCGGAGGCGGACACAGTGAACTTATTTTGCAAAGAATATCGCCTGACGGAAAACTCATTGCATTTGATATCGATAATGATGCCATAAATGCCGCTTGCAAACGTTTGAAAAACTATCCGAACATAACCATTGTTAAAAACTCCTATACTGACATTAAAAAAGTATTACTAAACCTCGGGATAGATAAAATCACAGGCGGAGTACTTTTTGATTTGGGGGCATCATACCACCAGCTTACTGCTAAGGACAGGGGATTCTCTTTTTCTAAAGATGCTCCGCTGGATATGAGATTTTGCCAAGATTATGGTTTTACGGCTTATGACGTCGTTAATTCTTATTGCGAAAATGAACTCGTCAGAATTTTTTCCGAATACGGCGAAGAACGATTCTCAAAACGCATTGCAAAGGCTATTGTTAATCAAAGGAAAAATAAAAAAATTGAAACAACTTTTGAGTTGGCAGATTTGATAATTAAATCCACTCCAAAAATAAAATCATCTCTACACCCGGCTACTCGCGTATTTCAAGCACTCAGAATTGAAGTTAATCACGAGTTACAAAATGTTAAAAATACATTAAACGATGTGTTGGATTTATTGGCGTTTGGTGCTATAATAAGTGTGATAAGTTTTCATTCTTTGGAAGACAGGATAGTGAAACACTTATTCAAATACCACTCGCAGCGCTGCCATTGCGATAAAAACCAGTCAGTTTGTAATTGTCCTTTACCTGTATTGGAAATTGTAAACAAAAAACCGATAATGGCAAGTGCAGAAGAAATTAAGGAAAATCCACCTTCGAGAAGCGCAAAGTTAAGGATTGCAAGGTGCATTAGAAGGTAATCCGTTTTTAGTTGGGGAAAGAAAAAGTTGAATATAGCAAGAGCACACAAATTAGATTATTCTTATCAGCTGGGGCAGGAAGCAGAAAAAAGTTCAGTTAACTTAGAACAGCAGTATCATAATAATTACGCTGAAAACCCTATAGAAAAAACACCGGTTATTGAAGGTTACTTTTATAAAGAAAGTACGGTAAAAGATATGGCGATAAGAAAAGTTAATAAATCATTATGCGGGCTTTTAATCATGGCTATTTTAACTACATTTGTAAGCTATTATTTTGTTATGTGCAATGAATTGACCCTAAACACGCTTAACCGTCAAATTATATCTTTAAATGATGAAAATACCGAATTACAGAATAATCTGGACAGGTTGAAGTCCTTTAACAATGTTGATAATAAAATGATGCAATATAATTTGCTGCAAAAAGCGGAAAAAGTTATAGAAGTTCCGGCTGTTGTTACTGACACAATTATTGATAAAACAAGAGTTTCGTCTGCACCGTTTAAGTGGGCTATAGGATATTAGTAAAACTCTTTGAGAAAATTACTTAGTGTATAAAATTTATTTTTTCTGTTATCATATGCAAGATTTTACGACACTGTTCGTAAATAATTTGCTCGTATAAATACCATACTAAAGTAGGAAATTTTATAAAAAGTATTAAAGTTTTAATCAATACATGCCGTATAAAAAGACAAAGGCATGTATAGAAGGAAATTTTAATGAGAAATGAAGAAGTAAAAAACGGTGTATCCTTATTTTCACAATCAGAATATTTAATGGAAGGTGATCCTTTAGAAGAGATTTTTGCACTTAATCTTGGCGACTTTGTATCAGAGCATCTTATATCAAAAGACCTTGCTCAAAAAATCAGCCTAAGTACACAAGACAAAGCAAAAAAGTTGAAAGAACAGTTAAAAGAGCTGATTACGATATATTCTTCAAAAAACACGTTATGCGTACTAAATTTTAATGCCACAGAAGAACATGCCATTTATACGTCTATAGCAAAGACAATAAAACAAATGGTAGAAGTTGAGCGCTGCAGAATATACATGCAAAAAAACAACCAAATGATGCTCGTAGGTGCATCAGATGAAGATATGGGAAAAGAATTATCCGTTGATTTTTCAGGGAAAGAATACGTAAATGAAGACGGCATAACATATATTCCAATGCGGACAGCAGCGAACATATACGGAATAATCGCCCTGGAAACAGCAGCCGAACAACCGTTAAACGAAGAATATCTAAAGCTTGTATTAAGTATTGCAAGGCTTTTTGCGACTTCAGTGAGAATTCAAAGTCAAGTAGACGAGGTAACCCGATTAACAGAGGATGAAAATGCGAGTATCACGGATATGCAGCATTTAAGGGCCGAATTAACCGCATTAATCGGTGACTTGTGTGATTATCAGCAAAATTTTGTAGAAGAACTTGCCAAAGCAGTTGATAAAAAGGGACAATATAAAGTTTCGCATTCACAAATCACTGCCAACCTTGCAAAACAAATTTGCAAACAATTAAACTTAAATGAAAAGACAACCGATTTAATCTACTATGCCGGATTGCTTCAAAACATCGGGAAAATTACGCTTCCCGAGAAAATTTTTGCAACGAGCGGAAGGCTTTCCGCACAGGAACTGGAAAAAGTTCAAGAACACATCAACACAGGCGTTAATCTTTTAATGAATATAAATTTCTTATCAGAGGTTGTCCCATACATTAACTACCAAACAGAACACTATGACGGCACCGGTAAACCGGAGGGTTTAAAGGGACAATCAATCCCCTTAGGTTCAAGAATCATTGCAGCTGCCGATGCTTTCACTGCAATGACCTCTGACAGACCTTATCGAAAAGCAATGGAAGTTACACAAGCACTTGAAATTATGAATTCAAACACTAATTGGGACCCTGTCGTTATTGAAGCTTTAAGACAAGTTGTTCTTAAGTAACTATACTGAATGCAACTATTTCTGCAATATTTATATTAAGCCAATCATACTTGAAGCAGATATAATCTTTGCAATGGCAGTCATCATGATTACAACTACAGTAATCTTCAAGCCTGCATACGGTAACTTCTTTTAATGCAATTACGCAATCATGACAGTCCGCGCATTTACCTTTGAATTCATGTATTGTCCCGTCAATTTTTAGGTGATTTGTGAAAACAACTATATTTTGAGCAGCATTTTCCCGCATAATATTTTGTATTGCATCGCTAAGATTTTTTGACATAACTTTTCCCTCCGATTAGGAGTATAAAATAGTGTGTCACAATTTTAATTCTCACTCCGGTCTAATCGTGTTGGAGCAAACTTTTGATTAAAATGATACAAAATTAGCAATATAATTATGTAAAAAATTTTTAATACACTGACAAAAAATATCTTGATGTTTTTTTATAAATAGTGTACTATTAAAAAATGTAAGGTGTGTATGCAAACTTATCTAAAGAAAAACGACTTAAATAAGATAGAAATAAGCAAGATTACAAAGAAGTTACCTGATTTAAAGAATATAAAAGAATCAAAAGCTATGGTAATAAGCAAATGGCTTAGCGAGTGGATAAGCGAGGATTTAGAATCAGGCAAGATAGACGAAAACAATCTGTTACCGACAAAAGCGGAATTTGCTTATCTTCTTGGAGTGAGCATAGGCACAATCCAGAATGCATTAAGATATCTTGAAGACAAAGGTTATGTTGAATCAAAACAATGTATCGGAACTTTGATAAAGTCTTGTAATGCAGAACCTGCAATGCGAAAATTAACCTCAAAACGTGAGAATGCAGTAGAAGAAATCAAGAAATACATAAAATATACAAACATAGAAGCAGGCAAAAATCTTCCTTCTTCAAGAGTAATAGCAGAGAGCATAGGTTGCTCATCAAATACTACGAGGCTTGCTTTGGAATATTTATGTTCAATAGGGATTTTAACGCATAAATTTAAGAACTCCAAGGAAACTGGCTGGGAATTAAAAACCAATGAATTTGCGGTAAATGATGAAAGTTCCAATAAAACACTTGTAGAAAAAGTTCAAAACGAAATAAAAGAATACATTTCAAAAAACTTAAAAGTAGGTGACAAAATTCCGGCGCACGCCGAATTTTCAAGAGAATTACGAGTGAGTATAAAGACCATACATGACGCATTAAAAATACTTATGGACGAAAATATACTTTTGCCAAGACGAGGCAGATACGGAACAACAGTAATAAAAATGCCGAATGAAATGGACGTTGAGCAAAGATATGAGACTTCGATTTTTGCGTCAGCGCAAGATACCGCATTTTACTACTATGAAAAAACTCAAAACAACATAAAAAAAATGATAGCTGAAAATTACTCGGTAGGTATGAAGCTTCCATCAATTATAGAACTTTCAAAACAGCTTGACTTAAGCCCAAACACAATCCGAAAAGCATTTCAAAATCTTGCAAAGGAAGGGTATTTAGTATTTTCCAGGGGGCGTTATGGCGGTACTTTTGTAATAGACATACCGGCAACAGAAGAACAAGCCTTCAAGTGGCTTGCAGTTAACCCACAATATACCGAAACCTATAAAAACTAAGGTAAACAATTCTGAGATTTAGCCGCTATATTATATTTATCCATTAATAACTTATTCATCACAAGAATGTTTGCCTGCCCACGACAATTCTCCGGGACACTTCCAGTAATCCATGTTATTGTTGTATATAACCCAAGCTGTACAGGCATACATATTACTATTTGGACTATAACTGGGATATGGTGCTTCTATGTCAGGATTACAAGCCAGTTCAAAGGTCAACCTGCTGCCATTAAGCCCAAAAGGAACAACTCCCTTTGTAGTAAGGTAAAACGAAAACATATTTATACCCTCTTCACAACTACTCATAGGACTTGTTAAAACTGTTATGCTACCACAAGTATTATATTCACCCGGACTTGCATAAGAAGCCTTACATTTCGGATTCCAAATTCTGAAAATCACGGTTGCACCATTATTTAACCTGACTAAACTTCTAACTGTGTCATCAATATGAGTATATTTTGAAGAACAATATTTTTTAACATATTCTCTAGGCTTTCCTACACAATCCGCACTAAGTTTGAGATAGGGTTTAAAATAATTTGCCATTGCAATATGAGAATTAGGATCAAACATATTAGTACCAAACGTCCAAGATGCCGGACTTCCGTTCTCATTTACCGCATATTGATACGCT
>CASGCE010000007.1 GCA_949299935.1 uncultured bacterium | reverse complement strand
GACAAGTTTCTGTGTTTTCTATCTTCCATATAACCCATTTTTCGAGCATCTATGAAAAGAGTTTTGCCTTTTTGTTTTTTGTTTCTTGATATAAACCACAAGGTTACAGGTATTGTTACGCTATAAAACAGCTGTGTTGGCATCGCAACGATACCTTCAATCAAATCATCTTCTATAATTCGTTTCCTGATTTCACCTTCGCCACTTGTTTGGGTTGATAAAGCACCATTAGCTAATACCAAACCGATTTTCCCATTTGGTGCTAAATGATGAATCATATGTTGAATCCAAGCATAGTTAGCATTTCCGCTAGGTGGTAGACCATATTTCCATCTAGCATCATCTTGAAGTTTGTCTTGTCCCCAATTAGAAAGGTTAAATGGCGGGTTTGCCATAATAAAATCTGCTTTTAAACTTGGGTGCAAATCATTAAAAAATGTATCAGCTTGATATGGTCCAAAATCAGCATCAATACCACGAATTGCCATATTCATTTTTGCCATCTTCCAAGTATCCGCATTAGATTCTTGACCATATACAGAAATTTTATTTCTATTTCCGCTATGTGCTTGCAAGAATTTTACAGACTGTACAAACATGCCACCAGAACCACAGCAAGGGTCATAAACTCTACAGTTTTCGTAAGGTTTTAGGATTTCAACAATTGTTCTTACAACGCTAGATGGGGTATAGAATTCACCACCTTTTGTACCTTCATAGGCTGCAAATTGTGCGATACAATATTCATAGGTTCGGCCTAATAAATCATTGTCAGTCCCTATATCCTCCATTTTTATATTATTCGTAAACAAATCAACAACTTCACCTAAAACTCTTTTATCCAAATCCGGACTTGCATAGTTTTTAGGCAAAACATTTTTTAGTGCTTTGTTTTCAGCTTCAATAGCTCGCATTGCATCATCAATTACTTTGCCAATTTCAGGAGTATGAGCGGCAGCTGCAATAGTTGACCATCGAGCAGACTCTGGGACATAGAAAATGTTTTCCATTGTATAAGCATCTTTGTCATTTTCAAATCCATCACCTTCGGCTAAAAGTTCATTATATCTTTTTTCGAATGCTGCAGAAATATATCTTAAAAAGATTAAACCAATAATGACTTTTCTATATTCGGCTGCAGGTATGTGTCCCCAAAGTACACACGCTGCATCCCATATTTGCTTTTCAAATCCAAGTTTTACACTACCCTTGCCAGCCATAAAAACTCCTAGATTAATTAACATCATATTTATAATATCACAAATATACTTTTATAATTAGCCCCAAAGTAGAAGTTTTAAAGCTTATAAGTGGCTTCTTATAAAATTAACTTTTACTATATTTATAAATAAAAATTCATGTAACTTTCGTCTATTGTGTCTTGTTCGATGCCGATGTAACGGAGTGTTACTGATGGTGAGGAGTGGTTAAAGATTTTTTGCAGGAGTACTATATCATTATATTTTTTATAATGATGATACCCAAATGTCTTCCTTAGTGTATGTGTTCCGATTCTTTCCTTCACACCAACAGCTTGTGCTGCCTTATTCAAAATTCTATACGCCTGTGCTCTATCAAGCCTGCAATGTTTTTGAGTATAAAAAAGAGGTTGTCCCCCGGGCAATCTTTCTACAAATGCATCTATCTCCTCTTTCAAAAACCTATTAAGCGGAAATTTCTTATACTTATTCGTCTTTTTCTCTCTAATTTCAATATAATCTCGGACCTTTACATCCCAAACATCAAGCGATAATATATCTGATATTCTAAGTCCTGTATTTATCCCAAAACTAAAAAGCAGGGCATCTCTTGGCTTTTTTGCCAAATATTTTTTAATCTTTTGAATATCTTCTAGCTTTTTTATAGGTTGTACTACATTCATTTTAAACTCGTCTAATCACAGACTATGATTGCTTCTTCCATATAAAAAGTAAAGTCTAATGACACAAAAAGAAACATTTAAAATTATTATTAAAAAAAGAAAAATAATTGAGTCAATAACAAAATTAGTAAAAATTTTCTTAGTTTTTGCTATTTTTGTTGTTATATGCTAGAAAAAAGCATTTTATTAATTTTGTCATTATTCAATTTTTTAATTTCTTTTATAAATGCCTTATTAAAATCATTAATAAAAATTAAAAAGGTTATTGAAAGATCAATGTCAAGCATTGTTTTATTATTTTTAATCCTTAAATCTAAATATTTAAAAGTTGAAATTGCAGTTATTAACATTGGAAAGCAAATTTTATAAATATTCAATGTTTTTGGCAAATATAAGAATGATTCTTTTATTTCATCTAAATTTTTTTGTAGTAATTTTAACTGAATATTACTATTTTCATTATTTCTATACTTTGAATAATCATTAATTTTAAAAGTTTTAATTTGTTCTATTACTTTTTCTGTCTCATTAATTAATAATTCAGCATTAAAAAACATTTCCTTATTTTTAAGATTTACATCTACAGTGTATGAAGCTAATAATGTATAAAAGAGATTTCGTATTAAATTACAGAAATTTTGTGCTAAATAAAACAATATTTTCTCATTTTCAATAATTTCGTTTTTTTTGTAAAAATTATCTACAACTACAAATGTTGAAATTATACCCAATGTAGCACTTGCGATACAGAAAAATAAATTTTGTAAAAAAATATTTTTTATAAAAAATGCTAAAGTTATTAGAACAAAGAAAATTAATATGGGAAATAATATAAATATAATTTTCATGCAATTATTATAACATAAAGTTTAAACCCTTTATTTAATTATTAATATAATGATTTTATTAATTTAATATTTTTAAACAAAATACAACACAACTTCATTTTGTTGTATTTCTCTGTATATAATATTAGATAATATATTATCTAGACGTTGACTTTTTAGCAAATTTGGTATAGTATATTATCTATGAACAATTCTATATTTAATCCTAAAACTCCTAATGATATAGCAAGAGAACTGGTTGGGAAAATTAAGCAGCACAGGAAAAAGCTTAAGATTTCTCAAACTCAACTTGCAACTAAATCAGGTGTTAGTCTTGGTTCTATTAAAAGGTTTGAGTCTAAGTATGAAATTTCTCTCAATTCTTTTATAAAAATCCTAATCGCTCTTAATTTAGAGCATGATTTAGAAAATTTATTCATGCAAAAAAGCTATAACTCAATTGATGAGGTTATAAATGGATAACTATAAATATTTAAAAGTTTTTTATAATGATATTTTAGTTGGTACTCTTGCGAAAACACTTGATAGAGTTGTTGCTTTTGAATATGACTCAGATTGGTTAAATAATGGATTTAGCATTTCACCTTTTAGTTTACCACTCATCAAAAAAGTTTTTATTCCAAAATACGAGCCGTTTGGAGGTTTATTCGGAGTTTTTAACGACAGTTTGCCTGATGGTTGGGGGCGGTTACTTGTTGACAGATTATTTTTGAAAAACAAAATTAACCCTGCTGAAATTGATAATCTTAACAGACTTGCTGTTGTTCAGGAAAGCGGTATGGGCGCTTTGACTTATAAACCTGAACACAGATTTGAAACAAAAAATAAGATTGCTGACTACGACATTCTTGCTCAGGAGTGTTCAAAAATATTAGAATCCCAAAATTCAGAAAATTTGGATGAACTTTTTAAATTAGGAGGCTCATCTGGTGGTGCAAGACCCAAAATTTTGACCTCTATTAATAATGAGGATTGGATTATTAAATTCCCTTCTTCATCTGATCCTAAAAATATTGGTGAAAAAGAATATCAATATTCCTTATGTGCAAAAGATTGCGGAATAAATATGACTGAGACAAGGCTTTTTTCATCCAAAATTTGTTCAGGATATTTTGGAATAAAAAGATTTGACCGTAAAAATGGTAAAAAAGTTCATATGGTATCAGTCAGCGGACTGTTAGAAACAAGTCACAGACTTCCTAATCTTGATTATAATACATTGATGAAATTAACACTTGAATTAACAAGAAATTATCAGGACATTGAACAATTATTTAGACTAATGTGCTTTAACGTGTTTGCTCACAATCGAGATGACCATTCAAAGAATTTTTCTTTCCTTTTTGATGACACAAAAAAAGAATGGCATTTATCTCCTGCATACGATTTGACTTATAGCTTTTCATTTAATGGAGAACACGCGACAACAATTAATGGCGAGGGTAAAAATCCGACTTTAGAAGATATATTAGCCGTTGCAAAAAATATAGGGCTCAAGGAAAAATTTGCAAAAGATATTGCGTTAGATATACAAGAAAAATGTTCAAAATTATTTAATTAATCTCATTTTTTTGAGCATTTAATCTTTATATAGATGTTTTATCGGCAATAGGTACGATTTTGTATAAGCAATACAAGGATCCTGCCAGGGCTATAACTCCTCCAATGTATCCCAAATAAGAAATTGATAAATGAGTTGTTATAAATCCTCCCAGCCATGAGCCGGTACCTATTCCTAAATTATACAGGCCGGAATATATCGACATTGCAACCGCTGCAGTTCCTACAGGAGCTGCATTAATTATAGAGGCCTGACCTGATACATTATAAGCTGTTACAACTATTCCCCAAAATGCGAATGTCAATATTACTAATATCCGGTGTGATGAAACCGGTGTCAATAAAAACAAAATTATTGCTATAGAACAGATAGTAGTAAGGAAAAAATACTTTTCGTATTTGTTATAAAATAGTGAGAAAATTAGACTCCCGAAAATTCCTGAAGCTCCAAATATAATGAGTGCTATGGTTATCATATTTTCATTAAACTTCGCTATCTGAAAAAGAAACGGTTCAATATAGCTATAAGAACTGTAATACGCTGTTACAGCAATAAGCGTGACTATATAGAGTCCTTGAAGCAACGGTTTTTTAAATAATAACGGAAGACGATGAAATGAGAGTTTTCTTCCGCCGGATATTTTAGGGAAATAAAACAGGATATAGAAAAATAGAATAAATGATATTATAGCTAAGGAAAGAAAAGTCATCCTCCAGCCAAAGTGCAGTCCTATGATTCTTCCAAGAGGAAGACCTGCTACCATTGCAATTGACGTTCCCGCTACAACCATACTCATTGCAAGCGAGCGAAATTCGTCAGGAACTAATTTGACGGCAATGGGAGTTGCAATTGACCAGAATACAGAATGTGCACATGCAACTCCGATACGTGATAACAATAAAATTATAAAAGTTGGAGATATTGCAGACAAAATATGGGATATCCCAAAAAATACCATACAGCTTAGTAAAAGCTTTTTATAACTAAATTTGCTAACCAGCATCATAAGAGGCAGGGATAATAACATAACAACCAAGGCGTATATAGTGATTATCATGCCAGCCTGCGCTTCTGTCATATTAAAATCTTTAGAAATATCAATAAGTAATCCTATTGGCATAAATTCCGAGGTATTAAAAATAAATGCCGAAATTGTCATACCAACTAGCGTAATCCAATGTTTTAGCGTTAATGCTTTCTCCATACTATTCCTTATATATCAATTCTATAAATATCAGGGAAATGCTCATGATAATAAGTTTTTACCATGTGGTAAAAATAATTGCAATAAAAAGCAATAAAAATTAAAAATTGTCCGAGAAAGGCTCGCGCCCGACTGAGCCGTAGCCATACTTTTACAAATCGCTACCTTATTAATTATTCATTTGTGATATACGACAAATCTATTACTCTGTCACAGAAGGTTTTATATGGAACGGTGTATTCTTTACCCGAATCCCACGGATTTGTGTATGAAATAGAAATTATTTCACCGGCAGGGTTCTTATTGACATTAGTTATTGTGTAAGCATGGTTTGTGGATTGTTCACCCTCACTTGTGGTCTTGAATGTTTTTTGAAACCAGCTTCGTTCTTTAAATCCGCAGGTCATACTTACATTTGACGGATTATCGGCAAAGGTGTTCAAAGCGTCAAGAAGATTGTCGTCTGTCATTTTGCTATAAATATTGGCGTTTTCGGGCAAAATATCAACTTTTGTAATCCCCTGACCGGTTCTTCCGGTAAGTAAATAGTTTGTTGAATACACACCTGTCCCGATGTTTCCTTCCATAGGGTCATTAATATTTCTATCAAGCCTGCCTGCTTCAATTTCCTCTTGGAAATATTTATTTACTGCAGCTTCAAGCAGGTTCATATCAATATCGCCGGAGGAGTATTTTTTATCGTCTAACCCGTAGTTTTCTATATCTTCATTTGTAACTTGAATGGATTTTTTATT
>CASGCE010000006.1 GCA_949299935.1 uncultured bacterium | reverse complement strand
GTTTTTCTTGATATTTCGCAATTAAATTCGGAATCGTCAGTGCTGCAACTACTCCTATTATCCCTATTGTTATCAATACCTCTGATAATGTGAAACCTTTTCTTGTACTATAATTCTTCATATTTGAATTATAGTACATAATATCAATTAGGTCAAAACCCTTGCTATTTCTAGTTAGAAGGGTCGCCCCCCCCCGTTGTTTACCAATATTCTCACAATCTTCTCCTTTCACTGTGATTTTATTATAACAATTTTTTAAATTTTTATCAAGATTTGTAATCACAGGGATGACTCAAACTATTATCGTTTTGTCATAAATAAATAATAAAAAATAAAGATTACGACTTACGGTTTACAAATTTATAATTTAGCAGATGCCCTCTCTTAATCTTACGATTGCAGCACCCCAAGTCATGCCTGCACCAAATCCGCAAAGAATAGCCGTTTTATCTCTACCTAATTTTACAGTACCTTTTTCCACACCTTCTGCCAGTGCAATAGGAACGGAAGCTGCGGATGTATTGCCGTAATATTTGATATTAGTTATAACTTTTTCATCAGAATATTGAAGTCTTTCTTGAACAGCCTGAATTATTCTCAAATTAGCTTGGTGGGGTATTAAATAATCAATATCCTCAACTTTCAGTCCTGATTTTTCTATAACCTCCTCAATATAAGAAGGAAGGATTTTAACCACAAATTTATAAACCTCTTTACCATTCATGTGTATAAAATCATCACGTTCAGAGCATGGAGCAACCAATGGGCAATTTTTACCGACATTGTCTTTGTATATATAACCACCAATAGAACCTTTAGCTTTAATATCAATTGATAGTATATCATCTAATCCGTCATCTGATGCTGTCATAACCATTGCGCCCGCGCCATCACCAAAAAGAATTGACGAAGCTCTATCTGACCAATCAAGGTATCTGGAATTATTATCAGTTGCCACAATCAAAATATTTTTATAAATACCGGAATTAATAAACCCTTTTGCGACCTGCATACCATAAATCAAACCTGAACATGCAGCAGTGATATCAAATGCCGGAATACCCGTTTCTATACCCAATCTTGATTGAATATGGCATGCAATAGCCGGATATAACTGCGGAGGAGCTGATGATGCGGCAATAATCAAATCTAAATCATCAGGTTTAAGTTTTGATCTTTCCAGTGCTTTTTTGGCAGCGTCAAGACCCAAATCTATCGCATCTTCATCGCCGGAAACCAAGCGCCTTTCTTTAATCCCCGTACGTGTATAGATCCATTCATCAGATGTATCATATAATTTTGTTAAGTCATCGTTTGTTACAATTGTTTCCGGTAAACTGTAACCTACACCCATAATCCTTACCGGGATATATTTATCTGTCATGTTATTATTCCTCATAAAATTTAGCTATCTTTTCGTTAACACCTGTTTCTACAGCTTCTTTTGCAACTCTTACCGCATTTTTGATAGCATATGCCTTACTTCTGCCATGTGATATAACCGTAATCCCTTTTACTCCCAAAAGAAGTGCACCTCCAAATTCTTCATAATTGATTTTTGTGTAAATTCTTTTCATAAAAGGTTTTGCCAAAAGTCCGATAATTTTACCCAATAAATCCGCTTTGAATTCTTGTTTCAACATTCTAAATAACATTTGTGAAGTACCTTCAGTTACTTTTAAAGCAACATTTCCGACAAAGCCGTCACAAACTACAACGTCACAAACACTTAAGAAAATCTCTTTACCTTCAATATTACCAACAAAATTAATTCTTTCCTGATGATCCTCTAACAACTTATAAGTATGTTGTGCAAGTTCATTACCCTTACCAGCTTCTTCGCCGATATTCAATACACCAACACGCGGATGTTCTATTCCTAAAACATTCTTGGAAAAAGTTGCGCCCATAACCGCAAACTGATAAAGCATTTCAGGCGAACAATTGCTGTTAGCACCGGCATCAATAACGACTATAGGTCTTTTGATTGTAGGCAGCGTCACCGCAATAGCGGGTCTGTCAATTCCGGGGATTCGCCCTAATCCAAACAAACTTGATGCCATAGCTGCACCCGTTGAACCTGCGGCAACTACCGCATCGGAACTCCCTGTTGCAACAGCATCCACAGCCAAAACTATTGATGATTTCTTTTTCTTTCTTATAGCTTGACCAGGAGCCTCGCCCATTTCAATAATTTCAGATGCATGAGTAATTTTTATATCCAGCTTAGAAGTATCAATTCTTATACGACGTTGCTTACCTGCTTTACCGCAATCGGAATAAAAACCTTCATGACAGACTCTATCCAGCTCTTGTTCAATACGATCCTGTTTCCCGACCAGCTCAAGCGCAACACCATATTCCTGCGCTGCCCATACGGCACCCGCCACTATCTCATGTGGTGCATGATCACCGCCCATTGCATCTATTGCTATTCTTGTCATTTTCCCTCTCCTAAGCCAATTATTTTACCATCTCAAATCTTCGCTTACAAAAGATCTGTACGGGTTTTATAATAGTTATTCAGATTCTTTTTCCTCAATTACTTTTTCTTCATCGACAATTTCCGCTTTTGCTTCTTCAGCTTCTACAGTTTTCTCAACCTTTGCTTCTTCTGCTCTTTCTTCAACTTTTTCAGCTTTTTTAGCTTTTGGAGCTGATTTTTTAGCAGGTTTCTTCTTCTCGGCAACAGTTTCAACATAATCCGGAGATTTAATGCTAACCGCTTTACCTTTGTAGTATCCGCATGCTGTGCATACTGTATGTGCTAATTTTGTTTCACCGCAATTAGGGCATTTTGTTGTTTCAGGCTTTATTGCCTTCCAATTGCTTCTTCTGTGTCCTTGTGCGGAATGTCCTGTTCTTTTCTTTGGTACTGCCATTTTTCTTTCCTTTTTATTTCTACTACTTATATTTCTTCTATTTTGATGTTTTTAAAAACATCCATTCTCGGATCGGACATTTCTTCTTCTTTTAAAAATTTATCCTCTCCTTTACAATTTATACCACAAACTTTTTTATTTGGTAAATTTAATATTACAGATTGATACAATAAGTCATAAATATCTATCTCATCCGAACCATTCAAATCCGTAACAAATTGACCGTCTTTTATTTCGAACTCTTGTCCTGATTCCTCGGGATCCTCTATTAGTGAGCGTTTTGCATAAAGTTCATCAATATCAAAATCAAATTTGTGCTCAAATTCTTTCAAGCATAAGTCACACTCGAGCTTAACAATTCCCTTAACATTTCCTCTAACTTCAATAAAATCACCCAATGATGTAAAGATTAAATCAGCCAAAATTGGACCAACAGCATTAATGCCGTCAATATTTTCTTCTATCTTACAAGCCAGAGTTTTGTTTTTTGCATTTTCGATATCTTCAATTGATACAGCTTTGTGCATTAAACGTATTGCTCCTCTTGCATTGCAATTGCAGCTATTTGATTTGACATCACACAAACTTTTTTCAACGGTCCTGAAGTTTCTTTTTCTATGAATGTTGCAGTTGATGACTTCATTGCTTGAGTCAATTCATTATACAAATCTTGAGGATTTTCAACATACAAAACTAAAGGTGCAGTTGAACCTTTAATAAAAACCAAAACTGATGTTCTTGTTTTTACGTTTTGTGGATTAAATTGTTGTGCCATTTTTCTCTCCTTTTTCGTATATCTAATTATAGAAGAAAAAACTCATTTATGCAATATTATAAATTTATTTGAAAACTGTATTGAAAAAATATGTCGTGAATTTTTGTCAACTCTTTCACAAATTAATTATAATGCGTATAATACTTAATTAAAACATTCATTATACATTTGTTCAAAGGTCTTACCGCCTTTTTCGGTAGCATATGTTTGAGTTTTTAGCTTTTGAATACCGTTATTAGCACTACCTCTCAATGTAAATGAAAATATATCATATCCCCACTTGTTGGGACCTTTGAAACCATTTATATCAACAGTGAATATCGGGTTACCACCAGTCATACTGAAAAACTTAATAATGTACGTTCCATCAAACAAAACTATAACCGGATAAACATTTTTTATATTACTATCCGAAAAAAGAGCATTTGGATCATATTCTTGATCAGGGCTCTGCTCTGACTTAGCAACATCAGCACCTCGAAAATCTTTGGGAAGACAACCCTGTTCGTAAGCATTATTTTCACATATTTTTGAAGTTTTTAGGGTTTTTAAAAATAATTCTTCATAAAACTCACTACACTCACTATATGCTCCGTTAAAATCCGAAGGAGTAGGTTCTCCGGTTTCTTCACAAATATACCCACCTATACATGTACCATATTCATTTTTTTAATGAACAAACAGGAGTACACTTTCCATCATATGGACTGATATCCCAATAATAACATTTTACAGGTCTGCCATTTTTTGCTTGTATAGCAGATATAGCTTGAGTAAATGTACTATAAAACTTCTTGAATTGGTTCTTTAATACAGCATGCTGTATGTTCTTTGATACCGTCGGTATTGTCAAAGCCGCTACTATTCCTACTATTGCCAAAGTTATCAACACTTCAGCAAGTGTAAAACCTTTTCTTAATCTATAATTCTTCATATTTGAATTATAGCACATGGTGTTAATTAGGTCAAAACCTTTGCTATTTCTACTTAGAGGAGTCGCCCCCCCCCGTTATCTCCGCTCAATTTCATTCACTTCCTCCTTTTATCAGGATGATTATACCATAGTTTTTTATGATTTGCAACAAAAAAGAGCCTAATAATAGGCCCTTTTTTATTTTTTAAAATAAAATTAAACAGCTACTTTCATTGTATTAGCGATAATTTCGTTAAAGCTATCCGCTTTTAGTGAAGCACCGCCAACTAAAGCACCGTCTATATCTGATTGAGCCATTTGTTCTTCGATAGTTGAAGGTTTTACTGAACCGCCATATAAAATTCTGATAGAATCAGCCGCAGAGTCACCTGAAATCTCCCTGACAACATTTCTAATCATTTTAATAACTCTGTTGGCTTCTGTTGAATCACAAGTTTTACCTGTTCCTATTGCCCAAATAGGTTCATAAGCGATAACTGATCTTGCGACATCTTCTGATGAAATGCCAGACAATGCAGCTCTGATTTGAGAAGCAATATGTTCATCAGTAATACCGGCTTCACGTTGTTCAAGAGTTTCGCCGCAGCAGATAATAGGAATTAACCCGCCTGCAAGAATTGCTTTTGCTTTTTTATTAATCATTTCATCAGTTTCAGAAAAATATTGTCTTCTTTCTGAGTGACCGATAATAATATAATCACAGCCTGCATCTTTAGCCATTGCAACAGAAATTTCACCGGTATAAGCGCCTGAATTTTCCCAGTGGCAGTTTTGAGCAGCAACGGAAATTTTATTTCCGCCGCAACCGCAGTCACAGCCTACTGAACTTACAGCGCACAAAGATGTAAATGTCGGCGCAATTACAATTGTCGGCAATTGAGGTGCTGTATAATCTTTTACAAAAGATTTAATGCCTTCAAAAAGTTCTTTGGCTTCGGATTGAAGCAGATTCATTTTCCAGTTTCCTGCAATAATAGGTTTTCTTGACATAATATATCTCCTTATAAAACTTTATAAGCAAATTTTACCTTAAACATGAAAAATATTCAATTTTTGTAATTCATAATGTCAATTTGGTTTATTCTGAAAAAATTATTTTTTACAATTATGAATCAATATGACTTGTGACTCCGATTGACTTGTTATTGTCAATTTCGATTGTATGACGAATGATTGCATGCGCCATTAAAAGCATAAACGGATTAATTTCTGTTGTCTGCGACATATTAATCTTTGCCCTTGCAACTTCTTCTTCAGATTTTGCTTCTCGTTCACTGAAACTTATAACAGAACTCATTGAATAATTTTTTTCATCACCTTGAATTCGTATTAAAAGCTCTTCTTTAGGAAATTCTTTTGAACATTCGATAGAAACATGCACCGAATTCGAAGTTTCTAAAATCAAAGTTGCAACAACAGTTCCATAATTTATTGTGGAAATGGTAATAGTTAAAACACTGTCAATCGCTTCATTTTCATCTGTAGTTTCTATGTCTAAATCAAACCCTACACCATCTTTTAACGGAAGCCAGGGTAAATATAAAAGCAAAAGTATTTTCAAAGTTTGCGTTGAATCATTTTGAGCGGCAGTCGCTATACTATTATTTATTAACCTTGCCATTTCTTTAATTTGACTTAAATCAGTAACACCTTGTTTCGAAGCCGAAGCCATCGCAGTTATTAATTTTGTAACTGCCTCTTTACCGTTAACCTGAAACAGTTGTGCAATTTGAGCTAAATCTATCAATCCGTTAGGAGATAACGTTAAATTTTTAATCGAAGATTGAAGCTGTGTAGCTAATTGCGTTTGTATAATTGTTTGAATTTGAGACGGAGTGGTAAATCCCTGAAGTTGTGCAAGAATTTGTGCCTGCATCTGAGATAACGCATTTTTTTGTGCAGCAATTTGTTGAGAAAACATCTGATTAAACTGCAATTGAGTCATACCTTTCTGCAGCATGAATATAAGCTCATTAAGATTTTTAGGTAACTGCATAACTTCTTTTGCATACATGGCCATATCCATACTCTGCAACGTATTAATTTGTAAATTTGCAGTGTTGGCATTAATTGTTTGAACGGTAACATTCTGTTGAAAATTTTGTGAAAAACTTTCTGCTATAGGCTGGGGATTTACAGGGTTTTGACGATTTACAAACATTTGCATGTTTGTATACTTCATCAGCATACGTCCTAAATCAAAATTGTTCATACATTTATTTTAAATGATTTTTTACAAAAAGTCTATCTTTTTACCGGTAAATAAGACTGAGGGTAACTGTAATCTTCTTTAAATCCTAAATTTCTATACATCTTAAGTGCCTGAAAGTTATTGGTTTCCGTACAAGTATTTATCTCAGTAATAGGCCGTTCGGCATTTTCTACCCAATTGATAATTTTGTTAATTGAATATTTAAGCATCATCTTAGATAAGCCTCTGCACTGATGCTCTTTTTTGATACCAACAATTGGTATATTTACAATCTGTCCACCGGTCAAGTTCATAAAACAAAATCCGACCGGATTATTATCACACATCAAAATGCTTGAAGCTTCAGGCAAAAATTCTGCATATATATTTTTCGTAATCTTGTTTAAAATATCATAAGTTCCATCAAGTGTTTGAAATCTCGGATCAAAAAGAGCATCCGCACTTGTTTCAAAAGCTTCATTAATAATGTGTATTGCCTCATCGAAATATTTATAATCCCAAGCAATCACCTTATAGCAACTCGGCAAATTCCTTAAATGTGTCATTTTTAAAATCTCACGTGAATTTGTTCCGCTCATCAAAAAACGCATTACAGCTATACCCACAAATTTGAAACCAAATCGTGCAATCTCCCCTATTAAAGTTTTCTGGGCTCCTAACATCGGATAACAAACAACTTTATCTTTTCTTTCTTTTTGAGTTTCATTCAAAAATTCCTGAATCAGGTACCTACTTCTTACAAGAAAATTTTCCATACAAAATGAATGAATAATATTAAGTTCAATAGCTTCCGAAATCATGGTTGTGTAAACCAAAAATGCTGTAGGAATACCGTCTTCTAATAATATAATACATTTTATAAGGCCTTTTTGAACAGAATCAATAAAATCATCGAAAGTTAAAGGCTCCAATTCAAAATTATAATCAGTAGATGCGCGAGTTCTGAAATCTTCATAAACAGATTCTAAACCTTTGTAATTATCCTCTGATAAAAGTTTTGCGCTGAATTCCGTCATATACCTTCCTTATATCATATGGTGCATTTTATCTTTTTTTGTTTCCATATATTTCTTATTATAACTGTTAATCTCAGGCGTCAATTTTATTATTTCATTGACATTAAGCCCATAACCTTTAAGAGCTATAATTTTTTTCGGATTATTAGTAATGAGATTAAAGGTATTAAAGCCTAAATCTAAAATAATTTGGGCGCCATCGCCATAATTACGTAAATCCGATTCAAAGCCGAGTGAATGATTAGCTTCTACAGTATCTTGACCACACTCTTGAAGTTTATAAGCCTTAATTTTATTAACCAAACCAATACCTCTACCTTCGTGACCACGCATATAAATAACAGCACCCTTTCCGTAGCTGTTAATATAACTCATTGCCTCGTGAAGCTGCGAATTACAATCACATTTAAGACTGTGAAAAATATCTCCCGTTAAACATTCACTATGTACTCTTATTGCCGGGATTTTATCAGTTCCGTCATCCTTTAAAAGTGCAGCATATTCCATGCCGGTGAAATTATTTCTGTAACCGTAAATTATAAAGTCACCATATTCAGTTGGCAAAAAAGCTTCTGCCTCACGTGTTACTATACGTTCGTTTTTGAGCCTGTACGCAATAAGCTCCGCAACGGAAATGAATTTTATACCGTATTTATCGGCAAATCTCCGCAAATCATCCCGACGCATCATATGCCCGTCATTATTCATAATTTCGCACATAGGTCCTGCTGGAATATGTCCGCAAAGACGTGCCAAATCAACAACTGCTTCAGTGTGCCCGGTTCTTTGTAAAACACCGCAAGGTTTTGAAACACATGGAAATAAATGTCCCGGTCGCCTTAAATCAGAAGGAACAGCATCCGGTGCAAGTGCTACCTCTATTGTTTTTGCTCTGTCGTATGCGGAAATCCCTGTTGTAACTCCGTATTTCTCGGCAGCATCAATACTTATGGTAAAAGCTGTTTTCATACCTTCGGTATTTTGTTCAACCATTTGCGGTAAATCAAGTTTCGCTGCTATTTCCTCGGATATAGCAAGACATACAAGCCCTTTTGCTTCGTTTGCCATAAAATTTATAATTTCAGGTGTAACCATTTGACCCGAACAAATTAAATCACCTTCATTTTCGCGATCCTCATCATCTGCAACAATAAGCATTTTACCGGCTTTAAAGTCTTTTATTGCATCTTCTATACTATCAAATTTAAAACTTGTCATTTTACACAAACCCGTTTTCAATCAGAAATTTTTCATCAATTCTATTATGTTCCGTTGATAAAAATTTTTCAACATATCTGCCTATAATATCAGTTTCTATATTTACCAAATCACCTATACGAAGATTTTTAAGATTAGTATTTTGAAGTGTATGAGGAATAACCGCAACAGAAAAAATATTCCCATCAAGTTTTGAAACCGTCAGACTAACCCCGTTCAGGGCAATTGAACCTTTATAAACAATATATTTACTATCCGAAACTTCAAACATCATGTTTCCGAGGTATTTTGCAGTCATATCAACATGACCTTGAACAATATGCCCGCCTATACGTGATGAAGGCATCAGAGCACGTTCAAGATTAACAAAATCACCGGGTTTCATCAATCTGAAATTAGTAATTTTAAAAGTCTCTTCACTCACGTATACCGAAAAAGTCTTCGGCGTAATCGCTGTAACAGTCTGACAACAACCATTTATAGCTACACTATCACCGATTTTTGTACCCTTGAGAATATCACTGCACTCTACGGTAACTACAGAACCTGAGATACATTTTAATATCCCTGTTTCTTCTACTATACCTGTAAACATATTTATATTCTAACATAAAAAAAGACCTCTATAAAGATCTTTTTTTTAACAAAAACGCACATATGCGGCTGATTTAGGAATTTACTTTCCTCTTTTTCCTTACGATGGTATTTACAGCATTAGAACTAATTTTCTTTACATGAGTATACCACCTACTATACTATAACCATGTTATAACTGGACTTTAGCTATTTAAAATTAATATTTACATTTTGTTACATTAAACATAGAATTAGCAAATAATTTATAATTCCCTAAATGTTTTGAAATGAGTTTTGCAAACCTCTTTTAGTCTGTCTTTACCGTATTTCGAAATAAATTCTATAGCAACATCTTTAATTTGGTTAGCGCAACCTTTTGGAAAATTTATGCCAAAAGAGGTGGACATTTCTGACATTTTTTTAACATAAGCCGCACGTGCAAGAATTGAAGCAGCAGCAACAGCAATATCACTTTCTGCCCGAAACATTTGTCTTAACTCAAGATTTTTGCCATGTGTCATTAATGCCGATTTAATAAATCTATCATCGCCAAACTTGTCTGATAAAGCGTAATCACAAGGATTATTTTGACAAATATTTTCAATTACTCTTGCATGTCCCCAAGCTAAGAGTTTATTTAAATTATTAATTTTAGAATATAGTTCATTATATTTAACATTTGATATAACGACAATTGAATGTATTGCGTTTGTTTTTATTATTTTTTCGAGTGTTAAAATTTTTTTATCAGAAATTTTTTTACTATCTTTTACACCTGAATCCTCAAAAAATTTTTCTATTTTTTCATCAACGAGCACCCCGGCAATACAAAGCGGGCCAAAAAAATCACCTTTTCCAGATTCATCAACACCAATATGCCTTGTCATTAACGTAAACTCTCCGGAACTGCCATAGGTAAGGGTGAAGGCGCAGGTATCTGAACAGGTTGAACTTGAGCCGGTATTGTTTTAACAGACTGCGGCGTTGGCTGAGGTAAATTTTGCTGAACCGCCGGTGTTGTTGCATTCGGGACAAGAGTTGATTTAACATTATTTATAACATCTCTCGGGTTAAGCAACTTTCTTTCAGCCTTTGAATCACCATCTTCTTCCGCCTGAGCTTCTTCATTTTCTTCAATTTCTTCTCCCTGCTTAATAATTTTTACATCATCAGGATTAAGCTTAAACGGCTGCAAAACGACGTTAGGATAATTGAAATCAAGTTTTCCGTAAGGTGCTGTTGCAATCTTCATAACATCTTTCCAAATAATTGCAGGGACTGTCCCGCCCTGAATTGACTTATTCATAACCGTATTATCATCACTACCCACCCAAACACCGGTTACAATGTTAGGTGTATAGCCCACAAAGTAAGCATCTTTATTATCATCTGTTGTCCCTGTTTTTCCTGCCGCAGGTTTTCCGATATTTGCGGCAGCTCCCGTTCCGTTAGTAATCACCGTCTTAAGCATCGCTGTCATCTCTGCTGCTGTTCTCAAACTTAATTGATGCGTTATTTTTGTCTTTGGTGCTTTATATACAACTTTTCCGCGTGAAGTTTCAACTCTTTCAATACCATAAGGCTGCACAACATACCCACCGTTTGCAAAAGCACCATATGCCCGCGTAAATTCATATAATTTTACCCCGTTTGAACCTAACGCAATTGTATAGTCATATTCAATAGGAGTTTCAATGCCTAATACCCTTGCAATCTGAATAACAGAACGAATTCCAACAGCCTGAATTACACGTGCCGCACATACATTTGATGAAACCATCAAAGCACTGTATACCGGAATTCTACCCCTGTATTTGTTACCATAATTTCTGGGTGACCAATCTCCTATCGTAACAGGCATATCGTCTATAAAATCATTCGGACTTAAACCCTTTTCCAGAGCCGAGGCGTACACAAAAGGTTTGAAAGCTGAACCCGGTGGTCTTACTGCTTGTGTTACTCTGTCATATTGACTTTTTGTATAATCTTTCCCGCCTACATAAACCAGAATTTTCCCACTCGTCGGATCAAATGAAAACACCGCAGCTTGATTTGCGTCTTTTGAAAGCCCCCAGTTCCGCAAATCTCTTATTACAGCTTCATTTGCTGCATCTTGAGCCTTCGAATCAATTGTTGTAATAACCTTATAACCACCGTGTATTATTTCAGTTTCTTCAAATCCAAGCTTCTCTAGTTCATCCATTATATAATCACAAAAATACGGTGCTTTATTTGTTGTGTAAAACTGCGGCATGTCGTTCAAAACAACTTTTGCTTTTTTTGCTTTTTCGTATTCATCTTTTGTGATATAACGCATTTTATACATACGTGTCAAAACTTGGTTACGTCTTTTTACAGCCAAATCAAGGTTATTGTACGGTGAATAAACTGACGGAGCTTGCGGCAGACCGGCAATAAGCGCCAATTCAGGCAAAGTACAATCTTTGATGTGCTTGTTAAAATATATTTTTGCTGCACCTGCAACTCCATACGCGCCAGAACCTAAATATACATTGTTTAAATACATCTCTAAAATTTGATCTTTTGAAATTGTTTTTTCAATTCTGGCAGCTATTACAAGCTCTTTAATCTTTCTTGTAAAGGTTTTTTCATTTGATAAAAATAAAATCCTCGCAAGCTGTTGAGTGATAGTACTTGCACCTTGAACAACACGACCTGCAAGTACATTTTGTATTGTGGAACGTACAAGTCCTAAAATATCATAACCACTGTGCCTGTAAAAATTCTTATCCTCTGTCGCAATAATAGCTTCTTTTAGTTCCTCCGGAACATCTTTTAGCTCTATTTTAGTAAATGTATACGCCGTAAATGTCTTTATTACCTCACCATCACTTGAATAAAATTTTGTAACAATATTTGGTTTAAATTGTTCTAAATTCTTTATCGGAGGTTGCGATGATAAATATAGCTGCAATGCTGCAAAACCGGCAAGAATAAAAGCTGCTCCGACAATACATAACATTTTTAAATTTGATATGAAATTATTCTCTGTTTTTTTCTTTTTAACATTCCGTCTTGCAATTTCTTTATCTGATATTTTTTTCTTGTATTTTCTTGCCATATTTCCCTCTTTTGCAATTATTATTATAGCATGTTAAAATGTATAGACAATATATGAACAAACTAATTGATTTTATACAAGTTATAATAAACGAATTTTTATCAAACTTTGTCCCCGAACGTGTGAGTTACAAGATAACAGGCGAATGCAAAAAATGTGGCAAATGCTGTAATCACATGTATAGTGTCGACACCTATACTGAAAAAGAATTCAAGATTATGCAATTCCTTTTCCCAACATACAGAAGATTTTACATAAAAGAAAAAGATGAAGACGGTAATTTTATCTTTGCCTGCAAACTCGTAACACCTGATGGGCTTTGTTCGGATTACAAACACCGTCCACGTATGTGCCGAAAATATCCTGCCAAAAGAATTTTTTATCCCGGAAAACTTCACGATGGCTGCGGCTACAAGGTTAATATCAAAACTTTTAACGATTACCTCGAAAAAAGATAATCTTCTAATACATTATAAATATATTGCGTTAAATTATTATATAATCGCTTATCTCAGATTATTCATTTCCATACCAATAATCAGCATTATTCCAGCGCCTTATCCATTCGCCGCAAGTATTCCCGTTACTTGATTTATTACCGTCAGCAAGCAGATTTTCTTTATTACAAGCCTCTTTTATACGAGTATCCGAATAATCATACCCGTATGGGAATATACCTTTTGGAGTTACTACAAACCAAAAATGATCCAAACCCAGCCTATTTGTCTTGTTAGGTGATATAAGAGCATAAATAGTTCCGCATTCGTTTTTTCTTGTAACCTGTAGTCCAGTATCCGGATATGTATATACATATTTACAGCCTTTATATGTCTTAACAAACAATAAAAATATACCATTACTTAATCGTTGTTTTACTTGTGAGGTCAATACACTTGCATAACCATATCGTGTTTCTCCGGAAAGTGCCACCATATTAACATTATTGGGTAAGCAGCCTCTTTTATAATAGCATTTT
>CASGCE010000005.1 GCA_949299935.1 uncultured bacterium | reverse complement strand
TGTATTGTAAATACCTGTGTTTTTTAAAATATCGTTAGTTCCGTAAGCATTAAATGTGACCGCAGAACAACCGTTTTCAGCCGAAACTAATTGTGCTAAACTACCGCCAAGCGAATGCCCTGTAACTGTAATATTTGCATTGGGATATGCGTGCCTAATTTGTTGATAGACTTCATTGGCATTTTTATACTGTTCTGGTAGTTCCTTGAGGTACATTCGTCTATCGCTCCCCCAAAAATCTCTTGCGCTATCAGTTCCCCTATAGCTAATGGCGATATCATTGCCTTTTTTATAAATAGTTGATTGGAAGCCGTTGTCAGCGCTATAAGAGGTTATCTCTTTCCAATCTGTTGGAAGTACAAACTTCCCATTTTTGTATGTGTGTCCTGATAAAATCATTAAGTCTTTATGAAGTTTTTTATCCATAGTGTTTATTCCTTATATTTATGTTTGTAATAAAATATTTGTATGAAAAATCCCTGCAAATCATATACATTAAATATTATGTCGTTAATTTCTTTAATATGTTTTATATATTATGGCAAAGATTTGATAAGTATGTTTGTATCCCCGAGTGGTGGCGAATGGGATATTATTGGATTCATATATATTCCAGCCAGTTTTATTTTTCTTGGCTGGCTGATAGTCAGTTTACTTCTGGAACATGCTTTTTATAAATCAAATCCCCAATCTTTTGCGTTAAATTTTCCATACGAAAAAATACCTTTGAAAATAATATATTATCCATTATTTTATCTGGGTTTGATATACGGTTCCTTTTGGGGGCTATTTACGATAATAGCAATGCCCGCAATGTTTTTATTCAAATAACATAGCAGTCCTCCTTTATATAGGCGGACAATGAATAATGAAACAGGTGAGAATATTATACTAAATTTGTAGTAATTTGTCAAATAAAAAAGCTCCGGATTTTTCCGGAGCATTGTGCTACTTTTCAATAAAGACATGGTTTCCGTTGATAGTAACCCACCTTCCATCGTCCGAATCAGTCGAATTTTGCGGCAAATCTTTTTTATCCGGTAAGCCAATAGATTGAAGCTGTCCCATGATTTCGAATTCATTTTTCATAAACTCGTCGGCACTCATTTTAGCGATTTCTTCTTTCGTATAAATTTTTTTAGAACCGGTATTTGGGTTAACGAAATTGTCATAGTCCGGTTTTTGTTCTTTAAATTGTCCGTTTCGTAGCTGTTGTAGGATTTGCGGTTCGTATTTAAGGTAATCCTCATTAGACATATTTGCAATGTCTTCACGCGTGAAGGTTTTTTCTGCGTAAAGTTGGAATGGGCTTGCAGCATTATATTCGGTTGTTGTAGGTTTAATTTCGACAGCATCCTCAAGTGCTCCCATTTGTTCTATTAGATGATTCATAAAATTTACATTTTTTAGGCCATTACTTTTTTCCCAGATTAAATTTTCATTTTTATTAAAATTTGTATTAGTTAGAAATGTTCTTCCGGGCTGTTTATCGTAATTAAGTTTGAATATAACATCATTAGGATTACCATAGTTAATTATATTCAAGTTTTTTCTATTATATCCTGTGTGATTTAAGATATCTCCTGTTCCATAAGCGTTAAATGTTACAGCCGGACAATTATTTTCCGCAGAAATTAATTGTGCGAGGCTTCCTCCCAGAGAATGCCCTGTGAGAGTAATGTTTGCATTAGGATACATTTGTTTTATCTGTTTATATACTTCATTTGCATTTTTGTATTGTACTGGTAATAATATTTTAGTTCCCATTGGGATATCGCTTAAAATAAAATCTTTTGGCGTGTCTGTTCCTCTATAGCTAATAGCAATGTTGTTACCATTTTTATAAACAGTTGCTTGGAACCCATTGTTTGCACTAAAAGAAGTTAATTCTTGCCAATTGTTTGGAAGTCGAAAATTACCATTATTGTATGTGTGACCAGCTAAAGTCATTAAATCTTTATGAAATTTTGTATCCATTGTTTTTTCCTTTCATTTGTATTAGTATTTTAGTGTGATGAATTTATGTAAGTCTTATGCTTTAAATATGTCGTCAATAATGGGATTGTTATTTCTTGCCGTAATGGGCAAACCAATGTTAGAGTCCTCTATTCCTTTGACGACCGGAACAGGTGGCGTTTTTGGTTTTATATTGCTCCCTTTATCATTGGGGATGTGTATGGCAACATGC
>CASGCE010000004.1 GCA_949299935.1 uncultured bacterium | reverse complement strand
GTCAGTTCAAAAGATTCTTCATTCAGCAGGGAAGAATATCTGACTAAATTTTTTCTTAACTATATAAAACCATATGTTAAAGTAGCAAAAGATTATGGTTATAAAATTGGAACAGTGAATTTTGATTATGTAAGAAGTCATGGGGATTATTATTTTAAGCTACAATCAGGTGCGCTTGTTGCTATAACATTTAGTACCGGTTGTTATAATTATTTGCCGGAGGGTGTTTGTGATTCTCAGGGTTCATACTATGATTCATTAATATTTTGGGTTGATTTAAACGGTTTTGATCCTCCGAATTATCAGGGAAAAGATATATTTTGGATGGAGGTTTTGCCATCTACAGGGCAATTCAGATTTTTCCATGATTACGGTTCAAATAATCCCTCAAGAGAAACTATTTTGAGAGACTGTAAAAGTGCAGGTTATGTATGTGGTTACCTGATTATGTACGATGGTTGGGAGATAAAAGATGATTACCCGCGCTGATTTTTTTTTTCATAAAATAATTGTTACAAAGTTGTCAAATAAAATGTTTGGATTATAATTAGGCTGGAAATTGTAACTTTTAGTGGAGGATATTATGATTAAAAAGTTGTTTAGTCCAAAAGCATTGATGTTGTTCTTCAGTGCTATGATTTTGGGCATTACTCCGACACTTGCTGGAGAAGCTGATTTGATTGTTCCGAACATTCAGCAACTGTCACCTGACAGCTTTAATTTATTGCTTGTTGGTATGGTGATTTCTTTAATTGGCTGTATTTTCGGTTTTATTGAATTTTTGCGCATTAAAAAATTGCAAGTACACACCGCTATGGCAGAAATTGGTAATACTATTTTTGAAACTTGCAAAACTTATCTTATCCAACAGGGTAAGTTTTTACTTGTGTTGGAGATATTAATCGGTTTATGTATAGCCTTTTATTTCGGTTATCTTCAACAGATGGGGCTTTCAGGCGTATTAACAATTTTGGCTTGGTCAGTGATAGGTATTTTGGGATCTTACGGTGTTGCTTGGTTTGGTATCAGAATGAATACACTTGCCAATGCAAGAACAGCATTTGCATCTTTGAAGGGTAATCCCTTAAATATATTGAATATTCCTTTAAGAGCCGGAATGAGTATAGGTGTTTTGTTAGTATCTGTTGAATTAATTTTGATGTTGACAATACTTTTGTTTGTACCCGGACATTTAGCGGGCGCTTGTTTTATCGGTTTTGCAATCGGTGAATCATTGGGTGCTTCAGCCCTTCGTGTTGCAGGCGGTATTTTTACAAAAATTGCCGATATCGGCTCTGACTTGATGAAAATTCAATTCGGGATTAAAGAAGATGATCCCAGAAACCCCGGTGTTATTGCCGATTGTACAGGTGATAATGCGGGAGATTCAATAGGACCTACGGCTGACGGGTTTGAGACTTACGGTGTAACGGGTGTTGCGCTTGTTTCATTTATACTTTTGGGTGTAATGCCTGAATATCAGGTTCAATTGTTGACTTGGATATTTACAATGAGATTTTTGATGATTGTAACTTCCGTTGTTGCATATTGGATTAATGGTATAGCCGACAGAATTTATGCAGCAAAAACAGCTAAATTTGATTTTGAACAGCCTTTGACAAATCTTGTTTGGTTAACTTCTATTTTATCAATTGCAATGACTTTTGGCGTAAGCCATTGGTTATTGGCGCCTTTAGGCGGAAGTTTATGGTTGGTGCTTTCAGGTATAATTTCTTGCGGAACTTTGGGTGCTGCTTTGATTCCTGAATTCACTAAGATATTCACTTCACCTAAGGCAAAACATACCGAAGAAGTTGTTACAGCTTCAAAAGAAGGCGGTGCATCTTTGACAATCCTTTCAGGCATTGTTTCAGGTAATTTCTCAGCTTTCTGGATTGGTATGGTAATTGTATTATTAATGGGTCTTGCTTATTTTGCAAGTACATTTATACCGGCAGATATTATGGTTTATTCATCAGTATTTGCATTTGGTCTTGTAGCATTCGGCTTTTTGGGTATGGGACCTGTCACAATCGCCGTTGACAGCTATGGACCTGTAACAGATAACGCTCAATCAGTTTATGAATTGTCGTTAATTGAAGAACGTGAGGGTGTTAGTCAAGAAATAGAAAATGATTACGGCTTCAAGCCTGATTTTGAAAATGCAAAACAATATTTGGAAGAAAACGACGGCGCGGGTAATACTTTCAAAGCAACTTCAAAGCCTGTTTTGATCGGTACTGCTGTTGTTGGTGCAACAACAATGATTTTCTCATTGATTTTGGTAATTCAAAATACTTTGGGAATTCAGCCGGAAATGATTTTGAATATGTTGAATCCATATACGTTGCTTGGTCTTTTGACAGGCGGTGCGGTAATTTACTGGTTCAGCGGCGCTTCTATGCAGGCTGTTACAACAGGTGCATATCGCGCAACAGAGTATATTAAAGATAATATTAAGCTGGATGATGCTGATTGCAAAAGTGCAAATGTTCAAAACTCTAAGGAAGTCGTAAAAATTTGTACGCAATATGCCCAAAAAGGTATGGTAAATATATTTATTTCCTTGTTTGCTTTTGCATTGGCTCTGGCATGTTTATCAGCACCTGCGGGTGAAAATACGCATCCTGTTGCATTTTTTGTAAGCTATTTGATTGCAATTGCCGTGTTTGGTTTGTTCCAGGCAGTGTTTATGGCAAATGCAGGCGGATGCTGGGATAATGCCAAGAAAATTGTTGAAGTTGATATGAAGGAAAAAGGAACTCCGCTTCACGAAGCAACAGTCGTGGGGGATACTGTCGGTGATCCGTTTAAGGATACTTCCTCAGTCGCTATGAATCCGATTATCAAATTTACAACATTATTTGGCTTGTTGGCTATGGAAATTGCAATTAGTGAAGCTTTTAAAGAAATAGCCCCTATTGCAGGCTGGGTACTGTTGATTATTGCTTTGATTTTCGTTATTCGCTCTTTCTATGGAATGAGAATCCCAACCGGTAAGTAATTATTGACAGTTAGTCAAAAAAGATTAAAGCGCCTTTTTACATAAAGGCGCTTTAATTATAAAAAATTATAAATGTGATGAAAAACGTTGTTTTGTAAATGTAATATTTTTTATACAAAATATTAAAAATAATTTCTTCCGGTCAAATAGAAAAATCTTTTCTTAATAAAAAGAAACAGTATGATAAACGAATAAAATTTTTGGGAATAGTAACTGTGGGGTACAAGCTGCGGGGTTTGCTATGGGCGATTTTACTGTAGGACATGCAACAAGACCTGATGTAAAATCAAAACACTTTGGATTTGAATCAATGTTTCCGAGAAAGGAGAATATTGACGATATGTTTAGTGAATATTTTTCAAAACACAGCTGTGATGACGGTTTCGTTGATTTGCACGGTGAACTTCAAAGGCTCGATTTGAGATGTTAGCACAGGTCTTTAAAAAAGAAACCACACCTGAGGGTGCGGTTCTTTTTTTTGTGTTATAATTTTTTTGAAAAGGAATTATGACATGAGTTTAACGGTATATTTAGGGATAGATGTGGGATCGGTTACAACAAAACTTGCGCTTGTTGATGAAAAAGGTAAGTATGTTGACAGTTATATGCTAAGGACTGCCGGTAAACCGGTCATGGCTGTTCAAAAGGGTTTAAAAGAGCTATACGGCAAAAAGCTTACGGAATACGAGGTAATGGGAGTTGGGACAACCGGCTCCGGTAGAAATCTTGCGGGTGCTTTGGTCGGGGCTGATATTATAAAGAATGAAATTACCGCTCATGCTGTAGCTGCAAGTACTAACGTTCCGGGGGTTCAAACTATACTTGAAATAGGCGGTCAAGACAGTAAAATTATTCTGCTTAGAGACGGGATTGTTACTGATTTTGCCATGAATACGGTTTGTGCTGCGGGTACCGGAAGCTTTTTGGATCAACAGGCCAACAGACTTAATGTTCCTATTGAAAAGTTTGGTGAAACTGCTCTTAAATCCGAAAATCCGGCAAGAATTGCGGGTCGTTGCGGTGTTTTTGCCGAGAGTGACTTGATACACAAACAACAGTTGGGTTATCCTGTTGAGGACTTGTTATACGGACTTTGTCAAGCTTTGGTCAGAAATTATTTATCTAATTTGGCTCTAGGTAAGGAATTACTGCCAATATTTACTTTTCAGGGCGGAGTCGCAACTAATTCCGGCATGGTGAAGGCTTTTGAAGAAGCTTTGGGACATAAGGTTATCGTTCCGGAAAATCACCAGACTATGGGTGCTATTGGTGCTGCACTTTTAGCTATGGAGAATCATCAATATACCGAAAGTTTAACAAGATTCAAGGGCTGGGAGGTTGGTGATATGCATTTTTCTTCGATTACTTGTGAATGCAACGGCTGCTCCAATAATTGTGAAATTATTACAATTGTTGAGGGTGTTGATGAAATCCAGCATGTAGAGAAAATTAAAGATATAAAAGGTAATATTATAGCCCGTTGGGGTGGAACTTGCGGTCGCTGGGACATCGCATAGGAGTTTTTTATGAGTGAAAATCTTTCTGCTTATGCAAATTACGAATTAGGTGAGGCTTTTTTCGAAATAATTAACAAAATGGTAATCGAAGACGGAATTCCCTTCTCAAAACTCGGTGATTTTGAAATTGTTTCGCCAAGTTGGCGTAAACTTGCGGATAAGGAGAATAAATCTTCTGATGAGATTAAAAAGGTTGATGCGGATTATAAAATGGAGATAGTTGATTTGGCAGATTCTTGCATGATTTACATGGCTGCAAAGACAGGGAATAAGACGTATAAGTTTACTTTGGATGATTATAAAAAATTTTTGTCTCAGACTAATGCTGATAAATCAGCTTCTTTGAATGATAAGACTGAAATGGAAAATTATAATAAAAAAATAGAAACACAATTCAAGAAAATTGCAAATCATGGGGAAGAATCAGGCGATAACTTAATTGATAATAAGGATTTTGCCGCATTTATATATGCTCTTGATATGAAAGGTGAGCATGATGAAAATAGTAAATTCACAGGGTTTATCTTAAACGGAAGGATTACTCCGATGAGTTATGCGCTGGCATATAGAGAGCTGAGAGAAGATAAGGATAATATGATATCATTTAAGCTGCGCTGTGCTTATAAAAATTTATTTGAGTCATAAGTTTTGTGTTAAACTGTAGTTATGGAAAATTTAACGGAATCTGTAAATAATTTGCGTGAAAAATATCGGGATATTTTTAAAATGTCTGTTGCTGAAATTCAAAAACGGGTTGATGAGTTAAAACCTGAAGGGGTATCTGATATTTTTGGCGAATATCCTGCAGGTTCTGTCGGTGAATTTTGGCAAAAATCTGTCTTAAAGATGTTAGATGAAGATATTTGTCGTGAAATATACAGGAAATGGAATGAGATTTTGGCTTACAGAAAAGAATTTTCTTGTGCGGGATGCGGGACGTGTTGCAGGCTGGCTTGCAGTGAATTTTCCCCGGAACAGCTAAAGCTTAAAGCAGAACACTCTGACAGATTTGCAGAACAGTTTCTAAGTATTTTTGTACCTTATAACACAAAGGAAGAAGTCAAAAAAATCTATCCCGAATATATAAAAATGCTGGATGATAATAAGGAGCAGAAAGTTTATTTTTACCATTGTATTAAGCTTACCGAAAGCAACAGGTGCTCGGATTACGAAAACAGACCTCAAATATGCCGTGACTTTCCGGATAATCCGCTTGCACTTTTGCCAAAAACTTGTGGTTACTACAATTGGAAACAGCAGGTTGAGCCTGTTGCATTAATGTTACATTCGATGTTGGAAATTGTTGATTATTATAGGGAACATATAAGATGCAGGTTTTAGCAGGGCTTAGCCAAAAAGAGATTGAAAAAATAACTGACGTGCTGCACCAGTCCAAGTTCAGAGCCCGCCAGATACATAATTGGATTTATTTAAAATCTGCTAGATCTATTGATGAAATGACGGATTTGTCCAGGGAGTTTCGTGAAGAACTCAAGAAAGTCGCAACGGTTACGGATGTAAAAATTAAAGTTAAGCAGGAAAGCACAGACGGAACGTTAAAATATTTAATAGAATACCCTGACGGTGCGTGTGTTGAGACTGTTTTGATGCGTTTTGATAATCGTGCGAATTTAACGGCCTGTGTCAGTTCGCAGGTCGGCTGTGCCGTAAATTGTTCTTTTTGTGCGACGGGCAAGCGTGGTTTTATTAGAAATTTAACATACAAAGAAATAATTGAGCAGGTGTTGACAATTCAAAGAGACACTGGGCTTAAGGTTACAAATGTGGTCTTTATGGGACAGGGTGAACCGCTTTTGAATTTGGATAATGTCTTGAAGGCGATGGAAATTTTTAATGAAAGTTTTCAAATCGGCCAAAGACGTTTGACTGTCTCCACAAGCGGGATTATTCCCGGGATAAACAGGCTCGCTGAGCTTGATATGCAATCAACCTTAGCACTTTCTTTGCACGCGCCAAATCACGAATTGCGTAAAAATTTGATGCCTATTGAAGACAAATATAATTTGCTTGATTTGAAATCAGCGCTTAAAAATTATGTGGTAAAAACTGGCAGAAGAATCACGATAGAGTACCTTTTGATTAAGAATTTAAATGATACGGTTGAGTGCGCAAAACAATTGGCTGAGTACTTGTATGATATAAAGTGCAATGTTAATTTAATTCCCTACAATCCTATATTTGATAAGGATTATCGGCGACCTTCAAATAATGCGATAATGAAATTCAAGTGTCTTTTGGAGCATTCCGGTAAAAAAGTTACCGTGAGACTGGAAAGAGGTGCCGATATTGATGCTGCTTGCGGTCAGTTAAGAGGCAAGGTTGATTAGTTTTCTAATTTGTGTTAAAATTTAAATACAGTCAGAGGAGGTATTGTATGAAGATTTGCGGCGAACCTAACGGGGGGGGGCGACCTCTCTAAGTAGAAAAGACAAGGGTTTTGACCTAATCGATGTCGCGTGCTATAATTCAAATATGAAGAATTATAGTTCAAGAAAAGGATTTACATTAGCGGAGGTTTTGATAACACTCGCTATAGTCGGGATAATAGCGGTATTAACCATACCGACATTAATCAGTAATTATAAAAAGAAACAAACGGTTGCCAAATTGAAACAAACATACTCTGTTTTATCGCAGGCTATTTCGATGGCACAGGTTAATCGCGGAGATATGTCGACTTACGATTTAGGATATTTTTATAAAGTCAGTTCAAAAGATTCTTCATTCAGCAGGGAAGAATATCTGACTAAATTTTTTCTTAACTATATAAAACCATATGTTAAAGTAGCAAAAGATTATGGTTATAAAATTGGAACAGTGAATTTTGATTATGTAAGAAGTCAT
>CASGCE010000003.1 GCA_949299935.1 uncultured bacterium | reverse complement strand
GTCCTTTGATTTATAACGGGAATAACCTATATCTTTCAGCTTAACCTCGCCGTAATTTTTTGATACCTTGAGGTAAGGAAGAAAATATTTTTCTGCATATTCTTTTATATATTCTGAATTGCCATCGTTCGGATCAACAGTTGTGCCGTAGTATTTTTGATATCCCCAGTATGCGACATCTCCGTATTTAATCTGAGCCATTTTGACAGCATTAGAGAGCAAACTAAAAGTTTGGGCAAGTCTTGAGGCAAATTCACGCTTTTGATAATTGACGATCAAAGTCGGAATAGTCAAAGCTGCAACTATACCAATTATAGCCAAGGTAATTAAAACTTCCGCAAGGGTAAAAGCCCAAAGACGTCTAAATCTATAATTCATCATACTAAAATTATAGTTATGGAACACAAATTTGTCAACAGAGTCAAAATCTAATGGGAGAGGAAATTTCGGGGGGGGGCGACTATCTGAACCGCTTTTAATACAACCTTTTTCAACATATCCTTTCTCCTTTTTATTCTATTAAAGATTATTTTTCATATTTTGTCAAGAGCATAAAAAAGAGTCTTTCTAAGACTCTTTTTTGTATTATTTTTGATAAAAATTAATCAAAGACGTAAGGAATGATGGAAGCTTCTCTTGCACGTTTGATAGCTTTAGCAATCATTCGCTGGTGTTCTGCACAGTTGCCTGTGATACGACGCGGAATGATTTTTCCTGCTTCTGTTAAATATCTTTTTAATTTTGCAGCATCTTTGTAGTCAATTTCTGTTATTTTATCAGCACAAAGACTACAATTCTTACGTTTTTTATCTTTTGTGATATCTTGTTTTGCCATTTTACTTAATTTACCTTTCTATTTCGCATCAATTGATGCTCGACCCTATATTTTTATAATTTAAAACGGAATTTCATCTTCTCCGATTAATTCATTAGACAAATCGTCGGATTCAAATTTAACTATTTCTTCAGTACCAAATTTTGATGATGCTGTTATCATTGCACCCTCACCAAGTTTTTCTATTGTGTTGGCATCTATTTCATAAATCCTTTTTTCAGATTCATCATCCATCTTAACTGTTGTTGTTTGAAGTCTGCCTTCAACAAGTACTCTTTCACCTTTTTCTATATTATCTATTAATTCGTTGAGTGCTTGACGTTTTGAAACTACTCTGATAAGAACTTCATCTTTGTCCCCTATATTAAGTACAAACGCAGATACCGCTATGTTATTTTGCGTAAAACGCTTTTCCGGTGATCTGTATACTGTTCCTGTTACTACTGATTTTGCTAGTGACATTTTTTACCTCTATACATTAGCTTTTTTGCTGACTTCCAAAAACATTGTTCTTAATATATTGTCATTTAATCTTAATTGTCTTTTAAATTCCGCTACTTTGTCGCTTGGAAGTTCCATTACAATTGTTGTAAAATACCCGTCACGAAAGTTTTGTACATCATATGCTAATTTCTTTCTCCCGATTTTGTCTGTTGATTCGATTTTCCCCCCAAATTCTGATATGTTACTGCTGATTTTTGCAACCATCTTTTCGATTTCTTCAGCATCTAAATTGGGTTTGAATATAGCCAACAATTCGTATGTTTTCATTTCTTTTCTCCTTTAAATTTAATGTATGCTGTAATCTTAGCATGAAAATAAAAAATATTACAACATATAATCCCTCCGGTTAGCTTAAAAATTAATAAATGTTAAGTCTTTAAACATTGTATAGCAAATTTATAAATTCATATACGTTATGTGAATATGTTTATTACAGCAGTACAACCACTTTCTTTTTATTCCGGCTCGCAGTACTTCAAACCATCGTTTGAGGGTAAAAAGATTATTGATTTAAACTATATTTTGAAAAACAGATCTGATCTTTTGCCAAACAGAATTTATGAAAAAGTAAACGAAATTGTCAGTTCAAAATCTCAAAAAATGCCTACACTTATGCAGTTGCATAAAGAAATTTACGCTCCTCTTATGGAGTGTAAAACTCTTGATGAGGCAAAAAAAATCTTTCCGGAGTTTGCCGGCATGAAGGATGCAAATGATGTTTTTGTAAGGAATAGCGGTAATATTAAAAAATTAAATACAAATGGTAAATTACAGGATAATTTGTCCTTGAAACTGTTACAGGAAGTTTGGTTTAATTTAAAATCTCAAGATGAAATTGCACACAGTTTGGGCTTAAAAGGGAGAGCCGGTTTAGGTTGGATTATAAAAAAAATCGGGTTTGTAAACTATGTAAATAATTATAGAACTCTCTTGTTATCATCTGATCCTGTATCCCGTGCTGTAATTGCCGCTAAAACAACAGCTTGGAATGCGTCTCATCCAGATTTGATGTATCAAAAAAATAAACACGCTGCTCAATTTTGTAAAACTCTTGAATATAGATCTGCACAGTCAAAAAGAATTATCGAACATGATAAAAGTAACCCGCAACGGATAGAAAAAATTCGTAAGTTTTTTGTTGAAGTGTGGGATAAAGTCCCGGAAGTTAAAAAAGCAATGTCTGAATTCGCTGAGTTACAGGATCCTTTTACAAAAATGGTAATAAAAAAAGATATGTCGCAGATAGATTTAAATGAGTGTGAAATGAGAGTTAAAAAGGGATTTTATAAAAAATTTTGGCAAACTCATCCTGAAATGCGTGAAAAATATAAAGAGGCATTTCAAAAAGTTCGAGAGGAAAGGAAATTGCTAAATGCCATTAAAGAGGCTGAAAGTTAAGTACGATACTTGACAAATAATTTTGTGCAGGTAGAATAAGTAATATCCGAAAAATCGTTTGGAGGAGTGCCAGAGCGGTTGATTGGAGCAGTCTTGAAAACTGTCGAACGTTTACGCGTTCCGTGGGTTCGAATCCCACCTCCTCCTCCATTTAAAAAGAGCCTTGAAAGGCTCTTTTTTAGTGCGTTTGCGTCCTTTTGAAATTTCTAAAAAATGAGCAAATTTTGCAAAAAAGGGACTAAAAAGGGTGTAATTTAACGGGACATTTTATCTGAACGCATAAAAAGATTATTCGGCAAAGTTGGCTTTGTGTTTGACTTTTGTCACTCGGAAGTAATCGTTTTATATGTTACAAAATGGTCTTTTCTTGGTCATCATTGTCCGATTACTGTCCAATAATTGTCTTAAATTTTTGAATTTAAAGCCAGTATTATAGCCTATTTCGCCCTCCCAATCTAACTTGTACGGCTAAAACGATTATTTGACATTTTAAGTAAATAAAGTCCGGTTACTATAAAAAGTTTTAAATTTTATGCTTCTCTCCCCATTCACATAATGAATATAGTATAGGAATAAGTGATTTCCCTTTTTCCGATAACGAATATTCAACCTTAGGAGGAATTTGCGGATATTCTTTTCTTATGATTAAATCATCCGCTTCAAGTTCTTTTAATACATTACTTAATGTTTTATGTGAAATCATTTTTAAATATTTTTGTAATTGATTAAAGCGAATTACTTTATGTCTATATAGAGCATATAAAATTGTTAGTTTATATTTTCCGCTTATTAGAGATAGAGTATAATTAAATCCAGTTTCTTCAAAACTTTCAACACTATTTATGCAATCTTTTTCTTCTTTTTCCATAAATGGTTCCTTTAAAGTAAGTAGGTTACCTAAATATCCGTACTTGAATAAATTACCGCTAAAGTTTATCATGCTTCTTGTAAAAAGTAAAGGAGGATTATATGAGAGAACAAATAGAAGAATTCAACACAGTTGAGAATTTAGCAAGAAAATTTATTGAAGCTGTTAAAAATGGTAATAGTGAAATTGTAAAACCTTATTTTTATGAAAAGGCAAGCTTCTATGGTCTATTAAATGAAAAAGAATATCAATCAGGTTCAATTCAACTTTTCTACGATACTATAGATAAAATGGGGGCTTGCACAGATGATTATGTCGCAAGAGTGGATGTTATTACATTAGAAAAAACCATTGCGGTAGTGAGGGTTATTGAAGATAATTGGCACGGGTATAAATTCACAGATTTATTAATTATGAATAAGATTAACGGTGATTGGAAAATTGTTGCAAAAGTTTATGATACATTATCTTATGGAGAGTAGTGATGAAAGTTCTTTTACTAAATGGTTCACCACATAAACAGGGCTGTACTTATACTGCTTTATGTGAAGTCGCAAATGTATTAAATCAAAAAAATATTGAAACTGAAATATTTTATATTGGAACAAATGCAATTTCTCCTTGCCGAGATTGCAGAGCTTGTGCAAAATTAGGCAAATGTGTTATTAACGATAAAGTGAATGAATTCCTTGATAAAGCTGAAAATGCTGATGGATTTATTTTTGGTTCTCCTGTTCACTATGCAAGTGCCAGCGGTATAATTGTACCTTTTTTAGATAGAGCCTTTTTTGCAGATTCTTTGAGCAATAAAAAGAGGTTTTATCTTAAACCCGGTGCAGCAATAATTTCTGCAAGACGTGCAGGAACAACTGCAACTTTAGACCAATTAAATAAATATTTTTTAGTGTCAGAAATGCCTATTATATCTTCAAGATATTGGAATATGGTTCATGGTTGGACGCCTGAAGATGTTAAAAAAGATGAAGAAGGTCTGCAGACTATGAGAATATTAGGTACAAATATGGCTTGGTTTTTAGAAATGAAAGAATTTTATATTAAATCTAATCACGATTTACCAAATATTGAAAATTATATTTACACAAATTTTATAAAATAAGATATGATGCATTAAGTCTAAAAGCAAAGATATAAGTGCCTTGCGTATTCAGATATTGAAAATTCCACGGAATTAATAGCCCGTGGAATTTTTAGTTTTCACATTTTACTTTACTGTTTGTAAGATGCTACCTTTTGAATTAGATTATTTCTTCGAGTAAAATGATTATTTGAAATTTAATTTTGGGTCAGAAGTGATTTTTATAAACTGGAAAAGTTCACTGTTTATATTTATGGAGAATTAATCAAATATTTATTCTCAAATAAATAAAGTTAACATTTCTAAATTAAGTGTAAAAAATAGAAATTTTTAATATAATATTCTATTAAGGAGTATAGTAATATGAAAAAATGCAAAATTACTATTTTGAAAAAACACTTTGATAAAGAACTTTCACAACAATATGGTGTAGATGGTTTAACAGCTTGTCCAATGTTAAAAGAAGGACAAGAATTCTACGCAGATTGGGAATGTCCCGAAGGATTTTGTAATGAAGCGTGGAAAGCTATTTATCAATATGTATTTGCACTTTCTCACGGAATTGAAGATGTTTTTTATTATGGAGATTGGATTAAAGAAAAAGGAGTTGCTATTGTAAGTTGCAACGATGGATTAAGACCGGTAATCTTCAAAATAGAAGCTACTGATATTGATTCTAAACCTAATAATAATTAATATCTTTTGTATTTTTATCTGTACACATACAACGATTATATTTGACATTTTAAGTAAATAAAGTCCAGTTCGTATATTGAATAAAATTATGTCCTAATGATACAAAAGAAGGAAAAAAGGAACACCTTTCCGACTTTAGAGTTAATCTGTATGTATGGACGATTATATAAGTATTAATAAAATTGCAGAATTAAAAGGCTTAAAAAGTACCCGTTCAATAAGACTTGCAATTAACCAAGGTAAATATATTGCAAGAGAAGTTGAAGTAAGAGGCGGAAAATCGTATGAAATTCTTTATTCTTCATTAGAACCGGATATACAAGATAGATTAGATCAAGAAGAATTAAAAACAACAGCAATTGTTTCGTTTGAAGACAAGGTGAATTTTGTATCAGAAAATGCAAGATTAACAGCACTTGCAAGAGTGGATATAGTAACTGCCTTATATAATATTCGTAAAAAATATCCAACTAAAAAAGAGGCTGATTCAGTATTTTTAGATTTATATAACAGTGGAATGTATTTGCCCCAAATATATAAGTTTGTTGGTTCAATTTCTATAGGTACACTTCATCGTTGGGTTAAGATGTTTGAAAATTATGGAACAGATGGGCTTTTACAAAAACGCAAAACTAATAAACAAGGTGAATATAATACGATTTTGAATGATGAAATGAAACAGATATTTTTAAAATATTTGTTACACCCCAATAAATTTAGTATCGGAAAAGCTATAAATTTAACAAAACATATTCTAGAAAAGCGAGGATATGAAAATATTCCTTGTAATCTAACATTCAGAAGATTTGCGGAGAATTTTAAGAAAAACAATTATTCAAACTGGATTTTATTTAGAGAAGGTGAAAAAGCATATCACGATAAAATTGAACCGTATATAGAACGAGATATTTCTAAAATTGAAGTAGGAGATATTTTGATAGCTGATGGACATGTTCTTAATTTTCAAATAATTAATCCATTTACAGGAAAGCCGACCAGAGCAACTTTGGTCGGCTTTTTAGATTGGAAATCAACAGCATTAGTCGGATATGAAATTATGATGAGTGAAAATACTCAATGCATAGCAAGTGCATTAAGAAATTCTATTTTAAATCTTGGTCTGATTCCAAAGGTAGTTTATCAAGATAACGGAAAAGCATTTAAAGCAAAATATTTCCAAAATATAGATTTTGATGAAGCAGGATTTAATGGAATTTATGCAAAACTTGGAATAAAATCAGTTTTTGCAAAACCATATAATGCAAGAGCAAAAGTTATTGAAAGATTCTTCCTTGAATTTCAAGAAGAGTTTGAAAAAATGATGACAAGTTATATAGGGACAAGTGTTGAAAATAAACCGGCTTGGATGAAACGAGGAGAAAAATTGCATAGAGATATGCATAAAAAACTCTCCAATAATTACATTCCAACTATACAAGAATTAATAAAATACATTGATTGCTGGCTCGATTACCATAATTCAAAACCTTGTCCGAACGCTCCTCAAATATCAATTAAACAATGTTTAAACAGTGTTCAAAAACAAGAAATCGATAAGAATATCTTAAATGATTTAATGATGAAAACTGAGGCAAGGACAATAAATAAACATGGAATAACCTTCCTTGGAATGCATTACAGGAGTGATTATTTATTGGATTTAAGAGAAAAAGTGTTTATAAAATACAGCCTGTTTGATCTTTCAAAGGTGCTTGTATATTCAATAAAAGGTGAATTTTTATGTATTGCAAGGCAGGTTGAGAAGGTTCATCCAATGGCAAATCATTTAGGAACAGTAAAAGACATGGAAAAATTTAAGCAACAAATACAAAAACAACAACGCAGATTTAATAGAGTGAAAAAAGAGTTTTTAAAATATTTTCCGAAAGAAAAAGCGGAAGCCATAGAAATTGAGCAGGAAGAAGTTATTGAAATTGAAAAATTTGAACAGCCTAAAACACCGTTAAAACGCAAATTGAACTTTCGGGAACAGCAAATGAATATTCCAGTATTTAACGCTGGTTATGAAAAATATGAATGGTTAATGAAATACGGCTGTACCAATCCTGAACAAAGAAAGTGGCTTGAGGGGTATTTAAATAGTGATGAGTATGCCAATTTATACGCAGATTG
>CASGCE010000002.1 GCA_949299935.1 uncultured bacterium | reverse complement strand
TGAAACAATACTGATTTTATTGTTGTAAAAAAAAATCTTTTGTTGTATATTTACTTATGTTAAGCGGACGTAGCTCAGTTGGTAGAGCTTCTGCCTTCCAAGCAGAATGTCGCGAGTTCGAGCCTCGTCGTCCGCTTTTTTGCATCTTTATTTAAATTGCTTATAATGCATCGTATATGATAATAGAATAAAGAAACTCATCGAATAAATGAACATAGAGAATAATATTATCTCTGATTTAGGTAATATCATATTTCCAATTGTCAGAGAAACAACAAAACAAACCCTAAATGCAAAGTTAGACTTAAACTTATCAGTTATGTACGAAGATATACTGAACAAACTGGCAAAATCAAATTTCAGAAGCAAATTCAAACTCAAAGATAAAGATAAACTCTATATCAAACAAAAAGGCTTGGACACAATCCGCTCGCATGCCTGCGACTTTATCAACAAGCGGATAGCTCCCGCCCTAATTCCAAATGACGGCAAACAAACCCCTATGAAGGGACACCCTGTGTTTATCGCCCAGCATGCAACTGCAACCTGCTGCAGGGGATGTATCTCAAAATGGCATCATTTCAAACCCGGTACAGAACTTGATAACAAACAACGGGAATATATTATCAACCTGATTATGGAGTGGATAAAACGGCAGCTCTTATAAAATTTTTATTTTAATAAGGATATAGTAATGGAAAAAATTTTAAAAATTGATAAAGAAAAATGTATAAACTGCAACCTGTGTAATAAAACCTGTATTCTGACAAAATTTTGCGGATATGAAAAAATAGAAGACGGTGCTCAGAAATTTTGTATCAATTGCGGGCACTGCATTGCTATATGCCCAACAGGCGCAATAAATCATTACAAAATCAAATCCGTTGAAAAAATAGGAGAAATCCCTAACTTTGAAATGACCAAAAATCTAATCATGAAAACAAGAAGTGTCAGGGATTTTACAGGAGAAAAACTAAAAGACACAGAAATAGAATCATTTAGAAAAATTATGGAATATTCAGCATCGGGCATTAATTTACAAAGTATAGAATTAATGATAATACAAGATGAACAGCAACTAAAAAATATAACAAAAATTACAATGCAGATGTATAACCTTATAGAAAAAATATACAAGTTTCCATTTATAAAAAATATAATTAAGTTTGCAGGGGGAAAAAATAATTTTGAAAGTCTAAAATTTGAAGTCAACACACATAAACAAAGAAAAATAGCTTACCAAAACGGTGCTGACCCGATTTTATATAATGCTCCTGCTCTTTTATTATTCATTGCACCCGATAAAAGTGCTCTTGCAACAGATGACTCTACGATAATATCTCAGAATATTCTGATTGCATCATCTGCTTTAAATCTTGGCGGATGCTATATGGGATGTATTACAGTCGGTTGTAAATTACTAAAATATAAACCATTAATAAAGGCTTTAAAAATACCAAAAGGCTATTTTTTATCTCAAGCTTTAGTCATTGGGCATCCTTCATTTCAGTTGACCAATATGCCGGAAAGAAATCACAAAAATATTAATTTGATATAAAATACAAAAAAAAACAGCCGAAGCTGTTTTTAAAGAAAAATCCCAAAAATCCCCAATTTAAAGTCTTTTACTATTCCAGTAGCGTTTCCAAAATACTTGCATTTTTATTCGCCAAAGCATTTTCTCTGACTCTTGCTTTGTGAATATATGTTCTCAGCGCCTCACGAATAAGTTCGCTTCTCGAACGCTGTTCTGCCTGTGCAAAATTGTCTATGCTGTCCAAAAATTCATCAGGCATTGATATCAAAATTCTTGCCATTTTTATTCCTCTCTTTTAAACTCTCTTGACGACTATTCCTCTTTTTAGACTCTCTATTTTTATCTTTGTCTTCTCTATATTTATATAAAAACAAAAGTATATAAAAAATTGCTATTTTTTATATACTTTTGTAAACATCAATTATATTATTAAATTTAAGAAAAAGATAACATAACAAAAGCGGTCTTATTAAGACCGCTTTCTGTATATTCTCAACTTTTTATTCATATTTTTTGAAAATCAAAGTAGCATTATGACCGCCAAAACCGAATGAATTATTCATAGCGGCTTTCAAATTGGTAACTTTCTTTGCCTTATGAGGAACCAAATCCATATCAGGAATTCTCTCATCCTTATTATCAAGGTTGATAGTAGGAGGAACAACTCCTGTCTGGATTGCCTTAATGCAGGCAATTGATTCCATAGCACCTGTAGCTCCCAAAGAGTGACCTATCATGCTCTTTGTTGAACTTACCATCAAACCGTTTTTGGAATAATCACCAAAAACATCTTCAATAGCAAGCGCTTCAGCAATATCACCAAGTCCGGTGCTTGTGCCGTGAGCGTTGATGTATTGAACATCCTCTGGAGCAAAATCGGCATCTGAAAGAGCAGCTCTCATCGCTCTTCTTGCACCTTCGCCGGATGGAGCAACCATATCATAAGCATCTGCTGTTGCACCATAACCTACGATTTCTCCGTAAATTTTTGCCCCTCTTGCTTTGGCATGCTCAAGTTCTTCAAGAATCAAAATTCCAGCACCTTCAGCCATAACAAAACCATCTCTGTCTTTATCAAATGGTCTTGAAGCTTTTTCAGGTTCGTCATTTCTGTGAGAGAGAGTTCTTGCTGCAATAAACCCGCTCAAACCTAATGTGGTTAAAGCAGCTTCACCGCCGCCTGCAATCATTACATCAGCATCTCCATATTGAATCGTTCTGAAAGAATCTCCAATAGAGTGTGCTGATGTGGCGCATGCAGTTACAACCGCCTTGTTTGGACCTTTAGCATTGAGTTTTATGGAAATCAGACCTGCTCCCATATCGCATATCATCATCGGAACGGTAAACGGACTGCATTTGCCTGGTCCCTTTGCCAATATTTGATTGTGGTTTGCTTCAATTGTTCCCATGCCACCTGCAGCACTTCCGACAATAACACCCAATCTGTTAGGGTCCGTATTTTCTTCATTCAGTCCTGCATCTTTATAAGCTTCCATAGCGGCAACAAGAACAAATTGAATGTATCTGTCCATTCTCTTTGCTTCTTTTTTGTCGAGATAATCTTCAGGATTGAAATCTTTATTCTTGATTTCTCCGCCAATTTGAGAAGCAAAGCCTGTGATATCCATATTTTCTATTTTGGATATCCCGCTTTTGCCTGCGGTCAAGCCATCCCAAAGTTTATCAACTCCGACACCATAAGCCGTTACGGCTCCCAAGCCGGTTATTACTACTCTTCTTTTCATTTCAGCTACCTTTTAAATTTGAACAAATTATTTTGAGTGAGAATCGATATATTCAACTGCATCTTTTACTGTTGCAATTTTTTCAGCTTCTTCATCAGGAATTTCTACACCGAATTCATCTTCAAAAGCCATTACCAATTCTACTGTATCCAAAGAATCAGCACCCAAATCAGCTGTGAAGCTTGCATCCATTGTTACCTGGTCTTCTTCTACGCTCAATTGTTCTACTACAACTTTTTTTACTTTTTCAAATGTACTCATTTTGCTTTTCCTCTTTACTTAAAATAACATAATACGAATTTAATTTTACTATTATCGGCAACTCTTGCCAAATTATTTA
>CASGCE010000001.1 GCA_949299935.1 uncultured bacterium | reverse complement strand
TGTTATATCTTTTACATTTTCAAGTGCTTCAAGAAAATTCAGATACATTTTTTGAAGCACATCACTTTTGTAATAAATACCTCTTGATTTTATTTCCGCTTCTTGTTTAATGTGTTTATCAAATACATCCAGCAATTCTGATTTTAATCTGGCGTTATCTTTTTCTTCACTCATTTTGAAAATCAACATGTCAGATTTTTCTTTTTCTGGCTGGGCTAAATTGATTGAGGTGAAGTTTATAGATTTATTTGTCACGTATGTTGATATTTTCATAAAATTCATAAAAACTTAAAAAAATTAAATTTGCTGTAGACTATAATTTGATTCTTTAAAATATCCGAAAATTATTCGTAAATATTTAAATTTTATCTTCATAAAATTTACATTTTTAAATGTAAATTATTTTGTAAGAAAAATTTATGTTAGTATATAATTGGGTATAATTCTTAAGAATTATTTTGATGAACAAAAATCGTAATTTTTTATAAAATGCAGGTATATGAATTTATTAAATCTTTTTAGCACTGAAACTGTTAATAATGAACGTCAAACGGCATTTGATTTATGTAAAACTATTTGTATAATCTTGATGATACTATGCCATATTTTTTACATAATTAAATTCACAAATACCCCTTCTTTGACTCCGTCGTTTATTGCTCACAACCTCGTAAGATTGTTGGGCGCTCAGTTTTTTATGTTCAGCATGGGACTTGGAATTGCATATAGCAGAAATAATGACTCAAAATCCTATCTTAAACGAGGGATTATTTTACTATTTTCGGGTTATATGCTTAATTTTTTACGAGAAATTCTTCCATGGATGCTTTTTGGTAGCTATCCTATGTTTAGTACAATAATGTCGAATGATAAATTTCTTATGTTATTAAGTGGTGATATTCTGCAATTTGCAGGATTATCTTTTTTATTTTTTGCTTTTGTTAAACATTTTAAAATGTCAAATTTGGCAATATTTATTACTGCTGTTATATTTACCACAATAGGTGCATTTTGTACAAATGAAATTTCCATTAATCTTTCACCTAACAATTTTTATTTTTCCTTTATAGGGTTATTCATACCTATCAAAAATTTTACAGCAAGCGGTTATGTCTGCTTTTCATTTTGTAACTGGATAATATACCCTGTATCAGGCTGGCTATTTGGAGAACTAATAAAAAGATGTATCAATCTAAATAAATTTTATTTATACATGTTATTTATATCTTTACCGCTTTTACTTTTAGCTTGGTCAGCATTTGACGCAGCAGGCAAAAACATGTGGTTGATATTAATGAACCCGCTTGTTTACCACCAGCAAAATCCTATAATTTTGTCCGTATACATGAATATAATAGCTGTAGCAATCAGTTTGTCACATTTATTCTCAAATTATTTTGTTAAATTTAAATTTTGGAAAATAATAAAACATTTAAGTACCGAACTACCAACATTATATATTGTTTCATGGGTTATAATAGGATGGATAGGCGCTTGGTTGAAAATGAACAATAAATTTTTAACTAAGGATTTTGACAACATTTTTTGGTTATTTGTAATAGTTTTATTATTTTCAGAAATATATATATATTTCAAAAATACATGGAAAAACAAAAGTCAAATTAGCGATTACAACCTAATAGATAAAAAAGAGCTTTGATTGTAATAATTAATTTTATAACGAACGTATTTGATTTAGCTATTTTATATTGACATGGCCCTTAAATTACTACTCACTATAAAATCAGCTTCAACAGAACATTTAATATCATCAATTGTAAACATGGGATTTATATCCGTCATAACAAGACCATTATCGTTTACTTTAAAAACACAACGTTCTGTTATTATTAAATTGACTTCCCTACAAGCAGTCAAAGGAAGATTACATTTTTTAACAATTTTTATTTGACCTTTAGATATATGTTCCATAACGACAATAACTTTTTTAGCCCCGACAACCAAGTCCATAGATCCACCCATACCCGGTACAAATTTACCTGGAATAAGCCAGCTTGCGAGATTTCCTTTTTCATCTACTTGTAATGCACCCAAAACCGTTGCATCAATATGCCCGCCTCTCATCATCGTAAATGCCATTTGCGAATCATAAAAACTTGAACCCGTTTTAGCCTCTACAAAACCGCCTCCGGCATTTATAATATTTTTATCAATTTTATCACCCTTTTGACTCTTGCCTACACCCAAAAGTCCATTTTCTGATTGGAAAATTACATTAATACCCTCAGGCACATAATCCGCAACAGCAGTTGGCAAACCAATCCCTAAAGTTACTACATCTCCGTCTTTGAATTCCAAGGCAGCTCTTTTTGCTATTATTTTACGAATATCTTCTTTTGATAATTCTTGCATTATTACCGCCATCTAATTATCCCCGCCTACTACAATATAGTCTATAAAAAGCCCTGGTATCACAACTTCATCAGGATCTAAACAATCTACAAGCTTTTCTGCCTGAACAATTACAGTTTCTGCTGCTGTTGCCATTATCGTGTTATGGTTTCTAGTTGTACCATGAAAACATACATTTCCGTATTTATCAACTTTTGTACCGTATATTAAAGCAAAATCAGCACCTAAAGGTTTTTCAAAAATATATTTTTTACCGTCAACTATCATTGTTTCTTTACCATCTTCTATAACGGTACCAACACCAGTAGGAGTTAAAAAGCCCCCCAATCCGCTTCCTTTTGCCCTTATCTTTTCTATTAAAGTCCCCATTGGAACTAAATCCACCTCAATTTCTCCTGCATTCATTTGTCTCCCGGTTTCGGGATTTGTTCCTATATGAGATGCTATTACTTTTTTAATTTGTTTGTTTTCAATTAACTTTCCACGATCATTACCCAAGGTGGATGTATCATTACATATCATCGTTAGGTTCGAAATATTTTGTCTGACAATCTCATCAATAATTTTGTCCGGTGTCCCACAGCTTAAAAAACCACCTACCATGATTGATGAACCGTCCTTTATCATATTTGCAGCCTCTTTTGCGGAAATTATTTTTTTCATTATGTAAACCTTTTAATTTACATTTTATTATAAAAAAAGACTTTTTGTAAACTGTATAGATATTATGTTACATTCAAAGTTGTTTTTCTATCCAAAACATTATAAGATTTACCAGATATTCTTGTTCTCTTAATGTAAGTTCCTTTCCACACTCAAATTTGTGCCACTTGTTAATACATTTTCTGCAACAAGTTGCTGTAGCATGTTGTGCTATAAACACCGGATGACCTCTCATTGGAGTCTGTTTCCCGTCATTTGAAATTTTAGCAGGTGCAATCCGTTTTGCAATAAAATCTTTTGCATGTTCTCTTATAATTTTAAGACCTTTTTGCTCAATGTAAAATTTGTCTTTATCCTTTAATTTAAATTTTTGTCTGAAATTGGACTTTTCCAGTCTTTGTAATATTTCTTCCATAATTATATCCAGTTCGGGTAATAATAAATCTCGATTGTTTTATATTCTTCTAATTTAGCATGCCCACCTTTTATAAAATTAGTTAAAGATCCGGATGGAGGAAGTATTGTTAACGCCCACTTTAAAGGATATACCCATAAACTCCTATCTTGACCTTGTAGTTCATAAACATCCGTTAATTTGCTTTTGGGAATATCGCCTATTTTAAAGCTACCTAAAACAATTCCTGCCGGTATACCATTCATCCCGCTTTTTACAATAGTTTCTACTCTTGCATTGACTATTGTACCTCTTTCTACTACCAGATTACCTTTATAATAAACACTCGACTGCACTCTAAATAAAATTTGTTGACCTTCATATATATTTTTTTCAGACGATATCCTTTTAATAATTCTTAATCTGATAGGAAGTTTTTCCATATTCTGGTAATTATATACTTCATGTATTTCCGGTCTTTCAATAGTCTTATCTTTTAAAATTAAATCAACAATATTATCATTAATCAATGCTGCAGAAACTGATGTTCCAATAAAAATATAAAATATTAGCAATAAAATTTTATTCATATTTTAATTCCTCTTGGGACTTGTTTTTTATTTTATTCTCCAAAAGTTTTCGGTTTGTTTGTGAATTTAAAAGAAAATTCTGGTAACTGTCTGTTTCAAAATATTTATTATTTTGCAAATAATACGGATATTTTGTATATATATATTCATAGATTGTTGCAAGCCTTTTAGAAGTTAAATTTGTATTCGAAAACATATCAAATCTCTTTTGAGGGAAAGCTTTATTCAAATATGTTATAAGCCCGACAGGATGATAACCCGCATTTACCATTAAATCTACAGCTCTTTTATCTGCATATATTTCATAGATTTTTGGTGCTAATTTTACTTCTATAGCATTTAAACTCCCATTCCATATCCCACCGTATGATTTTAAAGCCATTATTATTCCTCGTGACAAATAACCGGCAAGCTCGTCTTCATTAGATATAAATTTTATGTCATTTTCGTATAAAATAACCTGTCTTTTTACTACATCATCTGCTGATTTAAGTAGTGATTTCTTCTCAGTCTTATCGTAAACAAATATAATCCTTTTATCAATTTTATTAGCATTCAAAATTCTAAATGCAACATCATTTATTTTACCTTGAATTGTTTGCTCACGAATGATTGCCTTCTCTTTGACAATATCTTCATCATTCATTACGGCCTTTTGTATTGTGTTTTCTTCGGGTATAAAATCTTCTGTAACTGAATCCTCCATTGCATGGACATATCCTGCAGAAAATACTAATAGAATAAGCAAAAATAAAATCTTTTTCATACTTTCCCTTAAAAACTTAACTTTCAGCAACAATTGTTGTTACCAATTCGCCGTAACTGTTAAAATGCCCGTCAGTTTCTTCAACTATGTATCTTAATTCCGATTTCCCCTCCACTGCATTTTCTGCGCAATCCATTGCTTCATCATAATCTTTAAATTCACCAATTAACGTCTTTGTAAGACTTGAATGATTTTTTTCAGTGTAAACACTATACATATCTGTATTCTCCTTTTAAATACATAATAGCATATATCACTAAATAATTGTTTAGTTTTAATATTTTCTTTACAGTATTATCTTAAAAATAAATAAAATACGGTTATGAAATTAAATAAAAAAACAGGTTTAAAATTAGTGGGATTTTTTACCAAGTGTTGTGATTATTGTCAAAAGTAACAACCTATACTGGAAGTTTTTTTTTCAGGAAACTCATATGCAATTATGTTTTTAATAAATTTAAAAATATTGCATTATAGGTAATTAACTTCTATAATTTACTAAAAAGGAGTTTAACATATGACAAAAATGAATTTTAAAATAGACAGCGAAAAATGTATCCATTGCGGACATTGTATAGAAGATTGCATGGTAAAGGCTTTAGAATTTGATGAGAATAATATTCCACAAGTTGCAAAAGGCGGCGAGAACAGGTGTATAAAATGCCAGCACTGTCTTGCAATTTGTCCTGTCGGAGCTTTGTCTATTTTTGGCAAATCACCAGAAAATTCAGAACCTATACAACAATATAATCCTGATGAAATTTTAAATTTAATTAAAAATAGAAGAAGTTACAGACACTATAAAAAAGAAAATTTATCACCTGAAATTATGACAAAATTGAAAGATATGCTAAATTGGGTTCCAACAGGTGTAAATAATCACAACTTACACTTTTCATTTATAGATGATATAGATGTAATGAATGATTTTAGAGAATACACAAATAAGAAACTTATTGAAATTGTATCAAAACCCATAGTTGGCGAGGCATTGAAAAAATTTGAACGATATAAAAAAGCCTTACTAACGGGTGAAGATTTAATATTTCGTGGTGCCCCGCACATGTTAGTGGTGTCCACACCAATCGACGCACCATGTAAAGACATAGATCCCGTCATTGCCTTAAGTTATTTTGAATTATATGCACAAAGCTTAGGAGTCGGAACATGCTGGTGTGGTCTTGGATACGGTGTATTACGTATTATACCTGAACTTTGTAAACAACTCGAAATACCTGATAACTATAAAATTTCTTACGTAATGCTTTTTGGACCTGCTGATGTAGAATATCAAAGATCCACACAACCTGAACCATTCAAAATAGTTTCCGTTAAAAAAGGACATCGTGAAATGTCCCTTATAGAAAAAATTAAAAGATTTATCGTTAACAGTAAATAACTAAAAATCTCTTGGTTTTACACCTTTAAGCCAATTTGATTCTATTTGTTCCAAAGATATGCCCTTTGTTTCAGGAACAAAAAAGAATACAAAAAGTATGCAAAGGAATGATACCGCAGCAAATCCCCAGAAAGTTATTGCACCGCCCAACCTATTAATAAGAATAGGAAAACTTCCTACAACAAAAAAGTTGAAGGCAAAGTTTGAAACTGTACATATACTCATCGCAAAACCTCTAATTTTAAGCGGGAAAACTTCTGATACTAAAATCCAACCGATAGGTCCCAAACTAAAAGCAAAACACACTATATATGAAACTAAACTTCCGACTGCAACCCATTTTAAATTATCACCCAAAGCTGCTTCAAATTGGAATGCACAACCAAGCGCCAAAAGACTTAGCATTACACCGGTTAATCCAAAATAAAGCAAAGGCTTTCTTCCGAGTCTGTCTGTGAAGAATATCGCTATTATAGTCATTAAAAAGTTTACTATACCAATGCCGGTCGTAGCATAAATAGCGTTCAAATTTGAATCAAATCCTGCTATTTTGAATATTGTAGGAGCATAATAAATGATTGTATTTATACCGGTACAAATTTGTGCAAACATAATACCTATACCGACAATAAAAGGCATTATCATCCATTTTTTAAACCTGAATTTTTCATTTGAACTGTTTAAATCAGGCTTTAATGTTTCTTTGATATGCCTTATTTCTTCATCAGCATCAATATCAGGTTCTATTTTGCCGAACACTTTTTTTGCTTCTTCGTCCCTGTTTTTACTTACAAGCCATCTTGGAGTATCACTTAAAAACATCATGCCAACAAGAAGAATTAACCCGGGAAAGACCCCCGCAAAAAGCATCCACCGCCAACTGTATACCGTCTGTGCAAATGCAGCATTGATTACGTAAGAAAATAAAATCCCGGCAGTAATTGCCCACTGATAAAGCGATACTAATGTCCCTCTTAGTTGTTTGGGCGAAACTTCGGATAAATATAACGGCACAACAAAATTAACAATACCAACAGCTAAACCTACAAGTATTCTTGACAAAATTAGAACGTAAATATTTGGTGCTAAACCACAAAGAATTGAACCCACTATAAAAATTACAGCTGTTGCTATAATAATTTTTTTACGCCCGAAAATGTCAGCTAAAATCCCATTTGTTGCGGCACCAATCACTGCACCGATTAAAACAGAACTCACCAAAAATCCTTGTATATAATCTGTTAAATCCCAGGTTTCATTTATATATAAAAGCGCACCCGATATTACGCCTGTATCAAAACCTGACAACAACCCGCCCAAAGATGCCACAACGGCAACAACATACAACCATAAATATTTCATTTTATCAATCTCCTAATATATATTTATTATAATTATAGCTTTTTCCCCTCATTCTTCAATACTATTTTTAAACTATATCATTCAAAATATAATGTTTAAATTCTAAAACATGATTTGATATCTTTAAAATCAAGATAAAAAATAATTTTTTTTGATTTAAAAATTAACTTATAAATTAATTTTTATTAACTATAGTTTCATTTTAATGCTATTTGTGTTTAAATAAATCTTAAGTGCTTAGTAATAGACAAAATAAAAAGAAAAAACTATAATACAATTATGTTAAACATTAAAGAAATATCTGTAGGTAATATTTTTTCAAAAACATCATTCAAAGGATACAGTTACGTAATAAATCCTTACACGGGATGTGCCAGCGGATGTTTATACTGTCATGCCTGTTTCATGCAACAGTTTACAAACCATACCGGAGAACTATGGGGTGAATTTATTGATGTAAAACGTTGGGATGGTGTAGTTAGAACAAAAAGAACCGTTAAAGACCGTAACATTTTAATGAGTACAGTAACAGATCCTTATAATCCGGTTGAAAAGGAATATAAAAATACCCGTTTCATACTTGAAAAATTACATGAAATCGGATGTAATTTAACTATATGTACGAGATCCGACCTTGTTTTAAGAGATATTGATATTATAAAAGACATGAAAGCAAATGTTGTAATTTCAATTAATACATTAGATGAAAATTTTGTTAAAGGTTGTGAAAACACAACTTCAATACAAGGCAGATTGGCAGCATTACAAAAACTACATGATGAAGGAATATATACAATTCTTTCCGTATCACCAATATTTCCTTACATAACTGACTTTGAAGAAATTATAGAAACCTCAAAAGATTATATTAATGAATACTGGTTTGAAAACTTAAATTTAAGACAACCATACAAAAAAACAATTTTAGATTTTATACAAAGAAATTACACTGAATATTACGAGAACTACAAAGAAATTTATGTGGAGAAAAACAGGGAATATTGGTTTTTCTTAAAACACAATATAATGCAATACTGCAGAAAGAACAAACTCAAGTATAAAATAGATTTTAGACACAGTTAAATCCGCTATTATTTAGTTCAAACATTTGGTAATTTTTGTCAAAATTTCCGACGACCGTTATCATAAAATTATCTTTAAACGGAAATGTGACCTTGATTTTGGGTGAACCTTGAAGTTTTATACCCGCTTCGTATTCAGTCCAAAATTTATAAAATAATTCTTTTGTTATATTTTCGCCTTTGTAATTATATCTTGCAAAAAACTCTTTGAAATTTCTTTCTTTCATAAATTCAATATCAGCGCCGACAGGATTTTCATCAAACGCAGCAAGAATTATGTTTTCCGAATGAGAAATGCTGAAATGGAGCTTACTATTTATAAAACGCGGTTTTTTGTTAACTATTTCCACGTCGCTATTTTCAAGTTTGTAAAAATCTTTTGCCGTAGTTTTAACCAACAATCTGCCAAAACAATGTTGTCTTTCTTTTTCTTCAGACAAAAATTTCCTGTCACCAAAGGATTTTAGAAAGTCATCATCAATCAAATATTTGTCAGTGTCAACATAAAAAATTTTCATAAGATTATAATAACATATCCAAGTGGAAAATTTTACTAGTCAAACTATTTATAGCCAACCGGGTAATACAGTTTTACCATGTTGTTGGATAAAATAATTATACTTTCAGAAAGGCGGATTTATGTTTAAAGATACACAAAGTATTTGTGGAAATTTGTGCACCCGAATAATAAATAATACTGACTTAACAGATTTGAAGAAAAATTTTGTAGAGATTTTAACACATGATTTAAAAACACCTATATTAGCACAAATAAGGGTACTGGACATGTTAACAGAGGGAAAATTTGGTAATTTAAGTAATGAACAGAATGAAATGATTAAGCTTACGCTTGAGTCCTGCAATTACATGTACACCATGGTTGCGACGCTAATTTCCACATATAAATTTGACGTTGAAGATATTGAACTCAATTATTCACATTTTAACGTAATGAAAATAATCGAAAATATTGTTAATAAAACACGTTTATTTTTAAAAGAAAATAATATAAAAATAGCAATTATTCCTAAAATCAAAAATCCTATAATTTCAGGTGATGTAATTCGTTTGAAAAAAGTAATACAAACACTTTTATTTAATTCAATTAACACAGCCTTTAAAAATTCAATAATAAAAATTTATCTTGAACAAGACAATACCAACATATTAGTAAAATTTGAAAGTCAAAGCGGATATATTAACCCTGAAAAAATGAGAAAAATATTTCAAATTCACACATACCACAACCAAAAATATGACAAAATAGGCACAGGAATAAGCTTATATTTAGTAAATAAAATCATAGAAAAACATCACGGAAAAATTATTGCAGAAAGTTCAATAACGCAAAAAAATATACTTGGATTTCAAATCCCAATAACTGCACCCGATGAATTCTATTACGAAAATTGTGTCTAAATTTTTCCGCAAATAACTCTGTCAATATTTGCGAGATCTTTTATGATCTCAATTTCTGAAAAACCGTTAACTTCCAATATTTTTCGGACATCTTCAGCCTGATTTATTCCAAGTTCAAAAACAAGATACCCACCTTTGTTTAATATTTCAGGAGCCTGTTCTGTAATTTTTTGATAAAATTCCAAACCTTTTTCATCAGATGTAAATAATGCAAGCTCAGGGTCAAATTTAACTTCTTCTTGAATATCAACCTTTTCAGACAGGGGAATATACGGCGGATTAGATATAATAATATCAAATTTCTCACCCGGTTTTACATTCGAAAAAATATCCGATTTCCTAAAAATAGCCTTGTTAAATAAATTTAACCTTGATGCGTTATCTAATGCTGTATTTAAGGCTTCTTTTGAAATATCAAGTCCTATAATTTGACATTCAGAAAGCTTTGCAACCATACATGCAATACAGCCTGAACCTGTTCCCACATCCAATGCCGTTTTAAAATTATTTTTTTTGATAATTTCCACTGACTTACGCACAAGTATCTCAGTTTCATCACGCGGAATAAGAACATTATCATTCACAATAAATTTTTCACCCATAAAATCAGCAAATCCTATTATATGCTGGATAGGCTGATGAGTTCTGGCTCTTAACCTTGCTTTTTCTTCAACAATTTTGAGTTTTTCTGCATCAAGTTTTTTGCCCATTATAATATCTTTGACACCGAACCCGGCAAAATGCTCTATTAACATTTTTACTTCAATATTAGCCTCATTTGGTTCTATTCCACTGTCAGTTAAAATTTTTACAATATCTTGAATTACCATAACAATTTTATAACATAAAATAAATTATTTTATTAAATTTTTCTCTATATCTTCAACATAACTAATAAATTCTGCAAGTTTTAAATCAAAAGCAGATGCTATATTTTTCAACGTATTATATCTTGGTTCACATTCACCTCTTTCTATACGACTTATTGTTGAAGGCGAGAGACCAACATAAAAAGCCAATGTTTGTTTTTTCCATTTACGTTTATTTCTTAGTGATTTTATGGCTTTACCCAAAAATTGTAAAGATTTAGATTTATTATATTGCATACATGCAATTTTAATGTTATCATTGCAGTGTTTTTTGCATATATGCAAAAAGTTAAGATTTTTAAACACTGGAGGTAATTATGCTAGAAACAAATGAAGACAAAATCAAAGAAATTTACGAAAGCATTGTAGAAGTTGAAAGTTATTGTAACATACTATATTGTGCATCAGGCAATGAAAATGAAGTTCCCGAATGGGATGATATTAAAAATTCTTTATATATATTGCTAGAATACATTGAAAAATTAAAAGAAAAGACTTCAGATTATATAAATCACTGTGAAGAAAGCGGTATATTCAAAAGCTCCGGTAATGACATATCAAAACCCTGAGCAATTTTCAGCAAAGTTGTAACCTTCGCCGTAGTTAGTGCTTTTTCAATTCTCATAACTGTAGAAGGCTCCAAACCATTAACATAACAAAAAGCTTCAAGTGTTAATTTCCTTGATTGTCTTAATGTTTTTATTCTGTTACCAAGCTCTATGAGAAATTCTATGCTATTGTCCTTCATATAAAATATTTTAAGATGTTTATTGAGAATTTTTTTGCTTGTATGCAAAATAGCTGATAAATAAAATTGTAACAATATATAAAGTTTATATACTTTAGACGCAATTTTATCTTAACAAATTTCTTTAATAAAATATAACGAGGTATAATTACGTTATGGATGAGAGAAACGATCAAAACTTAAGAGTAATTGAGAATTCTCAAGAGATGAGAGGAATTGAAGTTTCTGAACAAACTCGTTTGTCTCGCCAGACAAATCCTATTGTTAGAAAGTTGTTGAAATTTGGCAAGTCCGAATTAACACACAAATTTTCGGTCAAAGATTTGTTTACGCGTTAGGGATATGCGCACGGTTTTATGAGGACCGCACGGGGGCGAAATGATCCGCCGGTTTGCGAAATTCTGAAAGTTATACTTCGTTATACTTTTTTGAGGTAGTATGTACGAGATAAAAAAGCAGATTTATCTTGATTTATCAAAAACACAAAAGTCCGCTTTGTGTAATTTTTTGCGTGCGTTAGTAAAAAAATTGCCTGAACTTTCCACTGATGAAATCATGGAAAAATTTATTGAAGATGAGAAATATTATCTTGAAATAAATAACTCAAGGTTTGGATTTTTGGAAAATTTACTTGATGATGAACAGTTTCTTAAAGATACCGAAAAATATTTAAAAGAATGCAAAAAATATTACGATTATAAAAAATCGCAAGAGCCCATAATCCAAGCCCAAAAAGCGTTTGAGAAAAAGAAGCGCGAATTTTTAAAAGAAGTTAAAATGTCAAAAGAAACTCCTACCAAAAAACAGCTTTATTATTACGAAAAACTTTGTAAAAAATACAATCTTGAAAAAAAAGAGCTAACCTCAAAACTTGAAGCAAGAGATGAAATAGACAAAATTATAAAAGAACATAGTCCTGCTGTTGATTTTACAGATGAAATTTTATAACTCAAGTTTAGCAATTTTGACATCAAAAACACTTTCGATATCAATTCCTGTCAAAACATTTGATATCAAATCATTAGGGTTAATATTTTTCAAATTTTCTATATGGGGCATAACACCCAAAATTTTCGTATCAGTGTATTTTTCAATCAATTTAGGCATCGATTTGATATTCAGATCATGAATAACTTCAGGGCAATCATTGATAATCACACCGCGTATTTGCACTCCGGAAACCACAGCCTGATTAATATTGGTAAGCGTGCTGTTCACTGAATTTTCAGAAGGAGATACAACCAACAAAACAGGAACTTGAAGCATTTTCACCATATCCTGTTCTAAAAAATTATCTGCTAACGGAGTTGCAAGACCTAAAGTCCCATCAGTTAAGGTACATTCAAATTCACGTTTTATACTTGTATAGTCTTGATAAATTATATCTTTATTGATACATGTATACTCAAGTTCAGCCGCAATCAAAGGTATGGCATCACTTTTTAAAAGATATGAAAAATAAGTTTTTATATAAGGATCGATAAATTTAACAAAAGCCAAATCCGGTGCCTGAATAAATCCACTTTTTTCGATTGCGCCTGTTTGAACAGGTTTATACACACATGTAGAATATCCAAGACTCTGCATAGTGGCAGCAAGTCCGGCTGTTACAAATGTTTTGCCGCTGTTTTTTTCCGCTCCGGATACAAATAACTCTAACATAGTTTTATACTAGCATAAAATAAGTTATTACAATGCCTGTTTTAACAAATGTTATGAGTAAATTTATTTTTTATCCGCTCTTTTATTGGGGCTTTTGGTAATAATAAGTTTATCACCCTCTATAGTATATTCAACCATATCCACATCAGGTGTAATTTTCAATAAGTTTAAAATTGTTTTATTTAAGGTTAAAGCCCAACCATTACCGTTTCTTATTAATTTTCTATCCATGACAATTAATCTTACATATAACTTGACAATATAATATTATAGATTTATAATTATTTCTAATCTTACATTTAACCATACAATATAATACTAAAATTAGATTATTTAACCCTCTTGACAAAAAATAAAAAACAAGTTAATATAAAAAAGAGGAATTATTATGAAGAATGAAATAGAAGAATGGCTGTTAAAATTAAGTGAAGTAGTCGAGTTACAAAACTGTATAGCAGACGTATTGGAAAATTGTACACAAAAAAATGAAGTACCATATTATGCACTTACACTTATCGACGTCATTATTAAAAAAAGTGAACAAATATATGAGTACGTTGATGAACTCAGCTTACAAATAGACTAACAATATTGAAGTTCTCTGTTTTTCTTTTATAATTAAAAATATGAGATATAGAGAAAATGTAAGAAATTTTTGTATTATTGCGCATATAGATCATGGGAAATCCACACTTGCAGACCGTTTGCTTGAATACACCGGTACAGTTGCGGAGCGTGATATGCAAAATCAACTGTTAGATTCCATGGATATTGAGCGTGAACGCGGAATCACAATCAAATTAAATGCCGCAAGAATGAATTATAAATCAAAAAACGGTAAAGAATATATATTGAACTTAATTGATACCCCGGGACATGTAGACTTTTCTTATGAAGTTTCACGTTCACTTGCAGCATGCGAAGGTGCCTTATTAATTGTTGATGCAACACAAGGGGTTGAAGCACAAACTCTTGCAAATGTTTATCTTGCAATCGAACAAAATCTGGAAATTATCCCTATAATTAACAAAATCGACCTGCCATCAGCTAATGTTGAACGTGTGAAAAAGGAAATCGAAGAAATATTGGGGATTGATGCTTCAATAGCGATTCCGGTAAGTGCAAAGGCAGGAATTGGAATTGAAGAAGTTTTGGAAGCAGTTGTTGATTTTATACCTCCGCCAGCGGATACTTCAGACAAACCATTGAGAGCTTTAGTGTTTGACAGTGCTTATGACCAGTATCTCGGAACGCTTTGCTTTTTCAAAATTATTGACGGAAAAATGAAATTAGGCGAAAAAGTCAAATTTATGGCCTCAGGCAAGGAATATGAAATTGTTGAACTCGGTTATCTGACCCCGAACAAAGTTCAGGTTGATAAACTTGAATGCGGAGATGTAGGATATTTTGCCGGCTCAATAAAAGAACTTGCGAGATTTGTCGGAGATACGATTACGAGTGTTGAAAGACCTGCCAAGGAACCTTTACCCGGATATAAAGAAGCTTTACCAATGGTATTTTCAGGTATGTATCCTGTCGATAATGATGATTATCATAATCTAAAAGAAGCTTTGGAAAAACTAAAACTTAACGACAGTAGCATAACGTTCGAACCCGAAACTTCAAGCGCACTGGGTTTTGGTTTCAGATGCGGATTTTTGGGAATGCTTCATATGGAAATAGCACAAGAAAGATTAGAAAGAGAGTATAACCTTTCACTTGTAACCACAGCTCCTTCCGTTGTTTATCATGTTTATAAAACTAACGGTGAAATGGTTGAAATAGACAACCCGGCAAATCTACCCGCACCACAACACAGAGATTATATTGAAGAACCTTATGTCAAAGTTCAAATAATAACACCTAACGATTACGTCGGAACTTTAATGGACTTGGCACAGTCTAAAAGAGGAATTTTTATAAATATGGCTTATCTTGATAAAGTTAGGGCAAGTTTGGAATATGAAATTCCTTTAAGTGAGGTAATTACTGATTTTCATGACCAGCTTAAATCAAGATCTAAAGGCTATGCAAGCATGGACTATGAATTCAAAGATTATAAACGCTCCAAACTTGTAAAACTTGATATAATGCTTGCAGGAGAAGTTGTTGATGCTCTTTCTGTAATATGCCATGAAGATAATGCTTTTTATATAGGTCAAAAATTAACAGCTAAATTGAAAGAAATAATTCCGCGTCAATTGTTTGAAGTTCCTGTTCAAGCAGCAATAGGCGGCCGAGTTATTGCTCGCACCAATATTAAAGCAATGCGCAAAAATGTTCTTGATAAATGCTATGGAGGAGATATTTCCCGCAAACGTAAGCTTTTGGAAAAACAGAAAAAAGGTAAAAAACGAATGAAATCCGTGGGTCGTGTAGAAGTCCCTCAAGAAGCTTTTATGGCTGTTCTAAGTCTGGACGATGATTAAATAAATTCTTAAATAAGTTATGCTGCAATGCAAGCAGAGCAACTTCCGTCCTATTTTTGCAACCACGTTTTCTTAATATTGCACCAATGTGTGCTTTTACTGTGTGATGTGTTATACCAAGAATTGAAGCTATTTCCTTGTTTGTTAAGCTTTTTGTTATATAATATAAAACTTCCAGTTCTCTGTCAGTTAATACTGTGTTATCTTCTGTCATAACTTCTCCTTTTCTTAATAATATATCTTCATATTTTTATACTAACAAATATTCCCCAATAATCTATTACCCATATGGCTATATATAGCTTAAAATTTCAGAAACCCCATATATACTTGATTTTTTTATTTTTTATAATGTAAATAATTGTAAAGATATGTAAATAATATATAAAGAATACGCAATTTTTAAATATAGAAATACTTTTTAAAAGTATAGATAAAAATCTGGAAATAGGAAAAAATATTATTAAGAGAATGTGAGTAAAAAGGAGAAACCAATTATGGGAATCGAATTTAACGGGAATGTTAACAACAATATTTTTGTAAATAGTGGAATAAAACCACAAACAGTATCAGACAAGAGTAAAGTTGAAGTAAATATCACAGATAATAGACATCTTGGAGAATTTGGCGATAAATTGCTTGAACAAGTTCAGCCGAGATTTGTGGAAACAGCAAAAATATCTGAAAAAGACAGTGTTCAATTGCAAGATATGTTTGAATTAGCAGGCATAAAAAATCCTAAGATGCCGACAGCTGCTCAATACACAAGTATAACTAATCAAGTAAACGATGCTATAAAATCACTTGATAAATTGACGACAACAACTCATACGGAAGATCTTTTTAATTCAACGGAATTTTCCACTTTGAAGGATATTTTGGGTATAGCATAAAGATTTGCAAATTATATTTACTAACAAAATTAAAAGACCGACAAAGTCGGTCTTTTTAAACAGCAATTTTGATGTAAACTTTTGTAAAACAAATAGCGGAATTTATAATAATTAATTAAAGAAAATTAAAAATATACCGATATACATGCTGTGAGTAAATATAAGGAGTCAAATTATGGCAATTGAATTCAACGGAAAAGGAAATGTTAACAATTTTAGAATTGGCAAAGAATTACCCAATTCAAAAGATGTACAGAAGGAAGAAAAGGTATTGGAACAAAAACAAATCGCCGATAATAAATTTATCAAAGATTTAGGCGAAGATTTGTTAACAAGTGCAGCAAGTGCTTACGGTATTAATTTTACGAAATCAGCAGGTACAAAAATAGACAAAAATTTTTGGGGTGATACCTTAAATGGTTTAAATTTAAAAGACACAGCAATTTCAGCAGCTACTACAGAAGGGATTGTAGGATTGGATAACGAATTTGCAATAATTGACATGGAAAACAAAATGGCATCATCACCATTTATTCAAGCACTCAATAAAGAATTTGGGATATAGACTTGTAAAGCAATACATTTACTCACATATTACTCACATAAAAATTTAAAGGCTGAAAATATTCAGCCTTTATTATTATGATTCGACATATTCTCTTAAGCGTTTAGATCTATTGGGGTGACGAAGTTTTCTCAAAGCTTTAGCCTCAATCTGTCTAATGCGTTCACGTGTTACGCCGAACAACTGTCCGACTTCTTCGAGGGTTCTTTGTCGTCCGTCATCCATACCGAAACGCAGCCTTAAGACATCACGCTCTCTGGGTGAAAGTGTGCACAAAACTTCTGCTAAATCTTCCCTCAAAAGCTCGGAAGCAACTGTTTTAATCGGGGCATCCGCTTCTTTATCTTCAATGAAATCACCCAAACGAGAATCTTCTTCCTTACCTATAGGAGTTTCAAGTGATAGAGGCTCCTGGGCAATTTTAATAATTTCACGTAATTTAGGAATAGAAACATTCATTTCAATTGCAAGTTCGTCTTCAGTCGGTTTTCTTGATAGTTCCTGAGCTAAGCGGCGTGTAACCTTTTTCAATTTATTAATCGTTTCAACCATATGAACAGGAATACGAATTGTTCTTGCCTGATCTGCAATAGCACGTGTAATTGCCTGCCTTATCCACCAGGTTGCATAAGTTGAAAATTTAAATCCACGTTCATGGTCAAATTTTTCTGCCGCACGAATTAAACCTAAGTTACCCTCTTGAATCAGGTCTAAAAATAACATTCCACGACCTACATATTTTTTGGCAATACTGACTACCAAACGTAAATTTGCCTGAACAAGTTTTCTTTTGGCTATAGCTCCCGGAGTACCACCTTGAAGAATTTTTCTTGCTAATTCTATTTCTTCTTTCGCAGATAGCAGTTTAATTCTTCCGATTTCTCTTAAGTACAATCTTACAGGGTCATCTACCGCAATGCCTTTTGGTAATTCAAAATCAATATCTTCTTCTTCTTCAGAATCAGACATCATATAGATATCGTCCATGTTAATTTTATTACCAATCTTTGAGGTTACGATATCTTCAATATTGTCGGTACTAATATCCATATTCATGTAGTTAACACTATCATTTTCGGAATCCAAAACAGTATCCTCGTCTAAATCTTGTAAATCCAGGGTTTCATCTTCCATAACACTTATAACTGAGGTATTGTGTTGTCTTTTTTTACTCATTAATTTTTCTCCGATTGTTAATTTTATCTCTTAATTGCATTTGAATTTTTAGGGCTTCTGTATCATCGTTATTTACATTTTTATATAAATTACGCATATGTTCTTTTTCTTTTTCCCGTTGACATTGATTTATTTTATTAATATTTTCTCTAATTATATTTTCAAAGTCTTTTTGGGACAAATTTTTGTAGCTTTCGGAAATATTTATCAATTCCGTTACAATTGCCTGCAAATCAGGATTTTGAATAAATTCTGTGTATAAATGTTCAATTAATTCCTTTACATTATTTACGGTACATGTTAATTTGTCAATTGTAGATTTTACAATTATTAACGTTTCATTTTCAAACACCGTATCTGCAATAATGGCCTTAATTTCGCTAAAGCTTAGCGAACTTTCGGGTACTAAAAAAACACTCAATAAATTTTTTTGCGCTTTTTCTAAAATTGAAACATTTTTTGTTACATTTTTAACAAAAATTTCCGGAGAAGTTTTAGAAGTTGAAAAAGAATTAACTTCGCGTGCCAAAATTTTTCCGTCTAAACCGAGCGTTTGAGCCACCATTTCAGTATATTCGGCACGAACAATTTTGTTGCCTATTTCTTTAAGGACAGGAATAATAGTCCTAACAAAGCGTGCTTTTTCAATAGGAGTTTTATATTTTTCTTTATCCTTTAATATATGATTAATCTGAAAATCGATTAGAAGCGGTGCATGTTTCATATATTGTTTGTAGCTTTCTGCGCCCGCAGAACGTATAAATTCATCAGGATCTTTGCCTTCGGGGGGTGATATAACACGAATTTCACAAGAATACTTATCGTCGGATGTTGACATATAACTTTCATCAAAAAGCTTTATATTTCCGACCCCCTCAAACACCTCTTTGATAATTTCGGCACCTCTGTCAGTTGCTTTTTGTCCGGCTGAATCCGTATCAAAAGAAAGGTAGATTTTTCTGGATTTTGTATAACGTGAAAGTAATTTAACATGTTCTTGAGTCAATGATGTACCGCAAGCTGCAACACAATTTTCAATCCCATGCGCTTGAGCAGATATTACGTCAAAATATCCTTCCATTAATACAACACTATCCTGTTCTTTTATGGCTTCTTTTGCAGTATATAAACCATACAGAAGCTTACTTTTGTTATATATTAACGAATCAGATGAATTCAGATACTTAGGGGACTGCCCTTCTTCAATTGCACGGGCACCAAATGCAACAAAATCACCGAATTCATTTTGAATAGGAATTATAATTCTGTTCCGAAACCTGTCTATAAAACGACTTTCTTTGCCCGGAATTATAAGATTTGTTTTTTCCAAAATTTCATCTGAAAAATCCTTTTTTAGTTCCTCGTACAAAACTGTGTACCTTTTCGGGGCAAGCCCGAGGTGGAATTTTTTTATAATATCTTTTGATATACCACGTTTTGCGAGATATTTTAGAACATTTTCACTGTTATCATCAGAATTTTTCAGTAAACAATCCGAATAAAATTCAACCGCACGAGTACACGCATTAACCATTTGCTGCTTAACATCTTTTGAAGCTTCACCATGTCTTAAATTTTTCGGAAGTTCAAGACCATATTGTTCCGCCAAATCTTTTATTAATGACATAAATTCAATATTTTTTGTTTTCATAATAAAAGACAATGCATCTCCACCTGCGCCGCATCCAAAACATTTATATATACCCAATTGCGGATTAACCGAAAATGACGGAGTCTTTTCTTTATGGAATGGACATAAACCCCAGTAATTACTACCGGATTTTTTGAGAACTACTTGTTCAGAAACAACATCAACTATATCCAATCTGTCTTTTATTTGAGATATTAATTCTTCCAGAGTATCTGCCATATTTACATTTTATCATTAATATTTTTTTAAGCAAAATTCTATCCATATGGCTAATATCCTAATTTTGAAAAAATCGGTAATATTTAATTATGTTACTTACCAACTAAATTTCGATGAATAACATAAAAGAACAAAAAACAAAAACGCAAGATAAAGAATCTTTGCTCGCAATGGTCTCACATGATTTAAAAAATCCTGTTTTTTCAGGCATAATGGCGCTAAAATTATTACAGGATGCCAAATTATCACCTTTAAATAACTATCAAACAGAAATCCTTAGCGGTTTAATGTTTGGTCTAAAGTATATGCAAAACTTAATTGAAAATGTTCTGGACAGGTACAAATTGGAAAATAAAGTTTATTATATTCATAAAGTTCCCGTTGATTTTGCCGTATTTTTGAATTCTGCAATAAATGAGTGTAAATTCCTTTTGTCAGATAAAAAACAAACCATAAAAGTTATAAATTCTTTGAAAAACGCAAACATACAAATAGATATACTGGAAATAACCCGAGCTATAAATAATCTATTAAGTAATTCCATAAAATATTCACCCGCAAATTCTAAAATAATAATTAAACTTTTTGAAAAAAACGATAATATTTGTATGTCAATAGAAAATGCAGGTTGTAATTTTAAACTCGAAAATCCCAATGAAATTTTTGATAAATTTGTTTCCATAAACAATGACAACAAATCTTTAGCTTCAGGCTTAGGATTATACATAGTCAAGGAAATAATTACAGAACACGGCGGTGAAATTTTTGTTGAATGTGAATACGGAAAATTCACAAGATTCACCTTTTCTTTGCCAAGAAAATAATTCATTTAAAGCATTAAAAGTATTGAAAAAAGCTTTATAATTTGAATTATGAACATGCAAATTTTATCAGAATATTTAGAATATCTTGAAATAGAAAAGGGATTATCCGAAAATACCACACAAGCATACAGACGTGATTTGACAGATTTCATATTTAATTTTCAATGTGAGCTTTGCAATATCGAGCGAAATCAAATAACAACTTATGTAAGAAATCTTCATGAAAGGCAATATTCCGTAACCAGTGTAATGAGAAAAATTGCTTCTCTAAGGGGGTTTTACAAATGGTTGTGTGCAAGTGGTTACTGTAAAACAAACCCCATCATAACAATTGAACAACCTAAAATTCCTAAAAAACTTCCAAAAGTAGTAACCGTTCAAGAAATTGAACTTATTCTAAATCAAAATCTTAGTAAACTTGAAACTGTTATAATTGAACTTTTATACGGATGCGGACTTCGAGTTTCCGAACTTGTTAATCTAAAAATTAATGATTACGATTTAAATGCCAAATATGTTAAATGCTATGGAAAAGGATCAAAAGAAAGAATTGTACCAATGGGCAAGAAGGCAGTAGATGCCTTAAAAAATTACCTGCAAGAGAGAACTTTTACTATACAGAAATTTCAATTAAGTACAAAAAAACTTCTAATCAATAAAAATGGTCGTGAAATGACACGTCAGGATATTTATAGTTTTATTCATGCACAGGGTAAAAAAATTCACAAGACAATATCTCCGCATACTTTACGCCACAGTTTTGCAACACATTTGCTGGAAAACGGAGCCGATTTAAGAGTAGTGCAGGAGCTTCTTGGGCATAGTGATGTTTCTACAACACAACTTTATACTCATATCAGCAAAAAACGTTTAAAAGAAGTTTATTTCTCAATAAACAAAGGTTAATTGCACCATATAACACGTTATGTTACAATCTTTTTTAAAAGGAGATTTTATGAAACTATTACACACAATGATAAGAGTAAAAGAGATTAATGCGAGTTTGAAATTTTATACAGAGCTTTTAAATATGAAATTAGTCAAACAAAAACGTCTTGAAGATTGTGAATTATATTTTTTAAATGACGAAGAAAATACAACACAACTGGAATTAACTTATAATGACGAAATTTTTGAAAACGGATATAATATAGGTAACGGATTTGGACATTTTGCATTTTCTGTAGAATCATTGGACAAATTTACAGAAAAACTTCACAATTTAGGCTATAAATATTTGTATGAACCTTTTAATTTAGACGGAAAAGGAACAAAAATAGCCTTTATTAAAGATCCGGACGGATACGAAATCGAACTGATAGAAAAAATTGTTTGGTAAAATAGATAATTACATAGCTTTTTCATTTAAAAAAAATATGTTATAATTATGGTATGAACGATATCATTGAGAGTTTAAAAGAACTTGGTTTAAACAGTTACGAAGCAAAAGTTTATGTAGCTCTTTTAAAAAAATACCCGGCAACAGGATATGAAATTGCGAAATTAGCGGATATTCCTCAATCAAGGGCTTATGATACATTAAAATCACTTGAAGTATCAAAAATAGTTTCCTCAACAGGTGAAAAACCTCAAACTTTTATTCCTGTTAAACCAAAAGAATTAACTAAACGGTTTAGAAGAAAATTTGAGTCAAATTTGGATTTTTTAGAAAAAAAACTTCCGGATTTAAAAAATGACTATAATGAGCCTATATATTCGATTTCCGGTTTATCTGAAATAAGAGAAAAAATTACGGAACTAATCAAATCTGCAAAAACAGAAATTTATATGGAAATATGGTCACAAGATTTCAAATATATAGAACAGTATCTGTTAGATGGATATAATAGGGGTCTTGATATAAAAATTGTCGGATATGATAATTTTCAATGTAATTTCGGGACAGTATTAAAACATAAGAATGGCAGGGAACTTGAATTGTCACTCGGCGGGCGTATGATATTTTTAACAGTTGATAATACTGAAGGTCTTTTTGGTAAAGTTGAATCAAAAACTGTTTGGACAAAAAATCCTCATATTGTTTTTTTATTGAAGGAATTTATAGTACATGACATGTATTTATTGGATATAGAAGATAGTTTTCCCGAACAATTAAAATATTTCTACGGTACGGGATTTAAAAAACTTAAGGATAAAATCTTAAATAAAAATATAAATTATAATATCCATTAAAAAATCCCTTCAAAGCCGAAGGGATTTAAGTATTCTATTGATTTGCCACAGCATTGCCTCGCGTCATATTTTTCATAATTTCAATAGCTTTTTTAAGTTGTACATCATCTTTATTTTTTACATTTTCCTCAGTCAATTCAACAACCAAATCCGGTGTTATACCTTTTTTGTTAATATCAGTTCCGTTTGGAGTAAGGTATTTTTGTATTGTAATATTTAAACCCGATTCATAGGGTAACTTGTTAATTTCCTGAACAAGACCTTTACCAAAAGATTGTTCTCCGATTATTAAACCCCTTTGATTATCCTTAATTGCGCCTGAAAAAATTTCACTGGCAGATGCAGAACCTTTGTTAATTAACACTATCAGAGGCTTGTCAGTTATAACACCTTTTGTTGCACGCTGGGTTTCTTTATAGCCATCTCTGTCAACAGTGCTTACAATAACTCCGCCGTCAAGAAACATATCCGATATATTAATTGCATTGCTTAAAAGTCCACCGGGGTTTGAACGAAGATCTATGATAAAACCTTTCTTATCCGGTGAATTAACTAAAATATCACCAAATTCTTTAGTAGCATTACGACTGATAAAGGAGCTTAACCTAATATAGCCTATATCCTGAGGTAAATTAATATTTTCAGGAAGTTTCTGAGAAATTGATTTGATTTCAATTTCAGCACGGGTTATTGTATATAACTTAGGTTCAGTGTCTTTACGTTTTATAAGCAAAGTTACCGTAGTTCCTTCCTTGCCGCGTATTTGGTCGGCGGCTTTGTCAACAGTAATACCCTTTGTACTTTTACCGTTAATTTCAAGAATTTCATCATCTGCAAGCAAACCCGCTTTTTCTGCCGGAGTATCTTCTATTGGTGCTATAACCATTAATTTGCCATCTTTTACACCGATTTGGATACCGATACCTTTTAGTGAACCTTTAATTGAGCTTGTTTCTTCCGCAAATTCTTTGGGATCAAGAAATTTTGTATACGGGTCATTTAAACTCGCAATCATCGTGTTGATTGCTACATAAGCATCCTCGTTAGTTTTAATAACATTATCGTATTTGTGTCGCCATTTTGACCAATCTTGATCATTATTTGTCTGATCAACAAATTTAGCATTTACGATTCTCCAAACATTATCATAAAGCTCAACCGGCGTATATGCCATACTGTAATTTTTGACAACACATCCAAATAAAATCAGAAATGTCCACAAAAATATAAAACTTTTCCTCATAATATTTCTCACTAAATATTCCTCCACCTAACTCTTACGTTTTTATAGATGTTTTTTTTTAAATTTAGTTCCATAAAAATTAAAAGTCTTATAACATAATACCATATACATAAAAAATGTGGAAGTATCCCACATTTTACTTATGTTCAAATTGCAAAAGTTTCAAGCCCCGCTTTTCTCTCGGGCGTTTATCAGGCAACTCGTAACATTTAATACATCTGGCCTCATAAGTTTCATCCCCACCTATCATAATAAGCGGTGAATTTTTATCAGCCGGTTTGCCATCAATAAGTCTTTGTGTTCTTGTTGCATAATCACAGCCACATTTCATACATACTGCATGCAATTTATCTACTGAAGTAGCAATACACATTAATTCGGGCATTGAACCGAAAGGCTCTGCCTTAAAATCCAATTCCAATCCTGTCCCAATTACCCTTTTACCATCTTCCATAAGTTTTGAAATAACTTTTACGATATTATTATCAAAAAATTGTAATTCATCAATTGCAACAATTTCATCTTCGGGTTTTACAACACTCAAGATTTGTATTGAATGTTTAACTTTAATCGCATCAAGCCACAAACCGTTTCTTGATTCAATGTAATCACCTTTTGCTCTTGTGTCAACATCAGGTGAAATAACTTTAACTTTTTTCTTTGCAATAATGCAACGTCTTACTCTGCGTAAAAGTTCTTCAGTTTTACCGCAACTCATAGGACCCGTTATTAATTCAAAACTGTATCCTTGCATAATCCCCTATTTCCCCGCAATAATTTACGTTTTAATTATACTCCTGAATTTTGTTTTTGAAAAGTAAACATTACGATTTTGTTAAATATATATTAATAAACCGCTAAAAGCCTGCTGCAGTAAAAATGATTGACAATTAAAACTTAAGTTACTATAATCAACATATGACAAAAATTATAAATGTAATTAAAGGTACACATGACATTTTACCTCAAGAAATTGATAAGTGGCATATTTTAGAGGAAAATGCCTTAAAAATTTTTACCAGATATGGTTATAAAGAAATCAGAACTCCAATTTTTGAATCAACGGAACTTTTCGCCCGCGGAGTTGGTGATACCACCGATATTGTAAATAAAGAAATGTATACCTTTGAAAAAAGTGACAAATCACTTACTTTACGTCCGGAAAATACTGCCGGCGTCGTACGTTCTTACATAGAAAACGGTATGGCAAGATTATCTTCGCCTGTAAAACTGTGGTACAAAGGTCCTATGTTCAGATATGAAAGACCTCAAAAGGGTAGACAAAGACAATTTCATCAAGTTGGTATTGAAATGTTCGGAATAAAAGAACCCACAGCAGATGCCGAAGTTATTTTTATGGCGGTAAATTATTTAAAATCTCTCGGATTAAATAATTTGGAAGTGGAAATTAATTCTTTAGGATGTCCCAAATGCCGTGAAGAATTTAAAAATAAGTTAAAAACTGTTTTGAAATGGGAGTTTAACAATCTTTGTGAAGATTGTCAAAATCGTTATGAAAAAAATCCGCTAAGACTTTTGGATTGCAAAGTTGAAAGCTGCAAAACAATATTTGAAAAACCGGAAATTCAAAAAGTAATTCAGTCAGATTTTATTTGCGAAGAATGCGCTGAACATTTTGTTAAATTGAAATCATATCTTGATAAATTAGGCATAAAATATACAGTAAATAAACTTCTGGTAAGAGGACTCGATTACTATAACAGAACCGTTTTTGAAATAAAATCAAACAATCTTGGCTCACAAAATGCTGTATGCGGCGGCGGTCGATATGACAGTCTTGTCAAAAATCTTGGCGGTGAAGATACGCCTGCTGTAGGTTGGGCTATGGGTATGGAACGATTAAATTCTTTGTTACCTTTACCTGAACCTAAAAAACTTGACGGATATATTGTTTCAAACTCACCTGTTAATGCTTTTGAATTGGCTGAAGAACTTAGGGACAACGGATACAATATAGAATTTGATTTAAGTAATAAAAAATTTACAAAACAACTTGAAAAGGCTTCTAAGGTTGCAAATTATGCAATAATTCTTGGCGAAGATGAAATTAACGCTGGAAATGTTTCCGTAAAAAACTTGGCAACAGGAGAGCAAAAAACCGTTTCAATTCAGGAATTAAGGAGTATGTTATGACAAGTCCGGTACATGATGTCATAAAAGTATTAACTTCCTCTTTTAGAAAAAAATTTGATGATTTTAAAGGAGTTTACCTTTTTGGTCAATTTTTAGACGGCAAAAATCATGAAGGTGAAGATATAGAACTAGTAGCTATTTTTGATAATGAAAATAAGAAAAAACGCGAAGAAATTTGGCCTATTATCGGCAAAATAGAAACTGAAATGAATGTTTGTATAGACCTTTATCCATATACAATAGAGGATTTTAAAAAAGATAAAGATTTATATAATGAGGTAATGGAAGAGGGTATATTTTTTGATACTCTTGGTATAATGAAAAATTAGTGAAGGGAAAAAACAATGGACAAGATTACAATTCGCTCTGACAGAAAAACTGATTATAAGTTTCAGTATAAAGGTGAGGATGTTGTGCTCGGTGCAGGTAAAATTTTAAGTATTGCTGATGGTTTGGAGCATGTTGTTTTGCCGACTTGCGCTATGAAAATTATGAATAACCTTATTGTAATAAAAGATGACGTAAAATAATTTTTTAAAATTTTTATATCTAATCAGTTACATAACGTTGTGCTTTTTACAAAAGTATTTGCGTTCCTAAAATCAACCTGTGGCTGTCTTCTAAATTTTCGTTATCACAGTAAACATAATTTAATAAAATTCTCATACCTTGACCAATGATAAAATAATTTATACCTGCAGAATATTCACGTCTTATATCACCGTTTATCTCGCGATTTGGGTCGAAATGATCATAGCGTGCTACTAACTGGATTTTGGGTGTTAATTTATAACCTATGGTTGTATAAAAACCTTGGGATTTATTGGTACTTAAGACTCTTGCATTGTAGCCGTCGGCAATTGCATATTCAAAATTTGCCATAAAATCTTTGTAATTCCAACCTATATAAGCTCCGCTTACAGTATAATTTTCATGTTTTTTTCCGGTATTTAAACCTCCGCCGATTACAAGCTTTCCATATCTGCCATTTGTTTTACCCAAAGGTTTCAAATTTACCCAGCCGGTAAATTCTGAGCCCGGAAAAAATTCCTTAAAAAATCTGTCAGAACTATTTGCTGCTAAACTGTAGTCAATTAAAGGATAATTCCCTATAACTCTCACACCAAAAGCTCTGGTATTACCAAAAGTTCTTGAAATTTGTGATCTCAATACAAAAGGTACGTAACTTGTGCTCATTCCCCCTTCATATCCGACTTGATTTCTTGAATTGCCTACCATTATTTGATGGTTAGGAATTGCAAAGTTTACTATGTATGCATCACTTATGAGATTTTGAAAAAAAGTTAATTCATTTGTAGGAGTTAATTTGAACTGTAATTTGAAATCTGTTTTATACTCAGGATTTAGTTGACCCATCATACCTACATCTATTGAAGTAATGTCATATTCACTGTTGTAATCATTTTGCATAAAATTAAAAGATAAATTTCCTCTATACTTTCCATAAAATTGGATTCTGTCTATTGGACCTTTGTCAAAATCAGCAGTTAATACATCTTTAAAAAGATGATTACTATAATCTGTTCTTTTGACCTCGGCTTTTAAGGCCTTATTAATTTTATAAAATAAAGAACCTTCTTCTCTATTAATAGGATCACCAAGATGATTAAACATAAAAAAGTTTTCTTCAGCCGTATCTATAAGTAAATCCTTATTATCAATAACCCCATCATTGTTAAGATCTCTTTTAGGTAATTTGGTATTTTCAGGCAGTATAATTTCACCTTCATGAATATTTTTTTGAACAGAAATATTCTCAACAGCAACGGAAACCGCAGCGTGAAACAGCAATAATCCAAGTATAAAAAATCTTAAAAGGGTATTCACAAATATTAATATATCACAAAGTTGTTGCAATTCATGATATTTTTATTGTATATTATTCATTATTATGACATATGTAACAAAAAATGATAAATATACAAAAACCCATGCCCCGATTGTTGAAGCATTAAAAAAGGCATATGAGAACCCGTCTTATCAGTTCCATATTCCCGGACACACAAGAGGGAACGGAGCTTTACCTGAGTTTAGACAACTTGTTGGTAAAAAAGCATTATCGATTGATACAACAGATGAATTTGATAATCTTGGTACACTTCATCCGGCAACGGGACCTATAAAAGAAGCCCAAGAACTTGCAGCAAAGGCTTTTGGGGCTAAAAAAACATTCTTTTTATTAAATGGTTCTACTGCAGGAAACCTTGCCCTTGCAATGGGGTTGACAAAAAAAGGTCAAAAAATTATAACAAACAGAAATTGTCACCGCTCTATTTTAACAGGAATGATAATTTCAGGAGCAGAACCTCTTTGGCTTGTTCCTGAAAGATTTGACGACTGGGGAATTTGGGGTAATGTAAACCCTGAACACGTTAAAGAGCTGCTTAAAACCCATGATGATGTGTCTATGGTTTGGATAACTAACCCTACTTATGAAGGTGTAGTTTCTGATATAAAATCAATTTCTGCTATATGCAAAAAATATAATGTGCCTCTAATTGTTGATGAAGCGCATGCTTGTTTGTGGAATTTTAATGACCATTTACCAACATCTGCATTAAAATTAGGAGCAGATGCCGTGGTCCATTCGTTACACAAAACAGGCGGAAGCATGAGCCAAAGCTCTATGCTCCATATTGCAGAAAATTCCTTGATTGATGTTTACGCTGTTGAAAAAGCATTAAAATTGTTACATACAACAAGTCCTTCTTTGATGCTTTTGGCAAGTCTTGATGCAGCACGTGCAAATCTCGACAGCCCTAGAGGCAGAAAACAAATCCAAAGAGCAATTTCTAATGCCAAATATTTACGCCAGGAAATTGATAAATTAGAACACATACATCAATTAAAACCTGATTTTGGATACAAAACAGACGTTACAAAGGTGTTTATTAAAGCCGACGGTTTATCAGGAAAACGTCTTGAATCAATATTAGAAATTGATTTTAATATTGAAGTAGAAAGTGCGTCAGATGCAGGGCTATTGTTACTATCCAATATAGGCAACAAACGTTCCGATATTCAATATTTGGTTGAATGTTTGAAAAAAATTGACAATACAAACTATTCTGACATTTGTTATTTGGAAAATAAAAAACACATGCCGATGCTGACACCTGTCATAAAAATGAATTTGCGTGATGCATATTATTCTAAAAAAGAAACTATACCCAAATCACAGGCAATAGGCAGAATTTCAGCAGAAATAATTGCAGAGTGCCCGCCCGGAATTGCTGTACTACTTCCAGGTGAATTAATAACAGAAAGCCACATGCCTTATTTGACAGATTATGAATTTATTGAAGTTATCAAGTAATTGATATTCAACTTTTTACTAATAAATATTATTTTAGAAAATCATTCCAATAGTCCTTTGATGGATCTTCCGGACTTGTATTTGTAGCTGCAAAATAAGCACAAGTATATGTTACACTTTCATAATCATAATTGCATGCGTCTGCTGGATCTTCCATATCAAGTCCAAGATTTTGAAGCACTCGCCCAATAAAAGGCTTAACACCACCATCTTTTGTAAATGTAAATACAAACCAATCATAGCCATAAATGTTTGGTCCTTTTTTACCATTTATATCAACACAAATTTTGGGTCCATTAGGAGGATTATTGTAAACACTCACAGGATCATCCATTGAAAAAAACCTTCCGCCAATTTCCTCTGTCACTATTGAACGATCACAAGGAGAAACTGAAATATCCTCACCCTTCAAATTTTTGGGAATAAATCCAAGAGCATTCTCAATTGTATTTGTATAATTGGTAATTGTAATAGATCCTTTCTCAACTCCTATAAAATACTCCATTAACCTTTTGAGAGTATTAGTAGAAAGTGTACTACTCTCTTTTTGACTGTATTCATATACAGTAATACCTTCATCCGCTTGAAAACGTTTTGCAACATTTTGTAGATCACTATATGCTTTTAAAAATTGAGTATGTAGAATTTTCTTTTGATATTTTGAAATTAGTGTCGGAATTGTCATTGCTGCTACTATGCCAATAATTCCCAACGTTATTAGTACTTCCGCTAATGTAAAACCTTTTCTTAATCTATAATTCTCCATATTTGAATTATAGTTTCTGTTTGATAAGGTGTCAAGATTCTTGTTATTACTACTTAGAGGAGTCGCCCCCCCCCGAAATTTTTAAACTCTTTATAACGCATCTTATTTCTCCTTGTTTTGGTTTTATTTTAACAAAATTTTTTATTTTAGACAATAATTAAGAAATACTTACCAGATTATTACTTATTTCTGTCATTAAATTCAAATTATTTGTCTGACGCGCCAATTTTTGAGCTTTTTCAAGCAGACTCTTAGCTTTATTCTCATTTTTGTACTCAAGCATAATTTCTGCGGCATTCAAATAATTCTGAGCGGCTTTCTCAGGAGAATCCGCATCAAGATAATTTTTGACGGCTTTTGAATATGCTTTCAAAGCTTCTGGTGAATCGCCGAATTTGTCATAAGCATCGCCGATGCTTGATGAAACATAACCTTTCACTTTTGCATTATCAGTTTCATCCGCAATTGTATCGGCTATTTCATAATAATCAAAAGCAGTCTGTTCATACATATCAGAATAAATATTTCCGATTTTTGTCATGGATTTTGATTGCGCGGAAAGATTTTCGGCTTCGCCGGCATAAGATGCCGTACTGAAATAATGATCTATTGCAGGCTCAATCTGATTTACATCATTATAAATCTCAGCCATAGAATAATGCGCGCGGGTTTTTACGTTGCAGTCTTTTGTTCTTTGAACTGACTGATTGTAACTTTTCAAGGCCTGCGCAAGATAATCATGGTCATCATAAATTTTACCGACTTCTAAAAATATTTTTGACTGAGTTTCTTTATCATCAAGCTCGTTTGCTCTGTTTAAAGCAGTTTGAAATGCCTCAATTGCTTCTTTGGGTTTGTTTGCATATGTCATTTTTTTTGCTTTTATAAATAATCTTTTTAGTTCACTATCTTGCGGTATGAATACATTCGTCTGTTCTTGCTGAACTTCTTCGGCTTGTTCTGACCTGGTTTGAGTATCTTCCGGAAATTTTACTAAAAAATCAGTGTTTACATCATTTTCATTATATTTAAAATCAATTTGTTGTAAGAATAATGCATCAACCCAATTTTCAACAACCTTTGAATCTTTATCCAGCGTTTTGGAAATATAATTATCTAAAATTGAAGCTGCATTTTTCAGATTTGATTTAATAAGTTTGCTGTTCGGGGCTTCTTTTGTAACCTGTTTTTCTATCAGCGCAAGATATCCGCTGACTTCTTCTTTCAAATCATCGGGCGTTCCTATTGCTATTGCCGTATTTTTAAAATCTTTAAGAATTTGGGCAATGTTTATATTGGGATTACGCTGTGCAAGAGCTGTTGCAACTTCGTTAGGGTATTGAACGGGGTGTTCGGTATGAACCGGTTGATATGCAGCGTAATTGTTATGCTCAACGTATTGAAGTCCTCTGCTTCTGGCATTTTGATTTGTCTGTTCTTCTCTTTGAGCATTAGAAGTTGAGCGCTCTTCGTCTTGTTTTTTTCTGACCTGATTGCGCCTGTCTTGTATAAAATATGGACGTTGATATACGCTGTTTAAATTCAACCCCATTTACATACCTCTGGTTTTACATACCTATCATACATGATATGAGTTTTTTTTAACTCATACTTTCGTATGACTTATATTTAAGGTTTTTTGAAATCATGTCAAGATTTAATTCAAAATAATCATTTCACAATTTTGACAATCAAATTTCAGAGAATATTTTTTATTTTTTTCATCTATTAAAAATAATTTTTGGGGTGAATTACACATATTAAATGCAAATTTCAGACAGTGCTTTGTTCTCATTATTTCAATATTTTTAGGTTTTGTGCTTTCGTAAGACATTTCACAGTTTTCGCAATAACATTTTTCATAAAAACTTTTTGCCAAATGGTTATGAATATTAGCTTTGTAGTCTAAATTTTTTGCCGGAAATTTTGCGTAATGTACTGGTAATTGAACATCTCTTTCATAATTTTTCAGACGTTCTTCCATTAATTTGTTTAGAATTTCACGACGAAGATTATTTAGTTCTGCGACAGTTAAAAACGGTAATATATCATCATTTATTTTTACATCAGTGACATAAAAATCGCTTTCACCGGATTTTTTTAATTGTGTTTTGAAATTTTCCGACATTTTTTCCTGATTTTTAGCTTTTTCTGTTGCAATTACTTGTATCTCCACTTCATTTTTATCTTCATCTATAGCGTGAAGAATTCCTTCATTATATATAAATCTTGCAGCTATTTTTCTTCTTGTTTTGGAATTTGAAAGTTTTTTTTCAAATTTGGCATCAAAATTTCTATAAACAATCATTCCTTTTTTTAATTTATCCATTTTATTCGGGTAAATTTTAAATCCGTCCACTCTATTCACCAAACAACCTGTGAGTTCATCATCAATAAAGTAACAAAGACCGTCTTGCGGGTTTATATCAGTATCCAGTTCAAAATAATCTTTTCCGATATTTTTTATTTTACCAAGTTTTTCACCCAAAGATTTTGAAGTTAAAAAGTTGTAACATTCTTTCCTTTGCTCCAGAAAATAATCAGTAAAACCTCTATTAAAACTTTTGTTTAAATCAGGTTTGAAGTCTAAAAAAATTTTCCCGGAAGATGTTCTTTGCGAAATTTTATCAAGTTTTGTTCTATAATACGCCACAACATTTTTTACATAATTGATATCCTTTAATCTTCCTTCTATTTTAAAAGATTTAACGCCAGCATTAACCAATTTTTCTAAGTGTTTAGATGCATTAAAATCCTTTAAACTCAGAAGATACAAATCTTTTGCCAATATTTTTCCATTTTCATCAATTAAAGAATATTTTTTACGGCAACTTTGAGCACATTCACCTCTGTTTGCTGAACGTCCGCCATTTAAACAACTCATGTAACACTGACCGCTGTACGACACACATAATGCCCCGTGTATAAAAGTTTCTGTTTCTGTTTTTGTGTTATCACAAATATTTTTTATCTGTTCTATTGACAGTTCTCTTGCTAAAATTACTCTCTTAACCCCGATATTATCGAAAAATTTGACTTTATTTAAAGTTCTGTTATCACATTGAGTACTTATATGTATTGGTATCGGTGGAATTGCTTTGTTTACAGCTAATTCAAGTATACCCATATCCTGAATTATTATTGCATCAACTCCAATTTCATAAAGATTTTGTATCAATTTTTTTGCTTGAATTATTTCATTATCATCCAATATCGTATTTAATGTGACATAAATTTTTACGTTAAATCTATGTGCATATTGAACAACTTCTTTTATATCTTCCATTAAGTTTCCGGCATTTTGTCTTGCGCCGAAATATTGTGCCCCGATATATAGAGCATCACAACCGTAATTGATAGCCGCAAATGCAATCTCTTTATCTTTTGCCGGTGCTAACAGTTCTACCTTTTTCATAATTTTATTTTATACCAACGCATATTACTTGACAATCATGCTTGTTTATGTTATAAAAAAGTTGGGGTAAATGTATATTTATAAGTCTTGTCTTACGACGAGACTTTCTTTTTCATCATTAATAATATTTTTATTTCTTGGGGTTGAAATAAAAATTTGAGGTTAAAATCTTTTTATAACTTTTATTACAAAAAATTTATTTTTTCATGGATTTGTCAGCAAGTTCACTATCAATCCTCAAAAATACAGGTTTTATTTCTTCTTTTGAAATTAATTTGCCAACTTTTATATTGTCGCAAGTTAAATCATCCAATTTTGTATTCAAATCAAACGACAATTGTTTTGCCATCTCGCGAGAAATGTTAGGACAATAAGGATAAATAAGTGCCGTTATAATGCACATAATTTCTAAAACAGTTGTAAGAACTATGCCGCATTCTGTCCATTTTTCTTCTTTTGCTAAAGTCCAAGGAGCATTGTCTGTGACATATTTGTTTGTCATATCCACAAGTCCGATTATTTCTTGAGCAGCTTCTGCTATTTCAAAGTGGTTAAAGTGATTTTCCACAATCTTAACAGTTCCCAGCGCTTTTTTAAACAGGTCTGATTGCACTTTAAATTCAAGTTTAACTTCACCATCAAAATACTTAACCAACATTGATAGCGTTCTGTTTAAAAGGTTACCCATGCTATTTGCAAGGTGTGCGTTAACTTTTTCTTTAAAATCAGCATCCGAATAGTTCCCATCTTTTCCGCAAGGAGCAGAGGTTGCCATATAATATCTTAATGCATCGGGATATTCCAATTCAAAATTCTCCAAAACTGCTGTCGGTGATATAACATTACCTAAAGATTTTGACATTTTGGATTCATCAATCGTTATCCAGCCATGGGCGAAAATATGTTTAGGTAATGGTATATCTAAAGCCAGTAAAAATGCAGGCCAATAGATACTATGGAATTTCAATATATCTTTTCCGATTACATGCACATCTGCAGGCCATAGTTTTTTATACAAATCTGACGAGTTTTCCGTATCATATCCGATTGCGGTTATATAGTTTGAAAGAGCATCAATCCAAACATATATAACTTGATTAGGGTCGTCTAAAACATCAATACCCCATTGGACATTCGTTTTAGATCTGGAAACCGATATATCTTGAATATCTTCCAATTGGTTTAAAACTTCATTGGCCCTAAATGACGGGATTATAAAATCTGGATTATCTTTTATATGCTTTATGATAGCATCTTTATATTTGGTAAGTTTAAAGAAATAGTTTTCTTCTTTTACTAATTCAGGTTTTTTTAAATGATCAGGACAAAGTCCGTCTTCTGTTAAATCTTTTTCGTTCAAAAAACATTCACATCCTGAACAATATAAACCTTCGTACGAATGCTTATAAATATCACCTTTTTCAACAAGTTTTTTGAATATTTTTTGAACAACTTTTTCATGATAATCGTCAGTTGTTCTTATAAATTTTGTATAATCAATATCCAATGCCTTCCAAGCCTGTTTAAACTTTTCCGCATTCATATCACAAAGCTCTTTTGGGGTCATACCTTGTTCTTTAGATGTTTTCTGAATTTTTATACCATGTTCATCTGTTCCTGTTAAGAAAAAAACTTCTGTTCTTTGTGAAAAGTGTCTTGCTATAATATCGGTTAAAATCTTCTCGTAAGCATGTCCTATATGCGGAGCACCATTTACGTAGTCAATTGCCGTTGTTAAATAAAATTTATCCATTTCCTTCCCTCTTTGGCAAAAATTATATCACAAAAAAGTTACAATTTCTTTGTATTAGGCAATTTTTTACATCATTTTGACTTTATAAACATGTAAAGGAGTAGGTATGACTTGGATAAATGATTTAGACGCATTAGCATCAGCAGGTGTAATAGGATTTGATGCACCGGCTTATATAAAAGGAGTGCAACCAAGATACTACGGAAATCCGGCTTTGGAAACACTTCCTGATACATTGCCTCAAATAAATTCTCAACCTCAAAAAGATGAATTCAAATCAAGCGATATGGGGGTAAATAATCCTTCCTGGAAAAAATGGGCGTTTGGTATTTTAGCCGCCACCGGTTTGATTTTCGGTTTGTCTAAATTCAAATCTGTCAAAAATTTAATTGGTAAGATTTCTTTTACTAAGATTAAATCTCTGCCCCAAAAATTGTTCAAAGCTTGTAAAACAGGTTTTAATCATATAGTTAATTTCTTCAAAAAGCCTAAACCTTAGCGGAATAATCTATTTATCATTTCTTTTGCACTATAGCCACCTTGCTCAGGTAATGCGCAACCGTCGTTACCCTCATATCTTAAAACACGACCATTGTATCTTAAATCAAATCCGAATAAATCATATCCCCATTTGTTTGGACCATTTTTTCCATTTATATCTATAGCTACTATAATATTATAACCAAATGCATTACTATGAAAAAACAATATTGTACCATCTGATAAAACATATACCGTTTTTTCATTTAAAATCTTGGAGGTATTGAATCCTCCACAATTTCTCGTTGCATAATCTTGCCAATAGTCTTCATCGTAATCTGCATCATCTTTGTGCACATCTTTTATGATATCATCAAAACCTTTATATTCCGGAATACATCCGTTTTCATAGGCTTTATCTTTACAAATCTTTGTTATTTTTAATGATGCTAAAAATATATTTGATAATTCGGTACAATCTTCTGTCATTACGGTACTTATTGTGCCAGACGGATAATAACACTTTGGTATGTATCCAAATTGACTCTGTGCATTTAATAATGCTTGATTTATTAATGCGTAACTCTTTTTAAACTGGTTATCTAATGTTTTTTGCTTATAATTTGCGATAATTGTTGGTATCGTAATAGCCGCTACTATACCGATTATTCCTATCGTTATTAGTACCTCCGCTAAGGTAAAACCCTTTCTTGAACTATAATTCTTCATACCAGAATTATAGCACATTGTGTCGATTAGGTCAAAACCCTTGCTATTTCTACTTAGAGGAGTCGCCCCCCCCCGCTTTTTTCTCTTTCCATTTTTTTCTCCTTTTTAGAACTATTTTAACAATTTATTCACTTTTGGGCAAGAAATTTTTAATATTTTTTCTCTTTTTTTTCTCTGGCGGAAATTTTTATCGGCGTCCCGAAAAAACCAAAAGCCTCCCTTAGTTTGTTTTCTAAATAACGTTTGTAATGATCCTTTAGTAAATCTGTATTGTTTGTAAAGATTACAAATGTTGGTGGCTGTATATTAATTTGTGTTGAGTAAAGAATTTTCAGGCGTTTATTTTTTAAGCTTTGCGGTGGATTAAGTGTATATGCTTCGTTTATTATTTTGTTTAATAGTCCTGTAGAAACTCTCTTTGTGCATTGTTCATAAACTTCAACAGCTTTTTCAAAAATTTGATTTAACCTTTGTTTTGTAACGGCACTTATATAAATTTTTGGTGCAAAATCTAAAAACGGTATATCATTTGTAAGTTTCTTATCAAATTGGTTTATTGTATTCGATTTTTTGTTTTCTATTAAATCCCATTTGTTAATAGCAACTATAAGACCTTTACCCGCTTGTGTTATTATTGAAGAAATTTTTTTATCTTGATCTGAAATTCCCTCAGTTGCATCTATTACAAGAACTGCTATATCACAATCTCTTATTGAACGAATTGCCCTATCTACTGCAAATTTTTCAACACCCCAATCTACTTTTGATTTTTTACGAATACCTGCAGTGTCAACTATCACAAATTCTCTATCTTTATAGTTTATTTTTGAATCTATGCTGTCTCTTGTTGTGCCTGATATATTTGAAACAATTACTCTATCTTCATTTAATAAGGAATTAACAATAGATGATTTGCCTGCGTTTGGACGACCTACGATCGCTATTTTGATAGTGTTATATTCTTTTGTATCTTCAAAAACTTCAAAGTCCTTTGTTACCAAATCCAATAAATCGCCAACACCACCTGAGCCATGTAACGCCGATATGCCTATCGGTTCTCCCAGAGCAAGTGCATAAAAATCGCTTGTCATATATTGAGAGTTTGGGTTATCTAATTTATTAACCGCTAAAAATATGGGTTTGTTTGATTGCCTTAAAATATTTGCAATATCGTAATCTATCGGATTTATTCCTGATTTTCCGTCAACAAGGAATATTATTTTATCAGCCTCTGCACAAGCAACTTTTGCCTGATCAAATATTGAAAGCATTATTTCATCTTCATCGCCGGGAACTATTCCTCCAGTATCTATACAAGTGAAAACTTTATTTTGCCACTCAACATCAAAGTAAATTCTGTCACGTGTAACCCCTGGCAAATCATCTACTATGGAATTTCTTGAACCGACAAGACGATTCACAAATGTTGATTTACCTACATTTGGTCTGCCTACTATTGCAACTATCGGTTTTCTTTTCATAACGTTAGTATATCATGAATATTTTATGTTAAAATTACTACATGAAGAGTTTGATTATTTTAGCGGGAATGATGGGATGCGGCAAAAGTTCTGTGGGAGAGCTTTTGAGTAAAAAAATCGGTTATGAATTTATAGATATTGATGTTGAACTTGAAAAATCTGAAAATATGAGTGTAACAAATATCTTTAATGAATATGGTGAAAAATATTTTCGTAAAATTGAAAAATTAAAAATATTTGAATACGTCAATCGTAAAAATATCGTTATGGCTCTTGGCGGTGGTGCTTTTGAGGATGAAGAAACCAGAAAAATTTTAAAACATTACGGAATTGTTATTTATTTGAAAGCCTCTCCCGAATGCATTTTCCAACGCATTAAATCAGAAATTCACAGACCGCTTTTGCACAAAAATTTTTCTGTTGATTCTATTTCTTTTATTTTAAAAAAAAGAATTCAAAATTATGAAAAGGCTCATTTTACCGTAGATACTTGCGATAAAAATCTTGAAGATATCGTGGATAAAATTATAAGGATTATAAAATGATTAATTTGACAGTTAATATTAAAGAAAAATTTAAATCTTATCCTATCATTATCAATGATAATGATATTGGAAACTTAAAATCTGAAATTCTTAACCTCCTTAATGACAAAAATTTTGTTGTTGTTATCTCTGAAAAAGTTGAAAAGCTTTATGGAAAAATTCTTGGCTTTGAAAAAAAGGCTAAATTCATATTGAAAGACGGCGAATCACAAAAAAATTTAAAAAATTATGAAAAAATTCTTTCTTTTTGCCTTAAGAAACACTTAACACGAGATGATGCTATAATAGCTATTGGTGGTGGTGGTGTCGGGGATATTGCCGGTTTTGTTGCAGCTTCTTATATGCGAGGTATTAATTTGATTCAAGTCCCTACAACATTACTCGCTTGTGTTGATAGTTCCGTCGGAGGAAAAACTGCTGTTAATTCGACTTTTGGTAAAAATCTTATTGGTTCTTTTTATCAACCTAAAGCTGTTTTTATAAATACAAACTTTTTGCAAACCCTTAATGAAAGAATTTTTAAAACCGGTCTTGGTGAAGTCGTAAAATATGCTTTTATTGAAAAAAGTTGCGATTTTTCCGAAGATATTAATTTGATTAATTTTTTGGAGGAAAATTACCAAAATATATTGGCTTGTGATACAAAAATTCTCAAATTGTTGGTAAACTATTGCCTTTTATTAAAAATTTCTGTTGTGGAAAAAGACGAAACTGAAAGTAATTTAAGAAAAATTCTTAATCTTGGTCATACTTACGGTCATGCTATTGAAAAAATTACAAAATATAAAAAATTTACACACGGTGAATGTGTTGTTGCCGGAATTATTTTTGCCTTTGATTTAGCTTTTAAAAATAATCTTATCGACAAAAATTATTTGTTTTTTATGCATGATATCATTAAAAAATTTAATTTTAAAAAAATTCCTGACTTTGACTTAAAAAAAGTAATTTCTGTGATGAAAACTGATAAAAAATCTTCATCGGAGTTCATACGATTTATATTACCTGTGGGTTATGCTAAAGTGAATGAGTTCGAATTTAATGAGTTACTTACCATTTCTTGAAAATAAAAAATACTGCAAGAATTATAAATAAAAATCCTATTAAATAATTCCATCTAAATTGTTCTTTTAAATATAATATCGAAAATCCGCTAAAAACTATTAATGTTATTACTTCCTGTATTGTTTTAAGCTGAGCTGCTGTATATACATCATAACCTATTCTGTTTGCGGGTACTTGAAAACAGTACTCAAAAAAGGCTATTCCCCAACTTATTAATATTACGTAAATTAATGCGGTATTTCTATATCTTAAATGACCATACCAGGCAAATGTCATAAAAACATTTGATATTGTTAAAAGTGCTATTGGCGTTATATATTTAATCATTTTTACTTAACTAATCCTTCTGTTTCATTGTACATAACCATATAAAAATCAGGACTTGTCATATTTGGATTTTTTTTCATAAATTTTTTTGTGTCGAAATTTTCTAAATACTTTTCTAATTTATTGATTATTTTTGGATTATCTGTATGTTCATTTTTTAAATTATTTATGTATGCTTTTGTCATTGACAAAACTTCTTCTTCCGTAAGCAAGGGTAAACCTCCTATTTTTACTTCATCTTGTTCTTCTTGTTCAAGATATTTTTTTTCCTCTTTTTTTTGCTCCCTTGGTTGCTGATGCTTATTACTGTCTGATGATGTAGAGGATTCTATTTTCTTGTTAAAGGGATTATTTACTGAATTAAACATAAATGCCTCCTTTTTTATTTTCATCGGTATTTTTTTGTTTTTTCTTAAAAAAATACTTCGATTATTGTATTTTTGTTCAAAATTTTGTCAATTTTGGTAGAAAACAAATTTGTTTTCTACATTTTTTTATTTTATTTTTTGTATTCTTTTTTTTGTTTACTTTTTTTTATTTTTTTTCTACATTTTTTTTACATTATTTTCTTATTTATATATACATTTTCACCTTTTTTCTACAAATTTTCTTTGATTATTATTACTATTATTTATAAATATATTTATATATTTTTAATTAATTATTAAATAATAAAGAACCGAACAAAAACAGAACTATAGTTTTTTAAACTTCTTTACATTGCTTTCTTTTACCAGTTTTTTATTATAGAATTTAAAGAAGGGAGATAAAAAAGAAGGAGTAATAAATGAAGTTTGTAGTTAAGAAAGAGGATTTATTTAACGGAATAAAGATAGTAGAACGTGCTACGAGCATGAAAGCATTACAACCTGTATTTTTAAATATATTGATAGAAACAATAGATAAAGGAACAATAAGACTGGTAGCGACGGATTTAGATTTAACAGTAACAGCACTAGTAGATGCACAAGTAGAAGAAGCCGGAAAAATAACACTACCATCAAAAACATTAAATGAAATAGTTTCAAAATTAGGCAATAAATTAATAACGTTTGAAATGCCAGAAGGTGAAACAATAGTGAACATAAAATGTCAAAACACAAAATTTGATATAATAGGAATCTCCGCGAATGAATTTCCAATAGATGTTTACAAAGTCGAGTTGAATGATGATGAGAGTTTTGAGATAGAGTTAAAACCGTTTACCAAAGCGGTAAGACAAGCAGGATTTGCGGCAGCAGGATATGAAACAAGCAATTTATTATCAGGAGTAGTTTGTGATATATCAGGACAAAGGTTGGAAATAGCATCAACCGACGGAAATAGACTTGCCCGAGTAAGAGAACATATAGACAATAAAGATAATAAAACAAAACAGTTGATAATACCCGCAAAAGCACTAAATGAATTTATAAAAATGAGTGCATATATAGAGGAGGATACTGTAAGAATTTATACAGAAAGAACAAAAATAATAATAAAATCAGGAAGGACAATGACAATATCAAGACTATTAGACGGACAATTTCCTAAATACAACCAGTTAATACCGTCAGAAAGTCCAAAAGAAGCAAAAGTTAATGTAACCCAATTAATATCAGCAATGGAACGAGTAGCCATAATGGTTAACGAAAAAACAAGTATAGTAAAAATGAATTTTTCAGACAATGAACTGACGCTAAACGCTGATACACCAGATTCAGGAAAATCAGAAGAAGTTGTTGATGTTCAGTATACATCAGAACCGTTAATAATTGCATTCAATTACAAATATGTGTTGGAGGCATTAAAAAATATAGACAGTGAAGATGTAAAAATAGGGTTAAATACAAGTTTATCTGCAACAGTATTAAGACCAAGCAATGAAGAAGATTTTGTTTGTTTGATAATGCCGGTGCAGATAAGATAAATAAGCAAAAGCAAAATGTTTTATATACAAATAAAAGGAGCCGGAAAAGGCTCTTTTTTTATAAAAAAATAATGAATATTGAAAAAAAAGGGATTTTAAAATAGAATGAAAATATGAGAGAAAAAGCAAAAGATTATTATATAAACAAAGGATATTCCTGCTCAGAAAGTATAGTAAAAACAGCAATAGATGAAGGAATGTGTCCCAAAGATTTGATGCCATGTGCAACAACATTTTGCGGAGGAATGTTAACAGGATGTTTATGTGGAGTTATTGCCGGAGCACAAATAGTGTTAGGTTATAATTTTGGTCGAGAAAATGTTAAAGGAAACGAAAATATAGCGCGAGAAAAAGCAAAAGAATTTGTTGAAGAATTCAAAAAAAGAAATAAGTATACGTGTTGTCGAATTTTGTCCAAAAATGTATCTTTGGAAAATAAAAAAGAACATTGCTCAAAGCTTGTAGAAAGTGGTGCTGAAATATTGGAATCTATGTTAAAAGTGAGAGTGTAAGGATGATAAATATAATAGCAATTTTTTTGGGAGGAGGAATAGGTGCTGTTTTAAGATATTTGACAGGAATGTATTGTTCTGAGAATTTTCGTATGAATATACCGGCATCAACATTTATAGTAAATATTATAGGATCTTTTATACTGGGTTTTTATATATTTTATTTATCAATAAACCGGAAATAAGAACAGAAATAAAATTAGCAATAACAGTTGGTTTTTGTGGAGGATTTACCACATTTTCCACATTTTCATTAGAAATATTTGAGATGTTGGGAAATTCAAATTTTTATCAAGCAGGGATATATGTATTGTTAAGCTTATTATTAGGAATAATAGCAGTAGGAGTGGGGGCATATTGTGCAAAACTTTTATAAGATGGATAAATTAAATTTTCTAACAGCAGGAATGCCTATATTAACAGGAAAAGGCAGTTATCCGGAGGCATTTGATATTTTAAATAATTTAAATCTGGACGGAATGGAAATAGAATTTGTTCATGGGGTCAAAATGTCAGATGCAACCAGAAATTTAGTGAAGAAAATATCCAAAGAAAAAGAAATAGTGCTGACCGCGCATGGGCCGTATTACATAAATTTAAATTCAAAAGAAGAAGAAAAAGTTGAAGCCAGTGTAAAAAGAATTGTAGAAACAGCACAAGCAGCCCAAGATGTCGGAGCATACAGTATAACATACCATGCGGCCTATTATATGGGACAAGAAAAAGAAACTGTTTTTGAAAAAGTAAAAAAACAAACCGAAATCATTATTGAAACTTTAAAATCAAATAACATAAAGATGTGGGTACGTCCGGAAACAACAGGAAAAGCAACACAATGGGGGGATTTTGAAGAAATAATTAAGTTATCAAAAGAGTTTGAAATGGTACTTCCCTGTATTGATTTTTCACATATACATGCAAGAACAAATGGAAAATATAACACATATGATGAATTTGCGCATATTTTAGATAGAATAGGCAAAGAGCTTGGGACTTTAGCGTTAGAAAATTTTCATGCACACCTTGCAGGAATTGAATATACCGCAAAAGGCGAAAGACAACATCTTATTTTAGAAGAATCCGATATGAATTATAAAGAGTTGTTAAAAGCGTTGAAAGATTTTGGGGTGAAAGGAGCATTAGTTTGTGAAAGTCCAAATATAGAAGAAGATGCACAAAAATTAAAAGAATATTATGAATCTTTATAGTGTTTTTTGATTTCTTCTATTGAATCACCGCCAAATTTTGATAATAACTCATCAACCAAAACACATGCAATTTTTGATTCTGCGACAACAGAACAAGATTCCACAGCACAAGTATCAGATCTTTCAAAATGTGCTTTACATTCAGTCATGGAATTTTTATCGACAGTATTTAAAGATTTTACCATAGTAGGAATAGGTTTCATTATAGCTTTTACAACTAAATCTTCTCCGTTTGAGATGCCGCCTTCGATACCTCCTGCATTGTTTGTTTTACGGCAAATTTTTTCATTATTCAAAAATAACTCATCATGATATTCAGAACCTTTTTTACCCAGAGGAGATTCACCAATCTCAACAGCTTTTATGCCACCAATACTCATAACAGCTTTAGCAATTTTACCATCCAGTGTTTTGTCCCACTGAATATATGATCCAAGACCTATTGGTAAATTTCTATACACAACTTCAAATTTCCCGCCTAAAGAATCACCATTTGCTTTTGCTTCGTCTATTTCTTTTTCAAAATTATCCAAAGAATTTCCTATTTGTAATATTTTAGAGGAACAATATATGTCAAATTCTTTTAAAATAATTTTAGCAATAGCACCAACAGCAACCTCAATAGCTGTTTTTCTGGCACTTGAACGTTCTAAAACATCTCTTAGGTCAGATAAATTATATTTTACACTACCTGCAAAATCTGCATGACCCGGACGATATTTTGAAAAAGAGTCCTTTTCTTCGCAGTCTTTATTATAAATGACAATACAAACAGGTGCGCCGGTAGTTTTACCGTTGTGAATGCCGGCTGTGATTTCAACAGTATCTTTTTCCAACTGCATTCTGGAGCTTCTCCCGTAACCCATTTGACGACGTATCAATTCATTATTGATAAAATCAACATCAATAAATAAATTTGACGGAACACCGTCTATGATAGCCGTTAAGCATTTTCCATGACTTTCTCCGGCTGTTAAAAATCTGAATTTATTTAGCATATTTTAAGAAAATTTGTTCCTTTGTTTGCATTAATTCTTCTACAACTTTTAATTGACCATCAGGTTGTTTTTGAATAATTTGGTAGGTTTTAAGCCAATAAGTTTCGCCTGTTGGTTGTCTTTCTGCACTTACTTTATAACCGTTTGAAACTTTTGTTACGGTTATATTTCTATAAGTATTTTTATATTTTCTCATTTTAGCAGTTGCCTGACCGAGTTTTAATTGTTTCATATAAGTTGCGGTGTCAGTGTTTACATTTACTAAAGTACCGTCAGGTTTGACAACTTGTCTTATAATTTTTGCATTAGGTGAATAAAAATCAGGAATTGTTTGACTATAAGTATTTGCAGCATTCACATACTTATTGAAAAATTCTTTAGCATCTGCCGCATCGTCAGCGAATGCTGAAATTCCTGAACACATAAATAAAAAAGATAAAAAGATTACAGATAATAGTTTTTGCATTATTTTCTCCTTATAGGGTAAAACGAAATCAACTTACAATTTGTTCACTTTTAGTATAACACAATATAAAACATTTACACAAGTTCTAAAGAGGTTAAATCATTTTCCAAAAGAGTTTTTTGAAAATTTTCGCATTCTTCAAGAAGTTTTTTAACTTCTTGATATTTTATGTTATGCAAAACTGGTGACAAATTTTTTATTTCATTAAGCTTTATTTTATAAAAACTGTTATTTTTCTCCATAACTTTTATAAAATCAACCTCTTCAAATAAATCCAATAAAGTTAAAACAGTTTCTAAGGATTTTCCCAAGGCACTGGAACAACGAATAAGATTAACTATACCGTCACTATTGTGTTCAGCGTATCTAAGCATTTTAACAAAAGTAGTTAAAAATTCTTTATCATCAAAATATTTTATCTTATAATTCATAAAATGTATTGAGGAAGGACGAGATTCTTCAATGATGTAATTAAAAGTTTCTTTATCTGGAGGATAATCAAAAAACATTAGAGTATCACAAGGCGGTACATTTTCCCGAGTAAAAGTTCTGTTCATTAAATCCGAAAAAGGAAGTAATAAATCTTTAACGGCTTTACTTTCTGCAAAAATCATAATATTTTGCTTAGAATTTTTAATATAATCATTAACCATCGGTAAAATATTTGTTTTTTTGCGATGATCATAAATTTTTATACCGTTTGCTTCAGGTTCTTCTTCTTTTAAATACTCAGAATGGATATCATCTACAATTAATTGAACACTGATATTTCCGTTGTATTCGTTAATCTGAGGATGGAAAGCAACATCAATAGTATCTTTGGGGACAAGAGATATATCACCCAGTTGCCAGCGAATACAATTAAATTCGTAAGATCCGGATTGAACGGTAAGTCTTAAGTGATCTTTATTTTCACCCATTAATTTTTTTTCTTTAATTTTTAAATTTTTTAAAACAAAAACGGGACTCGGATTAGATGCGCCGAAAGGTTCAAGTTTTGAAATTTCTTCAACAAAATCAACAGTTATATCATCTGGTGAGATTTCCAAATCAACATCAATAAAAGGTTTTAACTCTTTTCCCTGTAATATTTCTTTAATAGTTTTATTCAAAGCTGTCTTTACAGTATCAAAAGAAGTCTTTTCTTTCGAAAAATAAAGACCGGCAGCAAGTTTATGTCCGCCAAAACCATCTAAAAGTTCCGAATTAGCACTGATTATATCGTACAAAGAAAGTCCTTCAATGCCTCTTGCAGAACACCTGAATTGTTTTGTTTCTTCGGAATATGTCATCAAAAAAGTCGGCTTATAATATTTTTCTGCTAATTTTGAAGCGACAATACCAATTATACCAATGTGCCAATCGGGTTTAAAAAGAATAATAGCAGGATTTTTATTTCCTTCGTTTTTCAACATTTCTTCTGCTTCAAGGAACATATTTTGACAAAGTTCCTGACGAATTTTGTTGAAATTATTCAGAGAAATTATAGAAGTTTCAATTTCCTGTTTATTTTCGGAAATTAGAATTTTTACAGCATCTTCAACAGTATCAAGACGTCCGGAGGCATTAATTCTGGGAGAAACACCAAAAGCTATATTTTCGGAAGTTATTCCCTTTTCTAAAACATATCCGGCACTTTCTAGAAGTCTTTTTAACCCGTAATGCTTTCCTTGTGAAATTAATTGCAGCCCTTTAGTTACAAAATATCTGTTTTCGCCTATCAAAGGAACGATATCGGAGATTGTTCCGACAGCAACAAAAGGTATAATTTCATAGATATATTCAATTTTATTATAATGTTGCAATAACCCTTGTGCTACCTTAAAAGCAACACCAACACCTGCAAGAGAGGTTAGACTTTCAATTTCTTTTGCCGAAAGATTTTCATTAAGAGCATTTTGTGCTTTTGGATTAATTATTGCAAAGGCATTGGGAAGGTTTTCAGGTGCCTCGTGGTGGTCTGTTATAATTACATCTATTTTGAAGCTGTTTATAAAATTTACAGCATCAACATCACTTGTTCCGCAATCAACGGAAATTATAACCTTTGGTTTTGCAGTTGTCATAAGTTTTACAAGAGCTTTTGTATCAAACCCATGTCCTTCTTTATCCCTATCCGGAATAAAATAATTTACATCTGCTCCGAGAAATTTAAAGGTTTTATACAAAAGCGATGTTGATGTAACACCATCTGCATCAAAATCACCGTATATTATTATTTTTTCTTGATTATCAATCGCTTTGGATAATCTTTCGACTGCTTTATTCATGTCTTTAAAGACAAAGGGAGCAGTCAATTCAGTTTCAAGCGGATTAAGAAAAGAATTTATTTCCTCTGGGGTTTTTATTCCGCGTGAAAACAAGAGTCTTTTTATTAAAGACTTTTCACCGCTTTTATCTTCCTTTAACCTCCACTCTTTAAGCATATTTACATATTAGCATAAATATTATTTATTAAAAATGTTGTTAAGAAATACAAAAAAAGACGGTTATTTAATGACCGTCTTTTTTTGTAATGATTAATTAAATTATTACTTATCGTCTAAAGCAGCAACACCCGGAAGAACTTTTCCTTCGATAAATTCCAAAGAAGCTCCGCCGCCTGTTGAAACATGTGTAAAATCTTCAGCGTTGCAGAATTTTTTAGCTGCAGAAACAGAATCACCACCGCCGATAACAGAAATAGCACCGTTTTTAGTTGCTTCAACAATAGCTTTTAGTACAGCTTTTGTGCCTTCAGCAAATGCCGGATTTTCAAAAGCACCTACAGGACCGTTCATCAAAATAGTTTTTGAATTTTTAATAACATCGGCAAATGCTTTTTGAGATTGAGGGCCTGCATCAACGCCTTCAAATCCGTCAGGAATATTCCTGATATCAACAACTTTGTTTGTGCCGTTGCCTGAAAAATCATCAGTAACTAAAACATCAGTAGCCATAACAAGTTTTATACCTTTGTCAGCAGCTTTCTTTTCTATAGCCTTTGCAACTTCCAATTGATCATCTTCACAAATAGAATTACCGATTTTACCGCCATTAGCTTTTACAAATGTATAAGCCATACCGCCCCCGATAATTAGGTTATCAACTTTGTCGATTAAGTTTTCTAAAACACCGATTTTTGAAGAAACTTTAGCTCCGCCAACAACAGCAGTGAAAGGTCTTGTCGGGTTATCAAGGGCTTGTGACAAGCATCTTAATTCTTTTTCCATTAAAAGACCTGATACTGCAGGTTTTACAACTTTTGCTACTTTGGCAGTTGATGTATGATTTCTGTGTGCCGCACCAAAAGCATCATTAACATAAAAATCACCAAGTTTTGCAAGCTCATTTGCAAAAGTCATATCATCATCTTTTGCTTCTTCAGCCTTGTAATAACGAATATTTTCTAATAGAGCAACTTGACCGTCTTTTAAATTTGCCAAGTCTTTTTCAGCACCTTCGCCAACAGGTGTTGAAACAAACAAAACATCTTCGCCCAAAACTTTAGATAAGTATTTTGCAACAGGTGCCAGTGAAAATTCAGGGTTTACTTCACCTTTTGGCCTGCCTAAATGTGCCATAAGAATAATTTTTGCACCTTTATCTTTTAAATAGTTTACTGTAGGCAAAATTGCTTGAATTCTGGTATCATCAGTAACATTTTTGTCTGCATCTAAAGGTACGTTAATATCAACTCTTACAAGAGCTCTTTTTCCCTTGATGTCACCTAAATCTTTAATTGATTTTTTCATATAAAATTCTCCTTCTTTTATAAGATTATTTTACATAAAACATAAATTTTTCGCAAAATGTAATTTCTGCCCGACTGTCGGATTTTAAAATTTTAAAAAACGCAAATAACATGTACTAAAGAAAGGATTTATATTATGAAAAAACATTTATGGTTTATTGCAATTTGTTTAATAGCATTTGTTGCGGGTTACTCTATTAACAGCAAAGCTATATCAGATACGGGTTATAGAGTTGCCGTAGTAGATGTCCAGTCTTTAATTTCCAAATCTTCACAGGTAACAGCATTAAAAGCAGATCAACAAAAAAAACTTGATACAATGAAAGAAACGGTAAACAAAGCAAGAGAAGAAATTGCAAAAGAAACAGATCCTGTAAAAATTACGCAACTTGAAGAGAAATATAGAAATGAAATTAATAATCAAAAAGTTGCTTTAGACGATGAGTATAATACAAAATTAATGCAAATTGACAGTAATATCAAATCAATAATTGTTGAAAAAGCCAAAGGAATGAATTATAACCTTGTTCTACCCAAAAATATTGTTTTATACGGCGGAGATGATATAACAGCCGAAGTTGCAAAATCTGTTAAGTAATGAAAATATAAAGACCGAATTAATCGGTCCTTTTCAATAATAAAAATCGGTCAATGTAAAATTTGACCGATTTCCCTTTTCTACTAATGTATAAACCTAAAGGATACAAGGATGGTTTATACTTTGTTACTAAGAATTATAATTTTTGTATCTGTAACTTAACATACTGTATGAATCAGGTGTTGAAGAAGATTCATCAGCGTAAAAAGTTGACATGTTTGTTGCTTTTTGATAATTAAATTCATCAATTTTTTCTTGTTTAGATGCGCTGTAACTATATGCTGCAATTTCAGCACTTGTTACTTTACCGTCATGATTTGTATCCATTTCATCAAAATGTTCCAAAATATTGTTAATTGTATCGGATGACAACCCTGAAGCACCTGATGCTGCAAGTTGTGTCAACTGTGTGCGAGTCAAACCTTGAGTTGTTAAGGTATTTGTGTAATTGGTTATTTCATCAGAACCTATAACACCGTCACCGTCTTGGTCTATGGCATTAAAGTTGGTTTGCAAATATGATGCAAAGCTTTGGTTAAGATTTAAATAATTTTTAGAATCAGTTCTTGCACTTGAAATACTGTCCAGTGTGACACCATCCGGTGAAAGTTGTGCAAGATATGAATAGGTATTTGTTAACCCTGCATAAATACCCGTTAATAATGAATTTCCGGTATAATTTGACATAATAAGACCCTCATATTTATACTACCTCACAACCATATTAATGATATTTTTTCAAAAATCAACCATTCAAAAAGAGGATTTTATACCCAATTGGATATTGTTTATACTATTTAGCTGTTTTTATAATTTGAATTATGGATATAATAATTTCTTCAAATAGTAACCAACAAATTTTTTCAGGTAAAAATGTTATCACTATTGGTACTAATGCCGGTTGCAATTTCCAATTATATTTAGACTATGAAGTTTTACTTACTATTCAATATGATTTTTCTATTCAAAATTACATAATTCTTAACACTTTTGGAAATAAAAAGGTTTTATTTTGCAGTAAACCTTTAAGACGTTTAGAATTGGGAAATATCAATAAAATTCTATTTAAAGACTCTAATGAAAAATTGAACATAAAATTACTTCAAAAAATTCCGGCATAAAAAAAAGCCGGTTTTCAACCGGCAGGTTTCACTTTTAAAGTAAAGAGGTGATGATTTAGATAATTTTAGAGTTTACTTCCTACAGCTTTATAAAGTCCTATATAATCTACGTAACAATTGACTTTATTTTGAGCTACCAATTTATCTATTGATAATAAATTTTCCCTGTATTGTATTAAATCCAGTTTAGAAATAGTTCCCTGATTATATTTGTGTGTGTTGTATCCAAAATCTGCTTTTTCAAGTTTAGCTTGTTTTTCTGTTTCTGCCATTTTTTCTGTATCCATTTTTATACTTACCAAAGAGTCATTCACTTCTTGTATTGCAGTAAGGTTAGTTTTATAGTAATTTTGCAAAATTCTTTCATATTCGGCTTTCCTTATTTTTAAATTGGCAAATCTTGATCCGCCTGTAAAAAACGGATACATTATTGAGCCTCCGAGTAAAGCAAGCATACCTTTCGTGCTAAAAACACTGCCTATATCATTTGCATTAAATAATGCCAACCCTGTTATATTTAAGGAAGGTAAAAATTCTTTTTTAGCCACCCTTACATCTATCCCTGCTTTTTCTACCATTTTTTCTGCTTTTAGGTAGTCCGGTCTTTGAATTATTACCTCAGAAGCGATTTGAGAGGGGATATTTCCTTTGAAATCAAGTTCATCAAGTGAAGTTCTTGTTAAACTATTTGCATTTTCAGGACTATCGCCTATTAATACACATAATTGATGAAGCATTTGTTCACGCTGTTTTTGAAGCTCAATCAAATCAGATTTTCCGTTTACGTAAGCTTTATTTGCTCTCACCGTATCAGCTGTTGACACAAGACCTTCACCATGACTTAGTAACATTAAGTCGTAAATTTCTTTACGATCCTTTACAATTTCTTCTTGTAACTCAATAATTTTATCAAACATTACTATATTTAAATATGTTGTTCCTACGGCAGATACAACAGAAATATATGCACTTCTTTCATCAAGTTTTGAACCTTCCCAGAGTTTTTTTACGGATTTTGTTTTATCTCTGTTTTTTAAGAATAAATCTATTTCATACTGTGCTATTGCAGGAACTGCATAGGCACCTGTTGTGTTTGTTGCACCAGGCATCTTTAGTAAATTCGGTGAAAATCCTGCCGTAATTGTAGGTAACTCATTTGCAAATTGTGCACGTGTTTGTTGATAATATTCCTCAACAGCTATTGTCGCCATTTTTAAATCATAATTATTTTCTATTGCTTTAATGATATATTCGTTTAAATTTTTATCATTAAAATTTTCCCACCATTCCAGATTTACGTATGCAAATTTATAATCATTGTTAACTTTTTTATCTTTTTTAACCATACTTTTAAATTGTTTTGGTGTGGCTGTAGATTTTGTTATATCATCAACAGCGTATATTGGAGTCGTGTTTGTAAGTAATATTCCCGCTATAAGTGTTATTGTTATTTCTTTTTTCAATCTTTTTACCTCATTTAGAATTAATGCTTGCATTTTTAATAATCATATGTTAGCATAATATTGTTGTAAATGCAACATATTTTTTTTGCAACACAATGTTAAAATAATAAAGGAAATATGAAAAAAGTCATAAAACATTACACAGAAAGTATTCATTACGACATAGAACAAACGGCAAAAGTTATTAAACTAGTTGCAGCACAATTGTTCAACAAACTTAATTTTGATGTTGTGCCTGAAGAATATTCTGCGTTAGATGTAATATCATGTCATAGCGGAATATGTCAAAGAGATTTAGCAAAGTTAATATTTAAGGATAGAGCAAACACCGGCAGAATTTTAAATTCCTTGGAAGCCAAAGGTCTGATTACAAGATTTGTTGCTACAAAGAATAATCGTTTAGTAAGAAAAATGGCTATCACAGAAGCCGGTTATAAAAAATTAAATCAGATAAATGTAAGATTTGAAAAATCTTTATTTGAAAATAGAGAAGATCTTTTTTCCGAAGAAGATGTTGAAAATTTACAAGTCGGTTTAAAAAAATTCAGAACGTCATTGGAGAGATTATTAGAACTAAAGATATAGAGGTTAAACATGGAAGAAAACGAAATAAAAGAAGAAAATTTAAATAGTGAAGACAAAAAAGAAAACAAATTGTTAAAAAAACCCGTACTGATTTGGTTAGGTATTGTAGTTATAATGCTTATTGCTTATTTTATTATTGATGCAATAAAATTCCAATCAACAGATGACGCATACGTCGAGACAACAACAGTGTCCGTAGCACCGAAAGTTAGCGGGCAAATAGTGGAAGTATTGATAAAAGATAACCAAAGGGTAAATGAAGGGGATCTGGTAGCAAGAATTGATGATACAGATTATAAGATTAGAGTTGAACAAATGGAGGCGCAATATGAAAGGGCCTTATTAAACCAGCAAAACGCGAAAGCTAATTTAAATGCTGCAAATACAAATATCGAGGTTGCGAAAAAGGATTTAGACAGATATAAAAATTTGTATGAAGCAGGTGCGGTATCCAAACAGACACTTGATGCGGCACAAGCTAAATATGACAGTTCAAAAGCTCAATTAGTAACGGCAGAGCAATCGTTATTTTCAGATAATAACAGCAAAGTTGCCGATGCTGATTTAAAAGTATTAAAAGCTCAAAAAGATCAGGCTGAAGTTAATCTTTCCTACACAAACATATATGCACCCCAGTCAGGAACAGTTGCTTCAAGAAGAGTAGAAAAGGGGATGTATGTTCAAATTGGAACACCTTTATTTACAATAGTACCTGATAATGTATGGGTGGTAGCAAACTTTAAAGAAAATCAGCTTCGTCACATGAAACCCGGGCAATCAGTTGATATCAAAGTAGATACGTATCCGAATAAAATATTTAAGGGAAAAGTTGACAGTATCCAAAGAAGTTCAGGTGCAAAAGCCAGTTTATTTCCGCCTGAAAATGCGGTAGGTTCATTTGTTAAAATTGTCCAAAGAATTCCTGTTAAAATTATTTTTACTGAAGAAATTGACCCTGAGGAATATAACGTAGTACCTGGTATGTCAGTTGTGCCGAAAGTAAGAGTAAGATAAAAAAATATTAGGAATACTATGGCTGAAGAAATAACAGAAGAAGAAAATCAATATTACCCGAAAAACCCGTGGTTAACAGCATCTGCTGTTTTACTTGCAGTATTTATATTTGTTCTTGACGGAACAATTGCTAATGTTGCTTTGCCACATATGGCCGGAAGTTTTTCGGTTACACGTGATGAATCTATATGGATTTTAACGAGTTATTTGATTGCAAGCGGTATTGTAATTCCGGCTGTTGATTGGTTTAGTAAGGTTTTTGGGCGTAAAAACTTTTTTATTATAAGTATTTTGTTATTTACTATTGCATCTTTATTATGCGGGTTGTCAAATTCCTTATTGGAAATGGTTTTAGCAAGAATATTGCAAGGTTTTGGAGGTGGAGGAATAGTTCCTATTTCACAGGCAATAATACTGGAAAGTTTTCCGAAAAAAGAACGTCCTAAAGCAATGGCTTTTTTCGGCATGGGTATAATAATTGCACCTATTATAGGACCTGTTCTTGGCGGTTGGATTACAGATAATTGGACATGGCCTTGGATTTATTTTATAAACGTACCTTTTGGTTGTATTGCAGCATTAATGTGTAAAAAAATTCTTGTCGACCCTCCGTATGCCAAGCGTCAAAAAGGTGTAAAAATTGATGCTCTCGGTTTTTTTCTTCTGGTTGTTTGGATTACTTGTTTGCAGATAGTTTTGGACAAAGGTAATAATGCGGACTGGTTTAATGCAACGTGGGTGTGCTGGATGTTTACGGTTTCATGCGTTGCGGGAATTTCGTTTTTTATATCTCAAATTTACCGCAAAGATACACTTATTGATTTGAGTGTGTTTAAGGATATGAATTTTCTTGCAGGAACTGCAATGCAGGTTGTAATTCAAGCGGTTTTGTATGCGTCTATTGCGATTTTGCCTCAATTTTTGCAAAGTATGATGGGTTATACTGCATTTTTAAGCGGATATTCCATGATGCCGAGGGGTTTGGGAAGTTTACTATCCATGGTAATTGTCGCAAATATTTCCAACAAAATCAGCAACCGGTTGATGGTTGTAATCGGGTTATCTTTGATTGGTACCGGCGGTCTTGTTTTGGGATTTTTGAATTTACAGATTGCAAGCATAAATATTATGATACCTAACTTTTTAATGGGTATGGGTATGGGGTTGGCAATGATTCCGATTATAAACCTGTCTGTTGATACATTGAGAAATGATCAGATGACAAATGCATCCGGTATTCAAAATTTGTTAAAAACAATCGGCGGTGCAATCGGTACATCGCTGGTTGCGACAATGCTTTCAAGATTTGCGCAAATGCATCAGTATATGATGGTCGGGAAATTATCCGAATTAAACGGTGTTTATATGGAAAGACTCCAAAGTACCGCTGCAGCTTTATCTCAATATACGGAGCTTTCCGTTGCAAATTATATGGCACAGACAACTTTGTATAAACAATTGATTCAGCAGTCAACACTTTGGGCATTTATTGATTCTTTCAGAATTTTCGGGCTGTTATGCTTTATAATTATTCCTCTGTTGTTGTTTATTAAATCAAATAAATCTTTATACGATCGAAATAATAAATGATATTTATTGCCAAAATTTGAGAATTTTGATATAATAAACCCAAAACAAGGAGAGTGTTGATATGACTAGTTTTAATAACGGGGGGGGGGCGACTCTCCTAAGTAGACAGGACAAGGGTTTTGGCGGTATTGGTTTAGTAACGTTACTAAGATACTATGGCACTAAGGCACTAAGAGGTAACAGTCGGATTAGAAATCTAGGTCGGCATTACTATGCCGACAAAAAAGTTAGCAGTCGGGTTAGTAAACCCGACCTACAAGATATAAAAAGAATTGACACAGCCCCCGAAACAAATTATAATTCTGATATGATGAATTATAAATCAGAAATCCTGAAACGAGTTCAGGATGACACAAATGTTAGCAAAACTCACAGTAAAGAACTTAATGTCCTAACGTCTTATCGTCTTAACGACTTTAAAAAGAAAGCCGCCTTTACCTTAGCAGAAGTCTTGATAACCCTTGCCATAATCGGCATTGTGGCAGCTATGACAATTCCGACGCTTATAGCGAATTATCAGAAAAAACAGACGGTATCAAAATTAAAACAAACGTATTCGGTGTTGTCGCAGGCTCTCACAATGGCGCAGGCAGAACACGGGGATACAACCACCTGGGAAGTGTCCGGAATTTACGGAACTCCGACAGCGGATAGTGATTTTTCTTCAAAAGAGGCGTTAGAACTTTTTGTTAAAAAGTATTTAATACCGTATTTAAAAGTATCAAAGGATTTTGGTTATACAAAAAGACAAGCTATTAAGTATGATGGTTCTAAAAACCCGACGACCGGAGATTATACCGCGGGTGCCGGCACACGAAAGTATTTTTTTCTTTTGTCAAGCAATGTTTTGGTTAGTATAGTTATAGGAACTTCAGGCTGTGCGGAGGGTACAAGTGTCGCAGACGGAACATGTGTGGATAAATTTTTGAATCCTAATTTTTATGTTGATATAAACGGATTTCAAGGTCCCAATACGCTTGGCAAGGATATTTTTGTAATGCGGTTCAACTTAAATTCTCGTCAATTTGAATTTTACAAATACGCTTCAAGCAGAGCGTCAGCATTGAAAAACTGTGAATTAGATAATATGTATGCTTGCGGTTATTTAATATTTTTAGACGGATGGGAAATCAAAGAGGATTACCCGTGGCTTTAGGCTCTCGGGTGGGCTTCGTTATAGACTTCTTTCATATGCTGCATGGAAACATGTGTGTAGATTTGCGTATTTGAGATGCTGGCGTGTCCTAAAAGTTCCTGCACCACACGCAAATCCGCACCGTTTTCTATCAAATGAGTTGCAAAACTGTGTCTGAATACGTGCGGCGTAACCTTTTTCGGGAGTTCAATTTTGTCAACTGTTTCATTTATAACATTACGGATAGTTCTTGTTTGCAGCCTGTAGCCTGTGTTATTAATAAAAACAGGCGAGCTTTCCGTCGGCTCTTCCACCCTAAAGCCTTTTGGTATAAGCATACGGGCTGAAGTTAAATATCTTTCAAGGTAAGTTTTTGCCCTGTCAGTTACAAGAATTATCCTTTCTTTGGCACCCTTTCCGAAAACACGGATTTCATTGTTTTCTAAATTCAAATCCCCGAAATTTAATCCGCTGAGTTCGGATACCCGCATTCCCGTTGCCCACAAAAGTTCCAGAATAGCTCTGTTTCTAAATCCCGCAGGTGTGTCAATTTTTACATTGTTAAGAATTTTTTCAATTTCATCAGGTGTTAAAAATTTTGGTAGTGATTTTGGTCGTTTTGGAGAATTAAGATTTAATGCCGGATTAGAGTTAACCTTTCTTTCTCTGTATAAAAATTTGTAAAAAGTTCTTATAGAAGCGATTTTTCTGGCTATAGTAGTCTTTTTGTAATTAAATTTTTGGATAAAATGAAGATAATCCCTGACTTTGGAAAAGTTAACATTTTCACATGATGTATCATTTATCCACACTAAAAAGCTTAAAACGTCCGAACAGTAGGCTTTTGCCGTATGTTCCGAAAAGTTTTTTTCAACTAAAATATATGATTTGAAATCTTCCAGATCCTGCTTTGAATTTGCGTTTAAACCCATCGTTCACCGTATTGCTTTTTTATAATATATATTATACAATATATTTATAATATTTAGAATAGTAAAAAATCAGGAGATAATATGAGTTGTAAAAAGTTATTAGTATCAGCAATGGTTCTTACAGGTATTATGTGCACATCTGC